>NZ_JACVEE010000002.1:1200000-1800000 GCF_015355755.1 Nocardia sp. XZ_19_385
CGGCCACCGGGGCGTCCGCGACCCAGTGGACTGTCAACTGGGCTACCGGGTTGGTGAACAACGCTCCGCACCCGCCACATTCGTGAGGGCAATCGTGAATATGCACAGTCCAGAGCGGTCGATAGTGGTGTCCCGCTCTGTGCGGCTGTGACATTCGCAATGCGATCCGTCAGCACGTTGTAAAGTGCGCTGAAGTTCGTAGACGCCGTCTAACTGCCAGGAGCCAGAGTTCATGACACAAGCTGCCGCACCAGCCGGTGAGTTGACCGCGCTCGGTACGCCGCTGCGTCCGTTCCGCTTCGCGGCGGCGGGCGAGGGGAACAAGCAGGAAGGTGGGGCCCGCAAGTTCATTCAGACGGCACAGCAGGCCGAAGAGTACGGATACGACACCTTCGTCGTCCCGGACCACCTGGGTGATCAGATCGGCCCGATCGCCGCGCTGGGCGCGCTCAGCCAGGCCACCGAGAAGATCCGCCTCGGAACTTCGGTGCTGGCCAACGGTTTCCGCCATCCCGTGGTGCTCGCCAAGGACCTCGCCACCATCGACGTGCTGTCCAAGGGCCGCCTCGAGGTGGGCCTGGGCGCGGGCTGGAAGCAGGACGAGTACCTCGCCGCCGGCCTGGTCTACGACAGCCCCGGCGTCCGCTTGGCCAAACTCGATGAGGCACTGACCATTCTGGACGTGCTGCTGCGCGGCCAGGAGTGCACCTTCGAAGGCAAGTACTACCAGGTCAACGGCATCAAGGGCACGCCGCGTCCGCGGCAGGGCCCGCGCCCGCCGATCTGCACCGGCGGCGGCGGACCGAAGATGTTGCGCCTGGCCGCCAAGCACGCCGACATCGTTTCGGTCGTGCCGGTCACCACCAAGCAGGGCAAGGGCCTGCTCTCGGGCATCACGATGGAGAAGACCATCGAGAAGGTCCAGCTGATCAAGGAGGCCGCCGGAGATCGGTTCAACGAGATCGAATTGAACTGGGCCATCACGGCCATCGTCATCACCGACGATCGGGAGAAGACCGCGGAGATGGCGCTGACCGCCATCGAACGGGGTCTGCATCCGGATCTGGAGGTGGACGTCAAACTGTCTGTCGAGGAGATCCTGAACTCGCCCTATGTGGCGATCGGATCGTTCGAGGAAATCGCCGAGCAGATCAAGCGTGTGCGGCAACTCACGTCGATGTCGTACGTCGGGGTCTTCCCCACCCAGATGGACGCGTTCGCTGGCGTTATCCCCCTGCTGAGGGACGAGTGAGCGGCTCTCCTCTGTAACATAACCCTGGTTTGAGTACATCTAGCCGTATGTGGTCACCGCGCAGACCACACCAAGATCTTGCAGGCTGGCTCATGCATGTAGAGCGACCCGCGGGCGATAGCGAGTCGGGGCCTCACAGGTAAACAGCGGCGAAGGCCGTCTTGCTGCGTGTGCCTCGGAGGAGAAGAAGGAATGGAAGAGACTTTCGACGACTACCTGGACGAAACCGGGCAGATTCATATTCCCGAGGGTCGCACCCTGGTCGAACACGTCGAGAAGCACACCCGCAATGACGCGAATACGCTCGCGTACCGCTACATCGATTACTCGCGGGAACGCGACGGTGAAGTGCATGAGCTGACGTGGCAGGAGTTCGGTGTTCGGCTGCGCGCGGTGGCCGCTCGACTGCAGCAGGTCACCAAGCCCGGTGACCGGGTCGCCATTCTGGCGCCGCAGGGCTTGGACTATGTGATCTCCTTCTTCGCCGCGATCTACGCGGGCTGCATCTCGGTGCCGCTGTTCGATCCGGACGAGCCGGGTCACACCGACCGCCTGCACGCCGTCCTCGGTGACTGCACCCCGTCGGCCATCCTGACCGCCAGCTCCTCCGCGGCCGGGGTGCGTCAGTTCTTCCGCGCCCTGCCCGCCGCGCAGCGCCCGCGCATCATCGCGGTGGACGCGATTCCGGACAGCGTCGGCGAGAGCTGGGTGCGCCCGGACAGCAAGGTCGACGACATCGCCTACCTGCAGTACACCTCGGGTTCCACCCGGGTCCCGGCCGGTGTGGAGATCACGCACCGCGCGGTCGGCACCAACCTGCTGCAGATGGTCAAGGCGCTGAACCTGGACTGGAGCTCGCGCGGCGTCACCTGGCTGCCGCTGTTCCACGACATGGGCCTGCTGACGGTGATCCTGCCCGCGGTGGGCGGCAAGTACATCACCATCATGTCGCCGAGCGCGTTCGTGCGCCGCCCGTACCGCTGGATCAAGGAACTGGCGGCGGTCTCCGACGGCGCCGGAACCTTCGCCGCCGCACCGAATTTCGCGTTCGAGCACGCCGCCGCGCGTGGTCTGCCGAAGCCGGGTGAGTCGCTGGACCTATCGAACGTGCTGGGTCTGATCAACGGTTCCGAGCCGGTGACGGTCTCCTCGATGAAGAAGTTCAACGAGGCGTTCGCCCCCTACGGCCTACCCAAGACCGCCATCAAGCCCTGTTACGGCATGGCCGAGGCGACGCTGTTCGTCTCCGCGACCAAGGCCGAGGACGAGGCCAAGGTCGTCTACGTCGACCGCAACGAGCTAAACGCCGGCCGCATGGTGAAGGTCGAGCAGGGCACCGAGAACTCGATCGCCCAGGTCAGTTGTGGCTATGTGGCGCTATCCCAGTGGGCCGCGATCGTCGATCCGGCCACGGTGGACGGCGACGGCGGCCACGAGCAGCCCGACGGTCAGGTCGGCGAGATCTGGCTGCACGGCAACAACATGGGCATCGGTTACTGGGCTCGCCCGGACGAGACCGCCGCGACCTTCGAGAACAAGATCAGCAAGCGGAACCCCGAGGACAGCCACGCCGAGGGCACCCCGGAAGACGCCAACTGGATGCGCACCGGCGACTACGGCGTGTACTTCGAAGGCGAGCTATATATCACCGGCCGCGTCAAGGACCTGGTGATCGTCGACGGACGCAACCACTACCCGCAGGACCTCGAGTTCTCGGCGCAGGAAGCCTCCACCGCGCTGCGCCCGGGTTTCGTGGCCTCGTTCTCGGTGCCCGCCAACCAGCTGCCCGCCGAGGTCTTCGCGCAGGGCAGCCACTCGGGCCTGAAGTTCGACGCCGACGACGCCTCCGAGCAACTGGTGATCGTGGCCGAGCGTGGCCCCGGCGCCGGCAAGGCCGACCCGCTGCCGATCGCCGACGCGGTCCGCGCGGCGGTGTCGCAGCGCCACGGTGTCACCGTGCGCGACGTGCTGCTGGTGCCCGCGGGTTCCATCCCGCGTACCTCCAGCGGCAAGATCGCCCGGCGCGCCTGCAAGGCCGCATATCTGGAGGGCACGCTGCGGGGCGGTTACACCCAGCAGGCGTTCCCCGACGCACCGGATGCCGAGTAGATCGCCGGACCACTTGCCCGAAGAGGATGAGCCCGGCCGCCGATCGACGACGCTCGGCACCGGCTTCACCCCGCGGGCGCTTTGGGGGTTGGCAGTCGGCGACTCCGGCGGGGCGGGTAAGTAATGTGCTTGGCAAGTCGCTCGTAATCCACGCCCGGGCGACTGCGCGCGGGGTAACAGCCGGGCGTCAATTCGCGGCGCGCCCGGTACGCAGACAGGTAGCTTGAGGAATTGATGGCTGACAACGAGGGCACACCCACCCAGACGACCGACGCCGCCGAAATCCCGGCGGTCCCGGAGACCGCCGCACCTGCCAAGGATGCGGTGAACCCGGATATCTCGGTGGCGGAACTGCGAGAGTGGTTGCGGCGCTGGGTATCCGAGGCGACCGGTCAACCGCTGGAGAACATCACGGTGGATCGGCCGATGGAGGAATTCGGGCTGGCCTCGCGGGACGCGCTCGCGCTCGGTGGTGACATCGAAGAGCTCACCGGTGTGGTGCTCAACGCCACCGTCGTCTATCAGCATCCGACCATCGGCTCGCTGGCCGAGGTTGTCGTCAACGGTGTGCCGGAGTTGCCAGAGGACTCAGTCGCCGACGACGCGTTCTACGCGGGCTACACCCCGGGCGAAGCGCATGACATCGCCATCGTCGGTCTGTCCACGCGTCTGCCCGGCGCAGGCAATACTCCCGAATCGACCTGGGATTTCCTGATCGGCCGTGGCGACGGCATCAGGGAGCTGCCGGAAGGCCGCTGGGAAGAGTTCACCGCGGACCCGGGCGTCAAGCAGATCGTCGAGGAGTCCAACACCCTCGGCGGCTACCTCGATCAGGACGTGATCAAGGGCTTCGACGCGGAGTTCTTCGCGATGTCGCCGGTCGAGGTCGAGCGGGTCGACCCGCAGCAGCGCCTGATGATGGAGCTGACCTGGGAAGCCTTGGAGCACGCCCGGATTCCGGCGAGCGACCTCCGGGGCGAAGCCGTCGGCATGTTCGTCGGCTCGTCCACCAGTGACTTCCAGCTGATCGCCGCGCTCGGCCTCGGTGACATCGACCCGAACGTGCCGATCTCGGCGGAGGCCTACGCCCTGCTGGGCGCGTCCACCGGCATCATCGCCAACCGCGTCTCCTACTTCTTCGACTTCCGCGGCCCGTCGATCACCATCGACACCGCCTGCTCCTCGACCATCGTCGCGGTGCACCAGGCCGTGCGCGCGCTGCGCGACGGCGACGCCGACCTGGCGCTGGCCGGTGGCGTGAACATGATTCTGGCGCCGGTCGCGACCCTCGGATTCGAGAAGAACGGCGCGGTCGCGAAAGACGGTCATATCAAGGCCTTCTCGTCCGACGCCGACGGCATGGTGCGCTCCGAGGGCGCGGGCCTGGTGGTGCTCAAGCGCCTGGCCGACGCCGAGCGCGACGGCGACAATATCCTCGCCGTGATCAAGGGCTCCGCGGTCAACAGCGACGGCCGCTCCAACGGCCTGTTCGCGCCGAACCCGGAGGCGCAGGCCGATGTGCTGCGCCGCGCCTACCGTGACGCGGGCATCAAGCCGTCCACCGTCGACTACATCGAGGCGCACGGCACCGGCACCCCGATCGGCGACCCGATCGAGGCCGAGGCGCTCGGCCGGGTGATCGGCCGCGGCCGCGATGCCGACAAGCCCGCGCTGCTGGGTTCGGCGAAGACCAACTTCGGTCACCTGGAGTCCGGTGCCGGCGCGGCCAGCCTGGCCAAGGTCGTGATGTCGTTCCAGCACAACGTCATTCCGCCGAACCTCGGCTACGCGGGCCCGAGCCCGTTCATCCCGTTCGAGCAGGCGCACCTGAAGGTTGTCGACCAGCCGACCGAGTACCCGCGCTACAGCGGCACCGCCACCGTCGGTATCTCCGGTTTCGGCTTCGGCGGCACCAACGCGCACGTCGTGCTGCAGGAATACAAGCCGACGCCGGTCGTGCCCGCCGCCGAACGCGACGAGGACATCGACGCCGAAGTCTCGAGCACCGATGTGGTGGCCGAGGCCACCGCGATCGCCGCCGACGCCGTGCCGGAGCCGGAATGGACCGATCGGGAGGAGCCGCTGCCGGTCATCCTCGCGGTATCGGGCTATCTGCCCTCGCGCCGCCGCCGGGCCGCACAGGAACTGGCCGACTGGCTCGAAGCCGATGGCAAGGATGTGCCGCTGGAAGACGTGGCTCGGTCCCTCGCCAAGCGCAGCCACTGGCGGTCGCGCGGCGTGGTGATCGCCAAGGACAATGAGGAAGCGGTCGCCGGTTTGCGTGCGATCGCCGCGGGCAAGCCGGGCAACGGGGTCTTCACCGTCGACGCTCCGGCCGCACGGGGTCCGCTGTGGGTGATGGCCGGTTTCGGTGCCCAGCACCGCAAGATGGGCAAGCAGCTCTACACCGAGAACCGGATCTTCCGCGCGACCGTCGACAAGATCGACGAACTCGTCGTCGACGAGGCCGGGTATTCGGTGCGCGAGATGATCCTCGACGATGCCCAGGATTGGGATATCGGCACCGGCCAGGTCGGCACCTTCACCATCCAGGCGGGCTTGGCGGCCATCCTGCGCGCGCACGGCGCGGAGCCGGACGGCGTAGTCGGTCACTCCCAGGGTGAGGTCGCGGGCGCCTACATTTCCGGTGGCCTGCCGCTGGAAGACGCTGTGCGCGTGATCGTTTCGCGCGGCCGGTTGATGGCCGAGGGCGAGCAGATGATCACCGACGACCAGGTGCGCAACATGGCGCTGGTCGAGCTGAGCGCCGAAGACGTCGAGGCGATGCTGCCGGACTTCCCGGAGATCGAGCTCGCGGTGTTCGCCGCGCCCACCAACACCGTGATCGGCGGACCGCCGGATCAGGTGCACGCGATCGTCGCGAAGGTCGAGGAGCAGGGCAAGTTCGCGCGCGTCCTGCAGACCCGCGGCGCCGGCCACACCTCGCAGATGGATGTGCTGCTCGGCGAACTAGCCGCCGAACTGGCCGGTATCGAGCCCACCGCACTGCAGGTCGACCTGTACTCGACCGCGCACAAGAGCGCCGTCTACAAGGCCGGCCACGAGCCGGTGCACAACGAGGACTACTGGGTCACCAATATGCGTGGCTCGGTGTACTTCACCAACGCGATCCGCGCCGCGGTGGACTCCGGCATCACCACATTCCTCGAGCTCGCTCCGAATTCCGTTGCGCTCATGCAGGTTATGGGCACGACGTTCGCGGCGGGTGTGCCCAACGCCGCGCTGATTCCGACCCTGAAGCGCAAGGAAGACGAGTCGGCTGCCGTGATCTCGGCGCTGGCGCAGCTCTACGTCAACGGCCACCGCGTCGACCTGTCGTCGCTGCTGCCCGCCGGTCCCTACGCCGATATTCCGCGAACCACGTTCGTGCGCAAGGAATTCTGGCCCAAGGGCAAGGCGCTCAGCACCGGTTCCGGCAACGCCAAGGTGCCGGGGGCGCACGTGTCGCTGCCCGACGGCCGGCACGTGTGGGAGGTGCAGGCCGCGGCCGTCACCGATCTCGGCGCACTGGTGAACGCGGCTGCCGCGCAGGTGCTTTCGGATGTGCAGGCGGGGGCGTCCTACGCTTACGCGCCCGTTCCGGTGACCGGCACGCTGACCACGACGCTGACTCCGTACCCCGGTGGTGCGGCGGCGCAGGTGCACGCCAAGGAGGGCAACTCCTTCAAGCTGCTGTTCGACGGTGTCGTCACCTCGGGCGCTCCGCTGCCGGAACCCGTTGCGGTGCAGCCGGTTCAGACGGCGACGCCGACCACCGAGGTCGCGGTCGTCGAGAGCTTCGGTGACCGCTGGGATCCGAACGGCAGCCAGAAGCTCGAAGACCGGCTCGCGCTGATCGTCGCCGAGTCCATGGGTTACGCGGTGGAGGACCTCCCGATGGAGATCCCGCTGATGGAGCTCGGGCTGGACTCGCTGATGGCGATGCGCATCAAGAACCGCGTCGAGTACGAATTCGATATCCCGCAGCTGCAGATCCAGGCCGTGCGTGACGCCAACCTGACCGAGGTCGGCAAGGTGCTGCGCTATGCGATCGAGCACCGCGACGAAGTGGCCGCGATCGCCGAGCGGCAGGCCGCGGGCGAAGAGGTGACCATCGACGCGGACTTCGTGAATCAGGCGCGTGCTGCGATGGAGGCGGGCGAGGATCCGGCGGCCATCGCGAAAGCCGCTGCGGTAGAAGCGAAGCAAGATGCGGTCGAGTCCGCGGCTGCGGTGAAGAAGGAAGCGGTCGAGTCCGCTGCTGCGGCGAAGAGGGACGCGGTCGAGTCCGCTGCTGCGGCGAAGAGGGACGCGGTCGAGTCCGCTGCTGCGGCGAAGAAGGAAGCGATCGAGTCCGCGGCGGGTGCACTGGTCGCGGACGCCGCCGTGACGACCGAATCGGCTCCGGTGGCCGGGGACGCTGTCCTCGGCGGCGTGGCCTACGAGGCCGACGAGGACGACGTCCCGCCACGCGACGCCGCCGAGCGCCTGGCCTACGGAACCTGGGCGCTGGTGACCGGCAAGTCCGCGGGCGGCATCTTCAACACCCTGCCGATCCTGGAAGAGGAGGTCGCCGAGAAGATGGCGGCGCGCCTCACTGAGCGGGTGGGTGCGGAAATCACTGTCGACGACGTGCTCGATTGCGAGACCATCGAGGCGCTCGCCGAAATCGTGCGCAACCTGCAGGACAGCGGTGTGGATGTGGATGGTTTCGTGCGCCCGCTGCGCGCTCGGACCGAGGGCTCGAACGCGGTGCCGGTCTTCGTGTTCCACCCGGCCGGTGGCAACACGCTGGTTTACGAACCGCTGTTGAAGAAGCTCCCCGCCGACACCCCCATGTATGGCTTCGAGCGCGTGGACGGCTCCATCGAGGAGCGGGCCCGTGAGTACCTGCCGGAACTGCGCAAGATCCAGGGCGACGGTCCGTACGTGCTGTACGGCTGGTCGTTGGGCGCGGTGCTCGCCCTGCAGGTCGGGCAGTTGCTGCGGGAAGAGGGTGCCGACGTACGCACCATCGGCCTCATCGACCTCGCCCGCACGGTGAAGCCCGAGGACAACAGTCCGGAGGAGCGGGTGCGCCGCATCGAGCGCTACCAGGCCTTCGCCAAGAAGACCTACAACGTGCCGCACGAACTGGATCGTGACCAGCTGGAGGAATTGGCCGCGGCCAGCGACGAAGATCAGTTCAAGATGATCGGTGACCTGGTCAAGCTGAGCGGCGCGAAGATCCCCGGCGGCGTGCTCGAACACCAGCGCACCTCGTGGCTGGAAAACCGTGAGCTGCAGAAGGTTCAGCCGCGCAACTACGACGGCGACGTGGTGCTCTACCTGGCCGACCGCTACCACGACGGCGCGATCGAGTTGGAGCCCCGCTTCGCCGATCGTCTCCCGAACGGCGGCTGGGAGGAGTTCATCCCGAACCTCGAGGTCGTGCACATCCCCGGCGACCACCTGCAGATCGTCGACGAACCGCGCATTGGCAAGATCGGTACCGACCTCGCCGCGAAACTCGCGGAGATCGAGGCGAAGGGAGCCAAGTGAGCACGACTGCCGAGAAGCTCGCCGACCTGCGTCAGCGTTTAGAGCTGGCGCAGGAGCCGACGGGTGAAGCGGGGGTGGCGAAGCGGGCGAAGAAGGGTATCCCCAGCGCCCGCGATCGGATCAACATGCTGTTGGATCCGGGCTCCTTCGTGGAAATCGGTGCGCTCGTGCGCAATCCGAACGACAAGAACGCCCTCTACTCCGACGGCGTGGTCACCGGCCACGGCCTGGTGGACGGGCGTCCGGTCGCTGTCTTCTCGCACGATCAGACCGTGTACGGCGGTTCGGTCGGCGAGATGTTCGGCCGCAAGATCGTCGCCACCATGGAGTTCGCGGCCAAGATCGGTTGCCCGCTGGTGGGCATCAACGACTCCGGCGGCGCCCGCGTGCAGGAGGCTGTCACCTCTTTGCACTGGTACGGCCAATTGGCCAACGCGATGGAGCCGCTGTCCGGGTACATCCCGATGGTCTCGCTGATCCTGGGCAACTGCGCCGGTGGCGCGGTGTACCAGCCGATCTGCACCGATGTCGTGGTCGCCACCGAGGACGCCCACATGTTCGTGACCGGCCCGAAGGTGATTCGCGAGGTCACGGGCGAGGACGTGAGCATCGAAGAACTCGGCGGCGCACGCAGCCAGGCCAGTTACGGCAATATCCATCACGTGGCCGTCGATGAGAAGGCCGCGTTCGAATGGGTGCGGGACTACCTGAGCTATCTGCCGTCGAGCTGCGTGGAGCTGCCCCCGATCGTGAATCCCGGTCTGGAACCGGAGATCACCGACACCGATCTTTCGCTGAACACGCTGGTCCCGGACTCCGACAACGCCGGCTACGACATGCACGAGGTGCTGCTGCGGATCTTCGACGACGGCGCCTTCCACGAAGTCGGCGGGCAGGTCGCGCAGAACATCATCACCGGTTTCTCGCGGGTGGACGGCCGTCCGGTCGGCGTGGTCGCCAACCAGCCCATGCATTACGCGGGTGCACTGGACGCGGCCGCGTCGGACAAGGCGGCGCATTTCATCCGGATGTGCGACGCGTTCGAGATTCCGCTGGTGCTGGTTGTCGACACCCCTGGCTTCATGCCGGGCGTGGAGCAGGAGAAGATCGGCGTCATCAAACGCGGCGGCCGGTTCTTGTTCGCCTACCGGGCGGCCACGGTGCCGAAGGTGACGGTGGTGGTCCGCAAGGCCTACGGCGGCGGCTGGGCCGTAATGGGTTCCAAGGCATTGGGTTCGGATGTGTATCTGGCCTGGCCGACAGCACGGATCGCGGTGATGGGCGCCGAGAGCGCGGTCAGCCTGATGGGCGGCAAACAGATCGAGGCGATGCCGGAAGATCAGCGCGCGGGTATGCGTCAGCAGATGATCGACTTCTACAACGCCACCGTGGCCACCCCCTGGCTGGCGGCCGAACGCGGTTACCTCGACGCGGTCATCGAGCCGTCGGCGACCCGCCTGGAACTGCGCAAGGCCCTGAAGATGTTGCAGGGCAAAAAGGTCGTGAGCTACCCACGCAAACACCACTTGATCCCGATGTAGCCCCGAGATCGGGCCGTACTCCCAAGGGAGACGGCCCGATTCGCGTTTTGCCTGCGAAAGATCAGGCGATGCTGGCGGATTCGATGACGACGTCGTCGGCGGGGACATCCTGGTGCATGCCCGCGGAGCCGGTGGAGACGGCGGCGATCTTGTCGACGACCTCGGTGCCCTCGGCGACCTTGCCGAAGACGGTGTAGCCCCAGCCCGACGGGGTCGGCGCCGAGTGGTTCAGGAAGTCGTTGTCGGAGGTGTTGATGAAGAACTGCGCGGTGGCCGAGTGCGGGTCGTTGGTGCGGGCCATCGCGACGGTGTACTTGTTGTTCTTCAGCCCGTTGTTGGCTTCGTTCTGGATGGGCGCCTGGGTGCCCTTCTGCTTCATGCCCGGTTCGAAGCCGCCACCCTGGATCATGAAGTTCGGGATGACGCGGTGGAAGATGGTGTTGTTGTAGTGGCCGGAATTCACGTAGCTCACGAAGTTCTGCACGGTGCCGGGTGCCTGGGCATCGTCGAGTTCCAGCACGATCGGGCCGTAATTCGTCACGAGATTCACCTTGGTCATACCCCCACCCTGCCAAATACCCGGTCCGTGGTCAGCCACTCGGGTCCTTTTTCGGGGTTTCAGCTATCGGTCGAGGGGGCTTTCGAGCACCACTCCAGCTAGCATTGCCAACCGTGTCAGACGCCGCCACAGCTGTACTCGAACGCCCGGCCCCCGCTCCGGCGGTCGCCGCTAGCGATTTCCGGACCGCGCGCGCGATCGCGCTGATCACGGGCCTGATAGGGGCGTTGCTGGCGCTGGCCACACCGTTTCTTCCGGTCACGCAAACCACGGCGACGCTGACCTGGCCGCAGAGCGGACAGCTCGGCAATGTCACCGCGCCGCTGATGTCGCAGGTGCCGATGGAGTTGACGGCCGCGATTCCGTGTTCGGCGGTGGAGTCGTTGCCGGAGCAGGGCGGCATGCTGCTGGCGACCGCGCCGCCGCAGGGCGATCAGGCGGCGCTGGAAGCGATGTTCGTGCGCGTGTCTACCGACACCGTCGATGTGGTGGACCGCAATGCGGTGGTGGCGTCCGCTCCGCGGTCGGAGATGGGGCAATGCTCCTCGATCCTGATCACCTCGAACAGCGAGAAGACCCGCGCCGAGTTCGCCGGCCTCACCCGCGATGTGGAGAAGCAGGTCGAGGGCGCGGATTCCGTCATCGTGAAGGAGCCGCTGGTCGGTGACCTGCACGGCGATCATCGGCCGCAGATCGTCGGTGTGTTCTCGGATCTGCGTGGCGCGGCGCCCGCCGGTCTGTCCTTCGAAACGACCATCGATACCCGCTTCAGCACGAGCCCCGGCGTGATCAAGCTGGTCGCGATGATCGCGGCGGTCCTGCTGACGCTGATCGCGCTGGGCGCGCTGGCCAAGCTGGACACCAGCGACGGCCGCGGGCATCGGCGTTTCTTCCCGGCGCGGTGGCTGAAGCCGACCTGGGCCGACGGCGCGGTGATCGGCACGCTGCTGGTGTGGCATTTCATCGGCGCCAACACCTCTGACGACGGCTACATCCTGAGCATGGTGCGGGTCGCACCGCACGCCGGATATATGGCCAACTACTTCCGCTGGTACGGCGTCCCGGAGGCGCCGTTCGGCTGGTACTACTACGTGATTCAGGCGTTCGCGGAGATCTCCACCGCCAGCCCGTGGGTCCGGGTGCCCGCGCTGATCTGCGCGATCCTCTGCTGGATGGTGATCAGCCGCGAGGTCGTGCCCCGCCTCGGCCGCGGTGTGCGCAACAGCAAGGTGGCGCTGTGGACCGGCGGCCTGGTGTTCCTCGCGTTCTGGCTGCCCTATGACAACGGCCTGCGCTCGGAGCCGATCGTCGCGCTGGGCGCGCTGCTGACCTGGGTCTCGATCGAACGCGCCATCGCCACCGGGCGGCTGCTGCCCGCGGCGGCCGCGGTGCTCATCGCCGCGTTCACCTTGGCGGCCGCGCCGACGGGTCTGATGTGTGTGGCGGCGCTGCTCGCCGGTATCCGCCCGCTGATCCGGATCGTGGTGCGCAGGCGGCGCGACTTCATGAAGCTCGGCGCCTCGCCCTGGTGGGGTTCGACCCTGCCCTTACTCGCGCCGATCGCGGCGGCGGGCGTGCTCGTGCTGACCGTGGTCTACAGCGACCAGACCTTCTCGGCCATCCAGGAAGCCAACCGGGTGCGGCAGGCGACCGGCCCGAACCTGGCCTGGTACGAGGACTACCTGCGCTACTACTACCTGTTCGTGGAAACGGTGGACGGTTCGCTGCCGCGCCGGTTCGCGTTCCTGACGATGCTGCTGTGCCTGTTCACCACCATGCTGGTGCTGTTGCGCCGCCGTCAGGTGGCGGGCATCGCGAGCGGCCCGACCTGGCGGTTGATGGGCATCGTCTTCGGCACCATCTTCTTCATGATGTTCAACCCGACGAAGTGGACGCACCACTTCGGCGCGTACGCGGGCATCGCCGGATCCCTGGCCGCGGTGACCGCGGTCGCGGTGTCGGCCACCGCGCTGCGGCATCGCAAGAACCGGGCCATCTTCCTGGCCGGGCTGCTGTTCGTGCTCGCGGTGTCGTTCTCCGGCATCAACGGCTACTGGTACGTGTCCAGCTTCGGGGTGCCGTGGTTCGACAAGCGGATCTCGCTGCAGGGCTATCAGGGCAACACTCTGATGCTGCTGCTGTTCGGTCTTGCGCTGGCACTGGTCGCCTGGCACGCGCTGCGTGAGGGCTACGCCAAACCGGAGAGTTCACCGAAGTCCGAGCGCGGTCGCAGGATCCGGAAGTTCGCTGCGATTCCGCTGACCATTGTCGCCGCCGCAATGGTGGCGCTGGAGGTGCTCTCGCTGGTCAAGGGCGCTTACGCGCAGTACCCCGCGTATTCGCTGGCGCGTTCGAACATCGATGCGATCAGCGGTAATTCGTGTGGCCTGGCCAATGACGTGCTGGTGGAAGCTGATCCGAACGCGGGCCGGTTGCAGCCGATCATCGATCCGGCGAACCCGCCGAAGGGCGACGATCCGCTGGCCGGTGTGGCGCCGGTCGGCTTCGATCCCAACGGCGTGCCGGATGACCTGTCCGCCGACAGCGTCGAGGTGAAGCCGGGCACCGGCAACACCTCCACCCAGTCCGTCGGCGCCGCCTTCGCCGAGGGTGAGAGCGCGGGCACCGGCGGCGGTAAGGGCGCGGTCGGTGTGAACGGTTCCAATGTCGCGCTGCCGTTCGGCCTGAATCCGGCGACCACCCCCATCATGGGTAGCTACCAGCCCGGAGTGCAGCAGCCCGCGAAGCTGACCTCCAGCTGGTACGAGCTCGGGCAGCGGTCGGCGGACAAGCCGCTCGTGGTGATCTCCGCCGCGGGCCGCATCATGTCCTTCGACGACACCGGTGACATGAACTACGGCCAGACCTTGATCGTCGAGTACGGCAAGCGCCTGCCCGACGGTTCGGTGGGCAAGCTCGGCGACTACCTGCCGCGCGATATCGGCCCGTTCCCGTCCTGGCGCAACCTGCGGGTGCCGTTGTCGGAGATCCCGGGTGAGGCGGACTCGGTGCGCATCGTCGCCAACGATCCGATCCTGATCGGCGACCAGTGGCTGGCGTTCACGCCGCCGCGCATGCCGAAGCTGGAGTCGCTCAACAACTTCCTGGGTTCCGAGCAGCCGATCCTCGAGGACTGGGCGGTCGGCCTGCAGTTCCCGTGCCAGCAGCCGTTCCTGCACAAGAACGGCGTGGCCCAGGTGCCGAAGTACCGCATCCTGCCGGACCGGCCGCTGGCCATCAGCTCCACCAACACCTGGCAGGCCGAGGAGTTCGGCGGGCCGCTCGGCTTCAGTCAGATGCTGGCCAAGTCGACGACCCTGCCGACCTATCTGAAGGAAGACTGGGCCCGGGACTGGGGTTCGCTGGAACGTTACGACCAGTACCTGCCCGCCACCGCGGCGCAGCTGGAAACCGGCACCGAAACCCGCTGGGGTTTCTGGTCGCCCGGGCTGATGCGGGTCTTCTAGCCCGCCCGTAGCACGAGAAGTAGGCCCGCTGAGCAACTCTCAGCGGGCCTACTTCTGTGAGTGGTGATTTATACCTTCAACATGCGCCGGCCGAGCTCTCGCCGCAGCACCTCTTGCGAGGGCAAGCGCCCGAGAACCCGCAGTACTTCCGGACGCAATTCCGATTGCTCCTCGTCGGTGAGCAGATCGACCAGATCGCGCAGACCCATGTCATCGAACGCCGCTGTCATACTGCACACATTACGTCCCGGACGCGCCTTCGTCTCTATTTCGAATCATCGGTTACGAAGGTGTCATCGGTACGAAACGGGCAGTGCCCCAACCGCTTTCATGATCTTGGAATCGGCCCCCCGGCGTAACCCGGCCGGAATATTGACAAAAAGTAAACGCCGCCCCGGGTGGGGCGGGCGGCAACTGTCAGATATGTCCAGAAAGTGATAGCACGGTCGGTAGCGTGCCGGTAGCCATTTCGCCGCCCCGGCTCGATCGGAGCCGGGGCGACGGGTCCGGATCAGGGGATCCGGATGGGGGTGTCCTTGGAAATACCCCAGCGGTTCACGACGGTGGCGCCGATGGTCGCCGGGTCGGCTGCCGGGTCGTAGGGCGTGAACTGTTCCAGTGCGCCCCAGTCCCGGCCCCAATCCTGGTCCAGATAGGTGGGGATGGTTTCGGCCTGCAGCAGCAGGCTGGTCCAGCCGAGCGGTCCGCCGCCGATGTCGTCCTGCCACGCGTTGGAGGCGTCCGAGCCGACCCGGTCGGGCAGGATGCGCCACTTCGGCACCTCGGCGACGCCGTCGTGGTGATCGAAGGGCTGCTGGCAGGGGAAGGCCAGGCCGACGTGCCAGTCCAGCAGCACCGGGTCCGCGGATCCCACCACGGAATTCAGGGTGGCCAGGCGGGGCAGCCGCGGCGGGGTGACGGCCAGCCATTGCTTCGGGGTGATGTCGTTGTCGACGGCGACCAGGCGCACCGCGTTCACGCCCGCGGGCAGGCGGTCCAGCGGGACGCGCAGGTTCCGCCAGGACGGGTTCGGACCGACATCGATCGGGTCGAGGGAACCGGGCGGCGTCTTGAATTGGCCGTCGGCGTCGCGGGTTCCGTACTCCAGGCGCAGTTCCTGGCCGTAGGTGACCACGCCGTCGGCGTCCACCGACCGGATGCGGCCCGCCACGGTGATGGTGAGCACCTGGTAGGCGGGGTCGTCGCGCATGCTGTCGGTGAGATCCAGGCGGTACCACTGCGAGGTCAGCTTGGCCTGCTCCTGCGCGCCGCTGCTGTAACTACCCATGATCGGCGTGCGCGCCGGATCCAGCCCGAACGGCAAAGCGACTGTGCTGCCGTTGATTCCGGTCTGCTCGGTGGTGCCGCCGCCGGTGCCCGCGCCGGTGGTGTTGCTGGTCTTGTTCTCGTCCTTGCTGATCGAGTTGGCGCCGCCGGAGACGGTCTCCTCCTGATCGGCGGTCAGGTCGGACGCGACTCCGTTCGGGGTGAATCCCTTTGCTTCCGCGGACAATCCGTCGGCGGGGGAGCCGTCGTAGGGCTGCAGCAGCGAGTCCGGTGTATTGGTTTCGACCAGCACCGAGTTCGCCAGGGCGCACGGATCACCTTGCAGCGTCTCGATATTGGACTTGCCGATGGAGTACGCGGGGTACTGGGTGACTGCCGCCTTGGCCAGCGAGGCCACCTCGAACAGCACCAGCAGCGCCGCCGCGATGGTCAGCGGCGCGGACGCGAATCGATCGAAACGCCTGGTGTGGACGGCCGTCTGGTAAGGCGCACGATAGTGCTCCCAGATCGCCCACAGCAGCGCCAGCACCGCGAGGCCCAGGAACAACGTGGAGATGCCCTTGCCCGCCACCAGCGGCGCCTTGTCCCACCACGGCACGCCGTAACTGGAGACGTACCACCAGCCGTTGGAGCCGGTGAAGGTGATCGCCAGCAGGAACAGCACGGCCGCCGCGAACAGCGCCCGGTTGCGCCGGAACCGAATACCCTCGCTGCCCACCGCGACCGCGGCCAGCGCGGCCAGCGAACCGGCCAGGCCGGCGTACACACCGAAATGGTGCGTCCACTTGGTCGGCGTGAACATCATCAGCAGCAGCGAGGCGAACACGATCCCGAGGATCCGTACCGACGGGCCGCGCGCGGTCCCCGGGATTCGGCCCTTGCGAAGTACCTGCAGCACGCAGACCAGCAGTGCCAGCAGCATGATCAGCACGCCGAACCGGCGGGCCAGCGAGCCGTCGGGGGACAGCATCAGCAGCGAATCCCAGCGGGTGCGCTCGTCGAACCAGGCGACGTTCGGGCCGATGATGGTGCGGACGCGGGTCGCCTCCATCACGGTGGCGAGGGTCTGATCGGCGAAAACCACTGCCAGGACCAGGCTTCCGGCGGCGAGGCCGGGTGCGATCAGGGCGGCGTATCGGAAGAAGGTGGTGAGCCGGGAGCTGCTCGCCGGGTCGGCCGAGTCCGCGGCGTACACCTGGGGCATCCCCGAAACCTCGGCCGTATCGGCGATTTCCGAAGCCGGTGCAGCACTTTCGGATTCGTAGGCATCGGCGGCGATCTGCTGCGGGCGCTTGCCGTGGGCGCGCTTGACGATGATCTCCAGGACCGGGCGGGAACCGGCGATCAACGCGGCCACACAGATCAGGCCGGTCGGACCGGCTGCCAGCGAGAACGCGGCGATCAGCACGCCGATCGCCGCGGGCAGCAGTCGGCCGGTGGCGGTGGCCCTTTCGATGGAGCACCAGGTGAGCAGTGCGCCGGCGGCGATCAGCGGTTCGGGGCGCAGGCCGTTGTCGTAGGGGAGCCAGAAGGCGAGAAACACCAGACCGGCGGTCCACAGCGCGATCTTGTGCCGCCGCACCCGCGCGCCGAGGCGGGGGAGCACCTCACGCGAGATCACCAGCCAGCACAAGATTCCGGCGAGCAACGTGGGCAGGCGGATCCACGGGCTGGCGGCGGAGACCTTCGTCATCCAGGACAGCACTTCGTAAGACCAGCCGAACGGCGCCTCGGGGACGCCGAGCCAGCGGTAGTAGTTGGCCATATAGCCCGAGTGCTCGGAGGCGCGGGCCATGTTCAGGATGTAGCCGTCGTCGGAGGTGTTCGCGCCGATGAAGTGCCAGAGCAGCAGCGTGCCGAGCACTACCCCGTCGGCGGGGGTGACCCGCCACCAGTGCGCGGGCAGGAACCGGCGCGCGCGGCGGCCGTCGGAATTGTCGAGCAGATGCAGCGCGATCAGCGCGATCACCGTGAAGATCGCCGCCGCGATCATGGCGGCCAGCTTCAAAGGGCTGGGTGTGGAGGTGAAACGCGAGTCGATGTCGGCGTGCAGATGCGCACCGGTCAGCTGGGACTGGTCGAGCTCGGTGAACACCCCGACCACCTGCGGGCGGATGTCACGGGTGACCGTGTTCTGGAACGGGGTGCCGTCTTCCCGTTTCGCGCCGAGGAATTCGACGGCGGTCCGGGTGTACGTCGCATCGATGTTGATCGAACCGCAGCCCGCGATCTCCGCGACCGGCGCGGACAGCAGCGGCACATCGCGTTGCAGCACCGACAGGTTGCCGTCGGTTATCGAGACCACCAGGCCTTTGGAGGTGGCCTTTCCGGAGCCGACCGGAATCGTCGACAACAACGTCCGCGTCGCGCCCTCAGCAGTTGCGGGACTCTGCAGCACTGAACACGGCAACTCGGCCTGCAACCGCAGCGGCACATAAGACACCAGCGGCGCTTCCACGCTGGTGCTGTTGCCCGCCTGCGGCCAGTCCAGAGTCGCCTTGTCCTGCTCGACCGGTAAGACCGGCGTCAGTAGCGCCAGCACGAATCCGAGTAGCCCGGAGACGAGGGCGATCAGGCGGTAACGGTTGAACGCTGAAGTCGATCGGTCCGCTCGCACGATCGTTCACTCTAACGACCCACTCGGCCGGGCCGCCGTCGCCGCTAGGTCCGCACGGTGACCAAGGTGAAGGGGCCGATGTCGGTGGTGGTGAAGGCCGGGTCTGCGAAGAGGGTCTTCGGGAAGGCGACCTGGTAGCGCTCGACGTTCGGGTCGTTCGGGTAGACGTCGCGGGCCAGGCGCAAGGTGTAGTTGTCGCCGCTGCGGCGGAACAGGAACGCGTCGGGCGCCCGCCACGGGCTCTTCGCCAGCGCGCTGAGCAGCTCGTCGGAGGACTCCAGCCGGCTCCAGTCCTTGATCAGCGCGGCGCGAGCTGGGAAGTCCGCCAACGGATTCGCGTAGTGCGAGGTCAGGGCTTGGAATCCGAAGTAGGGGTAGAAGGCCAGGAAGCTGGTGTCGGCGGTCAGCACCACCGACTGATCACGCGGCCGCCCGGTCTGCGCCAGCAGCGCCGCGTCCACTTCGCGATAGTGCGCCACCGCCGAGGGCGGGCGCTTGTCCGCGCGCACTCCGTCGCCATCGGTATCGGTGTAGGCAGTAATGATTTCGGGCGTCAGCACATGCGGAATGTCCTGTGCGAAGGCCAGCGCGCCCAGCACCGCGAGCGTCGCAGCGACCGGCTTCAACACCGCTGGCTCGTTGACCGCCTGGTACAGCGCCCGCGCACCCTCCACGAACCCGAATGCGCCCGCCGCGGCCAGCAGCACCTTCAGCGGTGCGTCCAACCGGAACGACAGCAGCGTGGTCCCCGCCGCGGTCGCCACCATGGACAGCAGCGTCCACAGATAGATCGCCAGCACGCCGATCCCCAGCGCCTGCGCCCGCCGCGACGACCCGGCCCGCAGCACCAGCCAGATCGTGCCGATCAGGCACAGTCCGCCCTGCAGCGTGAACTCCACCATCGGCAACGGCAGTTCGGCCCCGGCTTCCGGCAGGTAATGCAGCGCCGTCCCGGAACCCGGCAACTTCGTGGTGAGCGTCTCCAGCAGATACGGCAGCCACACGATCGCCGCGATCACCCCGGCGATCACCGCGATCGCGACAAGCCGCAGCAACGGCGGCACCGCCGCCTTCCAGGCCGGACGATCCGCCCCGGCAACGGTATTCGCACCCCGCGGATTGTTGACAGCCCGCTGCGCGCGAATCGCCTGCCAGGCGGCGAGCAAACCCATCAGCGCGACCGCGAACGCCGCGACCAGGAAGTGCAGTGTGTAAAAAGTGGCCGCCATCCCCAGGAACAGGCCTGTGCCGACCACGGCACCCCAGCCCCCGGCCGTCCGCTCCGCACCCGCCGCCTCCGGGCGATGCAGCGCGCCCCACGCCAGCACCAGCGCGGGCGCCAGCAGCATCACGATCACCGCGCTGTAAGCCTCCGGCGCCGCCCAAGTGATCGCCACCGCGGTGGTCGCCGCGGTCACCGCGACCGCCCAATCGGACCGAATCAGCCTGGACCACAACACAAGCGACAACACCGCCGCCACCGCCAGTGACCCGATCGCATACGGCTTGAAGGCTTCCCACCCGTCCATGCCGAGCACGTTCGCGACCCGCCCACCGGCCCAGAACCACCCGGCCGGATAGAACGGCGGCAGATCGACATAGGTCATATCCCGCAGCGCCGCACTGTCGGTCAGCCGCGTCAAATACTCGGTGCGGAACTCCTGATCAACCGAAACCCCGAACAGGTACAGCTTCGTAGCCGCCAGCGGCATCCCCAGCGTCACCGTCACGAACGTCGAAATCCCAGCCCACGACAGCACTTTCGCCACCCACGGCCACTTCCGCGCCCGCAACAGCCAGATCGCCGCGATCAGCAGCACCGCCGCCCCGACCTGCCCCACCGTGGTCAACGCCCGAGTCACATTGGAGGAGTTGAACGCCGGCCACTGCACCAGCGAAAACGCGAAAAGCCCCACCCCCGCGACCACCACAGCGACAACCGCCGCCAGCACCGCTTCCCCCAGCCCCGCCCCGACCTGCCGAACCGCCGACCCCACCCGCCCAGGTGTCGCCGCCGTGCCAGTCTCGGTAACGGTGCTGCTCATAGCCCCTCCGGGTTTCCCTCTGTCGTCTTGCTAGACCGAAAAGCCGTCGCGTCAGCCTAGTGCCCCATGATCACCACCCGCAGTCCGCCACAACCCCCGGCCGTCACTCCTGCGTGCGCGTCGGCTGTACCGCTGCGGGCCGACCGTGCGGCCGCGCGCCCTGCGTAGTTCGGCACTGAGAGTGGTCGCGTACTGGGGAGGTGGAATCGCCTCACACCGCGTGCGTTGTGGTCTCACCTGATCGGGGCAAGCAGCACGAAGGCCCCGAACGATGTTCCGTTCGGGGCCTTCATGTTCCGTCCGCAGGCGCGCTGGGCGGCCGTGGCAGGGGGTCCGGAGTGGACCCCCTGACAAATGGCGGCTGTCCGGGGCGGGATCCCATCAAGCGTTGAGCGCCGCGGTGATCTTGCCGGTGATTTGGGTGGTGACCGGGCTGGGTTCGGCCTTGGCGGTGGCTGCGTCGATTGCGGTGGCGATGATGCTGCGGAAATTTTCGGCCTCGGCCGGATCCAGTTCGCCGAGCAGGTGCACGGATTCGGTCAGGGCCGGCAATACCTGGTCGGCGAGTTCGGCGACGGTTTTGCCGTCGAGCTGGATGTCCTTCGACTTGGCGGCGAGGACGTGACCGACCGTTCCGGTCGCCGAATACAGGGCGGTGGTGCCCGCGGTCGCGGCCTTGTGCGGGGAAGCACTCGCGGCGGCGAGCAACGAGATCGCGCCGTAGGCGGCGGTGCGCAGGGTGGTCTTGTTCTGGTCGGTGAGGGTGATGGACATGGTGTTCTCCTTGAAATTGGTTGGGGTGGAGGGGGTTCGATGGGTCCGGAAGGCGGTCAGGGTCAGGGCTGTGCGGTAGCGGGGCCGGTTAGTTCTGGTCATCGGCGGCGGTGTCGCGGACGGCTGCGGCGACGGCTTTGAAGTCCTTGCGCAGGATGTGGGAGTGGTTGCTCGGAACCTGGGCGTGGATGGTCAGGTTCGGGTTGGCGGCCAAGACGGGGTCGAGTGAGGCGCGGGCGGCGGCCATTTCTTCTTCGCTGCCACCGAGGTTGGAACCCGAGGCCAGGACATACCGCAGCGGGCGGCTGATCTGGTTCAGGGTCGGTGCCATGTCGGCGCAGATCTGGTTGATCTCGATGGCGACGTCGGTGTGCTCGGTGACGTTCATCTTCGCGGCCAACCCGAGGGGGCGGCAGATCGGGAACAGGAACCGCATCTTGTGGAACAGCTTGCGGATGTGTTCGCGGCCTTCCTCGCCGGTGAGCCCGTAGGGCATGGCGCCGTCCACGGCCACCACACCGATGGTGCGGTCGGGGTTGGCCTCGGCCCAGTGCGCGGCCAGGGTCGCGCCGTAGGACCAGCCCACCAGGATCGCCCGCTGCACACCGGCGGCGGCCAGGACCGCGTCGACATCGCGCAGGCACGCTTCGAAGGAGTAGTCGGCCGAGGTCTGGGACTTGCCGCGGGCCCGCTTGTCGTAGGTGATGTGGCGGTAGCCGT
This sequence comes from Nocardia sp. XZ_19_385, assembly GCF_015355755.1. Lineage (NCBI taxonomy): Bacteria > Bacillati > Actinomycetota > Actinomycetes > Mycobacteriales > Nocardiaceae > Nocardia > Nocardia sp. XZ_19_385. The sequence continues at coordinate 1,221,913 of NZ_JACVEE010000002.1, forward strand.
CACCGAGTTCGGCGAGCAGCTTCTTCCACGGCTTGGTGTTGGCGTAGGCGCCGTTCATGTAGATCACCGGCACGCCCGCGCCGCCCGTGTCGGTCACCGACAGCGCGGTGTCCTCCACCGCGACCATCCCGGACCAAGCGGTAGCGGTCGAAGCGGTGGGGTTCGCAGTCGTGGTGGTCATTTCAATCTCCTTGCATCAGGGTTTCGATCTCCGAGTTCCCGGCTGTTCGGGAATCTCTGAACAAGGAGAACAGTACGTTGCGTTCATAGAACTGTCAATACGCAATGAAGAAGTATTTATCCAGCTCCACGCCACATTGTTCGAGCATTTGCAATGGCAATGTTGATAAACGCAATGCCGCGACACCTCCAGTCCTTTGCAATGAGATGCGTTTTGCTGCATACTGACCGCGGAAGCGGGCCGCTGAGCTCCGCGTATGTCGACAGCGAAGGATCGGTACCGATGCCCGGAGGCAGGCTCACCAACGAGGACCGTCGGCAGATCGCCGCGGGGCTGGCCGAGGGGCTCGGATACGCCGAAATCGGCCGGCGGCTGGATCGGCCGGCCTCGACCGTCATGCGAGAGGTCACCCGCAACGGCGGACCCGGTGATTACCGGGCCGACCGGGCGCAGAAGGACACCGGCGAGCGCGCCCGCCGCCAGAAGCGGGCGCAGCCGCCGGAGCCGGAACTCCCCGATCCCGGCTACGGGCGTGACCCCCGGGCGGTGCAGGAAATCGCCGACGCGTGGACCGCTCAGCTCGTCGGGCAGGGTCTGCCTCGGATGGAGGCCAGGGTGCTGGCCTGTCTGCACATCACCGACTCCGGCGCACTCACCGCGGGCGAACTCGTGCAGCGGCTGCGGGTCAGCCCGGCGTCGATCTCGCACGCCGTCGCGTGGCTCGAACAGCAGGGCATGCTCAAGCGGGAACGTGTGCCCGGCGGCCGCCGCGAACGCTATGTGCTCGACGACGAGATCTGGCTCCGGAACCTGCTCGCCTCCGTGGAGATGCAGCAAGCCCTCGCTGCCGAATCGCGGCGTGCGGCCGAGATTCTCGGGCCGGACACTCCCGCGGGCACCCGCTTCGAAGACTCCGCCGCACTGCTTATCCACGTGAACGAGGCGCTGCGGCGGGCCACGGAGGAGTGGCGGCAGCGCCTCGCCGAGCGGTAATAACGACCACGTACGACCTGTGGTTTGTGGTAACTACTTGACATGTTGTTGGGTTTTCACAACACTATGTTGTGTGAGCCCAGTCAGACGGGGAGAAACCCTCCCGATCTACAACCGAATCGCGGTGCTGCGGGCCGAACATCGGATGAGCCGCGCGACCCTGGCCGAGGCAGTGAACGTGAACGTGCAGACCATCGGCGCGCTGGAGCGGGGCGATCACTATCCGAGCCTCGATCTCGCCATGCGGATCTGCGATGTCTTCGGCCTGCCGATCGAGGCCGTATTCGCCCGGGCCGAGTTCACCCCGCTGTCGGCCGAGATCTACACGAAAGGACGGCCATGACAACCACGACCCACGGCCTGCTCGACCGCTACCAGGACTACCGCGTCCGCCGCTGGCAGATTCAGGAGCAGCGCCTGTCCGGCATGCTGCCCGGCTGGCGCACCCGGCGCCGCCGCCGCGTGCTGGCGATCACGGTGGTGCTCGCGCTCGCCGTCATGTTCGTCGCCGGCCTGCTGTGCGCCTTCGATGTGCGCTGGGCGGCCCTGGCCCTGCTTCCGGCGGCCCTGATCTTCGTTCCGGTGTGGGGCATGCTGCGGATCGTCTCGCACGTGCACGACACCGCGCCGGCGGCGGCACTCGACGAATTCGAGGTCGCGCAACGCAATACAGCCCGTTCCATCGGCTTGACGGTCACCCAGAGCCTGGTGCTGCCACCGGTGTTCTACCTGATCTTCGTGTCGGCGGTGTTCCCCGACATCAGCACCTTTCAGTCCGCCTACGCGGGCGGTGTCATGGTCCTCGCGACGCTGCTCACCGGCGGCTGCACGCCGGGCCTGATCCTGGCTTGGAACCGGCTCGATCCGGAACCCGAGGCCTGAGCTACCGCTGAAAACGAAACAGCCCGCACACCATTCAGGTGCGCGGGCTGTTCGGCGTTCTACGTCAGAGCGGCAGCTTGCGGAAGACCGGACGCGGGATGTGCCGGATGACCGACATCAGGTAGCGCACCGGGCCGGGCGCCCAGATCAGCTCCTTGCCCTTCTCGGAAGCCGAAACCGCCAGCGCGGCAACCTCTTCCTTGTCCACCGTGAACGGGGCCTCTTTGGCGCCGGTGGCCTTCCAGTGCTCCAGCGTGGTGGTGGTGCGCACCTGGCCGGGCCGGATGACCAGCACGCGCGGCCCATGCGGACGCAACGCCTCGCCGAGACCCAGGTAGAAACCGTCCAGACCGGCCTTGGTGGAGCCGTAGACGAAGTTGGAGCGGCGCACCCGCTCGCCCGCCACCGAGGACATGGCGATGATGCGGCCGTAGCCCTGTGTCTTCATCTTCTCGCCGATCAGCACGCCGACGGAAACCGCCGCGGTGTAGTTGATTCCGGCGATCTGCACGGCCTTGCGCTGGTTCTGCCAGAGTTCCTCGGCGTCGCCGAGCAGGCCGAAGGCGACGATGGCGACGTCGACGTCACCGCTGTCCCAGGCCGCGTCGATGACCTTGGGGTGGCTGTCGGTGTCGAGCGCGTCGAAGTCGATGATGCCGACCTTGCTGGCGCCGGCCGCGTACAGCTGCTCCGAAGCCTTTTCGCGCAGTGGATCATTGGGCAGCATGCCCAGGATGATGTGGGCGGGACCCTTCTTCAGGTATTCCGCGCAGATCGCCAGGCCGATCTCGGAGGACCCGCCGAGCAGCAGAATCGTCTGCGGGTTACCAACGGCATTGATCACTGCAGCTCCAGCCTTCTCGCCATATCGGACATGAAAACGCCTGTGGGGTCGACGGTTCGGCGGACCTTGATCCACTCGTCGATCCGCGGGTACATCTTGTAGAAGGTCTCGGCGGTGGTGCGCGAGTCCTTCGCGGTGTAGAGCCGTCCGCCGAATTCCATGACGCGGCGGTCGAGTTCGGTGACCAGCTCGTTCAGGCCCGGCTTGATCGGGAAGTCCACGCAGATGTTCCAGCCCGGCATCGGGAAGCTCAACGGCGCCTGGTTACCCGGGCCGAACAGCTTGAACACATTCAGCGCCGAGTAGTGCCCGGATGCCTGGATGTCGATGATGATCCGCTTGAACTCTTCGATCGCCTCGGTCGGCACCACGAACTGGTACTGCAGGAAGCCGTTCGAGCCGTAGCCGCGGTTCCACTCCGAGATCATGTCGAGCGGGTGGTAGAACTGCGTCAGATTCTGCACCTTGCCGGTGTAGTTCCCGCCCATGGCGTAGTACGCCTCACCGATGGCCGACAGCGTCAGCTTGTTCATGGTGAAGTTCGGGAAGATGTCCGGCACCGTCATCAGGTGCGGCGCATCGAACTTCAGCGGCTTCTTCTGCAGCCGCTTGGGCAGCTCGTCGAGCTTGGCGAGGCGGCCCCGGGTGATCGTGGCGCGACCCAGCTTCGGCAGCGGGCTGATCACGTCGAACCACGCGCTGGAGTAGGTGTAGTTCGCTTCGCTGCCGTCGCTGTGCGCCGCGATGGTCTCGTCGAGGGTGGCGGTCTTCACACCATCGTTGAGGAAGTACGCGGTCTCCGTCGGCGCCATCTCGATGGTGGCCCGCAGGATGATGCCGGTGAGCCCGTTGCCGCCGACGGTCGCCCAGAACAGCTTGGCGTTGCGCTTGGGCGTGATGTGGTGCACAGATCCATCCGCGGTGAGCAGATCGATCGAGCGCACATGGTTGCCGAAGCTGCCCTCGCTGTGGTGGTTCTTGCCGTGGATATCGGAGGCGATGGCGCCGCCGATCGTCACCTGGCGGGTGCCGGGCAGGACCGGGACCCACAGCCCGAACGGCAAGGCCGCCTTCATGAGCTGGTCCAGGCTGACGCCACCGTCCACATCGACGATGCGGGTATCGCGGTCGATGCGGTGGATGTTGTTCAGCGCGGTCATATCGACGACGAGGCCGCCCGCGTTCTGGGCGTGGTCACCGTAGGAGCGGCCGAGGCCGCGCGCGATGACACCGCGCCGCAGATGTGCGGGCTTGCTGTCGTTGTCCTCCGCCACCATGGCAACAGCCCTGGCGATCACTTCCGGATCGCTGGTGGTGAGCACTTCGGACGAGGTCGGTGCGGTGCGACCCCAACCGGTCAGCGACCGGGTCCGCGTCGGCAACGTGAAGGTCGCGGCAGCGGAAACGCTGTCGTTCTCACTGGCGACGGGACCGCTGTCGGTGGTCGGTGCGGGGGTCGGAGCTTTCGTGGACATCGGCATAGAGGCTACAGGTTCGGCACCGTTAGGCTCAGCGAGTGCAAGCCGAACCACACCTTCCGCTGCCTGCCGAGCTGCCGCTGGTAGACGAGCCGGGCGGGACCGATGTCGACCTGAAGACTCAGATCATCCGGTTCACCGTCACCGGCGGGCTGTCGGCGATCGTGGACTTCGGGCTGTACGCACTGCTGTTCACGGTGGTCGGCCTGCCACGCGAACTCGCGAAGTCGGCCAGCTTCGTCGCGGGTACGACAACGGCGTACCTGATCAACCGCCGCTGGACCTTCAAGGCCGAGCCGAGCCGGGTCCGTTTCCTCGCGGTGATCGCGCTCTACGCGTGCACCTTCGCCGTGCAGGTCGGCCTCAACGGCGTGATGTACTCCACGCTGCCGGATGAGTGGTGGCGGCTGCCGCTGGCCTTCCTCGTCGCGCAGGGCACCGCCACCGTCATCAACTTCGTGGTGCAGCGCCTGGTGATCTTCAAGATCCACTAGGAGATACGCGCGCCGGCGAGATCGCGTTGCGCCGCGCCCGATTTCGCCCCGAAGTAGTCGCCGCCCTTGGCGCGCACGTTGTCGGTGCCCCAGTCGCGCTGTTCCCGCGGCGCGGGCGCCAGGTGCGGAATGTGCTTGCGGCAGTGGATGTATGCCTCTTCGACATCGACCACCACCCAGTGTTCGGCGACGCGCCCCTTGAGGTTCGGTGGCAGGTCCGCGACACAGCGGCGCAGCGCGACGTCCTCGACGATGCGGGCCGAACCGTTGATGTGCAATCCGATGAGGTCGCGGACGAAATCGATTAGCAGGATGCCTACGTGGGGATTCTCCAGGATGTTGCCGAGGCTGGCCATTACGCCGTTTCCCCGATATTCCGGATAGGCAATCGTGCGTTCATCGATGACGTGCAGGAATCCGGGTGGGCCGGCCCGGAAACTGGTGTCGCATTCGCCGTGTTTGTCGGCGGTGGCGAGGAACGCCATATCCATCCGCGCGACGAATTCGATCATTACCGGGTTGAGCCGGTCCAGGACCTGGTCGGCGTAGAAGCGCTCGGCTCTGTCCTGCGTACCGTACCTGTCCTGCAGTTCGTGCTCGCCGTCACTGCCGCAACGTGTTTCGGGCATGGGTGCCCCCTAGGGTTGCCGGAATCCGCGTGCCCCGCGGCTCCCCGATGAGCGCGCAGGCACACCAAATCTGGTCCAGTCTAATGGAAACCGTACGGGCTAATCTACGAAATCAACATTGCAAAAGCACCGAATGCTTAGTTAGCGCAAGTGTTTCCGTGGATTAGCTACATTCCGACCGGACGTTTTGTCAGCTGTTTGCGATGTCCGCGCGCAATTTCGCCAGGCTCGCCTTTTCGGAGAGCAGCCGCTCGATGCCGGCGTCCAGTCGGCGGGTGCGCTCGTCGAGCTGAGCCAGCACGGCGTCGCGGTCGTCGGCGGTGGCGTGCTGCGGTGCGGTGCAGGCGATGTGGATCAGCTCGGCGGCCTCGGTGAGGGTGAGGCCGGAACTGAGCAGGCACCTGATGTCGTGCACCGTCTTGACGTCCTCGGGACTGTAGGAGCGGTAGCCGTTCGGATGGCGTTGCGGCGTCAGCACACCCGCGTTCTCGTAGTGCCGCAGCATCCGCGGGGTCGCGCCGGTGGCCGCGCTGAGGTCGCTGATCCGCATTCGGCTCGCTCCTTGACATTGACGTTAATGTCATACTTTAGCGTGGCGGCATGACGAACGACCTGCACCGCCCCAACGTCCTGCTCGTTGTCTCCCACCCGGACCACGATTCCGCCTCCTGGGCTCTCACCCGCGCCATCGAAGAGGGCATCCGGTCCGATGGCAGCACGGCGGTCACCGTGCACGACCTGACGGCGACCGGCTTCGACCCGGTCTTCACCGCCGCCGACCTCGCCGTGCACCGGCTGCGCGGCGAGGTGCCCGCGGACGTCGCGGCCGAGCACCGGCTGGTCGAGTCGGCCGATGTCGTCGTCGTCCTGTTCCCGGTCTACTGGTGGTCGCTGCCCGCGCTCGCCAAGGGCTGGATCGACCGGGTCTTCAGCCGCGGCTGGGCCTACGAGAACAGCGCGACCGAAACCGGAAGCGCCATCGATGAATTGCACTTCGTCGGGTTGGCCGGTGTGACCGAGGGGCCCTACGACCGCCGTGGATACAAGGAAGCGATGACCGTACAGCTGCAGCACGGCATCGCCGGCTACTCGGCGATCCCGAACTCCTCTTTGTCGCTGCTCTACGGCACCGAAACCACCGACCCGGCAGTCCATCAGGATCTGGCCGCCCAGGCCTTCAAGCTCGGCGCCGACCTGGCGCAGCGTGCGCAGGCGGCCTTCGACGGCGTTTAGGTGGCGATCAAGGTCACCGGAACACCGTTGAAGACCGCGTTCCCCGAGGGCACGTCCACGATCGAATCATCGGTCAGCACATTGGCGTTCACGCCGGCGTGCGCCCGCGCGACGGTCTGCGCGCTGTCCGCGTGTCCCCAGCCGTGCGGCAGGCTCACCACGCCGGGCATGATCGCCTCGGTCGGCTCCAGCGGCACCGTCAAGGTGCCCGCCGCCGACTTCACCACCGCGTGATCGCCCAGTCCGAGCTTTTCCACATCCTGGGGATGAATGTGCAAGGTGCACTTGTTGGAGCCGCTCACCAGGGGTGCGACATTGTGCATCCAGCTGTTGTTGGACCGCAGCTGCCGTCGCCCGATCAGCACGAAATCCGGTGCGGGTTCACCGATCCGGTCCCGCATCCGCGCCACCTCGTCGAGCAGCGGCTGCGGCGCCAGCTCGACCCGCTTGGACGCGGTGATCAGCACGCCGGGCAGTCGCGGCCGCAGCGGACCGAGGTCGATGCCGTGCGGATTGTCCAGTAGGGCTTGCAGATTCAGCGTCCCGCCGTTCCATTCGCCGTACGGCCCGACCCGCAGCATGAGGTCGAGGCGCTGCTCGGTACTGGTGGCGCCCTGCAATTCCGGGCGCCGGTCCGAGAGCCCGGCCTTCTGCAGCGTGCCCGAAATGATCAGCTCGTCGACCATGGCGAGGATATCGCCGGTGTGCGGCTGTCCGGTCAGCGCCGCTCCAAGGCGTGCGAGTACCGCGGCCTCCGACGGCCGGTCGCCCAGCGGTACCAGCGGCGGCGAGTATCGGGCGTAGTTACGCACCGCGAACTGCAGCAATGCGAAGTCGTAGTGCGGTGACTGCACCGGGCGCGACGGCGGCAGGATGACATCGGCGTGCCGCGTGGTCTCGTTGACGTACCGGTCCACGCTCACCATGAAGTCCAGTTGCGCGAAGGCGGCGTCGAGCCGCGCGCCGCTCGGGGCGGACAGCACCGGGTTGCCCGCGACGGTGACCACCGCACGCACCTGACCTGTTCCGGGCGTGAGGATTTCGTCGGCGAGGGTGGCGACGGGCATTTCGCCCATCGCCTCCGGCAGCCCGCGCACCCGGCTGGCCCAGCGTCCGATCCGGAACGGTTTCGTGCGGGTGATCCCGCCCGCCGCGGCCTCGGGGAACATCGCTCCGCCGGGAGCGTCCAGATTGCCGGTGAGCACATTGATCGCATCCACCAGCCACTGTGTGACAGTGCCGAATTCGGCGGTGCAGGTGCCGATGCGCGCGTAGACGGCGGCGGTGGGTGCTGCCGCGAGTTCGCGGGCCAGCCGCACGATGGTCTCGGCGGGCACGCCGGTGCGGGCGGCCACCGCTTCCGGGGTGAATTTCAGGGCGGCCGTGCGCAATTCGTCCAGGCCGTTGACCTCGACCGTCACCGAGGTCAACTCCTCGGCGAACAGGGTGTGCACAATTCCGAACAGCAGATACGCGTCACTGCCGGGCCGGACGAACAGGTGCTCGTCGGCCAGCTTCGCGGTCCGGGTGGCCCGCGGATCCACCACCACGAACTTCCCGCCACGCCGCCGCAGCGCTTTCAACCGGCCCGGGAAATCCGGTGCCGTGCACAGGGATCCGTTCGATTCGAGCGGATTCGCGCCTAACATCAGCAGGTAATCGGTGCGGTCCAGATCCGGCACCGGGATGCGCAGCGGGTCGCCGAACATCAGCCCGCTGGCCACCTGTTTCGGCATCTGATCCGCGGTGCTCGCAGAAAACAGGTTCTTGGTGCCGAGCGCCCGGATCAGCACCGGCACGTACAGCGCTCCCGCGACGGTATGCGCGTTCGGGTTGCCCAGATACAGTGCCGCCGATTGGTTTCCGTGCTCGGCCACGACCGGGGGAAAGCGCTCGGCGATGTAGTCGAAGGCCTCGTCCCAGGTGGCCGTGCGCCAGGTGTCGGTGGCCCGGTCCCGGATCAACGGCTCGGTCACCCGATCCGGGTCCTCGTCCAGCGCGCCGAAGCTGGCGCCCTTGGGACAGATGAAACCCTGGCTGAACGGATCCAGCTTGTCCCCGCGCACCGAGGTCACGTGGTCGTCGGCGTCGAGCTGCAACTCCAGCCCGCACACCGCCTCACACAGCGGACAGGTTCGCAGCAGGTTCCTGGACGTGATCTCGCTCATACAAACCATCTTGGCCTGCCGAGGCCGCCGACAACACCCCGGAAACCACAACGACCGGTATCCGCGCGTGGCGGCTACCGGTCGTTCCGCGTCCGGTTTCCAAGGACCGGCCGCCCCTGCAGGGGGGAATCGTGGTGGAACGCAGTATCAGGTCGAGCGAGTGTCAGCAGGCAACGCTGGTGACACTGGTGACGCCGGACCGGCGCCGAGCCAGCACCGAGCGCACCGCCGCGCCGATCGCGACGACCGGCGGCAGCCAGCGGGCCTCGTTCGGGGCGACGCCCCAGCAGGCCGAGCCGGCGGAGAGCTGAGTCGGCGGCAGCGGGATGCCCGCGCCGTCGGAGTAGATGACCGCGCCGGCCTCGCGCAGCGCCTCGAGCGCCATCGCGGCCTTGCGGACACCGGTGACCAGGTGGATCTCGCGACGCTCGCTGCCCGGGATCTCGATCACGGGGCCGGAGAGGTTGTTGGCGCGCAGGAAGCGGCGGACCTCGCCTGCGAGCTCGCCGTTCACCTCGATGCCGGAAACGTCGGCATCGGTGATCAGGCAGATCCCGTTGGCCGTTTCGGCAACCGTCCACCCGCGCTGGCTGTAGTCCTGCGCTGCGGCAGTCATGTCGGCCGCCGAGACGGAAGTCGGAAACGTGGTGCGCACTGTCTTTCTCCATTCCCCGATTAGATCTGGGTCCTGCTGCGTTCATGGGTCGTATCGACGCCAGGTAGCTCCAGCGTTACGGATTGATCGGAAACTTCTTTGGGAGTGTTGGATTCGTCTCACCGGTGCAGGTTTGCTATCAATTTCCGGTTGGCCGGTATCGGGGTTCACGTGCAGGATCACGCCATGACCGATGACACCGAGGAAGTCCCTGTGGACCCCGCGGAGTACGAGACCGAATCCCGTTGGATCACTTGGAAAGACCGCTTCGCCAAGCCGCGTGAGGTCGCGGAAGAACCGGCGGCCGAACCGTTCGAAAGTCCGCGGGCGTTCCGGGAGTGGAGCATCGAAGCGGCGCGCGGGCTGCTCGACGTGCAGTTCCACCGCCCCGCTACCCGCACCCTCCTTCCACTGGCTTACATGTTGGGCCTGGCCGGCGCGGTGGCCGTCCCGGTCGTGCTGATCGTGCTGATGTGGCAGGTCTCCGCGGTGCTGGGGGCGCTGACCGTGCTGATCGGCATCCCGCTGGGACTCACCATCGCGGCAGTCGTGCGACTGCTGCTGGAATTTCTGGTCAACGCTTCCCGGCTGGCGACCCGCGTGGAGCACATCAGCGAACTGGCCGACGATCTGTTCCAAGCGCTCTCCGATGTGGCCGAACCGGTGAATCAGCTGTCCGAGGACGTGCGGGCGGTGCAGTTCTGGCGGTTTCGGAGAAAAGGTCCCAAGAAGTAGCCAACCAGGCTAAATTCCCCAATCAACCCTACCCTGAACCGCTTTGACGTCAATGTGACAGTGGCGTATCTGAGCTGTACGTCGTACGCTATGTCAGATTTGCTGTGAAACAATGCTGTTCGGGTGTCCGGGTCACGACGACGGATACCGGTAGGGAAGCGTCGTACCGGTGGCAGTGGAGGTGCCGCCGGGTAGTCGACGCGCGGCCACGAGCCGCATCAGTACGAGGGGGAATCATGGCTGTACCACCTAGAACCACCAGCTCCACACCGGCGGGCACCACCGGATCGACCATGCCGCGGCGCCAACTCGGCCGCCAGCTGCGTGAGTTACGAACCCGGGCCCGGATGACCACCCGCACGGCCGCCCAGCAATTGGAGTGGTCCGAGGCCAAGATCTGGCGCATCGAAACGGGACAGACCTCGTTGCGCAGCCTCGATGTAGAGGCCATGTGCAAGATCTACGGCGCACCGGAAGACCTCGTCGCTCCGCTGGCCGCGCTGGCCCGGGAAACCAAGGCGCGCGGCTGGTGGACCAGCTACAGCGACGTCATCCCCGAGGGCTTCGATGTCTACATCGGACTCGAGGAAGCGGCCCGGGTGCTGACCTCCTACGAGAACGAACTGGTCCCCGGACTGCTCCAGACCGAGGACTACGCCCGCGCGCTGGTCGCCGCCGCGCGCCCGGGCATGCCCGCGGCGGAAATCGAACGACGCGTGCAGCTCCGCCTGGCCCGCCAGCAGCTGATCCTGCGCAGCGAATCGCCGGTGCAGCTGGATGTGGTGATCAGCGAGGCCGTGCTGTGGCGCCGCATCGGCGGCCCGGACGCGACCGCGGCCCAGCTCGACCACCTGCGGCAGGTGTGCGACCTCCCGAATGTCCGGGTGCAGGTGGTGCAGTCGGAGTCGGAGTACCACGACGGCATGGAGACCGGCCGTTTCGTCATGCTGGAATTCCCCGAGGGTGCGATGGGGGAGCAGCCGGAACCGCCGGTGGTCTACATCGAAGCCTTCACCGGCCCGGTGTATTTGGACAAGACGCCCGAAATCGACCGCTACCGTGCGGCTTTCGCGAACATCAAGGCGGCGTCGGTGGACGCGCGCGCGATCATCGAGGACGCTCGCGCCAGTCTGGTGTAGCGCTCAGCTGTCGCACTTCTTGCGCGCTTCCCACGTGTTCGCGAGGACTTCGCGATGGGTGGGCAGCGCCTGCTGGTAGACCTCGCGGCCCTTCTCGGTGAGGCAGACGAAGATGGCACGCCGGTCGTCGACGCACATCCGGCGCGACACCAGTCCGTCGCGTTCCAGGCGCGCCACCGTCCGTGACAGTGCGCTCTGGCTCAGATAGATGTCCTCGGCGAGATCGCTCATCCGGTAGTCGCCGCTGTTCGCGTCGATCAGGCGGTCCAGCGTCTCGAACTCGCTGACCCCGATCTGATGCTCGCCCTGCAGCGCTTTTTCGAGGGCACAGCTCACCGCCGCGTGACGATCGAGCAGCTCACGCCACTCGCCTACCAGCCCGGAGGCGGCGTTGCCCCGGGCTGTCTCAGTAAGAGACGGCTTCGACATGACCACATCTTAGTGTCGCCGGGAGATCTATGCAACCGCATTAGATGTGTTGACAATAAATGCGCGTGCATGCAATCGTACTGATCATGACTTCACCAGCAACGCTCTCGGCCGCCGTGGAGGCGACCGACCCGACCAAATGGTCCGCCCGGCTCTGGGGCATGCTGATCACCCTCTGCATCGTGCTCTTCCTCGACGGCCTCGACGTTTCGATGATCGGTGTCGCGCTGCCCTCGATCGGCGCCGAACTCGATCTGTCCACCTCGACCCTGCAGTGGCTGGTCTCCGGCTACGTGCTCGGCTACGGCGGCCTGCTGCTGCTCGGCGGGCGCACCGCCGACCTGCTCGGACGCCGCAGCGTCTTCCTGATCGCCCTGGCGGTCTTCGCGATCGCCTCGCTGGCCGGCGCCTTCGTCAGCGACGGCACGCTGCTGATCATCACCCGCTTCATCAAGGGCCTGGCCGCCGCGTTCACCGCGCCGACCGGTCTGTCGATCATCACCACGAACTTCCGTGAGGGCCCGGCCCGCAACAAGGCGTTGTCCATCTACACCGTGTTCGGTGCGGGCGGCTACTCCATGGGTCTGCTGTTCGGTGGTCTGATGACCGGTCTCGGCTGGCGCTGGACCTTCCTGCTCCCGGTCCCGGTCGCCATCGCCGCCCTGGTCGCCGCCTGGTACCTGGTGCCCAAGGACAAGCCCGCCGAAGAAGGCGGACACGACATCCTGGGTGCGGTGCTGTCCACTGCGGCAATGCTGCTGCTGGTCTACACCGTCGTCACCGCCCCCGAGGTGGGCTGGACCTCGGTGCGCACCCTCGGCTCGTTCGTGATCACTGTCGCGCTGTTCACCGGATTCATCGCGGTGGAGAAGCGCGTGAAGTACCCGCTCATCCGGCTCGGCATCTTGAAGAAGGCCAGCCTGGTGCGCGCCAGCCTCGCCATCATCGCGGTCGCCGGCTCCTACTTCAGCTGGCAGTTCATCACCACGATGTACCTGCAGGAAACCCTCGGCTGGTCGCCGCTGAAGCTGTCGCTGGCACTGCTTCCGGTGGGTCTGCTCGTGGTCGCCTCGGCGTTCGTTTCCGACAAGCTGGTCGACCGCTTCGGCACCGGCCCGATCATCGCGGTCACCATGGTGATCATGGCGCTGGGCTACCTGGCCTATCTGCGCCTGGACGTCGCGCCGAACTACCTGACCGTGCTGCTACCCGCGCTGCTGCTGATCGGCATCGGCTGGGTCGGCTTCCCGGCCATCAACATCCAGGCCACCAGCGGTATCGAGGATGATGAGCAGGGCCTGGCGGCCGGCGTGCTGCAGACCGCCATGCAGGTCGGCGCGGCCATCATCCTGGCCGTGACCACCGCGATCATCACCAGCGGTGTGCACACCGACCGGAGTCCGGAGGCCATGCTGGACACCTACCGTCCGGGCCTGCAGTTCGCCGCCGGTGTGGCGATCGTCGGAGCTCTCGTGGCGCTCACGGTGTACCTGCCCAAGCGGCGCAAGCCTGTGGCGCAACAGGATTCGGCCGCGGCCGAGTTGAAGCCCGCCCTGGAGCCCGTCGGCTGAGGCCGGTCAGACCGAAGGCCCCGCGTATGCAGCGCGGGGCCTTCGGTCTGTCCAGGTCAGGAAAAAGGCGGGGCGACAGTGTCTTTGGCGGAGCGGACGTAGGACAACCGCTGTCCGTCGCGGCCGAGCTCGGGCCACTCGATGCCCAGCTGGGGATCGAAAGCGTCTATGTCCCGGTCGAATTCGGGGGTGTACTCCAGCGAGCACAGGTAGGTGACCGTGGAGTGGTCTTCCAGCGACAGGATCGCGTGCCCCAGGCCTTCGGAGAGAAACACCGAGCGGCGGTGCACGTCGTCGAGCAGCACGCTGTCCCAGCGGCCGTAGGTGGGGGAGCCGGGGCGCAGGTCGACGACCACGTCGAAGAAGGCGCCGCGCACGCAGGTCACATATTTGGCCTGGCCCGGCGGGTCCTCGGTGTAGTGGATGCCGCGCAGCACGCCGGCCGCCGACACCGAGGTGTTCACCTGGCACAGGTCGAAGGTCCGCCCGGTCGCCTTCTCGAACTCCGAGGCCTTGAACGTCTCGGCGAAGGCGCCGCGCTCGTCGCCGAGCAGGCGCGGGGTCATCACCCACGCGCCGGGGACCGTGAGTTCCCGAAACTCCATGGTCACCAATCCCACCTGGGCCCACGCCCGTCCGGGCCGTGCATCATGCCGCCGTGGTCCGGCCCCTGCGCGAGCAGATCGAGCAGATAGGAGCCGTAGCCCGAGCGAACCAGCGGTTCGGCCTGCGCGCACAGCTGGTCGTCGTCGATATACCCCATCCGCCAGGCGACCTCCTCCGGCACGCCGATTTTCAGGCCTTGGCGTTCCTCGATGGTGCGCACGTAGTTGGCGGCGTCCAGCAGCGAGTCGAAGGTGCCGGTGTCCAGCCAGGCGGTGCCGCGGGCCAGCACGTCCACCCGCAGGCGTCCGGCTTCCAGGTAGGCGCGGTTGATGTCGGTGATCTCGTATTCGCCGCGCGCGGAGGGCCGCAGCGTCTTGGCGATCTCCACGACATCGTTGTCATAGAAATACAGCCCCGGGATCGCGTAGTTGGAGCGCGGCTTCTTCGGCTTCTCCTCGATCGATACCGCCCGGCCCTCGTCGAATTCGATGACGCCGTAGGCGGTGGGATCGGAGACCCAGTAGGCGAAGACCGCGCCGCCGTCGAGGCCGGCGAAGCGGTTCAGGCTGGTGCCCAGGCCGGGGCCGTGGAAGATGTTGTCGCCGAGCACGAGCGCGGCGCTGTCGGTGCCGATGTGGTCGGCGCCGAGCACGAACGCCCGCGCCAGGCCGTCCGGTTCCGGCTGCACCACGTAGTCGAGGGAGATGCCGAACTGCGAGCCGTCGCCGAGCAGGCGGCGGAAGGCTTCGGCGTCCTCCGGTGTGGTGATCACCAGCACGTCCCGGATGCCCGCGAGCATCAACGTGGACAGCGGGTAGTAGATCATCGGTTTGTCGTAGACCGGGACCAGCTGCTTGCTCACCCCGCGCGTGATCGGGTGCAACCGGGAGCCGGTGCCGCCCGCCAAGATGATTCCGCGCATGCCCAGGAGTCTGCCAGTTTCGCTACGGGTCGTCGCACTCGACGTCGGCCAGGTACCGACACGCCTACGAAATCATCACGGAGGTTTAGCTTCTCGGCGATTCGGGCGAATCTTGTTGTGTAGATCACATTCACGTGGTCTCCTGAGTTCGAGCGTTGTGAAACAACGCCGTGTGAGATGTCAGCGCCGATGTCTCGCCTGTTCCCCGGTGGGTGATCCCCGCCGTCCGGTCGGGCACGGCGCGCCAGTGGGAAGCAGGTGCGCGATGACCGCGATCGGTGTCGGCGAAGTAATGAATCCGGATGGACCCAGCCCGGCGGCCCGCCTGCTCCTGGCGACCTGCACCTCGGTGGTGCGTCCAGCGCTCCGGCTGGCTCCGATCACCCGGGCCACCATTCCGATCGGCGCGTTCGCCATCGACAACCTCGCCAAGCTGCGGCCCGGCCCGCGCGGCGTCGACCGGGAAGAGGTGACACTGAAGGGTTTCCGGATGGAGATCCTGCGCCCGGCCGGCGGCTCCAAGTCGCTACGCAACGGGGCCATGCTCTACATGCACGGAGGCGGCTTCGCGGTCTGCGGCTTGAGCACCCACCGTCCCGTCGCCGCCAGCTTGGCCCGCCGCACCGGCCTCCCCGTGGTCAATGTGGAATACCGGCAGCTGCCCGGCCGCAGCATCGCCCAGTCGGTGCAGGATTGCCTCACCGCCTACCGCTGGCTGCTGCGTAAGGGCGCGGACCCGTCCCGCATCACCTTTGCCGGTGACTCCGCGGGCGGCTACCTCACCTTCGCCACCGCCCTCGCGGCGATCGAAACCGGCCTGCCCGCCCCCGCCGGGCTGATCGGCCTGAGCCCGCTGCTCGACCTGGACTACGCGGCCAAGCGCGAGTACATGAATGTCGCCCGCGATCCTTATCTTCCGCTGTCCGCGCTGGCGGCGGTGGTCCGCATCGGCGCCGAGATCGACGGCCGGCTGGATCCGATGCTGTCCCCGGTGAACGGCGCGCTCGCCAGCCTGCCGCCGGTCCTGCTGGTCGCCGCCGAGGACGAAGTCCTGCGCTACGACTGCGAGCTCATGGCCCAGCGGCTCACCGCCGCGGGCGTACCGAACTCCGTCGAACTGTGGCGCGGCCAGGTGCATGCCTTCATGAGCATCGCGCCGGGATTGCCCGAGGGCCGCAAGGCGCTCGGTCGCGTCGCCCGCTTCGTTCGCGCCTGCACCGAGGAAGCCGAGACAGCGCGCACCGCCTGATTGGGCTCGGACGGCCTTGACCACGGTCGGCCGGACGAGCATGAACCCCCGCTCCCAGGTATGGGGCGGGGGTTCACTTGTGTCGCCGGAATTCTTTCGGGCAATAGTTTTCTGGCCGCGTTAGCGGCATGTTAAGAAATTGTCCGCCATGTTGCGGAAAGCAAATTGTCATCAAATAGATGGCGTGAGTTAATCACTCGTTCACCATGATCGAATGCCCGTGCGCAGCAGCACAACCCCGCCCGGAATTTCCGGACGGGGTTGTCTGAGACTGAACCGGAATTACTTGGCCGGCGGGGTGAACGGGGCGTTGATGGTGGCGAAGTACTGGACCACCGCACCGATCGCGACCGGAGCGGTCACGAAGATCTGACCCGCGACGGCGCCCAGGGCGCCCATGGCGGCCGCGCCGCCGAGGCAGCCCGCGAGGGCGGCCGGGATGAACGGTCCGAACAGGCCGACGATGGTGCCGCCGACGATGACGCCGCCCAGGACACCGCCCAGGACGCAGCCGACAGCCGCGCCGCCGAGGCCGCCGACCAGGGTGCCGATGGTGGCGCCCATGGAGATGGTGGAGGTCATGCGGCTCCAGGCAGCCTGCTCACGCTCGTACTCGGTCTTCCACGGCGCCTTGTCCTCGAACGGCAGGGCGACCGGCTTGTAGACCGCCTTGCTCATGTCGAGCTGCGGGGTCAGGGTCGCCTTGTGCTGGGAAACCTCTGCGGCGATGGGGAATTCGAACTCGTCGATCTTGAACTTGAGCGGGGTGCCCGCGACGGTGGTGCCGTCGGCCGCCTTGATCTTGAGGGCATCGTCTTCGATCACCAGCGAGCCGGAGTCGATGGAGATGATCGACTGGGTGTCGGTGGAGTCGGCGGTGAAGTTGATCGGCGCGGCGGCCGGGGCGGCGGGGGCCGCGTTAACGGTGCCCGCGGTGACGCCGAGGGCGGCGATCAGCAGGGCAGAGCTGGTGGCAAACTTCTTGAAACGCATGGTGTTTTGGTCCTCATCAGGTGCATTCAGCGGTTGGTGGTGACCGGTGACTGAGTTCGCAAACTTCCAGTAACCCGGTCGGGCCGAAGGGAGCCCCGCGCGGAAAGCACGCCGGGCGGGGCTCCTGGCTCGATGTTCGGTTGTTGATTCAGTTGTGCGAATTCAGTTGTGAGCTCGGGAAATTACTTCGCCGGGGGCACGAAAGGTGCGTTGATGGTGGCGAAGTACTGGATCGCGGCGCCGATGGCGACCGGAGCCGTGATGAAGATCTGGCCCGCGATGGTGCCGAGCGCGCCCATGGCGGCCGCACCGGCCAGGCAGCCCGCGAGGGCGGCCGGGATGAACGGGCCGAACAGGCCGACGATGGTGCCGCCGACAACCGCGCCACCCAGGACACCGCCCAGGACGCAGCCGACAGCCGCGCCGCCGAGGCCACCGACCAGCGTGGCGATGGTGGCGCCCATGCTGATGGTGTCCTTCAGGCGGTTGAACGCGGCCAGCTCACGGTCGTACTCGTTCTTCCAGGGAGCCTTGTCCTCGAAAGGCAGGGCGACCGGCTTGTAGACGGCCTTCTCCAGGGACAGCTGCGGGGTCAGGGTCGCCTTGCGATCCGAGATCTCTGCGGCGATGGGGAATTCGAACTCGTCGACCTTGAACTTCAGCGGGGTGCCCGCGACGGTGGTGCCGTCGGCCGCCTTGATCTTGAGGGCATCGTCCTCGATCACCAGCGCGCCGGAGTCGATGGAGATGATGGACTGGGTGTCGGTGGACTGGGCGGTGAAGTTGATGGCCTCGGGGGAAGCCTCGGCCGGAGCCGCGTTGACGGTGCCTGCGGTGACGCCCATGGCGGCGATCAGCAGCGCCGACGTTGCGGCGAATTTCCTCATCAGCATTTGGTTTTGAACCTCGATGTAGAGCGTTCGGAGGGGACTAACTGATCGAAATCTAGACCAGCTAACGGGTGGTGAACCGTTTGTGACCTTTAATTCAAATTTTGTTCACCAGCCGGACTCGCGCGATGGGGGGTTTTTGGAAATACGCACTCTCAGCACGCTTTTCAAATTCCGGCAATGATTCCGATCGGCATTAACCTGGTCCTGATGTGACGAACGCCACTCAGGTTGCTCTCAGGTGCCTCCGGCAACCCAGACAGTGCCACCGACGTAAGGTTCATGACGTGCGATTGCTCGTAACCGGCGGAGCCGGATTCATCGGTGCGAATTTCGTCCAGCAGACCGTGGCCCAGCGCCCCGGCACCACGGTGACGGTGCTGGACGCGCTCACCTACGCCGGAAACAAGGCCTCGCTCGACCCGGTCGCGGACCGAATCGACTTCGTGCACGGCGACATCGCCGACCTGGATCTGGTCGATGAACTCGTCAGCGGCGTCGACACGGTGGTGCACTTCGCCGCCGAATCGCACAACGACAACTCGCTCACCGAGCCGTGGCCGTTCATCCAGACCAATATCGTCGGCACCTACGCACTGCTGCAGGCCGTGCGCCGCTACGACGTGCGCTACCACCATGTCTCCACCGACGAGGTCTACGGCGATCTCACGCCGGACGAACCGCGCTTCACCGAGAGCACTCCGTATAACCCGTCCAGCCCGTACTCCGCGTCCAAGGCCTCGAGCGACCTGCTGGTGCGCGCCTGGACCCGGTCCTTCGGCGTGCGCGCCACGCTGTCCAACTGCTCCAACAACTACGGGCCGTACCAGCACGTGGAGAAGTTCATCCCGCGCCAGATCACCAATCTCATCGACGGCGTCCGCCCGCGCCTCTACGGCGCCGGGCATCAGATCCGCGACTGGATCCACGTCGAGGACCACAACCGCGCGGTCTGGGACATCCTCGACCGCGGCCGCCTCGGCCAGACCTACCTCATCGGCGCCAACGGCGAACTCGACAACAAAACCGTTGTCCAGCTGATCCTCGAGGAATTCGGCCGCGCCCCCGACGATTTCGACCACGTCACCGACCGCCCGGGCCACGACCAGCGCTACGCCATCGACGCCTCCCTGCTGCGCGACGAACTCGGCTGGTCCCCGCGCTACGCCGACTTCCGCGCGGGCATCAAGGCCACAGTGCAGTGGTACCGCGACAACGAGGACTGGTGGCGCCCCGAAAAGGCCGCCACCGAAAGCGCCTACGCCGCCGCAGGCGAACGCACCCTCGACGCCACCGCCGAGTAACGCCCACCCCAGAGGTTTCGAGCGCTCACCGGCGGTGGCGACGGGTTATCAGTCGGGGGCGATGCCGTAGAGGCGGGCCCAGTTCTCGCGGCTGGTGAGTTCCGGCATGGCGGCGCGGTATTCCTCGGTGAGGCGGGGGAGTTCCTTGCGGAGCCGGCGTAGGACGCGGATGGTGCGCTTGAGTAGCTGACGCGCACGTGCCTTGTCCCGCTGCCGGATTCGCACGCCGGACTGGGAGGCGTCGGTGACCACCACGTGGTCGAACAGCGAGACGTGCCACCAGTGCGCGTCCTCGCGGGTGACGCCGATCAGGCCGTGCTGGGTGCGGCCGGTCCACTGGTTGATGGCGCGCTTGATCAGCACCAGCAGGACACGGCTGGGTTCGCCGCCGGCCCTGCGCAGTTGGACGTCGGCGGCCCGCACCGGCGGGGTCGCGGCGGCGTGCTTGGCGGTCTCGGGGTAGTCGCCGCGGCTCTTGCGGGCCTGGGCCAGCGCGTCGATTCCGCCGTCGCGCAACACCTTCGGGCCCTGCAGGAAGTCCTCGATGCCCTGCAGGGTGGTGTGCGCGAGGCCGTACTGCATCGCGACCAGGTATTCGGCGATGTTGCGGAAGAACTGGCGGCTGATCTTCTTGCCGTCGAGTTGGGCGTGCATCGCGCCGACGATCAGCGAGTTGCGCGTGCTGAAGTAGCGCGCCCAGTCGTCGAAGTCCTTCCAGTAGAAGTCGGCGTGCCACACCGCGGCATTCGGCAGGGTGACGGTGACGAAGCCGTTCTCCCGCGCGCGCACGCCGTATTCGACGTCGTCCCACTGGAAGAAGATCGGCACCGGCAGCCCGATCTTGGCGACTACCTCGGCCGGGATCAGGCAGGTCCACCAGGCGTTGTAGCCGGCGTCGACGCGGCGCTCCTGGTTCTTCTTCAGCATGGAGGTGTTGCGTAGCGCCTTGGGCACCTTCTGCCCGTGCTTGAGCTCGTGCAGGTGCACCTCTTCGGCGCCGACGTTGAGGTAGTCGGGGTTGAGCAGGAACAGCATCTGCGCGCCGACCAGCGTCGGTTCCACCGTCATATTGGCGAAGGCGTTGAGCCGCAACACCGTTTCGGGTTCGCACAGGATGTCGTCGTCCATCAGGATGACGTCGGCGTGCTCGTTCACCGCGGACACCTCGTAGAGGCCGCGGGTGAAGCCGCCCGCGCCACCGAGATTCGGCTGCCGGATGTAGCGCAGCTTGTCGCCGAAGATGGGCAGCGTCTCCTGGAAGCGCGGCCGGTCCTGCACCAGATCGGTGCCCTGGTCGACCACGTACACCGCGTCGATCGCGTCGAGCACGGGCGCGTCCGAGGCCAGCGCCGCAACGGTTTCCGCGCAGTCGGCGGCGCGGTTGAAGGTGCAGATCGCGATGGCGACCGGGCGGATGCGCTCCGGTGCGTCCGCGGTCCAGGTGAGTTCGGAGATGCCGAGCGGCCCGCCGACGGCATCGAATTCGAGCCACAGCGCGCCACCGTCGACGAACTGATCCACCGTGGCGTTCAGCGTGAGCGCTCCACTCGCGGTGACATCGGCGGATCCGATGATGCGCCGGTGCCCGGCGATATCGGAGGCCACGATCCGCACCAGCGCCTTGCCGGTCACCTCGAGCACCATGGTCGCCCGCACCTCGGTGACCACGGTCCAGCGCTGCCAGTAGGCGGCGGCGAACCGGCCGAAGTAGGTGTTGGTGTGCGCGGTCGCGCCCTTTTCCAGGCGCAGTTCCAGGCGTTCCCGATGCGAGCGGCCCTTCACCACGGCGTACAGCTCGTCGCTGATCTTCGCCGACGGCCCGGTGAAGATGCCGCGCTGCAGCACGAGCCGATCGGGCGCCCGATGGTCGACCTGCAAGGCGGCGGGTGCAGCCTCCGCCGACCGCTGCTCGTTCGTTTCGGTAACGGCCTCGGTAGCCGACTGCTCCATGAAGTCCTCGAAATCTTTATTGTGCCGACGGGATGCCGTTCGCGGCGGGGGTGAGGATATCAATCCGGACCCTCTAGCGCCCGTCAGGCTTGCGGTTTGGATCCGGTGAACACGAATTTGTTATAGGCCCAGTAGCGGAAACCGACCGCCACCGCCTGGCCGATGAACGTGCCGGAGATGTTGTCCGACAGCGGCGTCGACAGGTCCAGTACGTAACGGGAGAATCCGAGGCAGCCCAGCTGCAGCGCGATCGCGATCACGTTGAACAGCGCGTACAGCAGATATTCGCGACCCGGGTTGTCGGTCTGCTGATCGGCGAAGGTCCACCATTTGTTGCCGAAATAGGTGACGACCGTGGCCACCAGGATCGCGATGATCTTCGCGGCCAGCGGCTGGTTATAGAGCACACCCTCGCCACCCCAGAACACCAGCAGGTTGTAGGTGCCCGCGTCGACCAGGAAACCGATACCGCCGACGACCAGGAAGGCACTGCCCTTGCGGAGCGCGGAAATCAGCTTGGCGGCCAGGTTCGGGCCCGGTTCGGCAGCGGTCACGGCCTCGACAGCGGAGACCGGCGGCGGATCCGGGACTGACACGGGCTGCTCGGGGTAAGACACTGAGTGACGGTACCTGAACGCGAGTGCGCACCAGACCCAACGGCCCTGTACCCTCCCGGTGTTCCCTTTCACCGCCGACATCGAGGATTTACCCGGGTGGATTCCACCGAGCTTCGTATCGCCGCAGTCGTCCCCTGCCACAACGAAGAGGCATCGGTCGCCAAGGTCGTCGCCGATCTACAGGCCGCCGTGCCGGGAATCGTCGTCTACGTCTACGACAATCTCAGCACCGACAAGACGGCCGAACGGGCCCGTGCAGCCGGTGCGATCGTGCGGTTCGAAAACACCAAGGGCAAAGGCAATGTGGTGCGCCGCGCCTTCGCCGATATCGACGCCGACATTTATCTGATGATCGACGGTGACGACACCTACGAGGCGTCGGCCGCGCCGTTGATGATCAAGACGCTGCTCGACGGCCCCTACGACCATGTGCTCGGTGTGCGCCGCGAAGCTGAGTCACTGAAGAGCGCCGGCGCCTCGGCCTACCGCGCCGGCCACGAGATGGGCAACAAGGTCCTCAACGGTGTGGTCGGAAAGGTGTTCGGCGAGAACGTCGAAGACATGCTCAGCGGGTTCCGGGTGTTCTCCCGTCGCTTCGTGAAGAGCTTCCCCGCGGTCTCGCGCGAATTCGAGATCGAGACCGAGCTGACGGTGCATTCGCTGCACCTGCGCGTGCCGAAGACCGCGGTGCCGGTCGGGTTCCGCGACCGGCCTGCGGGCAGCGAATCCAAACTTCGCACGTACCACGACGGATTCAAGATCCTCGGGTTGATCCTCGGGCTGGCCCGGCACGAGCGTCCGGTCGCGTTCTACGGCCTGTTCGGCACGTTGAGCTGGCTGGTCTCGATCGCCTTGGCCATCCCGATCGTCATCGAGTTCTACGCGACCCATGAGGTGCCGCGTTTCCCGACGCTGTTCCTCGCTTTCACCTTGCTGCTGCTCGGCAGCCTGGCCTGGACCGCGGGCCTGGTGCTCGATGGCATCCGCCGTTCCCGGCACGAGGCTTCACGTTTGATCTACCTGCTGCATTCCGCGCCGGGCGTGGCCGACCTCGGCGGTGACGCGGAGCCTCGGCGGTGACCACCTCCGCCGATCGCACCGACCCGAACGCGGCAGGTGTAACCGAGTCGAGCGCGAACGGGGCTGCGCCGGAAACGAATTCGGGCGATGAAGAGCGCGTGCGGACGATGGTAGGCACCATGGTCAGCGCCGACGAGCCGGGGCCCGTGCGCCGGGTGGCGGCGTCGGTCGTGCACCGGTTCGGCGCTGCGACAGTCGCTTTCGCGGTGCTCGTGACGATTTTCGGTGCCGCGTTCGCCGTGAGCACGCCGCCGTTCTGGGGCCATGACGAGATCACCCAGTTCGGGCGGGCCTATCAGGTCGCGCACGGCGGTTTCCTGCCGGAAGAGATTGCGGATACCCGCGGTGTCTCCTATGGCGGTGAGGTGCCGGAAAGCATCACCGAGCTGATGGGCTACGCGCTGAAGGACTACACCACCAATCCGCAAGAGCCGGATCCGATGGTGTACGACCCCGCCGACTACGACCGGTTCAAGCGCGCCGAGATCTCCACGGCCGAGGAGCCGGTGTGGTTCACCAACACCGCCGCATACTCCCCGGTTCCGTATATCCCTGCCACCGTTGGCATTCGGATCGCCGAAGCGCTCGACCTGAATGTCGGCGGCATGATCATGGCGACCCGGCTCGCCGGCCTGGCCGTGTATCTGGCGCTCGTCGGGTTCGGGCTGTGGGCGCTGCGCCGCCACCGGGTGCAGTGGCTGGTGTTCGCGGTCGCGCTGCTGCCGATCGCCGTCTTCCAAGCGGGCACCGTCACGGCCGACACCATGACCAACGCGCTCGCCATCATGGTGTCGGCGCTGCTGGTCAAGGCGCTGTTCCTCGGAGATCGGCTGGGCCGCACCGAAACCGCCGCCATCCTGGCCGCCGCCATCCTGCTGCCGCTGAGCAAGCCGACCTACGTTCTGCTGGCCATGCTGCTGGTGTTGATACCTGTGGAGCGATTCGCGTTCGGCTCCGCCGAGCCGCGCCGCTGGCAGCGATTCGTGCCCTGGGTACTCGCGGGCGTGGGCGCTATCTGTTTCGCCCTCTGGACCAAGATCGCCGGACCGACCACCAAGGGCATGGGCCTGATGCGCCCGGAGCACCAGTGGAATTCGGTGCGCCCGGCCGACCAGGTCTCCGGAATCCTGGGCGACCCACTGGCTTTCGTGGACGTGTTCGGCGACAGCATCGTCTACCGCGACCAGCGCTGGTTCACCCAATTCTTCGGTGAACTCGGCTTCGCCTACATCGACGTGCCCGCGCTCTCCATCGTCGCCTGCCTGCTCGCGCTCGCGGTCGCGATCGGCATCGCCGACCGGATGACCGCCTCGACCCGCTGGCGCACCTGGGTGGTCGCGCTGACGGTGGCCGCGAGCGTCGCGATGATCTACGTGACGCTGTACATGTCGTTCACCCCGGTCGGCTACTACATCATCGATGGCGTGCAGGGGCGGTACTTCGTGCCGCTGGCCATCATCGCCCTCGGGGTGCTGCTGCGCTGGATGCCGTTGCGGCTCACCGACACCGAGGGCAAGACGCCCACGTTCGGCCCGGCCATTACCATCGCCGCCGCCAGCTCGATCGGCCTGATCGCGGCGCTGGCGAAGTATCACGCCATCGTCTGGGGCTAGGGCAGCCCCAGGCGACCGCGGTGCGTCAGAGGAACAGGTCGGTGGTCAGCTCGCCGTCGCCCGGGGTGACCCGGTACTGGTCCAGATCCGTGATCCCGTGCGCCGCAAGCACATCGTCATCGATGAAGAAGTTTCCGCTGGTCTTCTCCGCCGGTGAGGTGAGCACCAGGTACGCCGCGTCGGCGTAGATCGCGGGCGTGCGCGAAGTGGACATCATCTCGTCCCCGCCGAGCAGGTTCCGCACGGCGGCGGTGGCGATGGTGGTGCGCGGCCACAGCGAGTTCACGCCGATCCCGTCGCCCTTCAGCTCCTCCGCCAAACCCAGTGTCGTCAGCGACATTCCGTACTTGGCGATGGTGTAGCCCAGCGCCATCCCGGCCCACTTCGGATCCAGATTCAGCGGCGGCGACAGCGTCAGGATGTGCGGGTTCCGGCCCGCCTGCGCGGACGCCCGGAGGTGCGGAATGCTCAGCTTCGACAGCAGGAAACTGCCGCGGCAGTTGATGTCCTGCATCAGGTCGTACTTCTTCATCGGCAGCACTTCGGTGGGGGACAGGTCGATCGCCGACGCGTTGTTCACCACCAGATCGATCCCGCCGAACCGCTCCACGGTCTGCCGTACCGCCTCGGCCACCGATTCCTCGAGCCGCACATCGCCGACGAACGGCAGCACCTGCCCGCCGGCCGCCTCGATCTCCGCGGCCGCGGTGTGGATGGTCCCCGGCAGCTTCGGATGCGGCTGGTCCGTCTTCGCGATCAACGTGACATTCGCACCGTCGGCCGCCGCCTTCTTGGCGATCTCCAGCCCGATGCCCCGGCTCCCGCCCGACATGATCATCGTCTTGCCCGCCAACGGCTTGCCCGATTCCGCCATGACCTGCTCCTGTCTGTATGCCGCAGGAATTGAGGCGCCCGCGGCCATCCGCACTTCGCACACTAAGCGTAAACCCGCCCGCTATGCAACCAGTTGCATATGGCGTTCGGGCAGCAAAAGGGGCACCGGACCTATGGTCCGATGCCCCGTCAGCAGTTCGGCTAGAGCGCCAGCAGTGTCAGGAAGTTCAGCAGGAAGATCAACCCCGCGAGCCCCCAAGAGATGTAGATGAAGATCAGCGCCGGCGTCTTCTGCGGCACCTGCCCCATCGCGCCGTCGAGGAAGATGATGGCGGGCGGCCGGTAGTAGTACCGCACACCCTGACCTTCGTTGATCATCACCTGATCCTGCGCCGGGCCCATATCGAACAGCCACGGCGTGCACACCTTCAGGTGATACTGCCCCGGCCCCACCGGAATATGGTTCTCGCCCCACTTCGTATTCGGTACCCGCTGGCCGTTGATCTCGATCTTCGGCTTGGTGATCGCGAGCAGGAACAGCGGCCACTCGTACTCCGCCTGCACGGTGATCCCGGGCGGGGCCGGGGCGGCCATCGGCGCGCCGTACGGTGCCTGCTGCCCATACTGCGGCGCGGCCTGCCCGTACTGCGGCTGCCCATACGGATCGGGCTGGCCATACGGCTGCTGCGCCGGTTGGCCATACCCCTGCTGCGCCGGTTGCCCGTAAGGCTGTGCGCCATAAGGCTGCCCAGCGGCGGGCTGCCCATAAGGTTGCGGTGCACCGTACGGATTTCCCGCAGGCACCGGTTGCTGACCAAACGCAGGCTGCTGCTGCCCGGGCCATTGCCCACCTTGCGCCTGATCCTGAGGCGGGATTCCGCCGGGGTAACTCATCCAAAACCCTCCCGAAAGCACGGTCATTCGCGCCGAACCCTACCGTGGATCATCGTTTCCGGCCGTACAGCCCATGTGGTTGTGAACGGCTGTGGATAAACCCGCGGTACCCCGCAGCAAAATGGCTGCGGGGTACCGGGATTCGGGTGGGTCAGCGGCGCGAGCCGCGTTCGCGGTACATGCGCCGCTGTTGCTTCATGACCGACTTCCACTCCCGAGCGCGTTCGGCTTGCAGGCGTTTGTCGGTACGGGATTCCATCCAAGCGTTCTCGCGGACGAGTTTGCGGTAGCTGTCGAAGCGGCGCTGCGTCAGCGCACCGGTTTCGATGGCTTCCTGGACGGCGCAACCGGGTTCGGCTTGGTGCGAGCAGTCCAGGAAACGGCAACTCGCGGCAAAGGATTCGATGTCACTGAAGGTCTTCTCGATACCTTCGGCGGCGTCGTAGAGCCCGATCCCGCGCAAGCCCGGCGTGTCGATCAGGGTGCCGCCGCCCGGGAGGGGGCGGAGCTCGCGGTGGACGGTGGTGTGCCTGCCTTTCTTGTCCACGGCGCGAACATCGTTGGTGGCGAACACTTCCGCGCCGAGGAGGGCGTTGGCCAGGGTGGATTTACCGGCGCCGGAGGGACCGATCAGGGCGACGGTGCCGTCGAGCATGGCGGAGAGGACGTCCAGGCCCGCGCCGGTGTCGGCGGAGACGGCGAGAACGACCGCGCCGGGCGCTGCGGCCTGTACCTCGTCGATCGGAATATCCTCTGCCGCATCGGCTTTGGTGAGCAGCACGATGGGCTGGGCATTGCTTTCCCAGGCCAGCGTGAGCATCCGTTCGATACGGTTCAGGTCGACATCGCCGTCGGCAGCCGAGCAGATCAGCACCGTGTCGACATTCGCGGCCAGCACCTGGCCTTCGGATCGCCCGGAGACCGAGGACCGCATGATCGCCGAGCGGCGCGGCAGCAACTGCCGCACATTCAGATCGGCATCGACAGTCACCCAGTCGCCTGTGCACAAACCACTGATCTCGGAATCCGAGCGCGGGCAGCGAGCGCGGGCGAGCCCGGTCGGTGTCGCCACGTCGCATTCGCTGCGATCCATACGGATGACGCGCGCAGGAACCCGGCCGGTTTCGATGAGTGGGGTGTATTCGTCGGCTACGGCTTCGGTCCAGCCGAAAGGGACGTGAAAGTTAGGGTCGTTCTCGACCATGATGGAAGGAATCCTTCGTCGGGCTGAACCCCGACTCGGGGTTCAGTGAAATGAGGTGGAGGGGGAGATCGGCGCTGCGGGCAGCGCAGGCACGACAATCCGCACGGTTGTAACCACGATCTCCACCTCCTCAACTCTCTCGACGTTCCGACCACTGTGACACAGCCCCGGAAGGGCGTGCAACCTATTTATCCGGCTTCCCGAACTGCTCGTGCCGGCCGAGGCTGCGCAGGTGGAACCACTCCTTGAGACCGGCCGGATCCCGGCGGGTGACCAGGAAGAACCAGGAGAACCGCACCCACTCCTGCGGCAGCAGCTTGCGCATACCGGGCTGCGACATCAGATACCCGCGATTGCGGTAGGTGAAGTACCGCTTCACCGGATCGTCCGGGTACTGCGTGTGCATCCGTCCACCCAGAATCGGCTTGAACTCGGCCGCGCCGTTGGGATGCAGGTACGCCGTCTGCAGGCAGGTGCCGAACGGCAGCCCGGAGCGCACCAGCCGGCGATGCACCTCGACCTCGTCGCCGCGCACGAACAGCCGCAGATCCGGCACACCGATCTGATCGACCGCCTTCGCCGCGATCAGCGCACCGTTGAACAGCGAAGCGATGCCGGGCAGGAAATCCTCGTCGCCGAGCTCGGACCGCAACCGCCGCCACACCACGCCGCGGCGCAGCGGGAACGCCAGTCGATCCGGTTCGTCGATATCGCAGACCACCGGCGAGACCTCGGCCAGCCCGTGCCGGCGCGCGCAATCCAGCAGCACCGCAAGCACTTCCGGGCCTTCGGGCCGCCCGTCGTCGTCGGCCAGCCAGACCCAGTCCGCGCCGAGGGTCAGCGCGTGCAGGATGCCGAGCGCGAAACCGCCCGCGCCACCGAGGTTGTGCGCCGAACCCAGGTACGTCGCTTCGATCGGCTGCTCCGCCACCAGCTCCGCGACCTCGGGCTCGTTCGCGTTGTCCACCACGATCAGGTGGTCCACCGGACGCGACTGCGCGGTAAGGACTTTCAGCGATTCGGTGAGCAGTTCGCGGCGCTTGTGCGTGACCACCACCGCCACGATCCGGGCCTCGGCGCCGGTCGAGGGCTGCTCGAACGGCGCGTCCGGCCTGGTCGGGTCATTCGGCCCGCTCGGCTCACTCATGCCTGATTACGCTCCAGTTCTCGCTCTGCTCGCACGCCCGCCGCGCGTTCGGCTTCCATTTCCCGCAGCACCGTTGCCACGTGATTTCCCGCATCGGGGCCCTCGTACGCGCGCACTACATCTTCGATACCGCCGCGTTGGCGAATCTGCCCGTGATCGATCCACAGCGCGGAATCGCAGAGCTGGGCGAGGAATTCGTTGGAATGGCTGGCGAACACCAGGATGCCAGACCGGGCGACGAGTTCCTGCAGCCGCAGCCGCGCTTTCTTCATGAATTCGGCGTCGACCGCGCCGATACCCTCGTCCAGCAGCAGGATTTCGGGATCGATGGAGGTCACCACGCCCATCGCCAGGCGCACCCGCATACCGGTCGAGTAGGTGCGCAGCGGCATCGACAAATACTCGCCGAGCTCGGTGAAATCGGCGATCTCATCGATCTTCGACAGCATCTGCTTGCGGGTCTGCCCGAGGAAAAGCCCGCGGATGATGATGTTCTCGTAGCCGGAGATCTCCGGGTCCATACCGACGCCGAGGTCGAACACCGGCGCCACCCGGCCGCGGATGCGCGCACTGCCCCGGGAGGGTTCGTAGATACCCGAAAGCAGCCGCAGCAGCGTCGATTTGCCCGCGCCGTTGTGCCCGACCAGGCCGACCTTGTCGCCTTCCTTCAGCGACAGATTGATATCCCGCAGGGCCTCGACGACCACCACGTCGGACTGATTGCGTCCGATGGCCCCGCCCGCCTTGCCGAGGAACGCCTTCTTCAACGACCGCGATTTGGCGTCGAAGATCGGGAATTCCACCCACGCCTGGTGGGTTTCGATGCTCACATTCGAAGTCACCGGAGGCTCCTTATACCCAGTAGGGCACGCGCGAACGGTACCGCTTCATGGCGAAGATCGCGACGATCCAGCCGATCAGGGTGATCGTCCCCACGATCGCCCAGTGGTCCCAGCCCGACGGCTCGCCGAGCAGGGGGGCTCGCACGATTTCGAGGTAGTGGAAAGTGGGCACGAGCTCGACGATCTTGGCCCGGTCGCCGCCGCCCACCGACTGCAGGGTCTTGGTCGTCCACATCACCGGCGTCAGCACGAACAGCATCAGCGTGGTGCTGGACAGAATGGGCGCGATATCGCGGTAGCGGGTGCTGAAGATGCCGAACACGATCGACACCCACGCCGCATTCAGGAACAGCAGCAGGATCGCCGGAACCGCCAGCAGCACGGACCAATCGAGATTCTTCCAAACGCTGAACGCGACCAGCAGCACGGCATAAATGGCCATGTTGTGCGCAAAGAAGAGGAATTGCCGCCACACCAGGCGATAGACGTGCACGCTCAACGCCGACGGCAGCTGTTTGATCAGGCCCTCGTTGGCGATGAACACCTCCGAGCCCTCGATCAGGCTGGCCTGGATCACATTCCAGACGATCAGGCCGACCGTCACATACGGCAGGTATTCGGTCAGCGGCTGATTCAGCAGCGTCGCATAGAGAATGCCCATCGCCGCGGCCTGCAGGCCGGTGGCGATGGTGATCCAGAACGGGCCGAGCACCGAGCGGCGGTAGCGCTGCTTGATGTCCTGCCAGCCCAGCGACAACCACAGTTCACGCTGGTTGAAACCGTCGCGGAAATCTTTGAACGCCCGTTGGAAGGTCTGCGAATCCGACACGATCGGCTCCGCCGGAACGGCTTCCGCGGCGAGGGGTTCGTCGGTGGTCACAGGCACTGTGCTTTCTTCAGGACGCACCGCACTCACGTCGGAGTCGGGGCGAGCGGCAGCGGCGGACACGGTGCTCGACACTACCCTTGCGAATTTGACCGAGAACGGCCGGAACCACGGTGACCGGATCGTCCGGAACGGGCCTACAGGTACTGCCCGGAACCACCCGTCACGTGGTCCGGCCTGCCGGTACGGGATTCGCTCGCGTGACTGCCGGGCGGCAGCGCACCTTGACGCATCTGCTCCAGCTGGGCGCGGGCGGCCATCTGCTGGGCGAACAGCGCGGTCTGGATTCCGTGGAACAGGCCTTCGAGCCAGCCGACCAGCTGCGCCTGCGCGATGCGGAGTTCGGCGTCGGTGGGCACGGCGTCATCGGTGAAGGGAAGGGTCAGGCGTTCCAGTTCGTCGCGGAGTTCCGGCGCCAGGCCCTGCTCCAGTTCGCGCACCGAGGACCGGTGGATCTCGCGCAGCCGGGTGCGGCTGGCGTCGTCCAGCGGTGCCGCGCGCACCTCTTCGAGCAGCTGCTTGATCATGGTGCCGATGCGCATCACCTTGGCGGGCTGCTCGACCATGTCGGCCAGCGATTCGGCGGCCTCCGCGCCGTCATCCGCGGCGCCGGGCTCGTCGTCGGAAACCACCTGGGCGTTCAGCGGAGTACCGGCATCGGCCGGGATGACCAGGTGCCGCCCGTCGGGTCCGACCACAACGATGGAATCGGGTGCGTCATCCGAATGCGTCATGACCCCCATCATGTCATCCGTTCTCGAGGCTTGCCGGTCCGTGTTTATGTAAGGGCCGGGCGGCCTAAACTGTTCGGGTCGTCGTGTGGTTCGGATTTTGCTGAAAGTCGGTTGCCATGCATTCACCCCGGTCGCTGCGGTGCCATCTGCCAGTCAGGTGGAACACGGTTACGCAGCCTCGCCCGCTGCCCTTAGAGTGGCCAGCATGACTTACGACGTCGCGAGGGTTCGGGGCCTGATACCGTCCCTGGGCGACGGCTGGATCCACTTCGACCCGCAGGCGGGCATGCTGGTTCCGGATTCGGTATCGCGTGCCGTGTCAACGGGTTTCCGCACGTCCGCCTTCTCGCACATCGGTCGTAACGGCGCCGCCGTGCGCAGCGCCGCCATCCTGGACTCGGCGCGCGAGGCGGTCGCCGATCTCGTCGGCGGCGACCCGGCGGGCGTGGTCCTCGGGCCTGATCGCGCGGTGCTGCTGGCCTGGCTGGCGGAGTCGCTCAGCTCCCGGCTCGGGCTCGGCACCGGCATCGTGCTGTCCCGGCTGGACGATGAAGCCAATGTCGCGCCGTGGCTGCGCATCGCGAATCGATATGGCGCGCACGTGCGCTGGGCCGAGGTGGAGATCGAGACCTGCGAGATGCCGTCCTGGCAGTTCGAGGAATTGATCGGGCCCACCGCCCGGCTGGTGGCGTTGACGGCCGCGTCCCCGATCGTGGGTTCCGCGCCCGCGGTGCGGGTCGCGGCGGACCGGGTGCACGAAGTAGGTGGCCTGCTGGTTGCCGACGCGGTCGGCGCGGCCCCGTACGCGCTCATCGATATCGACGAACTCAACGCCGACGTGATCGCGCTCAGCGCGCCCGCGTGGGGTGGCCCGCAGATCGGCGCGCTGGTCTTCCGCGACCCGGCGTTCCTCGACCGGATTCCGTCGATGTCGTTGAATCCGTACGCCAAAGGCGCCGAACGCCTCGAGGTCGGCGGCCATCAGTACGCGCTGCTGGCCGGTCTCACCACCTCCATCGATTTCCTCGCCGGCCTGGACGAACGGGCCTCCGGCACGCGGCGCGAGCGCCTGGAAATGTCGATCACTTCGCTGCAGGACTATCACGATCAGCTGTTCGAGCACCTGATGGACGTGCTCGACAAGGTCCCCAACCTCACTGTCATCGGCCGGGCCTCGACCCGCATCCCGACGGTGTCGTTCACGCTCGCGGGAATGCAAGCGGAGAAGGTCGCGGCGAAGCTCGCGGACGCCCGCATCGGCACGCTGAGCGGTGTGCACGGCGGTAGCCGGTTGCTCGACGCGCTGGGCGTCAACGACGAAGGCGGCGCCGTCACCATCGGATTGGCCCCGTACACAACCAAATTCGAAATCGACCAGCTGGGCCGCGCCCTCACCGCCCTCGACTGATCCCCCGTCTCCGCGAGCACAGTATGCGAATCGTGCAGTTTTCCGCCCAATCGGGCGATTACGACCAGTTTCTCGGCCGAAGTGCACGATTTGCATACATCCGGGATGCCGTCAGTGCGTGACTCGGAGGGTGACCTTTCCGAAGGTGCCTGAGTCGTCGAGCATCTGGTGAGCCTGGGCTACTTCGGTGATCGGTAGTTCGGCGTGGATCACAGGGGCGATCCGGCCGTCGGCGAGCAGCGGCCACACGTGGCGGGTGACGTCGGCGATGACCTCGGCCTTGCTGTGCGTGCCGGTGGTGGGTCGTTTACGCAGGTTGGTGGCGTGGATGGTGCCCCATTTGCCAAGCAGTGCAGCGAGATTCAGCTCCGCTTTGGCACCGCCCTGCATGCCGATCACCACCAGGTGACCGTGATCGGCCAGTGCCTCCACATTGCGCGCCAGGTAGGCCGCGCCCATGTTGTCGAGAATGATGTCCGCGCCCGGCCCGCCCGCGCCGGACTGCTGGCCGCGGATGACCTCCACGAAATCCTGCTCCCGATAGTTGATCAGCACGCTCGCACCGAGCTCCGCGCACTGCTTCAACTTCTCGTCCGACCCTGCCGTCACCGCGACCCGGGCGCCGCGTTGCACCGCGATCTGGATGGCGTGCGTGCCGATCCCGCTGCCGCCGCCGTGGATCAGCACCAGCTGCCCGGCGTGCAACCCGGCGGTCAGCACCAGGTTCGACCACACCGTGGCCGCGACCTCCGGAAGCCCGGCCGCCGCAGCGAGATCCATCCCCTCGGGCACCGGCAACAGTTGCCCGGCCGGCGCCACGACGCGCTCGGCATACCCGCCCCCGGACAGCAGCGCGCATACCCGATCGCCGGTTTCCCAATCCCGCACGCCCGCACCGACTTCGGCGACCACCCCGGACACCTCCAGCCCTATGATCTCGCTGGCGCCCGGCGGCGGCGCGTAGAACCCCTGCCGCTGCAACAGATCCGCGCGGTTCACCCCGGCCGCGGCCACGTCGATCAGCACCTCGCCAGGCCCGAGGACCGGATCGGGCACCTCGGCCCACTCCATGACCTCCGGCCCACCGAACCCGTTCAGCCTGATTCCGCGCATACCCCCATCCTGCCCCAGCCCGGATAGCTGAGGCTCGGGAGATTCCCCCGCACGAGTCCGGGGGAGGGACTAGCGTTCCCGCCGTGAGCAGCTTTATCGACTTCCAGAACGAGATCTACCTGGCCGGACTGGGTGGCGCGGTGCCCGAATTGCCGATGACGGCAGCGGGATTGGAGCAGCGCGCCCGCGAGGTGCTGGGCGCGGCCGAGTTCGCCTATGTCGCGGGCAGCGCGTCGTCGGAGCGGACCGCCGCGGCGAACCGGTCCGCGTTCGACCGGCACCGGATCGTGCCGCGCATGCTGCGTGGCACCACCGGGCCCGGCGCGCGCGATCTGTCGGTGGAAGTGCTCGGGACCAAGCTGGCCGCGCCGGTACTGACCGCCCCGATCGGCGTGCTGGAGTTGATGCACGACAAAGGCGAGGTGATCGTCGCCGACGTCACCAAGGAGCTCGGCATCGGCACGGTGCTGTCCACCGCGGCGTCCTCCACCATCGAGGAGGTCGGCGCGGCCGCGGGCGACTGGTGGTACCAGCTGTACTGGCCCAACGACGACGAGCTGGCCCGCTCCTTCGTCGAACGTGCCGAGCGCGCGGGCGCGAAAGCCATTGTGGTCACCGTCGATACCCCGAGCCTGGGCTGGCGGCCGCGCGATCTCGAACTGGCGCACCTGCCGTTCCTGCACGGCAAGGGCATCGCGAACTACCTGTCCGATCCGGTGTTTCGCGCCAAACTGCCGAATCCGCCGGAGGAGAGCCCGGAGGCGATGCAGATCGCGGTCCTCACCTGGGTCGGGCTGTTCGGCAACCACACCCTGCGACCCGCCGATCTCGCGCACCTGCGCGAATGGACCGATCTGCCGATCGCGGTGAAGGGCATCCAGCACCCCGACGACGCCCGCCAGGTCGTGGACGCGGGCGCCGACGCGGTGATCGTCAGCAACCACGGCGGCCGCCAAGTAGACGGAGCGATCGGTTCCCTGGACGCGCTGCCCGCGGTGGTCGCCACCATCGGCGACCGCGCCGACGTCCTCTTCGACTCCGGCATCCGCACCGGCTCCGACGTGCTGGTCGCCTTGGCGCTCGGCGCGAAGGCAGTCCTCTACGGCCGCCCCTGGGCCTACGGTCTCGGCATCGGCGGTCGCGCGGGCGCCCGGCACGCCCTTCGCCTCCTTCTCGCCGATTTCGACTCCGCACTCGGCCTGGCCGGCTGTGCGTCACCCGCCGAACTGGACCGTTCGCTGATCGCCAGCACTCGCTGAAAGTCAGGGCCCCGACCAGCTCGCCGTCATCCCCGAGGTCTGCGCCCGCGTCGACCAGGTAATCGGCGCGCGTGCGGTCCGACGGGTGCGATAGCATCGGGGCCCTGGAGACGTGGCAGAGCGGCCGAATGCACTCGCCTTGAAAGCGAGCGTCGAGAGATCGACCGGGGGTTCAAATCCCTCCGTCTCCGCTTTCTATCCTCTGCGTACGAAGTTCGGCCGGATCGAGTCGTCCGGCGGATCGAAGTAGCGGTGGAAGGTCGGCGTCAGGCCCGAGGAGATCGGCGGGTTGACCCAGGACCAGTCGGTGGGGCAGGTGCGGCCCGCGGCTTGTTCGCGGGCGACGTGGTCGCAGAACTGTTTGGCGACGGTGTGATGGTCGACCACGTAGACCCCGGACTTGCGGTAGCTGTAGAGCACCGCGCGGTTGAGTTCGATCAGGGCCTGGTCCCGCCAGAGGGTGCGGGCGGCGGAAGTGTCCAGGCCCATCATCTCGGCGATCAGCGGGAGCATGTTGTAGCGGTTGGCGTCGGAGAGGTTGCGGGCGCCGATCTCGGTGCCGACGTACCAGCCGTTGAACGGCGCGCACGGGTAGGTGACGCCGCCGATCTCCAGGTCCATGTTCGAAACCACCGGTAGCGCATGCCATTTCAGGCCGAGTCCGGCGAACCAGTCGAAGTCGGGGTGTTCCAGATCGACTTCGCGCGCGAGCTCCTGGGGCACGTCGAACCAGCGGATCGGCTCGTCCGGAGTGCTGATCAGCACCGGCAGGATGTCGAACGGGGTGCCCGCACCGCGCCAGCCGAGCTTGTGCGCGAATTCGGTGATCGCGATGTGGGCGGCGTCACCGGTGACGGTGCCGTCGCCGTTGCGATACCCGGCGTAGCGAATGAGTTGTGGTGAGACGATGCGGAATTCGCGGCCGTCGGGCCGGCGCGGCGGGCCGACCGTGATCATGGATTGAACGGCGCCGCCATTGGTCGCCAGGCGTAAATGCTCCCAGCAGGCCTCTGCCAGGTCCTGGGCGGTGCGCACGTGCCGCGCATCAATCAATTTCAGTGTGCGCCAATGCTTCCGGCCGACGCAGCGGGCATGGTTGCGCCAGGCGAGTTTGGCTCCGATCAGGATTTCCTCGGCGGTCTGCTCGTAGACGGCTTCGTGTTCGAGTTCGCGCAATGCGACGCGGCGGCGATGGCTCGGCAGGTGCGCCAGTTCGGGTTGTCGGAAGAATTCGTCGCACTCGCGCAGCCGCCGTACTTGCTCCGGGCCGAAAGCGCCTGCGTCGGTGAGATGGTGGAACTGGCGAACGGGCAACATTTGGTTCACGATTTTCTCCGGTCGGGCATCAGGTACTGCGAGAAACAGACAAGACATCGAACGTGGAGCGTGGATCGATCACCGGCGCGCGCCGGCAGGGGTGGCGCCGTGCGGCCAAGGCCTCGCGAGAGTTCGCGCGAGGTATGCGCAGCGGACACCGGACGGCATCGGGGGAGCGCGGCCGGACCGTGTTCCGGCGATGCCGTGAGGTAGCCAACGCCCCGGAAAGGGGGACGAAGGCCCGTAGAAAAGCGTACGACCAGTGTGCTGACTGTGTGCCCGAATTCGGCGTAATCCCAGCTGGATTGGCGTGCGCTGTCAGTCAAGCGACCGAATCGAGGTTTGCCAGGGGCTTCTGGGCAACATCGCTGTCACACGCCTGTCGTACCGTTTAACGATCGGTTCATCGAGGTAGCGAGGTCTTGTGCGCAGCGTGATCGGGATGGCGGCGGCCGTCATCGCACTCCATATTCTCGGCTGGGGCACCCTGCTCCTGTTCGTGGTGCCGGGCAACCACATGGTCGGCGGCGCGGTATTCGGCGTCGGTCTCGGCGTCACCGCCTACACCCTCGGCATGCGGCACGCCTTCGACGCCGACCACATCGCCGCCATCGACAACACCACCCGGAAACTGGTCGCGGAGAACGGCAAGCAGAAGGTCCAGACCGTCGGGTTCTGGTTCGCCCTGGGTCACTCCAGCGTGGTGTTCATCCTGGTCGCGCTGCTGGCCTTCGGCGTCCGCGCCCTCGCCGCCAACCTCGAGGACGAGGATTCGTCCCTGCAGCGCTGGACCGGCCTGTGGGGCACCAGCGTCTCCGGCACCTTCCTGATCGCGATCGGCCTGCTGAACCTGGCCTCCCTGCTGGGCATCTGGCGCGTGTTCCGCGGCATGCGCCGCGGCGAATTCGACGAAGCCGCCCTGGAACGCGAACTCGACAACCGTGGGCTGCTCAACCGCGTCCTGAACCCGGTGGTCCGCCTGGTCCGCAAGCCCCGGCACATGTACCCCGTCGGCCTGCTCTTCGGCCTCGGCTTCGACACCGTGACCGAGGTGGGCCTGCTGGTCATCGCCGGCGGCGCGGCCGCGACCGGTCTGCCGTGGTACTCGATTCTCGTTCTGCCCGTGCTGTTCTCGGCCGGTATGACCCTGTTCGACTCGCTCGACGGCTCCTTCATGAGCTACGCTTACGACTGGGCTTTCGCCAAGCCGGTCCGCAAGATCTACTACAACCTGGTGATCACCGGCCTCTCGGTCGCGGTAGCGCTGCTCATCGGCGGCCAGGAGATCATCTCGATCTTCGTGGAGAAACTCGGCATCGAAGGCGGGCCCGTCGCCTGGATCGGCAACCTGGATCTCGGCGCCCTCGGCTACATCATCGTCGGCCTGTTCGTGCTCACCTGGGCGGTGGCGGTCGCCGTCTGGCGCCTGTTCGGAGTCGAACGCCGGTGGCAGGAAAACCTCGACGCACCCGCATAACTCGCCGCGAGAACCGCTGGCGCGCGGGAGAAACCGTACATTTCTGGCAGTATGGCGCTATGCGGTCTCGGCGCAGAACCTTTTCCGAGCACATCCGGACAAAGTCGTCGGCCCTGGCTTTACGTCGATTATCCGGCGTGCTCGTCACCGCCGCCCTGCTAGCGGGTGCGGCGGCAGTCGGGACGCCCTTTTCCCTCGCCGACGCCCCGGCCAAGCCGAACAGCGGCTCGTCGGACAAGCCGGACCCGGCCGAGCCCACCAGCCCGACGCCCGACAGACCCTTCATCGAAAGCATCACCCAGGTCAGCGATCGTAAGCTCCGAGTGTTCGTCTCCTCGCCCGCCATGCACCGCACCGTCGAGGTGCAGGTTCTGCTGCCGCGCAACACTTCTCAGCCCCGCCCCGTCGTCTACATGCTGGACGGCCGCAGCGCGAAGTCCGAGAGCAACAACTGGACCGTCCTCGGCGGCGCCGCGGAATTCTTCGAAGACAAAGACGTCACCGTCGTGCTCACTGTCGGCGGCCCGGCCAGCTATTACACCGACTGGTACCGCGAGGACCCAGTGTTGGGTCTGAACAGGTGGGAAACCTTCCTGACCGACGAACTGCCCCCGCTGATCAACGCCCGGTTCGACGGCAACGGCCGCAACGCCGTCATGGGCGTCTCGATGGGCGCCGAAGGCGCGCTGATGCTGGCGGTCCGGCAGCCGGAGCTGTACGCCGCGGTGGCCGGGCACAGCGGCTGCTACGAAATGGGCAGCGACACCGGCCAGGCTCAGGCCCGCGCCGTGGTCGCCACCTATAACGGCAAGGCGGACAACATGTTCGGCACCGAGGACGACCCGCAGTGGCGCGCCCACGATGTACTCTCGCAGGCGGAAGCGTTGCGCGGCAAAGCGATCTATCTGTCCGCGGGCAGCGGCATGCCCGGCAAGTACGACGTGCCGGGCAATCCGGAGGTGATCAGCGCCATCGGCTTCGGCGGTCCATTGGAGGCCGGCGCCTTCACCTGCACCCGTTCCCTCGCCGAACGCCTTGCCGCACTGCGCATCCCGGCCACGGTGAACCTGCGCTCCACCGGCACCCACTCCTGGCCGTACTGGGTCGACGAGCTGGCCGCCTCCTGGCCGGCTGTTTCGGCCGGTCTCAGCTGAAGCGTCCGGCGACTTCCGGATCGGTCGCGAACTGCAGGAACAGATCGTTCTCGTGCGAGTCACCGATGGTGACGCGCACGCCGTCGGAAGCGTAGGGCCGCACCAGAACTCCCGCGTCCGCACTCGCCTCCGCGAAGGCGCCGCTGCGCCCGCCCAGGGGCAGCCAGACGAAGTTCGTTTCGCTCGGCGGCACGTCGTACCCGGCCGCGAGCATCGCTTCCCGGACCCGCTCCCGCTCCACGATCAGGGCGTCGGTGCGGTCGAGCAGCTCCCCGCGCGACTCCAGCGACGCGATCGCCGCCGCCTGCGCCACCCGGTTCACGCTGAACGGAATATGCACCTTCATCAGCGCGGTGATGACCTCCGGATCACCGACCGCGTAACCGACCCGCAGACCCGCCAAGCCATACGCCTTGGAAAACGTGCGCAGCACAATGACATTCGGGCGACCACGGCCGAGTTCGACACCATTCGGGCACTGGCCGGACTCGGCCATCCGCAGGTATTCGAAGTACGCCTCGTCGAGCACGATCAGCACATCCGACGGCACGGCATCCAGGAAGCGCACCAGCGCGTCCCGGCCCACCGCGGTCCCGGTCGGGTTGTTCGGGTTACAGACGAACACCAGCTTCGTCCGCGGCGTCACCGCCGCCGCCAGCGCGTCCAGATCGTGCACATGATCCGAGGTCAGCGGCACCTGCACGGCCGTCGCGTGACCGACCTGCGTAACGATCGGATACGCCTCGAACGAGCGCCACGCGAACACCACCTCGTCCTGCGGCGAGCTGCAGGTGATCTGCACCAGCTCCTGCAACAGCGCGACGCTGCCGCAGCCGACGGCCACCTGCTCCACCGTGACACCCAGGAAATCCGCGAGCGCCGCGCGCAGTTCGGTGGCCTGATTGTCGGGATAACGGTGCGCCAGCTCGGCGGCCTCGCCGATCGCCTTCGCCGCCGCCGGCAACGGCGGCAGCGTGGTCTCGTTGCTGGCGAGCTTGACGGCGCCGGGATAGCTGCGGCCTGGGGTGTATGCCGGAATAGAGGAAAGGTCCGGCCGGATCTGCGCGCTCACCCCCTCACCCTAAACGGGGACAGGGTCGTCCGTACCGGAAAAATTGCGGTTAGAACGCGCTCACGTGCAACTTCTCGCCAAGATCAGGCTCTCGCCCTACTCTGGATTCCATGTCGGGCACCTATGACGATATTGCCCCCCTACGCCGAGCCACTGCACTGGCGGAGCGTCCTGACGCCGACAAGCAAGTGCCGATCATGGTGATAGAGCCGGAGGGGCATGCCCGCGGCGCCATCGTCGTCCTGCACGAGTCCCGCGAGTTCACCGCACCGTTGCTGGACCTCATGCAGTCGCTCTCGCTCGACGGCTGGACCGTCGTCGCGCCCAACCTCTTCCACCGCGCCAACGGTGATCCTTCTCACGAAGTCTTCGGCGACGAACTCTTCGACGACTTCGACGCCTGCCACGACTGGCTCACCGCGCACGGCGTCTTCCCCGACTGCATCGGCGTCCTCGGCTTCGACCACGCCGGCACCGCCGCCTTCCTCGTCGCCACCAACCGCCCGGTCGGCGCCGCCGTCAGCGTCGCCGCCCCCGGCATCATCGAACCCCTCACCGACGACTGCGACGCCCTGGTCCAAGCCGCCCCCGGCCTGCAAGCACCCTGGCTCGGGCTCTACGGCGCCGACGACCCGCACACCCCGCCCGCGCACATCGACCAACTCCGCGACGCCACCGGCCGCGCCTCCGTCGCCTCCCTCGTCGTCAGCTACCCCGGCCTGCACCACCGCGCCGACCACCCCGGCCCCGACGACGAGGACGACGCCGATTTCATCGCCGCCCAAACCCGCATCTTCGACTGGTTCGACAGCAACTTACGGTAGCTAACCAGGCGTTTTGTACTCTGCGCAGTGCCTGCTGTAATCTTCATGCTCGGCGGTTCGAAAGGACCGGTGCCCTCGAAGAGAAGGCTCCAGGAGGCGTGCCAGAGCGGCCGAATGGGACTCACTGCTAATGAGTTGTCCCTTCACGGGGACCGGAGGTTCAAATCCTCTCGCCTCCGCCAAGCCCGGTTCGCCGGGCAAGAACAACTGAATAACTATGCGCCCGTAGCTCAACGGATAGAGCACTTGACTACGGATCAAGAGGTTAGGGGTTCGAATCCCTTCGGGCGCACTTCATTCGCTCCGGTTTTGTGCTCGCGAAGAGCGCGAGCCGGGGCGAATTTCGTTCAGTGCCTTTGTGGGGGCGAAGCCCCCACACCCCACCCGGCGGGGCTTCGCCCCCCGGACCCCCTTCCTGGGTGCGCCATTCAGTCACCTCAGAACCGCGCTTGTTCCGCCGCGTTCTTGCAGAGGCAATCCCGGTCTAGCCGGAAGGGATGAGGTGGGCATCGGATATGCAATCCTCGCCGCTGACCTCGGTGCCCTTTTTGCGGACTGTCGCCTTCGTGCAGAAGATATGGAACGTGCCGTTCGTTGTCGTGACAGCGAGCTTGACATCTTGAGCTGTGCCGCTCCGCGGCGCAAGGCGGCTGGGTTTGCACTTTTTCGCTGTGATGGAAAACCTGTCGCCCGCGTCGTCCTGGTTTTCGACGTCCTGGGGTTCGGCGACGCAGCCGGAATACGTCCCAGTGTGCGGTTTGGCGGAGGCGTTCGGGATGCCCGCCACCATCAGTGCTGCCGCGCCAGCCGCTATCAGTACCGCTGCCATCTTTTTCAACTCTGTTGCTCCCTTCGTTCGGCAGACCCTGGACGTCTAGGGCCAGGGTCGTGCGTTGGTCGAATCGAACAACCCTCCAGAGACGTTGGACACCTCCACTGTCACGGCGGGGAATTGGCGGGTGTCCCGAGCCTGCCATGGCGTAGCGCGGGTTCACGGCAGCGACTGTCGCATGCCAGATGCCCTGGTGAGAGTCAGATGCTGCCGTGCTGTATGCCCTGCAATGCCGCTGGGCGGGCGGTGGTTACCGGTCTTTCCGCCCTTGGGTTCTCCGGTGTAGACGAGGTGTTCTCCGCCTGCTTCCTCGAAGGCTCGCAGTGCATTCGACGCCATCGGATCGCCCCACCCCGGAGGCCAGCACAGGAACAGGACGGAGCCATCTTTGGGCTCGTCCTCGAACTGGGCCAGGTCTCCGACGGGGAACCACCCATCACGCTGCCCAGGCGCTGCAGAGAATGAAGCGTTCCCGGTCCCGGGTGGGTTGGAGTCGAACGCCGCAATATCGACGCCGGCCGTAGCCAGCTGGCCGCTCCAATAACCGCGGCCGGCGCCCAGCTCCAGCACCTTGCGTCCTTGGGCGAACTGCCGGATCCACGTGATGGTCTCGGGTGAGGGCACCGCGTAAGCGAAGAGATCCTGCAAGATCGTCTCGGCATACGCGAGGCGCGGGCTGCCCTTCGAACGGCCGCCGTTAACCACCCGTCGACCACCCACGGTGCTCAGCGAGGGCGCGACAATGTCCCAGTACGGGTTGCCTGTTGGTGATTCACCGCCGGTTGCGTAATGCAGGACCCGTAGGTCGAACGCCGCGTCAGCGGCCGGATCATCGGTCCCGGGCAACCTCGGCGCCGTATCCAAGTACTCCGCGACCTTCGGATACTGGGTCCGAAGCCGCTGCTCGTCATCCAGCAGCGCCGCCAGCTCGGTTCGCCGTTCCGCGGTCAGCACGAGACCAGTCATGCAACCGATTCTTCCGGCACGACGCATCCAAGCGGGCTCGTTTTGTGGACTGGGTTCGGTTGGGCGGATTAGGGTTCGGGGGGTGACCAGTGCTGATTCCGCCGCTCCTGTTGATGTGATCGATCAAGT
The DNA here is from genome assembly GCF_015355755.1 of Nocardia sp. XZ_19_385. Taxonomy (NCBI): domain Bacteria; kingdom Bacillati; phylum Actinomycetota; class Actinomycetes; order Mycobacteriales; family Nocardiaceae; genus Nocardia; species Nocardia sp. XZ_19_385. The sequence goes on from NZ_JACVEE010000002.1 coordinate 1,264,660, forward strand.
GGCTGAGGGGACCGCTCGGCTGCTCGAGAGTGTCAAGGGGATGAGTGAGACGGAGGTGGGGGAGCCTTCGTTGTTGCCTGGGTGGACGCGGGGACATGTGCTGGCGCATATGGCTCGGAATGCGGACAGTTTGGTGAATTTGCTGACGTGGGCGCGGACCGGGGTTGTAACTCCGCAGTATGTAAGTGTTTCCGTTCGGGATCAGGACATCGAGGACGGGGCGCCACGGCCGTTGGCTGAGCAGCTCGCCGATGTCGAGGCCACGGCGGCGCATTGGCTCGAGCTGGCGCGTACGGCTCCTGAGGCGGCCTGGACCGCCACTGTGCGTAATCGGCAGGGTGGGGAGATGCCCGGCTCGTTCATTCCGTGGATGCGGTTGCGGGAGGTGGAGATTCATCATGTGGATCTCGGTCTCGGTTACCAGCCCGCGGATTGGCCCGAGTCGTTTGTCGCCCGGCTGCTGCCGGAAGCGGCGATCGATCTCACGAAGGTCGCGGCCAAATCCGAGGCTCCCACAACGGCATTCGCGGTCAATGCCGTCGATACCGGATTCACTGCGACTATCGGTGCCGGCGAACCGGATCACACGGTCTCGGGGCACGCGAGTGCCTTGCTTGCTTGGCTTCTCGGTCGCTCCGACGGGGCCGACCTTGCCGGGCCGCTGCCTGTCCTGCCTGCTTGGAAGTGACAGCGGGTATCCGGGTTCGGTTGTGCCGAGCTGGGATTCGGCTGATCCGCTAGTCGCTGATGATGGCGTCGGCCTCGATCTCCACCAGTAGCGCGGGGCTGATCAGGGCCTGGATCTCGTACATCGACGCGGCGGGGCGGATCTCGCCGAAGAACTCACGGTGGGCTTCGGCGACCTCGGGCCAGCGCGCGATGTCGGTGACGAAGATGCGGGTGCGGATGACATCGGACAAGCTCGCCCCGGCCTTGTCGAGAGCGATGGCGATGCGGCGCAAGGCTTCTCGGGCTTGTTCGGCCATGTCGTCACCGCCGACCGCGGTGCCGCCCGGAGCGGCGGCCGTGCTGCCGCTGACCGCGATGTGGTTGCCGATGCGGACGGCGCGGGAGTAGCCGACGACGTCTTCGAATTCCGATTCCGAGGAAATGTTCACACGAGCGTTCACGGGGTCAGCATGGCATCGCGGGCTTCGCGGAGCACGGCAATTCCGAGGGTGGCCAGCCACAGGGACATGGCGCCGACCTGGATGCGCTGGGCGATGCCGAGGGCGTAGTCGCCGGAGAGGTTGTCGGCGACCAGCATCCAGATGGTGGCGAGCGCGCCGATAACGAGGAAGGCGAGACCGAGTTCGCGCAGGATCCGCCAACGCGGGCGGTAGCGGAAGGCGGCGAGGCTGAACGCGAAGACGGCGACCGCGATCGAGGTGACGGCGAGGGTGCTGGTCAGGGCGTGGGGTTGGTGGAGCTGGGGGAACAGGGCGCTGTGGTCGCCGCCGCAGGAGGGTGCGTTCGCGGAGTCGCAGTCGGGGAGGGGGAGCAGGACGTCGGCGATGGTGGCGGCGCTGAAGCAGAGCAGGGCGACCCAGCCGAGGGTGGTGAGGCGGCGCCTGGGAAAGATCCACAGGCCGGCCAGGGCGGTGGGGATGAGCAGAGCCGCGGTGACCTTGTCGCCGGTGGCGAAGACCCAGCGGTAGGGCTTGCCTTCGGCGTCCAGTTCGCTCAGGAAGGTGTTGACCGGGTCGGCGTCGACGGGCAGTACGAACTCGAGCACCCAGGACGAATAGCAGAGCCCGGCGAGGGCCAGGGCCACTGCCATGCACCACGCCACGACTCTTTGACGCCGGTGAGCAATCTCTCGGCTATCGGTCACGAGCTCCATTCTCTGCTATCCGGCCGCATTCGCACGTCATTGCCATCACTACCTCAGAGTCCTGCCAGGTTCACGGCGGACTCTGGAATTGATCACGCGGTACGACGAGGAGTGTTGCAATGAACGGTCTGATGACAGCTTTCGCCGGGCTCGCGGTCATGGCGGCCATGCTGGTTTCCGGATATCTGGCGTCCCACGCCCCGACCGGCATCGTGCAGCGCCGCCACCGATAATTCACCGCTGTAGCGCGGCCTGCACCCGGTCCGCCGCCGTCGCCGGGTCCTCGTGCTCCCAAATCCGAATCACCTGCCAGCCTGCCGCGATCAACGCGGCGTCGGTCGCCCGGTCACGCGTCACATTCCCGGCCAGCTTGGTGGCCCACCATTCGGCATTGTTCTTCGGATCTGTCGCATGCTGCGGGCACCGATGCCAGAAGCAGCCATCGACGTAGACCGCGACTCGCAGCCGCGGAAATACGACGTCGGCGCGTCGGCGCTGGCCGGATACGGGCGCGCGATCGACGAAATAGCGCAGCCCGCGCCGGTGTAGTTCCTTACGTAATGCCAGCTCCGGTTTCGTGCCGCTGCGCCGTTGCCGCGACATGCGGGCACTGGTCGCCGCGTCGGTCCGGGGCCTGGCACTGGTCATCGGATACCAAGCTACTCAAGCCTGCATGCGTGCCAAATGGCTGTGCACGTCATCGAGGAAGCCGGGCGGGAATCGCAGATTGCCCATGGTGGTGCGGCGCAGGAATCCCGCGGTGGCACGGGCCGACAGTAAGCGGGAATCGGTGAGGAAATTCTTCAGATCCTCATACGGTTCCTGAACCGGCCAGGTGGACACCGGCATACGTTGAGCAACCTCCCCGGCGCGGCCCCACGCGGCCGTCGGCCACGCCTCGCCCTCGCCCAGCGGCAGGCCCTCCGGAAAGTCACCGACCGGCGCCGCCAGACGCGACCCGATCCATTCCGCCATCCGCACACTCACCGCATTGCCGACCAGCTTCCAGCGATGCCCGGCCCGCACACCCGGCACCTCGGTCGCGGGCATCGTCCACTCGGAATCGAAGCCCTGCAGGCGTTCCGCATCGATGATCCCCGGCGTGACGAGCTCCCCGGACGGCAACCGCACCGCAGGCGGACTCGCGATGCCCAGCGCCGAACCGCCTTTCAGCGTCGGTACCGCGTTCACCGCCCAGCCCAGCCCGCGGACGCCCTCGGTCCAGTAGAAACCGCACGGATCCCGTTGCGGATCACCGACTTCCATCGGCCCGTCGTCGTCGCCGAAAAGCACCGGACGCGGATCCTCGGTGCGCGAGGCCAGCATCAGCACGCGCTGGCGGCGCTGCGGCAGTCCGAATGCGCGCGCGTCGACCACCCGGTAAGCCCAGGTGTAGCCGAGCTCCTCCAGCACGGTGGTGATGTGCCGCATTGCCGCCCCGCGGCCCAACTGCAGCATGAACGGGACGTTTTCGATGAGCAGCCAGCGCGGGCCCCGTTTGCGGCGTACCAGCCGGAACACCTCGTCGACGAGGCCGGAGCGCGAGCCGGTGATGCCCGCGGTGCGCCCGGCCTGGGACAGGTCCTGGCACGGGAAACCCGCCGCCACCAGATCGGTGCCCGCCGGAATCGCCCGCAGCCGGGTGACGTCCGCGTGCAGTTCGACCTCGGGAAAGTGCGCGGCGAGCACGCCCTGGGCGCCTCGATCGATTTCGCACAGCAGCTCGCTGTGCCAACCGTGTTTGGCGAGCCCGAGCTCCAGTCCACCGATCCCGGCGAACAGCCCGACCATCCGCCCGCCCGTCACTGTCCACCTTTCAGCTGCAAGCTTTTGTTACCGCCCGTGCGCGCAGTGCACGTTACTCGAGGGGTCACAGCATCGCGCGGCAGTGTGCGCCAGGGCAACCCAGCTGGTACAGCGGTACCAGATTGCGTGTCTTGCTGCGGATTAGCTCGACCTCCCCGATAATTCGATTCGGCCCGAGCCGTTCTAGGCTTGCGGCGCTTTGCTGATCTTCCCGCGCAGTTCCCCGGTTCAACCCGTGATGCCAGGAGAGCGAGCCCCATGCAGATTCCGTCCACGCAGCGCCCATTCAAAAGCGGTGGCAACTTTCCCGATGTCGTCGTGACCAGCCTGGCCGCGACCACCTCCATTGCCGGCGATGTCGATTCGACCTGGAAGGGCCTGCTCAACGGTGAGAGCGGGATCGACGTGCTGGAAGACTCCTTCATCGAGCAGTTCGGGCTGCCGGTGCGGATCGGCGGGCACCTGAAGGTGGCGCCGTCGGTCGGCCTCACCCCGGGCGAGGCCCGGCGACTGGCCTACTGCGAGCAGATGGCAACGGTGCTCGGCCGTGAGGTGTGGCGCAACGCGGGCAGCCCCGAAGTGGACCGGAACCGGCTCGGCGTCTCGATCGGCACCGGCCTGGGCGGCGCCGAGGCGCTCATCGATCAGCGCGACAAAATGCAGAACGGCGGCTACCGCAAGGTCTCACCGCTGACCGTGCAGTGGATCATGCCCAACGGCCCGGCCTCCTGCGTGAGCCTGGAGCTGGGGGCCGGTGCCGGTGCGTGCACACCGGTGTCGGCGTGCTCGTCCGGCTCGGAGGCGATCGCCAACGCCTGGAAGATGATCGTGATGGGCGACGCCGACATGGTGGTCACCGGCGGTGTGGAGGGCTCCATCCAGGCGGTGCCGATCGCGGCGTTCACCATGATGCGCGCCATGAGCACCCGCAACGACGATCCCAAGGCGGCCTCGCGGCCCTTCGACATGGGCCGGGACGGGTTCGTTTTCGGTGAGGCCGGCGCCATGATGGTCATCGAGACCGAAGCGCACGCCAAGGCGCGCGGCGCGACGATCCACGCCCGCCTGCTCGGCGCGGGCGTCACCTCCGACGGATTCCATTTGGTCGCACCGGATCCCACAGGTTCGGGCGCGGCCCGCGCGATCACCCGCGCGCTGCAGACCGCGGGGATCAGCAAGCACGATGTGAATCACATCAACGCCCACGCCACCGCCACCCCGATCGGTGACACCGCGGAGGCGAACGCGATCAGCAAAGCCGTGGGCAACGGCGCTTCGGTCTATGCGCCCAAGTCGGCGCTCGGCCATTCCATCGGCGCGGTCGGCGCTTTGGAGTCGGTGCTGACCGTGCTCAGCGTCCGCGACAGCGTCGTCCCGCCCACGCTGAATCTCGAGAACCAGGACCCCGACGTGGATCTCGACATCGTCAAGGGGCAGGCCCGCCCCGGGCGCATCGACTACGCGGTGAACAACTCCTTCGGGTTCGGCGGTCACAACGTGGCCATCACCTTCGGGCGGTACTAGGGAGAAGCTCAGTTATATCCAGGCGGAATGACTATGAGCGCATAACCTGCTAACCTTCCCGGCGCTCCATGGTCGATCTGTGTTCGGTGTCACGGCACTCCCGGTGCGTGCGTTGGATGAAGGATAAAAGCGATGATCGGCGAGACCTTTGACGACTACTTGGACGAACAGGGCAATATCAAGATCCTCGGGGACAAAACCCTGATCGACTTCGTCGATAAGCACAGCGCGGAGAACGGCGACGCCCTCGCCTACCGCTACATCGATTACTCGCGCGAGCGTGACGGCGAGTACCAGGACCTCACCTGGCGCGAGTTCGGTGTCCGGTTGCGTGCGGTAGCCGCACGGCTGCAACAGGTTACGCAGCCGGGCGACCGGGTCGCGGTGCTCGCACCGCAGGGCCTGGACTACGTGGTGTCGATTTTCGCCGCCGTCTACGCGGGCAATATCGCTGTGCCGCTGTTCGATCCGGAAGAACAGGGCCACACCGACCGGCTGCACGCCGTGCTCGGCGACTGCACCCCGGCCGCGATCCTGACGGTCTCCACCTCGGCGGCCGGCGTGCGGAACTTCTTCCGGCACTTGCCCGCCGCGCAACGTCCGCGCATCATCGCGGTCGACGCGATCCCGGACAGTGTCGGCGAGACCTGGGTGCGCCCGGACATCGACATCGACAATGTCGCCTACCTGCAGTACACCTCCGGGTCCACCCGGACGCCCGCCGGCGTGGAGATCACCCACCGCGCCGTCGGCACCAACCTGCTGCAGATGATCGATGCCATTGGCGTGAAAGAGAACTCGCGCGGCGTCACCTGGCTGCCGCTGTTCCACGACATGGGACTGCTGTGCGTCATCCTGCCGACCATCGGCGGCGGATTCATCACCATCATGTCGCCGAGTGCCTTCGTGCGCCGCCCGTATCGCTGGATCAAGGAGCTGGCCGCGGTCTCCGACGGCGCCGGAACCTTCGCCGCCGCACCGAATTTCGCGTACGAGCATGCTGCCGCGCGGGGCCGCCCGAAGGCGGGCGAGGAACTCGATCTTTCGAATGTCATCGGCTTGATCAACGGCAGCGAGCCGGTGTCGGTGTCCTCGATGAAGAAGTTCAACGAGGCGTTCATGCCCTACGGGCTGCCGAAGACCGCGATCAAGCCCTGCTACGGCATGGCCGAGGCGACGCTGTTCGTCTCCGCCACCAAGGCCGAGGACGAGGCCAAGGTCGTCTACGTCGACCGCGGCGAGCTCAACGCCGGCCGCATGGTCGAGACAGATCCCGACGCCGACAACGCGATTGCCCAGGTCTCCTGCGGTTATGTCGCGCTCTCGCAGTGGGCCGTCATCGTCGACCCCGAAACCGGCGCCGAACGCCCCGAGGGCGAAGTCGGCGAAATCTGGCTGCACGGCGAGAACATGGGCATCGGCTACTGGGGCCGCCCGGAGGAGAGCGAAGCCACCTTCCGCAACATGCTCGAGATACGCCAGCCCGAAAGCCACGCCAAAGGCACCGACCCCGAGGCGAATTGGATGCGCACCGGCGACTTCGGCGCCTACGTCGACGGCGAGCTCTACATCACCGGCCGGGTCAAGGACCTGGTGATCGTCGACGGCCGCAACCACTATCCGCAGGACCTCGAATACTCGGCGCAAGAATCGAGTTCAGCCCTGCGCCCCGGCTTCATCGCCGCTTTCTCCGTCCCCGCCAACCAGCTGCCCGCCCTCGTCTTCGAGAAGGGCAGCCACTCCGGCCTGAAATTCGACGCCGACGACACCTCCGAGCAACTCGTCATCGTCGCCGAACGCGGCAGCGGCGCAGCCAAACTCGACCCGCAACCGGTGGCCGACACCGTCCGCGCGGCGATCTCCCAACGCCACGGCGTCACCGTCCGCGACGTCCTGCTGGTCCCCGCCGGCTCGATCCCCCGCACCTCCAGCGGCAAGATCGCCCGCCGCGCCTGCCGCACCGCCTACCTCGAAGGCACCCTGCGCGGCGGCTACCAGCAGGAGGCGTTCCCGGACTCGGTCGACCGCGAACCGGAAGGCGCCGGGGTCGCCTAGAGCTCCTGCCAGGTGACATCGGTCGCGACATCGCGCCACGGCAGGTCGCGCATCTGCTCGACCGCGTCCGGATGGATCAAGCCTGTGGAGTAAGGCTGTTGAAACCAGCCGATAGTCAGGTGGGTGTACAACCAGTCGGGGTTGTGTGCGGTTGTGCATGGCCCGCGGAAGAAGCCGATGCACCGGACGGGCGGAAGCAGTTCGGTCTCGCCTTCGACCGTCCGGGCGGGCGGCACCTCGTAGACGTTGCCGCCCCGCCCGGGTTGTGGCCGGGTCAGGAAATCCACCAGCATGTCGTTCACCCGCTCGCCGGGCCCACCCTCGATGAGTCCGTCGTAGGTCAGACTCATCTCGATCTGCTGCATGCGCAAGGTGCCGGCCGAGATGGTGATCGAGCACAGTTCGAACGGCAGCTTCATCGCGACACGTGAGTTTCGTTGTCGCAGGTGAACCCTCGGACGTCGGCGACGATCAGCATGGCGCGAAGTCTATTCCGCGTCGGCTCCCTTGACTTCAACATTACTTCAGATTGTTGGCTGGGGTCATGAACGTGACGCGGGCCGGGTGGCCGGAAATTCGGTGGCCAGGAGCGCGTCGCTTTGACACCCTGAGATGTCGGACCCCAGTGGGAACATCACGGGCGTCGCGTTCTTGACACCGCAAACCACCAACCCGAGGGGGAGCTTTGTCAGTTGCACTGGAGATACCTGCCGCCGAATCCGAAGGCGACAGACTTCCGCGGCCTGCGGCGGCCACACCGCCGGGCCGCCTGTTTTCGCTACGTAGATTCGGGCCGTACGTGCGGCCACACCGGAACATGCTGCTCGCGGCCACCGGGCTGGCGCTGCTGAGTGCGTTGACCGCCGTGGTGATTCCGGTGGTGATCGCCCGGATCATCGACGGACCGCTCGCGCAGCGGGATTTCGCCGGGGTGCTCTGGCCGGTGGCGCTGGTGCTGGCGCTCGGGCTGCTGGAGGCGCTCGGTGTCTGGGGTCGGCGGTGGCTGGTCTCGAAACCGGCGACGCAGGTGGAAATCACCATGCGCGCCAAAATCTTTCGCAAATTGCAGGCGCTGGCGATCGGGCGGCACGACGCCTGGGAGTCGGGGCAGCTGCTGTCCCGCGCGGTCGACGACATGGCGACACTGCGCAAGTTCATCGCGTTCATCGGGCCGTTCCTGCTGATCCACATGGTGCTGATTCCGGTCGGCATCGTGGTGCTAATCGTGTTGAGCTGGCAGATCGGGCTGCTGTTCGCGGTCATCGCGATCCCGCTGACCTGGGTCGGCGTTCGCTTCGAACGCAAATACGCGGTGGCCTCGCGGCGCTCCCAGGATCAATCGGGTGACCTGGCCACCACCGCCGAGGAATCAGCCCAGGGCGTGCGGGTGCTCAAGGCCTTCGGCCGCGGCGCGTTCTTCGGTACCCGATGGACCGCGCAGTCCCGTGAGCTGCAAAAGACCGAGCTACTGAAGGTGCGCCTGGACGCGAACCTGTGGTCGGCGATGGTGGCGGTACCGCAGCTGGCCATCGCCTTCGCGCTCGGTTACGGCGCGTTCGCGGTGGCGAACGGTTCGATGACACTGGGCACCTTGGTCGCATGCATTACGCTGGCCAACTTCCTGCAGTGGCCCATCATCTGGACCGGGTTCCTGCTGGCCGAGTGGAACGACGCGCGCACGGCGGCCGACCGGTACTGGGAGATCATCGATACCCCGATCGACATCACCGATCCGGCCGATCCGGTGCGGGTGCCCGCGCAGGTCCGCGGCGAATTGCGTTTGGACGGTGTTCGATTCGGCTTCCCGCGCGAGTCGGAGGCCGGTAGCGATGTGCTCGAAGACATTTCGCTCACGGTGCGCCCCGGCGAGACGGTGGCGCTGGTCGGCGCGACAGGTAGCGGAAAGACCGCGCTGCTCAACCTGATTCCGCGGCTCTACGACGTCACCGGCGGCGTGATCAGCATCGACGGTATCGATATCGCCTCGATGCGGGTGTCGGATCTGCGCTCGCTGGTGTCGGTGGCGTTCGAGGAGCCGGTGCTGTTCTCGGCGAGCGTCCGGGAGAACGTGGCGCTCGGCGACCCCCAGGCCTCGGATGACGATGTGCGGCGCGCTCTCGACGTCGCGCAGGCCACCGAGTTCGTGGACAACCTGCCCTGGGGTCTGGACACCCGGATCGGCGAGCAGGGCATGAGCCTGTCCGGCGGACAGCGGCAGCGGCTCGCACTGGCGCGGGCCGTGCTGACCGGCACCGGCAAGGGCGGCCGGGTCATGGTGCTCGACGATCCGCTCTCGGCGCTCGACGTGGAGACCGAGGAGCGGGTGCAGGAAAAGTTGCGCACCGTGCTCGCCGGCGCGACGACTCTGCTTGTCGCACACCGGCCTTCGACGGCGGCACTGGCCGACCGGGTCGCGGTGCTCGCCGACGGCCGCATCGTCGCCGAGGGCACCCACGACCAACTGCTGCGCAGCAGCACGGTCTACCGAGAACTGATGGGAGGTGAGTAATGAGCACCGAGACGATCGAGTCGAAAGATACGGCGGCGCAGGAGGAATCGCGACGACGCGATGAGGTCGCGGATTGGCGTGGCATCGCCAGCGAGGACAAAGAGGTCACCGCGACCGGAAACCTGGTGCTGGCCGAGCGTTCCCGGCGGCTGTTGCTCGAACTGATCCGGCCGTATCGCAAGCAGGCGATCCTCGCCCTGGTCCTCATTGTGGTGGACAACGCGGCGAAGGTGGCGGGCCCGCTGTTCATCGCCTACGGCCTGGACACCGCGATCGCGCAGGGCGGCAAGGGCAACTGGCTGCCGCTGACCTGGACCGTGGCGGGTTATCTCGGCACGGTCGCGCTCAGCATGGTCACCACCTTCGTGTTCTTGCGGGTCTCCGGAAAGCTCAGTCAGAGCGTGCTTTTCGATCTGCGGGTGCGCTCGTTCGCGCATACGCAGCGGCTCAGCGTGGCGTTCCACGAGAAGTACACCTCCGGCAAGGTGGTGGCCCGGCTCACCGGTGACATCGAAACCTTGCAGGAGCTGCTGGAGAGCGCGCTCAACCAGGCACTCGGCGCGATCCTGTCGGTGGTGACCATCGCGGTCATCCTGGTCTACCTGGATCTCACGCTCGCCGCGATCGTGCTCGCCGGGTTCGTCCCGCTGCTGCTGGTCACCCGCTGGGCGCAACGCCGGCAGCGCGCCGGTTACCGCAAAACCCGCGGCGCCATCGCGAAAGTCGTTGTGCAGTTCGTGGAATCGATGGGCGGCATGCGTGCGGTCCAGGCTTTCCGCCGCGAACAGCGCAACGAATCGGTGCTGGCTGCCGAAGATGCCGAATACCGCCGCGCCACCGTCTCCGCGATGCGCGGCATGGGTGACTACGCGGGCCTGACCCGGCTGCTCGGCAACCTGACCACGGTGATCATCATCGTGGTCGGCGCCTGGATGGTCATCGAGGGCAACCTCGCGGTCGGCGTGCTGGCGGCATACCTGCTGTACCTCACCGAGTTCTACGGTCCGCTCGACGAACTCGCGCAGGTCTTCAACGCGTACCAGTCGGCGGCCGCGGCGCTGGAGAAGATCTCCGGCGTGCTCGAAGAGGAGCCGTCGGTGGCGGAGCCGAAAACGCCTGTGCAGCTGGGGAAAGCGACCGGTGCGGTGCGGATGGACCAGGTGTGGTTCGGCTATGCCGCCGGATCGAAACCGGCGGAACTGCCCGAGGGTCTCGAGGTCGATCTGGTCAAGCGGCCCTCCGATGGTGCGGCGAAACCGGTGCTGCCCGAGTTCAGCCTGGAGATTCCGGCCGGACAGGTTGTTGCGCTGGTCGGTGCGACGGGTGCGGGCAAGTCGACGCTGGCGAAACTGCTGACCCGGTTCTATGACCCGTCCGGCGGCACCATCACCCTCGACGGTCGCGATCTGCGGGAGGTGGCGGATGCCGACCTGCGACGCAACGTCGTCATGGTGACCCAGGAGGCGTACCTGTTCTCCGGTTCGGTGGCCGACAACATCCGGCTCGGCAGGCCGGACGCGACCGTCGCCGAGGTGCACGCGGCGGCTCGCGCGGTCGGGCTGTCCGACTTCGTCCACAAGCTTCCACAGGGTTTCGACACAGATGTGAAGAAACGCGGTGGCCGGTTGTCGGCGGGGCAACGGCAGTTGGTGGCGTTCGCCCGGGTGTTCCTGGCCGATCCGGCGGTGATCGTGCTGGACGAGGCCACCTCCAGCCTGGACATCCCGAGCGAGCGCCTGGTCCAGCGGGCCCTGGAAACCGTGCTGCACAGCCGGACCGCGGTGATCATCGCGCACCGGCTGTCGACGGTCGCGATCGCGGACCGTGTGCTGGTGCTCGAACACGGGCGCATCGTCGAGGACGGAGCTCCCGCGGAACTGATCACCGGCAGCGGCCGGTTCGCGGGCCTGCACGCGGCCTGGCGCGAATCGCTGGTGTGAAAGGGGCGGTCCATGTGCGTCGCGATCGGCTGCGGGGTTGGCCGGGCGCGACGCACATGGTCCGTGACCGCCGGGGGTGGGCGTGGAGTCGCTGGTGTGATGCAGGCTCCCCAGGTTTGTCGCTTACGGTAGGTAGGTGACCAACCCAGCCCCTGGCTCCGGCACCGCCTCCCGCTGGCCGGCGATGCTCACGTGGCGCGCGCACAACGCGACGCGGATGGAGTCGGTGCGCGTGACCCTCAACGGCAACCGCATCCGGGCCGCCGGGCGCATGATCGGCGGCGCGTGCGACGAGCATCCCGCGTTCAGCGCCTCCTATGACCTGGTCACCGACGAGAGCGGCGTCACCAAGCGGCTCTCGCTGCGCACCACCACCCCGGCCGGTGAACGGCACGCCTCGCTCGCTCGCGACGAGGAGAACTACTGGCTGGTCGACGCGGGCGGCAGCCATGTGCGCTCCACCTTCGCCGGTGCGCTGGACGTCGACGTGGTGCTGAGCCCGTTCTTCAACACGCTGCCGATCCGCCGCTTCGGTTTGCAGAACGCCGTGCAGGACGTGCAGGTCCCGGTCGTCTATGTGCGATTGCCGGATCTCTTGGTCCAGGAAGCCAGCCTCACCTACAGCAGCGGGCCCAACGGCATCAACGTGCTGTCCCCGGTCTCCAGCGCCACCGTCACGGTCGACGCCGACGGTTTCGTCCTCGACTATCCCGGTCTCGCCGAACGCATCTGAATCCGCGAACGGTCAGGGGAGGGCGGTGATGACTCCGCCGCGCTGGCCGGCGTCGCGCAAGGACTCGAGCCAATTGTGGTCGCCGGGGCGGATATTGGTGACTTCCCAGCGGTCCGCGGTTTCGTAGTCACGGCGGCCGTCGTGCCCGGCTTCGACGAGTTCAGCGAGAGAACCGTTGTCGCGCAGGCTGTCTCGGGCGGCGTTCAGCACGGCGAGGGTGTCGTCCAGGACTTCGAGCAGTGCCGTGGCGTTCGGTTCACAGATGGCGCGCACCAGGTCAGGTGAGGTGCCGGCGACTCGGGTGCCGTCGCGGAAGGAGCCCGCCGCGAGTCCCAGCGCCAGCGGTCCGCCGCTCGCACCGCTGACGGCCAGCGCTTCGGCCAGCACGTGCGGCAGATGCGATATGCGAGCAACCGCGCGATCGTGGTCCGCCGCGACCACCGGGACGACTACCGATCCGCAGTCAAGCGCCAGCCGGACCACCCGGGTCCATGGCTCCGTATGGGTGCCCTCGTCGACGCCCACCGCCCACACCGCGTCCCGGAACAGTTCGGGAAAGGTTGCTGCCCAGCCGGATTCCGAAGTTCCCGCCATCGGATGCCCGCCGACGTACCGCGCCGCGAGCCCGTGCTTGTGCACCGCCGCAAGCACCGGCCCCTTCACGCTCACCACATCGGTCAGCGGGCACCCCGGCGCATAAGTGGATATCGCACTCAGCATGTGATCGACCGCGGGCATCGGCACCGCCACGACGACCAGCGCCTCGGACTCGGCCGCCCGGCTCAGGGCGCCCACCAGATCGGACGTCACGTCGAATCCATCGGCCCGCGCGGCCTGCGCCCCGTCCTCGGAACGGTTGTAACCCCAAGCCCGGTAGCCCGCGCCGGTGGCGGCACGCAGCAGGGAGCCACCGATCAAACCGGTTCCCAGCACGCATATCGGGGCCTTCGGGTCACGCGTCATCGGAACAGATTGGCATACGAGTTCAACATTTCGGGTCAGGCAGACTACCGTTGCGACCATGGCAGCACAGCGCTCGGGCACGAACAGTGCGGCGTCGGAAGACTATGACGCCGTGGAGGGGTTCGCCGTGGCGGTGGTCCGTGAAGAAGGCAAGTGGCGGTGCAGTCCGTTGAGCCAGGACGCACTCACAAATTTGTCCACAGCCGAGACCGAATTGAAGGCTTTGCGCAGCTCGGGCGCGGTCTTCGGGCTCTTGGACGTGGACGATGAATTCTTCATCGTGCTGCGGCCCGCGCCGAGCGGCACCCGGATGCTGGTCTCGGACGCGACGGCCGCGATCGACTACGACATCGCCGCCGATGTGCTCGAGGCGCTGAACGTCGAGATTCCCGATATCGATCCGGACGAACTCGACGATGTCGAGCCCTGGGAAGAGGGCGATCTGGGCGTGCTCGCCGATCTGGGCCTGCCGGAGCCGGTGCTGAGCGTCATCCTCGCCGACACCGACCTGTACCCGGACGAACAGCTCGGCATGATCGCCCAGCGCCTCGGTTTCGCCGACGAACTATCGGCGGTCCTGGACAAACTGCCACGGTGATATCGGACGCGGAGATGCTGCGCGCCGCGCTCGCCGCGGCCGCCACCGCCGATCCCCGTGACGTCCCGGTCGGCGCTGTCGTCTTCGACGCGTCCGGCCGCGAACTGTCCCGCGCCGCCAACGCTCGCGAAGCCCTCGGCGACCCGACCGCCCACGCCGAAGTCCTCGCCCTACGCCAAGCCGCCACCGTCCACGGCGACGGCTGGCGCCTCGAGGGCTGCACCCTCGCCGTCACCTTGGAACCCTGCACGATGTGCGCCGGCGCCCTCGTCCTGGCCCGCGTCGACCGCGTCCTCTTCGGCGCCTGGGAACCCAAAACCGGCGCCGTCGGCTCCCTCTGGGACGTAGTCCGCGACCGCCGCCTCAACCACCGCCCCCAGGTCCGCGGCGGCATCCTCGAACCCGAATGCGCCGCCCTCCTGGCCTCCTTCTTCACCCGCCAACGATGACCATCCAGGCGATTTAGTGATCCGCCCCCGCTCCGGTATGGTTGTCGGCGGTGGCGTGTCCGAGCGGCCTAAGGAGCACGCCTCGAAAGCGTGTGACGGGTAACCCCCGTCCGAGGGTTCAAATCCCTCCGCCACCGCCAAAGCCCCTCACCTGTTCATCCAGGTGAGGGGCTATTTCTTTGACTATGCAGCGGGCTGATTGCGCTCTGTGACAAGAATTTGACAAGAACAGCTACCAGCGCTTGTCTCAGCGGACCCTTTGCCGCCGGAATACTTCTCGTTCATTGCCAAGGCTACGCGGTCCAAGTCGTCATCGAACAGGTCCGCGTAGGTGTTGAGCGTTTCCTTCGCGTCCTTGTGGCCGAGCAGTCGCGCCAGCGCCAGGACGTTCGCGCCTGCCGACACAGCCAGCGACGCACACGTGTGCCGAAGGTCGTGCGGCGTGATCGGCTGCACCTTCGACCGCTTCACCGCGCCAGCGAACCAGCCGTCCGCCGACTTCGGACGTGGAAGATACTTCTCCGCGTCGCCCGGGTGGGGAAACACGAGCGCGTTCCGGTCCCTGCCCTTCACGTGCTCTTGCAGCTGATCGAGGATGAACTTGGGCACGGGCACCGTGCGGATTTCCTTGCCCTTCGTTTCGCCCTCCGCATGGTCGACACCCAACTGAACAGCGTTGTCGGCAACCGTGATCCGTGCACGGCGAAAGTCGATATCGCGAACCCGGAGTGCGATCAGCTCGCCCCAGCGCGGGCCGCAGTACCCGAGCATGAGCACCAGGAGGTCGTTCTTCCCGGCTTGCTTCGCCAAGCGGTCCAAGTCCGCCGAGGTGAGGTAAACATGGCGCTTCTTCTTCTTGTCCGGCAGGTTCTCGACGCCCCGCGCCAGGTTCTTCGGTAGGCGCTTCGCCTTCACCGCTGCATCGAGAATCCCAGCCAGCACGCCGTGTGCCCGGATGATCGTGGTCGCACCGTCAGAAACCTTGCCGCCCTTTGCCTTCTGAGCTTCGGCCTTCGCCATCGCGGCAAGGCGCATGTCGGTAACCCACTCCTCGACGGAATCGAGATTGATATCCGCGATACGAACGCTGCCCCAACGCGGCTCGACGTGAGTGCGCCAAGCTGCGTCAAGAGTGCGGTAGTTCGACGGCGCGGTGCTCGCCTTCTTTCCTTTCAGCCATGCCGGGGCCAACTCGGACACTGTGACGCGGCCCAGAGACGGAGCGACATACTCCCCGTCCATCTTCTTAACCTCCACCTTGTTGGCAAAGGCGTTGGCTTCGGCCTTCCGGAGGAATCCGCGCTTACCGGTGGGCTTTCCGTCCGGCTTGTTGTAGGCAACTCGATAGCGAATCCCCTTGTCGCCCTTGATTTTCGGGTCTGGCTTTACCTGATACTCGTGAACGGAAGCCACTTACTCCCCACCCTTTTCCTTCAATATCTCGTCGTTCATCCACAGGATGAACTGGCGTAGCGCTTGGCCCTGCGCCTGCGGCGAGAGCTCCTGGTACATCGGGCCAACCGTCTCCATGAACATCTGCATCGGGTCGCCAGGATCGCGGGTCTGGGCGAGCCTCGGCTGCAACTCCTTCCGCGCCGTCGCGATGCCGTCCACGAGCGCCATCAGTGTGGAAGTCTGCGGCACTCCGCCAGCCTCCATGTGCTTGATAGTGCGTAGCGGAACCCCGGACAACTCGCTAAGTCGAAGCTGAGTCACGTTGAACGCCTTGCGATCTCGCATGACTAGCCCGGTTAGGGCCATTCGGTCAGCCTTGTCCAACCGATTCCCGCGCCGCGCTTGATGCAGCAGCCAGCGCACATCCTCTTCGTACTCAGCGTCAGCGGCGGCGTAGAAAACCTCGTCGTGATCGTCGTCACTCTCGTCGTTCACTGCGGTTCACCTCTTTCCATTCTCGCCCCCTGCAAGTGCAATTACTGTAGCAGAGTTGCACCCCAGAGGTGCCTCGACCGCGAATCTGTCGCCAACTAGCGCTATAGTCCCTGAATGAGGGTGCAAGAGAGTCGATAGTTTTGCACCCCACGAGATGGTGAAGGAAAAGGAGCTTCATGATCACCACTCCGATGAGCCCCGCACAGGCGGCGCGAATGGCCGGATGTCACCAGAACTCGATCTACGCCGCACTCCTGGCAGGGGAGCTGAGGGGCTACCAGCGGACTGCACCGAAGGGGCGGTGGCGGATCTTCCCCGAAGACCTCTCGCGATGGATCAAGGGCGAATGAGCACAGCAAAGCGCCCGGTCTGTGCTGCAACACAGACCGGGCGTGAGTGGCACCCCTACCAGAAGGATGTTCCAAGAATCATGTCCAATTCTACGGCAAGCGGTTCGGTGCCGGGTGCCGCACTGCTGGACCATGCGCTGGCGTATGCCCGTGTGGGGCTGGCAGTGCTTCCCCTGACACCGCAGGGGAAGGCTCCGGCATCGGCGCACGGCAAAGACGACGCAACTACCGACCCCGCGCAGATTCGGGCCTGGTGGCTGCGTAATTCACACTGCAATATCGGGATTCGCCCGTACACCGGTGTCGTGGTGCTCGATGTCGACCCGCGCTCCGGCGGCAGTCTCGATGCGCTGGGGCAGATTCCCGAGACATGGACCGCTGCGACCGGCGGCGGTGGCTGGCACTTGTGGTTCCGCTGCGGTGGCAAAGTGCGCGGCAAGCTCGACGGAACCCCCGGCGTGGACATCAAAACTCACACCGGGTACCTCGTCGCACCGCCGAGCGTTCACCCCACCGGCACTGGCTACGAGTGGACCAATCGCGCCCCGATCGCTGCTCTGCCGTCACACCTCGACACCCGGGTCCGTGTTCCTGCGGTGCTGCCGTTTCCTGCCGCGCCGTTCAGCCGTCACCGGGGTTCGGTGGCGGGACTGGTCAATGCCGTGCAGAAGGCGGCAGAGGGGCAGCGTAATCAGGTCCTGTTCTGGGCTGCCTCCCGTGTATGCAACGAAGGCGGCAACCCGGCTGCATTGCGGGCAATCTCGGACGCCGCAGAAGGCTGCGGGCTGTCTCGTACCGAGATCGAACGCACGATCCGGTCGGCCCAACGGGGTGCTGCCTGATGATGCTGGTGGACTACACGAACGCAGCCCTCGAGCGGAACGGGGAGACGGAGGAAGAGTTCTGGGACAAACGGCCGGTGCTCGGCCATGTGCGGGACTTCGCGCGTGCTCGGATGTGCGGCCCGTGGTCGACACTGGGTGTGGTGCTGGCACGGGCAGTCGCATCGGTACCGCCCGATGTCAGGCTTCCTGCCACTGTCGGCGGTCCCATGTCGCTCAACCTCTTCTTCGCCCTGGTCGGGCCTTCCGGTGCAGGCAAAGGGGCAAGTGAATCCGCAGCGTGCGACGCGGTGGAATTCGTGGACTATCTCGGCCGCCCTATCGAGGTCCCGGTTCTGCCTCTGGGCTCGGGCGAGGGAATCTCTCGGACCTTCCGTCCGGCGGGTACTGCCGATGACGCGGGCAACCACATCGACCGCGCGCTGTTCTCGGTCCCGGAGATCGACACTCTGTCATCGCTTTTGGGGCGGCAGGGATCGACGCTGGAGGGTGAACTCCGCAAGCTCTACAGCGGGGAAGCACTGGGGTTCACCAATGCGCAGAAGGCCACCCGTTCGGTTGTGCCCGCTCATTCCTATCGGGCAGCGCTGACGGTCGGAGTTCAACCCTTGCGTGCCGAAGCGCTGTTCGCCGGTGCCGATGGTGGCACAACCCAGCGGTTCGTCTGGCTCGACGTCCGTGACCCGGACGCCCCCGACATCACCCCTGCCGCTCCTGCACCCCTCGAGGTGCGTGCACCCGCGTGGAAACCCTGCGCACTCGAGATTCCGGAGGTGGCACGCCACACGATCCGGCGCAACCGTATCGCCCAGCTTCGAGGCGAAGACGTCGATCCGCTCAACGGTCACGCGCTGCTGTGCAGGCTCAAGGTCGCTGCCGCGCTGATGATCCTGGAAGGGCGCAGTGTGGTCAACGAGCAGGACTGGGCGCTTGCCGGGGAAGTAATGGTGTTCTCCAACCAGACCCGTACTGCCACCCAGCAGGCGCTGAACGAACGAATCACCCAGGCACACCGGGCACGTGGGATTGCCGTGGTGGCGCGAGACGAAGCGGAGGGTGAGACCCGGCGGGGCAAGGCTCGCGAGGCTGTGTCGAAACTGCTGCGAGGCAAGCACGGTCCGGAACTTTCCGCATCGGAGATCCGCAGGAAGGTGAACATGATGCACCGCAACTTCCTCGAGGACGCCTTCGAGGACCTGACCGACTCCGGCGCAATTGTCGGCATCGAGGTCCCCGGCGGGACGCGGTACAAGCTGACCGAACCCTGCTAGCGGTACACCCCGTACCGGGCGTACACCCCTGAAAACTGTGCGCTACCAGCACATACACGGGGTGTACCGGGCGTACGGGGTGTACCTGTCCGGCACAGCGCACAGCCCCGACACCTCCAAGTGAGGGGCGGGGCTTTCTGCACTCCGGTAACTGCGGTCGACACGCTCGACGGTGCTTGCTGGCGTCGAGGCGGGTGTTCGGCTGGAGTTGTCGAACAGCGACGTGAGCGCGCAATGCGACCGACACCCCCGGCACTTTGAGGGTGCCGAGGGTGGCCGTGGTTCTTACCGCCCGTAGGCGTTGATCACGTCGCTACCGTTGTCGTCGTGGTTCTCGGCTTCGTTCCAGTTGTCGTGAGCCTGGCCGTCAGGCCCAGGTCCCTCAATCTCAACCATCATTTGTTGATCACCTCCTTCGAGCGTCGTTGCCATCAGGGGTCTTAGGGGTCATCGGCGAAGATCGGTAGCGAGATCGTCCGGGAGTAGGTGAACTCCGGGTTCACCGTGACCACGTCGCTGTACTCGACCAGCTCAGGCGGAATCCCAGCGCTGAAATGCGAAGCCGAGGGCACGAATACGGCTTCGGCATCGTCTCGTTCCACCGCCTGGAGCAGACGCATCAGCCGGTTGTCGGTGTAGCGGTCGAACACGATGGTCTTGGCCAGGTCATAGCCGAGCCTTGCTGCCCGACTTCGTATTTGGATTTCATCCCAGGCTTGGGAAACACCGGAGACGTCCCGGCGTAGGTATCCGATCGCGGTAGGCCGTTCCCTCATCGGTCCACCCCTCCGGCCTGGTACCGGCGTTGGCGGACACAGATACCGCCGCTGGTCGAACGAAGCACTTGGACTCGAGGCCACGCCCCGATCAACGCAAGACCGATACGGGTGATCTGCCACAAGTGCGAGTTGCCGCCGTGACAGACGAACCGGTTGCCGACAAGCACCTCCAGCGCCTTACGGACCGAGGTGTCACAGAACCCGGAAGCGTCCCGAATCTCTTTAACCGTCAGGGAATCGACCGGTGCCTGTGCCAGTGCCCGCAGCACCGACGCTTGTGAACCTGTCAGTGCCACGGCCAGCCCCTTCGTTCGTTGGCTTGCACTCGGAGCCGGGCTGTTGGGCTCCGGCCCCGAGCGCTGATCTAGACGCTACGAACCGAGCCGTGCCGCAGGCCATGAAGTTGCTTGAGATTGCTTCAAATAATGTTGATGTTGCCCTTCTTTGAGACACCAAATCGGCAGTTATGGACCATGATTGGAAGATGAGCAATACGGAGCACCTTGACGAGATACTGCCTCTGACGTTCCTCGGAAAGAACACCAACGGCGGCCATTCCCCAACCCTGTACCGCACTGCGCGCGGCACCTACATAGTTCAAGGCTGGCGCGTGCCCGAGCATCCAGAGCTCATCGAGATCAGCCACCCGCTCCTGGCCTTCCTGGAGCCGGGAACCTGCCTGGGAACCTTGCTAACCGACACGGGGCACGGCACATTCACACTGACTGGAGGGCCGATCACCAACCCGGAAGCGTTGCGGCAGATGGATATACCTAGCCACGAAGCCTGCGTAGAGGTTCCAGCCGGAAAGGAGGTTCGGCGGGATGTTCTTCATGCTCGGTGACGATTTCACCGATCTGTTCCGGCACTGTCAGCGGTCCGCATTTCACCTCGAGCTACAGGACACCTACACCACGCCGGAGGAAGCCGAGCCGTTCAACCTGTTCTTAGCAGGCCAGCCCGACGACTACGCCTGGATGCAGGGATGGACAGATCTTGTTAGCGACACCGCGAAGCGGGGGGTGACCTTCCAGCGCGTTCGCGTCGTCACGGAACCGCTGGTCGACTACCAGCGCTGGACCCTTGCCGTTTCCCGGCTCAACATCGAGGCAGGGGAGGACATCAGGTACTTGCCCCGTCACCTCACCGCTTCCGACGAGTTGCCCATTGATGATTACTGGCTATTCGATGACGAAGCCGTTGCTTTCACGCTGTTCACCCAGGACGGTGCGGCGGCCGGCGCGGCTGTGACCACGGATTCAGCCATAGTTCAACGCAGCATCGACGTAGCAGAAGCTGTGTGGTCCCGGGCGACTCCACACGACCAATACGTTCGGACTACCGTCGGATCGTGACCGATGTCCATGAAGCGCGCGAAGCGCTCGGACAACAGCTGAGAGACCTCCGTAAAGACGCCGGTCTCACGGGCCGCCAGCTCGCAACGTCAGCGGGCTGGCACCCGGCCAAAATCTCGAAGATCGAGCACGGAAAACAGACTCCAACCGAAGACGACGTACGTGCGTGGTGTAACCACACCAGAAGTCCGCATCACGTCGCAGACCTGATTGCAACGCTGCGCCATCTGGACGCCGCGTACATCGAGTGGCGGCGCATCTGCGCGACCGGGACACGTCGTAGACAACAGCAATCGGTTTCGCTCGAAGCGGAGACCAAACTCATTCGTGGCTACGACCCGGGGCTTGTCCCGGGCCTGCTGCACACCCCTGAGTACGCCGGAGCGATCCTGCGCCAGGTGGCGGACTTCTACCGCACCCCCAACGATGTCGAAACGGCGGTAGCGGTCCGCATGGAACGCCAACAGCGGTACCTCTACCGAGGCGATCACCGGGTTCACTACCTCATTGGCGAGCAAGCGCTCTACACCACCGTTGGCGACGACGATGTGATGCTGGGACAGCTCGATCGACTGCTGATTGCGATAGCACTCCCCCGGGTCGAACTGAACATCGTCCCGCTTGCGTCGAACTATGTTGTGCCACAAACGAATTTCGTCATCTACGACCAACGCTTAGTCCAAGTGGAAGCTGTGACAGCCGAGCTGTCGATAACGCAACCCCGCGAGATTGCGCTGTACGAGAAGGCGTTTCGAGCGATGGTTAGCCAGTCGGCGACCGGCAAGTCGGCGCGGGGGCTGATCCGCAAAGCTCTCGACGCACGGACAGGAACGTCCTGACCTATACCCGAATATGAGTGGATCAACTTTGGTGGCTTAGAAACGAAACCAGGCCCCGGTCCTTGAGCTCACAGGCCCTGGGGGACACCCCTTGCCCCGTTCCGGCTCGATGCGTTACGTATAGCAGTCGAGCCGCAGTACGGGTATCCGGGTCACGGCCGGATAACAAAGACCCTTGGAATGCGTATGGCCGGTGAACAACGGAGTGGTGCGGTGTGAGCCGTGAGGGCGGCGGGGGGGTGGTGGCCCCAGGTAGGAGAGCTGCGCCCTGGGCGAGGCAAGGCTAGGAACGCCCGGAGATTCATCGGGAATCAGTAGGAAGGAGGGGCTTTAGCTGACAAGATTTTGACAAAGAACCCCGGTCGAAGAGTGTTCTTGAAGGTGTACCCGGGTGAATGAATACCTCACTCCACCAAGGAATTTGCGATATCGGCCCTGGTTATGGTAGCGGGGTGAAGGAGAGTTCAAATCCCTCCGCCACCGCCATGAAGCCCCTCACCTGTTCATCAGGTGAGGGGCTTTTTGCTGCTCGCTTCCGTTCCGCTATTGACAGACCAGCACATCTCGGTCATACACTCTCGGCACATCTGTATGACCAAAGGTGGTTGATCGTGGTGGTTGGTAGGCGAGCCGTTGTTCTCGGTGGCAGTGTCGCGGGGTTGTGTGCGGCCGGGGCGGTGGCGCCGTTCTTCGATGAAGTGCTTGTGCTGGAACGGGATTCGCTGCCGGCCGGGGCGGATCATCGGCGGGGCGTGCCGCAGAGCAAGCACCCGCACTTCCTGTTGAACTCGGGGCGGCGGTCGATCGAGGCGTTGTTTCCCGGCTTCGAACAGGCCTTGCTCGAGGCGGGTGGACAACTGCTCAACGCCTCGCTGAACACCGCGTATTGCGAGGCCGAGGGATGGGCGCCGCGCAAACGCGGGTCGATGACGATGATCTACGGTTCGCGGATCATGATCGAGCGGGTGCTGCGCGACAAGGTCGCCCAGGTCAGCAACGTGACTGTGCGGGAGCAGGTGGGGATCCGGGGGATTCAGACCGTGGACGGCGGTACCCCGGACGGGCGGGTCACCGGCGTGCGGGTGCAGGGCACGAGTCGCACCGAGGAACTGATCGAAGCCGATCTGGTGATCGATGCGATGGGGCGGGGATCGGCGGTGACCAGCTGGCTCGCCGCAGCGGGCTGGGAGGAGCCACCGGTGCGTTCGCTCGACGCCAAGGTCGGCTACACCTCGATGTGGCTGCAACTCCCGAAGCAACGCCCCGAAACCTGGTGGTGGGAACACATGGCGATCATGCCCAGCCAGGACAAGGGCGCGCACCCGCCCGAGCACGACTTCCTGGTCAACTTCTTCCCGATCGAAGGCGATCGCGCGATCGCGTGCATGGGCGCCTGGGGCCTGGAATTGCCCAAGGACACCGACGATTTCGTGGCCGCGGCCCGAAAGATCCGGACGCCCGCGTTCGCCGCCGCGATGGATCTGTGCGAGGAGATCTCGGAGGTCCATCACACGCGTTCGACCGGAAACAAGTGGCGCCGTTTCGATTTGATGAAAAATCCGCCGCTGGGCCTGTTCGTCATCGGCGATTCGATCTGCGCCTTCAATCCGTTCTACGCGCAGGGGATAAGTTCGGCGGCCCGCTCCGCACTCCTGCTGGCCGAAAAGATCAGGGGTAACAACACCCTCGATCGCCGCTTCCTCACCGAATTCCTTACGGCGCAGCGTAAATCGCTGAGTGTGCCGTGGATGCTGGCGATGGCCCGGGATCAGGGTTATGAGCATGCGACCGGCACCGAGGTCGTCGCACCCTGGCGGCGCCGGATCTCGGCGGCGTCGGTGTGGCCGGTGTTCAATCTGATCTCCACCGCAGGCCGGGAAGACCCGGTCGTCGAAGATCACTTCGCCCGCGTGTTCAATCTCGACGAGTCGATGTCGGAGATGCTCCGGAGCCCGCGCTTCCTCGCCGGCCTGCTCCGGCACAAGATCAAGATGATGCTGGGCCTCGCCAAACTGCCGCGTGCTTTCGATATCGCGCAGGACCCGCCGGGCACCGACTACACCGAGGACCAGCCGGTGGCCGCCAGCGAGTCCGGAGTCGCGGCATGAGTGCGACTTGCGATCCGGTCGCCGAACGCATTACCAAGGATCTCGGCTTCTCCTGCCATGACGTGAATCCGATTGTCACCCTGCGCAACCCGGCGGACTTGGCGAACTGGACCCTGCCGGTCCTGGAACTCTTGATCATCGCCGGCGCGATCTTCGCGCTCGTGCACGCGGTGCGCCGGCTGCGCCGGGACGGCGACCCGGCCAATCTCGCGCTGTGGTTCGCCTCGCTGGTCTACCTGTTCGTCATCGAACCGCCGCTGTACTTCCCGGAATGGTTCGGCCTGCAAGAAGAAGTCGGATTCTTCTTCGCGCACAACGTGTTCACGGTGCAGTTCATGTACGACCGGCTACCGCTGTACATCATCGCCATCTACCCGGCCCTGAGCCAGCTGGCCTACGAGCTGGTCCGCAGCCTCGGGGTCTTCCAGCGCAAGCGCGGGGCCCTGATCGGCGCGGTCTGTGTGGCTTTCGTCTGCCAGGTGTTCTACGAGATCTTCGATCAGCTCGGGCCGCAACTGAAATGGTGGGCCTGGAATCTGGACAACGATCTGAACCAGCCGTTGCTGGCGTCGGTGCCGCTGAACAGCGTCATGTTGTTCGCGTCGGTGTCCTTCGGCACCCTGACCTATCTGATCGTGAAGCTGGTCGGGCAGCCGAGCTGGCGTGGCCGCAAGCTCGGGGCCGGATCGCTGCTCTGGCGGGTGCTGGTGGCGGGCGCGCTGGTGCCGATCAGCATGTCGGTCGCGGGTATTCCGGCTTCGATCTTCGGCGGCGATTCCCCCAACCGGACCGCGCAGGGCATTGTGCTGGCCATCGAGATCGCCGCCCTCTGGATCGTCGGCGCGATCCTGCTGTTCCAGGCGTGGCGACGGGGCAGCTCCGAAGCGCTCACGCCCTACGTTCGCATCTATCCGGTCGTCTATCTGGCGGTGTTCGCGGTGTTGTGGGCTGCCGCGCTGCCCGAATTCTTCGATGCCCGCGACGGAGTCACCGAAGGCGGCACCTATATCGGCAACGCCCCCTACACGGCGGCCTGCTTCGTGGTTGCCCTCGTCTGTCTCGCCGCGGTGTACTTCCGTCGCGAGTCCGCTGAGCGGCCGGAGAAAGGTCCGGCCGGAACCACCGTGTGATAATCCTGCGGTGAGAACCCGCGGCTGGGATGGTGATCTACCCCGAGACGAAACCGAGGCCCGGGGCCGGATCGTCGCCGCCGCCACCCGCTGTGTCGACCAGCTCGGCCCGACCAAAGTCAACATCGCGGCGGTCGCCGCCGAGCTGGGCATCACCCGTCAAACGGTGTACCGCTATTTCCCCAGCCTGCCCGAACTGCTGCTGGCCGTCGCCGAAGCCGGAGCGGAGCAGTTTCTCGATCGGATGCAGGCCTTCGTCGCCCACATCAGCACGCCGGTGGAGGCCGCCACCGAGTCGATCGTGTTCACCCTGAGCACGATTCGCAGCGAGCCCTACCTCGGGCTGCTGCTGCAGACCGGGGAGAACGTGGCGTTCAGTCGCGGCGCCACCTCCGCCCGCGCCACCTCCTACGGCGCGCAGATGCTGGCCCGTATGCCCGTCGACTGGCCCGCCTTCGGCATCCGCGACGACGAGCTGCCCGACCTCGCCGAAATCATCATGCGACTCACCTTCTCCTTCCTCCAGTACCCGGCCGACCCGCCGCATTCCGACGATGAGCTGCGCACTCTGATCCGCCGCTGGCTCGGCCCCGCATTGCGCGGATAAAGCGTGTCCCGGTGGGTATAACGCCCACCGAACAGGAGCGGGAAAGAGCGCCGCGCAGATGCGTCGCCGACTGTCCGCTAGAGAGAATGCGCGAGAGTTACATGAGAATCGGAAGTGTCATAGTTCTGATCTGGCTGCTGATCGGTGTGGTCGCTGCATTTCAGCGAGATTATTTCGACAGTGGGCCGGTCAACTGCGCCGGGTTCGGCACGATCGTCGTGACCGTGATCTCGGGTCCGCTCAACTACATGGGCGTCAACCCCAAGGTCGACGATTGCGATGTGCCGCAACCCAGTCCGTAAGCACGCCATACGGACCAACGCCCGGCTACCGACTCGGTAGCCGGGCGTTTGCTATTTGCCGACAAGCACCGGCCAGTCACTGTTGCCCGCGTACCGTCGAGGGGGAAGGGAAGCGATATTTATGCGCGAGCGAGCTGCTTATGGGCGACCGGAGCGCGAGCACGGTCTCCCCTCACGGATAGCGAGCGTCCTGCTCATGGTCTGGTTGGCCATCGGGCTGTTCGCCGCAGTTCAGCGCGGCTATTTCACGAACGGCCCGATCACCTGTTCCGGGTTCGGCACCATCGCCCTCACGGCGGTGTCCGGCCCGCTCAACTACACGGGAGTCAACCCGAAGGTCGGTCAGTGCACCTTGCCGCAGCCGAGTGAGTGACACCGGCTGCACGTCCCCTCAACCCACGATCCAGCAAACAACGAGCCCCCCATGCCGTGGCATGGGGGGCTCGGTTCGACGCCTGCCTCAGCTGGTGCGCGGCTCGGCGTACTCCGCCGAATGCCCTTGCAGCTCACGCAGTTTGGTGCCCTCGATATCGATGTCCAGCACGATCCGATCCAGCCACCTCGGCATCCACCAGGCCCACTTGCCCAGCAGCACCAGCAGCGACGGAATCAGCACCATGCGCACCAGGAACGCGTCCAGCAGCACGCCGACCGCCAGCGCGAAGCCCATCGACTTGGCCGTGGCGTCGGTCTCCAGCAGGAACGAGCCGAACACCGAGATCATGATGATCGCGGCCGCGGTGACCACGCGCGCGCCGTGGTGGTAGCCGTTGATCACCGCTTCCTTCGGCGACTTGCCGTGCACGTATTCCTCGCGCATGCGCGTCATCAGGAACACCTGATAGTCCATGGCGAGACCGAATACCAAGCCGATCAACATGATCGGCAGGAAGCTGACGATCGCGTGCGGATCCTTGATCAGGCCGAACTTGCCGTCCTGGAAGATCAGCACGGTCGCGCCGAAGGTGGCCGCCATGGACAGCAGGAAGCCGAGCGCCGCGGTCAACGGCACCAGCACCGAGCGGAACACCGCGATCAGCAGGAGGAACGCCGCACCGGCCACGATCGCCAGGTAGGGCACGATCTTGCTGAGCAGCACGTGGTCGATATCGGCGTAGATCGCGGTGGTGCCGGTGATGCCGTATTCCATCCCGTACTCGGATTTCAGCTGCGCCTCGGCGTCGCGGGCCTCCGACACCAGGTCCTTGGTGGCCTTGGCATTCGGTCCGTCGTTCGGCACACCCTCGATCAGCGCGCCGCCGCCGTCCTCACTCAGCATCGGCTCGGTCACGTAATCCATGCCCGGGTAGGACGCGAGCTTGTCGTGCAACGAGCTCAGCGCGGCCTCGCGGCGCTCGGCGGGCACATTGCTCAGGTCGACCGCCACCTGCAGGATGCCGTTGCTGCCCGGCCCGAAGCCTTCGGTGCGCAGGTCGTAGGCCTTCCGGACGGTGGAGGTCTTGGGCATGCTGTCCTCGCCGGGTAGCCCGAGATTCAGGCCGGCGGCGGGCGCGGCGAGCAGACCCAGGATCAGCACGCTGAGCCCGAGCGTCACCCAGGGCGCGCGGGCGATCAGGCGGGCGACGCGGGTGCCGACGCTGACGACGCTGTCGTCTTCGGGGTCATCCTTGGCGATGTAGGGCAGCTTCGGCTTGAACAGGAACCGCCCGAAGGCGCCGAGCAGCGCGGGCATCAGCGTGATGGCGGTGAGCACCGCGAACGCGGCCGCGACCGCGCCGCCCAGACCCATGAAGGTCAGGAACCGGACCCCGACGATGCTGAGTCCGACCAGCGCGATGATGACGGTCAGACCGGCGAACACGACCGCCGAACCGGCGGTGCCGAGCGCGATACCCGCCGCCTCCTCCGGTGAATCCTGAACTGCCAGTTCGTGTTTGTAGCGCGAGACGATGAACAGCGCGTAGTCGATGGACAGCGCGATGCCGATCATCGAGGCCAGGAACGTGGTGAAGCTGGGCACCGACAGCACCGAGGTGCCGAGGAAGATCAGCGAGGTAGCCGCACCGAGGCCGATGATGGCGGTGATGATCGGGACGAACGCGGCCACGATCGCGCCGAACGCGATGATCATGACCAGGAACGCGACGCCCATACCGATCATCTCGGATTTGCCGCTCGGCATCTCCTGCTCCATGGCGATGCTGCCGCTCATCTCGACCGTCAGCCCGGCGGCCCGCGCCGCGTCACCCGCCGCGTAGGCGGCCTCGCGGTCCTCGGCGGTGACCTTGGAGAAGTCGGTGATGGTGAACGGGACGCTGAAGTAGGCGACTGTATCGGGGGCGGTCTTGTTCAGCACGTTCAAAGGCGCGCCACTGCACTTGGCAGGGTCGGCGTCGGGAACCAGGCAGCCCATCTTCTCGGTCGCCGCGATCGGGTCGGCGAGCGGCTTGGCGTGGTCGACGATGCCCAGCGCCTCGACCTTGCCGATCAGCTCTTTGATCGCGGCCTGGTTGGGCGGGTCGGTGAGCTTCTGCCCGGCGGGCGCGCCGATCACATAGGTGCCGGTGACGGCGTCGAACTTGAAGCCCTCGGACATGCCGGGGAAGTGCTTGTCGAGGATGTTGGTCGCCCGTTCCGAGGGCAGGTTGGGCATGCTGAAGTCGTCGGTCATCGGCTTCTTCAGCCCGTTGCCGAGCGCGCCGAGAACCACGAACAGCAGCAACCACACGGGCAGCACAATCCATTTGCGGCGGAAGGCGAACTTCCCCCACCGATATAGCCATACAGACACGGGTTCTCCTCGCGGTGATCGGATCGAGCCTGATAGACACGCCACACCGGTCAGAGCGCCGGTGGATAACCGAGCTGAAGAGCGGAACTTGTTCCGAGTCTGCTGTGGTCCGCGCACAAGATCAAGAACCGACGGCAGCTGTTATGAAGGGGAAACGCACTCGGCCCCGCACCTGAGGCAGGTGCGGGGCCGAGCGTCGCGGGGGAGAGGTCAGCTCACGCCGACCGGCTCCTTCTGCAATTGCACTGTCTTCTGCTGCAGGCCCTGCAGCTTGGCGCCTTCCACATCGATGTCGGGCAGGATCCGGTCGAGCCACTTCGGGATCCACCAGGACCACTTACCCATGAGCACCAGCAGCGACGGGATCAGCACCATGCGGACGATGAACGCGTCGAACAGCACGCCCGCTGCCAGCGCGAAGCCCATGGACTTCGCCGTCGCGTCCGGCATCAGCATGAAGCCGCCGAACACCGAAACCATGATCACCGCAGCGGCCGTGACCACGCGGGCGCCGTGGTGGTACCCGCTGATCATCGCCTCCTTGGCGGACTTGCCGTGCACGAATTCCTCGCGCATACGGGTCACCAGGAACACCTGGTAATCCATGGCCAGGCCGAACACCAAACCGATCAGCATGATCGGCAGGAAGCTGATGATCGGCTGCGGATCCGCGATCAATCCGAACGCGCCCTCCTGGAAGATGAGGACCGTCGCACCGAACGTCGCCGCCATGGACAGCAGGAACCCGAGCGCCGCGGTGAGCGGTACCAGGATCGAGCGGAACACCAGGATCAGCAGCAAGAACGCGGCGCCGGCCACGATGGCCAGGTACGGCACGATCTTGCCGAGCAGCACGTTGTCGACGTCGGCGTAGATCGCGGTGACACCGGTGACGCCGTACTCCATGCCGTATTCGGACTGGAACGCACCTTCGGCGTCCCGAGCATGCTTGACCAGGTCCTTGGTGACCTGCTCGTTCGGACCCGTCTTCGGCACACCGTTGAACATCGCGCCCGCGCCGTCGGCGCTGGACATGGTCGCGGTCAGGTAATCCATGTCCGGGTAGGACGCGATCTTCTCGCGCAGCGCGGTGAGCGCCGGTTCCCGTTGCGCGGCCGGGACATCGCTGAGGTCGACCGCGATCATCAGCAGGCCGTTGCTGCCTTCGCCGAAGCCCTCGGTGCGGATGTCGTAAGCCTTGCGGACGGTGGTGTCCTTGGACATGCTGCCCTCGCCCGGCAGGCCGAGGTTCATCCCGGCCGCGGGGGCGGCCAGCGCGCCGAGCACGACGACGCTCAGGATGAAGGTCAGCAGCGGCATCTTGCCGATGACGCGGGCGAACCGGGTGCCGTTGGTGACCGAGCTGTCGTCTTCCGGGTCGTGCTTGGCGACGAAGGGCACCTTCGGTTTGAACAGGAACCGTCCGAAGGCGCCCATCAGCGCCGGCAGGAAGGTGATCGCGGTGAGCACCGCGAACGCGGCGGCGATAGCGCCGCCGAGGCCCATGAACGTCAGGAACTGCACGCCGACGATGCTCAGTCCGAGCAGCGCGATGATGACGGTCAGTCCGGCGAACACCACCGCCGAGCCTGCGGTGCCCAGGGCGATGCCCGCGGCTTCCTCGGGCGAATCCTGCACGACCAGTTCGTGTTTGTACCGGGAGACGATGAACAGCGCGTAGTCGATGGACAGCGCGATGCCGATCATGGTCGCCAGAATCGGCGTGAAGGTCGGGATCGTCAGGAACGAGGTGCCGAGCAGGATGGTCGAGGTCGCCAGGCCGAGGCCGACGATCGCGGTGATCAGCGGCACGAACGCGGCGATCAGCGCACCGAAGGCGATGATCATGACGAGGAAGGCGACGCCGAAGCCGATCGCCTCCGACGAGGCGCTGGGCTGCTCCTGCTCGAGCGGCAGGGAGCCACTCATCTCGACGGTGAGTCCGGCGTTGCGGGCGGCGTCGGCGACGTTGTAGGCCAGCTTCCGGTCCTCGGGGGTGACGTCGGCAATGGTCGCCATCTTGAACGGGACTTCGAGCACCGCGACCGTGTCGGGCTGGGCGCCCAGCACGTTCAACGGCGCACCGGCGCAGTAGGACTTGGCATCGGCGCTGGCGCGGTCGACAGCCACGCAGTCGATCGTCTTCTCCGGGCCGATCGGCATGCTTTCGGCCATCGTGATCGGGTTGACCAGCGGCTTGTTCTCATTGCCGCTGTCGACGATCGGCAGTTCGCGCAGCTTGGCGATCAGGTCGTCGACGGCGGTCTTGTTGGCCGGATCGGTGAGCTTCTGGCCCTCCGGCGCCTTGATCACATAGGTGCCGAGGACGGCGTCCATGCTGAATTGTGCCGACATGCCGGGAAAGTGCTGGTCCAGGATGTCGGTGGCCCGCTCGGACGGCAGGTTCGGCATGGAGAAGTCGTCGTTCATCGGCTTGCTGATGACGCCTGCGACGCCGCCCACCACGATCAGTAGGACCAGCCAGACGGGAAGCACGATCCATTTCCGGCGGAAAGCGAACTTTCCCCATCTATAGAGAAATACGGACACGGGGGGATACTCCTAAGCGAAAGACAGTGGGACGTGCTGAGTTCCGGGGCGCGTAGACAGCACTCGCGGGGCCCCTGCATGGCCCTCGCCTCCATTGACGCTTTCTGCCTACCGTGCGGTAGGTAGACTACCGAGCGACTAAGTGGAGGTACAACCTCTATTTTCAGTGGCACGGTTAGCGCGGCTCACTAAGTAGGACAGGACATCGATGGACACCTCAGCGACGACCCACTCCGTTCCCGCAGGTAGCGGGACTAAAACGGCAATTCGGGACGCCGCGGTGGAGCTGTTCGGCAGCAAAGGATTCGAGCAGACGAGCCTCCGCGAGGTCGCCGATGCGGTAGGAATCACAAAGGCCTCGCTCTACTATCACTACCCCTCGAAGCTGGATCTGCTTGTCGCGATCGTGAATCCGATCGTCGAGCACATGCGCGCGGTGGCCGAGGACATCAAGACCGTCCCCTTCAGCGCCGAGGGCGTGCGGACCGTGCTGCAGACCTACATCCGGGGCATGCTGCGCAACCGTGACGCGGGCGCACTGTGCGTGCGCGACACCGTCGCGATCCTCAACGCGATGGCCGGTCGCTACCCGGACATGTTCGAATTCGGCCGGCAACTGGGGGATTGGCTGGCCGGCCCGGACCCGAGCCCGGAGCAGAAACTGCGGGCCAGCGCCGCGCTGCAGGTGCTCGAGGTGGCGTTGTTCTCCGGCGAAGTCGCGCCGGAGGCGGACGAGGCGCTCATCGAGACCACGCTGCTGGATGCGGCCACCTGTGTACTGACCGCCTGCGGCACGAACTAGCGCAGTAGATTTCATAGCGGAACAACCGGGAACCGAGCAGGGAGCAGCAGTGCATATCACCGCGAAGGTCGACTACGCGGTGCGAACCCTGCTCGAAATCGCCAAGGGGGGTGGGTCCGCCGCGCTCAAAGCCGACGCCATCGCGACCGCGCAGCAGATCCCGCCGAAGGTGCTCGAGACCGTGCTCGGCGAACTGCGCCGGGCCGAGCTGGTGATCAGCCGGCGCGGACCCGACGGCGGGTACTGGCTGGCCCGGCCCGCCCTGGACATCTCCATCGCCGACGTGATCCGCGCGGTCGAGGGCCCGCTGGCCTCGGTGCGCGGCGAGCGGCCCGAGGACGTGAAATACGAAGGCGTGGCCGAGCCGTTGCAGCAGGTCTGGATCGCGGTGCGGGTGAATCTGCGTGCCGTGCTGGAGAACGTGTCGATCGGCGACATCGCCGACGATCAGCTGCCGGAATTCGTCGGAGCGCTGATCGCCGACCCCGGCGCCTGGGCGCGCCGGGAGCCGCACGTGCAACCCAGCTGAGCGCACCGGTTTCATGCCCGCCGCTAAACCTCGCGACGGGCGTCACCACCAGCCGGTAGCCTGCCTAACATCATGTTGATCCGACTGCTCCGCACCTCCCTCGCCCCCTACCGTGCCCAACTGGCCGGGGTCGTTGTGCTACAGCTGATCTCGGTTATCGCGATGTTGTATCTGCCCAGCTTGAACGCCGATCTGATCGACAACGGCGTCACCAAGGGCGATATCGGATATATCTGGAACACCGGTTTGTGGATGCTCGCGGTGACCGGTGTGCAGATCGTCGCGTCCGCCTGCTCGGTATATCTGGGGGCGCAGGCCGCGATGGCGGCGGGCCGGGATATGCGCGGGGCGCTGCTGCATCGGGTCGGCACCTTCTCCGCGCGCGAGGTCGGCCAGTTCGGTGCGCCGTCGCTGATCACCCGCAATACCAATGACATTCAGCAGGTGCAGCTGCTCATCGTGATGTCGGCGACCATCCTGGTGATGGCGCCGATCATGTGTTTCGGCGGCATCTTCATGGCGTTGCGCGAAGACCTCGGGCTGTCCTGGCTGTTGCTGATCGCGGTGCCCGCACTCGCTGTCGCGATGGGCTTGATCGTGGCCCGCATGGTGCCCGGCTTCCGGGATATGCAGCACCGGATCGACGAGGTGAACCGGGTGCTGCGCGAGCAGATCACCGGTATCCGCGTGGTGCGCGCTTTCGTCCGGGAACGGCAGGAGACCTGGCGTTTCGGGCTGGCGAACTCGGAGCTCACCGATACCTCGCTGCGCGTCGGGCGTTTGATGGCGCTGATGTTACCGGTGGTCATGCTGATCTCGAACGTCACCGCGGTCGCGGTGATCTGGTTCGGCGGGCACCTCGTCGAAGACGGGACGATGCAGATCGGCTCGCTGACGGCGATGCTGTCCTACATCATGCAGATCCTGATGGCCGTCATGATGGCCTCGTTCCTGGCCATGATGGCGCCGCGCGCCGCGGTCTCGGCTGATCGGATCGGCGCGGTGCTGGACACCGAGACCTCGGTGGTGCCGCCCAAGTTCCCGCAGCCGTTCGCCGCCGACCCGGCCTCGGTGGACGTGTCCTACGCCGAATTCGCCTATCCGGGCGCGGAGAAGCCGGTCTTGAAGGCGATCAAGTTCGAGGTGAAGCCGGGGACGACGACCGCGATCGTCGGATCCACCGGCGCGGGTAAGACCACGCTGCTCAACCTGATTCCGCGGCTCATCGACGTCACCGACGGCGCGCTGTATGTCGGCGGCACGGATGTGCGCCACCTCGATCTGGAGCTGCTGCGCGAACACATCGGTTTGGTGCCGCAGAAGGCGTACCTGTTCTCCGGAACCGTCGCGAGCAACCTGCGCTACGGCAAACCCGACGCCACCGACGAAGAACTTTGGCGCGCACTGGAAATCGCGCAGGCCGATGATTTCGTGCGGGACATGCCGCAGGGCCTGGACACGCCGGTCGCCCAGGGCGGCACCACCGTTTCCGGTGGTCAGCGGCAGCGCTTGGCGATCGCCCGGGCGCTGGTGCGCCAACCCCGGATCTACCTGTTCGACGATTCGTTCTCCGCGCTCGACGTGGCCACCGACGCGCGACTGCGCGACGCCTTGCGGCCGGTGACCAGGGACGCTTCGGTAATCATTGTCGCGCAACGGATTTCCACCATCCGCGACGCGGACCAGATCGTGGTGCTGGAGGACGGGGCGATGGCGGGGATCGGGACCCACGAGCAATTGCTGCGTGACTGTCCGGAGTACCAGGAAATCGTCGAGTCCCAGCTGTCCGCGGAGGAGGTGCGATGAGGCCCGGAGTCAATCCCGGTGCGCCGGACGCGAAGCCGAAGTCCTTCGGCCCGTCGCTGAAGCGGCTGATGCGCCGGCTCACGCCGGAACGGTTCTATGTCGGGCTGATCATCGCGCTCGTCGTCATCTCGGTGGTGCTCAACACCCTCGGCCCGTACCTGCTCGGCAAGGCGACGAACCTGGTGTTCGACGGCGCGGTCGGCAAGCAGCTGCCCGCGGGCGCCACCAAGGACCAGGTGATCGAAGAGCTTCGGTCCAAGGGCGACAACACTTTCGCCGACATGCTCGGCGCGATGGACGTCACCCCCGGGGTCGGCGTCGACTTCGGGGCTGTCGGCCGGGTGCTGATGCTGGTGCTGGCGCTCTACATCGGCGCCTCGGTGTTCGGCTGGTTGCAGGCGTTCCTGCTCAATATCGTCATCAACCGCACGGTGAAGCGCCTGCGCAGCGATATCGAGGAGAAGATCCACCGGCTGCCGTTGCGCTACTTCGACACCGCGCCGCGCGGTGACCTGCTTAGCCGGGTCACCAACGATGTCGACAATGTCTCGACCAGCCTGCAGCAGACCATGAGCCAGCTGCTCACCTCGCTGTTCACGGTGATCGGCATCCTGATCATGATGTTCTGGATTTCGCCGCTGCTGGCGGTGATCGCGCTGCTCACCGTGCCCGCCGCGATCATCATCACCGCGCAGATCGCGAAGCGGTCCAAGCCGCACTTCGTGAACCAGTGGAAGTACACCGGTCTGGTCAACGCCCAGGTCGAAGAGGCCTACACCGGGCACGAGGTGGTCACCGCGTTCGGCCGCAACCGCGAGGTCGGCGAGGAATTCGACAAGCGGAACCAGGAGCTCTACGAGTCGAGCTTCAAGGCGCAGTTCATCTCCGGCCTGATCATGCCGTCCATCATGTTCCTCGGGAACGTGAACTTCGTGCTGGTCGCGCTGGTCGGTGGCCTGCGGGTGGCGACGGGCAACCTCTCCCTCGGCGAGGTGCAGGCGTTCATCCAGTACTCCCGGCAGTTCAGTCAGCCGCTGACCCAGATCGGCGCGATGGCCAACCTGCTGCAGTCCGGTGTGGCCTCGGCGGAACGAATCTTCGAGATCCTCGACGCCGAGGAGCAGTCCGCGGACCCGGTCATGGACAGCATCCGCCCGCTGGATCGCGGACGCGTCGAGTTCGAGGGCATCTCCTTCCGGTACGACCCGGAAAAGCCGGTCATCGAACGGCTTTCGCTGATCGCCGAGCCGGGTCATGTGGTCGCCATCGTCGGCCCGACCGGTGCGGGCAAGACGACACTGGTGAATCTGCTCATGCGGTTCTACGAACTCGACGCGGGCACCATCACCATCGACGGCGTCGACATCACCGAGATGACGCGCGACAACCTGCGCTCCCGCATCGGCATGGTGTTGCAGGACACCTGGCTGTTCAAGGGCACCATCCGGGAGAACATCGCCTACGGCAACCCGAATGCCAGCGAACTGGAAATCCTCGAGGCCGCCCGTGCCGCCTACGTCGACCGGTTCGTGCACGCGCTGCCCGACGGCTACGACACCGTCATCGACGAAGAGGGCTCCGGCGTCAGCGCCGGTGAGAAGCAGCTCATCACCATCGCCCGCGCGTTCCTGGCCAAGCCGTCCATCCTGATCCTGGACGAGGCGACCAGCTCGGTCGACACCCGCACCGAACTCCTGGTGCAGCACGCGACCGCGGCCCTGCGCCGCGACCGCACCAGCTTCGTGATCGCCCACCGCCTCTCCACCATCCGCGACGCCGACCTGATCGTCGTCATGGAGGCGGGCCGCATCGTCGAACACGGCAACCACGAACGCCTGCTCCAGGAACGCGGCGCCTACTACCGCCTCTACAACGCCCAGTTCGCCGCCGCTCTCACCGACGGCGCGGGCACCCTCGAAGATCCCGAACCGGACGCGGTCACCCTCGGCAAGAGCTGAGCGCAGCGCGGGATTTCCACCTGGGAAGATGTATCTCGTGTCTGACCCCGAACAGTTCTCCTTCCGCATCGATGCCCGGCTGGACGGCGGGCGGCACGGCCGTGCGGGGGTGATCAGCACACCGCACGGCGAGGTTGCGACGCCGGCGTTCATTCCGGTGGGCACCAAGGCGACGGTGAAGGCGGTGCTGCCGGAGACCATGAAGGAGCTCGGGTCGCAGGCGCTGCTCGCCAACGCCTACCACCTGTACTTGCAGCCCGGCTCGGACATCGTGGACGAGGCGGGCGGGCTCGGGAAGTTCATGAACTGGGACGGACCGACCTTCACCGACAGCGGCGGCTTCCAGGTGATGTCGCTGGGCGTCGGGTTCAAGAAGGTGCTGGCCATGGAGGCCGTCGGCGTGCAGAACGATGACGTGATCGCCAAAGGCAAGGAGCGCCTGGCCACCGTCGACGACGACGGCGTCACGTTCCGTTCGCACCTCGACGGTTCGAAGCACCGTTTCACGCCCGAGGTGTCCATGGGCATTCAGCATCAGCTGGGCGCCGACATCATGTTCGCCTTCGACGAGCTCACCACGCTGCTGAATACCCGTGGCTACCAGGAGCGGTCGCTGGAGCGCACGCGCCTGTGGGCCAAGCGCTGCCTGGACGAGCACGAGAAGCTGACCGCCGACCGGGCGCACCGCCCCTACCAGGCGTTGTTCGGCGTGATCCAGGGCGCGCAGTACGAGGACCTGCGCCGCTCGGCCTGCCGCGGTCTGGAGGAGCTGCGCGGCAGCGGCGGCAGCGGTTTCGACGGTTACGGCATCGGCGGCGCGCTGGAGAAGCACAACCTGGGCACCATTGTCGGCTGGTGCTGCGACGAACTGCCCGAGGCCAAGCCGCGCCACATGCTCGGCATCAGCGAGCCGGAGGACATCTTCACCGCGGTCGAGAACGGCGCCGACACCTTCGACTGCGTGAACCCGTCCAGGGTCGCCCGCAACGCCGCGATCTATGTGGCCGAGGGCCGGTTCAATATCAACACCGCCCGATTCCGCCGCGATTTCACCCCGATCGACGACACCTGCGACTGCTACACCTGCGCCAACTACAGCCGCGCCTACATCCATCACCTGTTCAAGGCGAAGGAGATGCTGGCCGCGACGCTGTGCACCATCCACAACGAGCGCTACACGGTGCGCCTGGTGGATCGCATCCGGGAGTCAATCCTGGGCGGCTACTTCGACGAGTTCAAGGCCGAAACCCTCGGCATCTGGAAGGGCCGGATCCAGACCCCGTCCTAGCTCATTCGCGGGTCAGTTCGGCGTGCTCGCTCAGTTCGAGATCGATGAACGCCCCGATCATGGCCCGCCACACCGCTTCGGCCACCTCGGGAGCCAGCCCGGCCGCGGCCGCGCGCTCCCGGGCCAGCGTCACCACGCGCGCCACCCGATCGGGCGCGCGCACCGCCTGCTCGTCGGTCTTGAAGGTGGCGGCGGTGCGGACCAGCCCCTGCCGCTCGGCAAGCAGTCGAATCAACTGGGCGTCGAGGGCGTCGATTCGGGCGCGGACTTCGTCGAGAGACTGTGGAGCTGACACGGTCGCCGACCCTAGCCGAAAGTGACGCGCCCCCGCCGATCGGCGGGGGCGCGTGCGACATGGTGCACATCAGACGTGCAGCGGGTCGGATTCCTTTGGCGCGTAAGTAGGTTCGTGCTTCTTCAAGTATCCGATGACCTGGTAGGTGATCGGCATGACGAGCAGTTCGACGAGGGTCTTCCAGAGGAAGCCGACGATCAGGTAGTTGAGGAACTGCTGCCAGGTCTCGATGCCGATGACGCCGGCCGCGATCGAGCAGAAGATCAGGGTGTCGGCGAATTCACCGACCACGGTGGAGCCGATCAGCCGGGCCCACAGGTGTTTTTCCTTGGTCCGTTCCTTGATCAGCACCAGCGTCGCGGAATTCAGCAGCTGACCCACGAAGTAGCCGAGCAGTCCCGCGAGCACGAGGCGCCAGCTGGTGCCGAGCACGGTCCGGAAGGCTTCCTGATGTTCGTAGAAGCCCGCGGCCGGCAGCTGGACCGCGATGGTGAAGCAGGCCACCATCAGCACCAGTGCGCCGAAGCCGTAGTAGATGGCGCGGCGGGTGGCACGGAAGCCGTACACCTCGCTGAGCACGTCGCCCAGCACGTAGGCCAGCGGGAAGAGGAAGAAGGCGCCGTCGGTGCCGATGGGCAGGATCTGGAACGGGCCGACCGACAGCGATTCGCCGCCGAAGAACTCCACGCCCTTGCTGGCGCAGACATTGGAAATGATCAGTGTTGCCGTGAACAGCGCCACGATGGGTGTGTAGTACCCCCGCGCAACCTGGGCGAATGCCGCATGGGTCGGCGCGGGGTGTCCAGACCGGTCGGGTGCTGGGTTTGTCTGTAAGTCACTCACAAGGTTTATCCAACCAGGTCTCACATACCCTGTATCCATGACGAAGCCCGGCGATTCCGACGAATGGTGGAAGCAGTACGGCGGTGAAGGCGTGTCCGCTGACTCCGGTGCGCAGCCTTCGACTCCGCAGTACCCGACTTCCGAGCCGTCCGGGTATCCGTCGGCTCCGCAGTACCAACAGCCCCCGGCGCAGCCGTATCAATCCGCGCCGCAACAGTTTCCGCAGGCCCCGGGCCCGGCGTATCCGAGTCCGCCCGGATATCAGCCTTACGGTTACGCGCCGGCGCCCAGCCAGACCAACGGCTTGGCGATCGGTGCGCTGGTCTCCTCGCTCGTCGGTTTCTGCAGCTGCGGCATCGGTTCGCTGGTCGGCATCGTGCTCGGCGTGATGGCGCTGAATCAGCTGAAGGAGAACCCGTACCAGGACGGTCGCGGCATGGCCCAGTCCAGCATCTGGGTCGGTGTCGCCGGCATCGTGGTCACCATTCTTTACTGGACCCTGGTCATCTTCAGCGAGAACTGACCGGTCAGGCCTTGACGACCTGGGTGCCGCCCGCGAACTTGTCGTGCCAGCCCTGTTTGTTCGGGTCCTGCGACGTAGTGATCATCATGTAGATGATCAGCGCGAGCGAGGCGATCTGGCCGATGCACGGAAACACGTAGACCAGCGTGTACAGGTTGCGCTTGAGCGACTGCTCCGCGGTGACCTTGGGTGCGCCGTTGGGTCCGAGCACGCGCAGGCCCAGCAGCTTCTTGCCGAGGGTGGTGCCCTGCTGGGTCTCCATCAGGACGAAGTACAGGGTCAGGGCGATGGCCCCGACCACGCTCACGCCGACGAAGAAGCCGGTGCCGCTGCCGTAGATCAACGACATGATGACGTTCACCGGAACGAGGACGATCAACGTATCGATCACGCGGGCGCCGACGCGGACGCCGAGATCGGCCGGGGTGCCGAAGCCGGAGTAGGTGTAGCCCTGCCCGTACGGCTGACCGTAACCCTGCTGCTGCGCGTACGGATCCTGCCCGTATTGCGGCTGCGCGTAGGGATCTTGGCTGTACTGGGGCTGGCCGTACGGATCCTGGCCATACTGCGGCTGCTGATACTGCGGCTGCCCGTATTGCGGCGGTGCGTCCTGCGGTGGCTGGCCGTAGGGATCACCTTGCGGATTCGGTTGCCCGCCTTGGGGGTAAGGCTGCTGGCCATACGGCTCGCCCTGCGGATTCTTATTCGGGTCGTACCCACCGCTAGTCATAGGTTGTCCTCGTCGTGATCGGTCGATCAGCCAACTTCGGTCGCCTGCGTACGTTACGGACCTGCCTCGGGTTGCAACAACCCGTTCTCGTTCACGATCCACGGCTCGCGCGGCAGCCGCGCGGGGTCGAACCTGCACAGGAGCTGGGCAGGTGAGCTCGCAATATATCCGAGCGAACCGGCCAGCAGGCCGAACACTTGCTCGGGCGTGTTGCCGAGGGCGACGCGATCGGCGAGGGTGACGGCGCCGTCGCGTTTGGCCAGCCGCTGCCCGGCGGTGTTCAGCGCCAGCGGGACGTGCGCGTAGCGGGGGACCGGGAGCCCGAGCAAAGTGGCAAGGTAGGCCTGGCGCGGGGTGGAGGACAGCAGGTCGTCGCCGCGCACCACTTGATCGATGCCCTGGGCGGCGTCGTCGACCACGACGGCCAGGTTGTAGGCGGGCATGCCGTCGCCGCGGCGCAGCACCAGGTCGTCGACCGCGCCGCGGTAGGGACCGTGCAGTTCGTCCACGATCTCGAAGTCGGTGACATCGGCCCGCAGGCGCAGTGCCGCGGGGCGTCCGTCGGCGAGATGCCGGGCGCGGGCCGCGGCGGTGAGCGTGCGGCAGGTGCCT
Source organism: Nocardia sp. XZ_19_385 (assembly GCF_015355755.1). Taxonomy (NCBI): domain Bacteria; kingdom Bacillati; phylum Actinomycetota; class Actinomycetes; order Mycobacteriales; family Nocardiaceae; genus Nocardia; species Nocardia sp. XZ_19_385. Next base: position 1,305,232 of record NZ_JACVEE010000002.1, read on the forward strand.
GGGTAAGCGCCCATCGGTCCGTGCGGCGCGGTCGCGGCCTGCTGGATTTCCCTTCGGGTGCAGAAGCATTCGTAGGTGCGGCCGGCGGCGGTGAGCTGTTCGATGGCCGCGGTGTAGCGCGGCAGGCGCTCGGACTGCCGGACCACCGGACCGTCCCAGTCCAGGCCGATCGCCGCCAGGTCGGCGAGCTGACGTTCGGCGGCGCCGGGGCGTACGCGGTCCAGGTCTTCGACGCGCATCAGGAATCGGCGGCCGGTGCTGCGGGCGAACAGCCAGGCCAGCAGCGCGGTACGGAGATTGCCCAGGTGCAGATCGCCCGAGGGGCTCGGTGCGTACCGGCCCGCGCCCGCGGTGGGGTGAAGGGCGGGGTCGGTGGGCACGAAGATCATTTTGCCAGGCGCGGCTTCAGATCCTCCGGGCCGATCGGGGTCCCGGCGTCCAGTGCAGCCAGCAGCGTACGGGCGTGCACGATGAGTCCCTCGCGGTCGATACCGTACGGCGCTTTCGCATTCTGGTAGTCGCCTTGATTGTCTTCGCAATTGTCATTATTCGGACCAATGTTCGATTCTCCGCTATCTACTGGCGCGTAGCTGAGCAGGCGCGTCACCGCGCGCTCCAGTAGGGTGCGCGCACCCTTGGGATTTTCCCGCTGGATGTGCGTGATTCCGACCGCGTATTGCGCCAGAGCCTGCCACAGCATCCTCTCGGCGAACGGTCCGTTCTTCCACGCGGCCTCTAATACCTCGTGCGCGTTGAATGCCAAGCCGTCATCCAGCAGTTGCTGCGCCAGGATTAGAGTTTGCTGGGGTGGGAGATCTAGATCATCCGGAATTCGCGGAACGCCGGCGCTGCCGAGCGGCAGCGGGCGACCGAATCGGTCACGGGGACGGGGGTTGCGGGCGCGACCTGCCTCGTCGCGGGGGCGTTCGACCATGAAACCATCATCCACGATGCATCGCTCGCGCGGTACCCGGTTTGATCTAGAAAAGCGATCAGTGACGTATCACGAGGTAATCACGACGACCAAAAGTTTGCGGGGGAAGGCCCTGTGGAAAGAATGTGGAGAGCTGGCAAAGATATAGCAACATCCCATCTTCGCAACGTTGGCAGAATTGATGTTTGACCGAGCAAGACATCGGCAAATTATGTGGATACCTGCTACTGTTTCAAGCGCGGGGACAACCCCGGGGGTGTAATTCACCTCGAACTACAGTGCGAAAACGACGCACCGTGAATGTTGCGCGCTGCTAACAGGCGCGCACGGGGATTCGGCGGTCTCGCCGGGTTCCGGTGCTAGTTGGAAACGGTCAGAAGAATTCCCTCGTTTCGAAATAGCAAAGGAGCTAGTGCCGTGGAGCTCGATTTGACGGGTGCCGTGTGGCATAAGAGCACATACAGCGGTCCTGATGGGAACTGCGTGGAAGTCGCGATGGTGAGCGGCGGCAACGTCGCAGTTCGGGACACCAAAGATGACGGATGTGGCCCGGTGTTGGCGTTCACCCCGGGCGAATGGGATGCGTTCCTCAGCGGCGTATCCGCTGGGGAATTCGGACAAGCCTGAAACACAGGCGATTCCCCGAAGTAGTCAGCACGGGGCCCCGAGCAGCACAGGCTCGGGGCCTTGGTGTTTTTCACTTCGGGTGGCCGTTGCCCGCCGAATCCTGGTCCTGGACCCGGCGTAGCACCGCGAGCTGCTTGCGCTCCTCTTCATGGTCGGACGCCAGGTTGCGTTCGGATTCTTGCCAAGGATCGGCCCGGAAGAAGCTGCCGGTGCCCGGCTTCCCCGCAGCGCCCAGTTGATTCATCTTCTTCGGCACCGGCGCGCCCTGGTACTCCAGCGGGACCGGGTGCCCGTGCTCGTCGACCGGACCCAGTGGCTGATGCAGTTCGATGTACTCGCCGTGCGCCAGCCGCCGGATCACGCCGGTCTCGATACCGTGTTCGAGTACCGCTCGGTCACTGCGCTGCAGGCCGAGACAGATCCGGTAGGCGAGGAAGTAGGCCAGCGGCGGGAGCAGCAGCACGCCGATGCGGCCGGCCCAGGTCGTCGCGTTCAGTGAGATGTCGAACTTGAAGGCGATGACGTCGTTCACACACGTCAGCGTCAGCACCACGTAGAAGGTGATCACCATGGCGCCGATCGCGGTGCGCACTGGCACATCGCGCGGACGCTGCAGAAGGTTGTGTGGTGCGAGGTCTTTCGTGAGCCGCTTCTCGATCCATGGATAGGCGATCAGCAGCGTGAAGACCAAGCCCATCATGATCGCGCCCCAGAACGACCCGGGCACGGTGTGCCCGAAGATGTACAGCTCCCACGGTGGGATGAGCCGCATCATGCCGTCGGTCCACATCATGTAGAAGTCGGGCGCGGTGCCCGCCGAGATCATCGACGGGTTGTACGGACCCATGTTCCAGACCGGATTGATCTGCAGCAGGCCGCCCATGATCGCGACGATGCCCAGCGTGAAGGCGAAGAACGCGCCCTGATCCAGCGAGAACACCGGCACGATCCGCGCGCCGATCACGTTCTTCTCCGACCGGCCCGGGCCCGGGTACTGGGTGTGCTTCTGATACCAGACCAGCGCGATGTGCGCCGCGATCAGCGCCAGCATGATGCCCGGGATGAGCAGCACGTGCGCGATGAACAGGCGCGGAATGATGATGGTGCCCGGATAGTCGCCGCCGAACATCAGCCAGTGCAGCCAGGTGCCGACCACCGGCACGCCCAGCGTGATCGAGGAGAACGCCGCCCGCAGGCCGGTGCCCGAGAGCAGATCGTCGGGCAGGGAGTAGCCGAAGTAGCCCTCGAACATGGCCAGGATGAGCAGGATCGAGCCGATCACCCAGTTTGCTTCGCGCGGTTTGCGGAACGCGCCGGTGAAGAAGACGCGGAACAGGTGCACGATGATCGAGGCCGCGAAAAGCAAGGCGGCCCAATGGTGTACCTGCCGCACGAACAGGCCGCCGCGCACCTCGAAGGAGAGGTTCAGCGAGGTCTCGTAGGCGCGGGACATGGTGACGCCGCGCAGCGGCTGGTAGGCGCCGTCGTAGACGACCTCGCTCATCGACGGGTCGAAATACAGGGTCAGATACACCCCGGACAGGAGCAGGATGATGAAGGTGTAGAGCGCGATCTCACCGAGCAGGAACGACCAGTGCGTCGGAAACACCTTGTTGATCGACCGTTTCAGGAACGCGGCCGCTTGATATCGCTGGTCCGCCTCGTCTGCCTGCGCACTTGCTTTGCGAGCTACCGGAATGGTCATGGCCTGCACCCCGCCCCTGGGTGAGTGGAATGGGTTCTACTACAGACGGTAGCAGCGGGCCGGGCGGGAATCGATGGGTTTGCGAAATCTTCTGTCCATCAAGATCGTTCACAGTTGACCCGCGGGGGTGTGAACTGCGAGAACGGGTGCCGATATGGTCGTTTGCACAGTGTTTCCGGCCGTAGAGGAGTGCAGCGCATGACCGACCGGCGTCGCATGGCTCCGCAGGACGCCACCATGTACTGGCTGTCCAAGCGCACCCCCAACGACCAGTTCCTGCTGTACAGCTTCGCCGATGCGGGGGTGCAGACTGCCGAATTGCGCGCGCATATCGAGCGGCGCAGCGCGCACATCCCGGACCTGCGGGTTCGGCTGCGCGAGGTGCCCCGCGATCTCGACTACCCGTCCTGGGTGCGCTGCGAGTTCTCGGCCGATCAATTCGTCGAACACGATCTGCCCCAGGCGGATTGGTCGCATGTGCAGGCGGCGTTGGGGGAGCTGCTCGGCACCGGAGTGGATGCGGCGGACCGACCGTGGCGGCTCCATGTGTTCCGCGGCGTCGCGGGCGCACCCATGCGGTCCGACGCCGCCGAACTCGCCACCGTGGTGGTGCTCCAGATGTCGCACGCGCTGGCGGACGGCAAGCGGGCCGCGGCGGTCGCGCGCTCACTATTCGGCAAGGATGACCCGCTCGGTCGTCCGCCCAGTCCTTGTCATCCTGAGCGCGGATCTCGGCTGCACGGGAGATTCTTCGCTGCGCTCAGGATGACAGTGGGGACGCTTCGAGTCCCGATTCAGGTCGCGCAAACGATGGCGCGCGGCTACCAGGCTTATCGCGCACAGCGGACTCTGGTCGAGCTGACCGAGTCCGGCCGACTGCCCGGCCCCGGACCGAGTTTCACTCCCAGTGCGGTGAATCAGGCCGTCGCCGAAGCGAATACCGCGCAGCAGGCTCGAATGCTGGTGTGGGACGCCGGCGAACTGCGGATCCCCGGCCGGACAATGACTGTGGTCGCACTGACCGCCGTCTCCCTTGCACTCCCCAACTACCTCACAACGCTGGGGAAGCCTGTGGATAGATCCGGCGCCCAGGTCCCGATGGCTCTGCCCGGAAAGGCCCTGCCCCGCAACAACTACTGCAGTCTCGGCGTGGACCTGCACATCGACGAACCCGATCTCCGCCGCCGCGCCGACCGGATCGCCGCGGCCCTGTCCGACCGCCGCACCCGCGCCGAACACCCGTTGCTGTCAGCCCAAGACCGCGTCACCTCCGTCACCCCAGCCGCCGTCCTGCGCCGCGACCTCGACCGCTACCCCCTCGACACGGTGCCCGACGCCATCTCCGGCCACACCGTCGTCTCCAGCGTCCACCGTGGTTCCGCCGACCTATCCTTCGGCGGCCCAGTCCGTTTCACCGCGGGCTTCCCCGCCATCGGCTCGGTGATGCACCTCACCCACGGCGTCCACGGCCTCGGCGACACCGTCACCATTTCCGTGCACGCCGACGCCGCGACGATCACCGATATCGACGCCTATGCCGAGCTGCTCCGCAGTGCTGTGCAGCAGGTAGTCGCCGCGCATGCGGTGCCGCCGACCCCTGGGTGACGCCGGCACAGCTGAGCGTGGTGGCCGCGGTGCGTGCGCCTGCATCATCCTCGGCGGGATTGCCACCGTCGCCCTGGCCGGGTGAATACGGTTCTCAGTCGGTGAGGCCGATGCGCCGGGCCGCGGCGAGCGGATCGGCGTAAATGGCGCTCAAAGACGTTGCGACGGCGGCGAATTCCTGGACCTTCCCGCCGAAACCGCTGATCCGGATGTCGGTGGGGGGCAGGGTCGTGCTCTGGCGGAACGAATTGGCGACGTGCGCGACGCCGGGTCGGTAGCCGGTGAAGGCCTGGCCGCCCAGGATGACCCGGTCGGGGTTGAACATGTCGCGGACCAGGGCGACGGCTTCGCCGAGGAGGGTGGCACGTTCCCGCAGCAGTTCCCGCGCCGGTGCCGAGCCCGCCTCCGCCGCCCGGTACAGGTCGGCGATGGTGGTGCCCGCGGTTCCGTTGTGCGCCGGGATGATCCCGAGTCCGACGGCCCGCGCGTGCAGCGCGCGGTCGCCGACGGTCACTTCCAAGCAGCCGCGCCGGCCGCAGGTGCACTGCACCTGGGAGCCGGTGGGCAGGTGCGCGATGGAGCCCGGGCCGCTGCTGGGGGTGTGCACGCGGCCGTCCAGAGTGACTGCGATTCCGGCCATTTCGCGGACATAGAAGTAGAGGCTGCTGCCGTGTTCCTGACCGGTGCGGGGTTCCGGTGTGGGCAGCAGCAATTCGGCGGCGGCCATGGCCTCGACGTGCGGGGCCACCGACACCGGCAGTTCCAGCACATCGCCGAGAACGGCGCCCAGCGCGGCGCCCTGCCAGCCGAGTTTCGGGTGGTCGACCAGGCCGGTGGCCGGGTCCACGCGGCCACCGATGGCGGCGCCGGCCCAGAGTGGTTTTCGCCGGTGCCAGCGCTGCAGGAAGGCCTTCGCGCTGCGGGCCACGGTGGTGGTCGCGAAATCCTGGCCGGTCTGCGGGGTGGCGATGGCGAGGCCGCCGAGGATCCGCCCGCGCAGGTCGGCGACCACGATCTTGGTGGCGGCGGCGCCGATGTGGATGCCGAGGGTCAGATACGCATCGTTGTCGATCTCGAACGGCACCCGGGGACGGCCCACTGCGCCCGAGGTGGCCAGGTCGGGGCGCTCGCGCAGCAGCCCGGCGGCGAGCAGCGCCGACACCTGACGGTTCACCGTCGCGATGCTGGAACCCGTTGCGCGAGCGGCATTGTCACGCGAGACCGGCCCGCTGGTCGCCGAGCGCAGCACGCCGGCCGCGGGGTTGTCGCCGATCCGGAACTCCGGCGCGACGACGGGGCGCTGAACGCGGGGACGACCGGTGGTGGCAACCCGGGAACCGGGCCGCTCGAGGGTGGTGAGAGCCATGTGAAGAGTCCAAGCTTCGAGTCCCGGCCAAGGGCGGGACGTGTCTACGGGGTCGGCGACGAGGCGGCCGATTCGAAGGAACTCAGCCGCGACAGCGGGAACAACACAGCTCCCGCGTCAACGGCAGCCGCAACCCCAGAGCGGCAGTCACATAGGTGACCCGCAACGCGGTGGAGGGACTGGTAGACACCTAACGAAGTTAACACCGAACCGGACCTCCGACCAAGCCCCCGCCTCCGGAGGTGCCGCACGCCACAGTTAACTCCGCAGGTCAGCGCGTAATCCGGGTGGCGAATACGCCCGCGACGCACCAAAAGCCCCGCCCAGCGAAAGTTGCTGGGCGGGGCTGGTTTCCGGGGCTGGCTACTTGGCCGGCGCGGGTGCCACGAAGGGCTGGTTGATGGTGGCGAAGTACTGGATCACCGCGCCGATCGCGACCGGGGCGGTCACGAAGATCTGGCCGGCGACGGTGCCCAGGGCGCCGACGATGGCGATGCCGCCGAGGCAGCCGGCGAGCGCGGCCGGGATGAACGGGCCGAACAGGCCGACGACGGTGCCGCCGACGATGACGCCGCCCAGCACGCCACCGAGGACGCAGCCGACAGCCGCGCCGCCGAGGCCGCCGACCAGGGTGCCGATGGTGGCGCCCATGGAGATGGTGGAGGTCAGGCGGGACCAGGCGGCCTGCTCACGCTCGTACTCGGTCTTCCACGGCGCCTTGTCTTCGAACGGTAGGGCGACCGGCTTGTAGACCGCCTTGCTCGCGTCCAGCTGCGGCGTCAAAGTTGCGGTGCGGCCGGTGATCTCGGCGGCGATCGGGAGTTCGAAGTCGTCCAGCTTGAACTTCAGCGGGGTGCCCGCGACGGTGGTGCCGTCGGCCGCCTTGATCTTCAGCGCCTCGTCCTCGACCACGATCGAACCGGCATCGGTACTCACGATCGCGGACGTCTCGGTCTGCTGGGCACGGAAATTGATAACCCCACCGTCGGCTTCGGGCGCCGCGCCGGAGCTGCCCGCGGCAACTCCGGTCGCCACCGTCACCAATGCGGCCACGACGGCCAGCTTCCTCATCCTCATGTACTGCAATCCCTCATCTCGGTGGTGCTTGATCAAGGGCCAAGCTTCACCGAGCAAACCACTGGTGACCAGGGAAAAACGCAGGACGATTCTTACTTACCAGCGGCTTTGGCGGCGGCCTTCGCTTCCTTCTTGAAGGCGCGCACCTCGAGCAGCGACTCCTGATCCACGATGTCGGCGGCCGAGCGGCGCGAGTTCTGCTCGGAGTAGGCGCCGGCCGCCTTCTCCCATCCCTTGGGCTGCACGCCGAGCTGTTTGCCCAACAGCGCCAGGAAGATTCGCGCCTTCTGATCGCCGTAGCCGGGCAGATCTTTGAGGCGGCGCAGCACCTCTTTGCCGTCCGGGTCGCCTTCGGTCCAGATCGCCGCGGTGTTGCCGTCGTAATGCTCGAGCACGTACCGAGCCAGGTCCAGGGTCCGGCGGGCCATCGAGCGGCCGTAGCGGTGGATGGCCGGCGGCGTCGAGCAGAGTTCCTCGAAGGCTTCCGGGTCGGCGGCGGCGATCTTGTGGATATCGAACCCGTCCATCCGGTCGGCGATCTTCTTCGGGCCGCGGAAGGCGTGTTCGAGCGGGTACTGCTGATCCAGCAGCATGCCGGTGAGCAGTGCGAAGGGATCATCGGAGAGCAGTCGATCCGCCTCCGGTTCCTGGGCGAGACACAGCTTGACGGTCATGCATCGATCATCGCACTACGGTCTGGCGGAAGATCCAAGTGCGCTACATCACAGCTGGGCGTATGCTCCCCGCCATGCCTCAGACGACGTCCTCATCCTCGGACCGACTCAGCGATACCTACGCACCCCGTCCGGATCGCTTCGACCGCGCCGGCCAGGACCAACTGGTCGACGTGCGTGACCTGCAAGCAGCACTGCCCGGCATCCACCGGCTGCGGAAGTGGGCGCACGACGCGCTCGCGCTGCAGGCGGGGGAGCACGCGCTCGACATCGGCTCCGGCACCGGCTCCGAAGTGATGGCGTTCGCGAACGCGGTCGGCCCGACCGGCACCGCGATCGGCGTCGAACCCGACCCGCAGCTGCTCGCCTCCGCCGAACGCCGCGCCAAGGACGCGGGTTCGCGCGCCAAATTCCATACCGGCGACGCCTACGGCCTGCCGTTCGGCGCGGACAGCTTCGACGCCGCGCTGTGCGAGCGGGTGTTCCAGCATCTGACCGCGCCCGCGCGCGCCGCCACCGAGATCGCCCGGGTGCTGCGCCCCGGCGGTCGCGCGGTAGTGGTCGACGTCGACTGGGGCACCGCGATCGTGCATCCCGGTGACCTGGAATCGGTGCGGGGCGTTATCGACACGCTGGTCGCCGCCACCACGAACCCGTTCTCCGGGCGTCGGCTGCCGGGGCTGCTCACCAAGGCGGGCCTGGTCATCGACGAGATCGGTTCGCACGCATTGATTCAGGACCGCACCGTCGGCGCGGGCTCACTGGTGCACCGGATTTCGGCGATGGCGGTGGCGCGCGGCTCGATCAGCGAGACGCAGCGCGATCAGCTGCTCGCCGATCTGGAGCGTGGGGCCGAGAACGGTGACATCCATCTGTCGGTGACGATGTTCGCGGTCTTGGCGCACAAGCCGGAATGATCCAACGAAAACGGCGGGTGTCCATGGACACCCGCCGTTTTCGTTGTCTTACTTGTCCAGCAGCTTTTCGGTCGCCGCGAGCAGCACGCAGGTGGCCAGGCCGTCCATCGCCTTTTCCAGCTCCGGCAGCTGCGGGAAGCTGGGTGCGATCCGAATGTTCTTGTCCTCCGGATCATTCCGGTACGGGAAGGCCGAACCGGCGGCGGTCAGCGCGATACCCGCGTCCTTGGCCAGCGCGATCACCCGGGCCGCCGTGCCCTCGAGCACGTCGAGGCTGATGAAGTAGCCGCCCTTGGGTTCGGTCCAGGACGCCACCTTGGACGCACCGAGGCGCTCCTCCAGGATCTTCAGCACCAGTTTGAATTTCGGCTCCAGGAGCTCCCGGTGCTTCTGCATGTGCGCGCGCACGCCGTCGGCGTCGGTGAAGAACCGCAGGTGGCGCAGCTGGTTGATCTTGTCCGGGCCGATGCTCTTCTTCCCGGCGTGCGAGAGGTACCAGTCCAGGTTCGCGGTGGACGCGCCGAGGAAGCTGACGCCCGCGCCCGCGAAGGTGATCTTCGAGGTGGAGGCGAACACCAAGGGGCGGTTCGGGTTTCCGGCCGCGGCGGCCAGGCCGAGCACGTCGATCACCGGTTCGGCGGTGTCGGTGAGCGGGTGCACCGCGTACGCGTTGTCCCAGAACAGGCGGAAGTCCGGCGCCGCGGCGGGCATCGAAACCAGTTCCCGTACAACGTCTTCGGAGAAGGTGAGGCCGGTCGGGTTGGAATAGTTCGGCACCGCCCACATGCCCTTGATCTGCGGATCGTTCGCCAGCAGTTCGGCGATGGCGTGGGTGTCGGGGCCGTTGTGGTTCATCGGGATCGGGATCATCTCGAAGCCGAGCGCCTCGGTGATCGCGAAATGCCGGTCGTAGCCGGGGGCGGGACAGAGCCACTCGATGGTCTCTTCGGCGGCCCAGCGGCGTTCGGAATCGTTGGTGCCGTAGAGCATCGCGAAAACGATGCTGTCGTGCATGAGCTCGAGGCTGGCGTTGTTGCCGGCCAGCAGGTTCGACACCGGGATGCCGAGCAGTTCACCGAAGATGGCGCGCAGTTCCGGAAGACCGTGCAGGCCACCGTAGTTGCGGCAGTCGGTGCCTTTGCCGTCCTTGAAATCGCCCGCGCCGGGCAGCGAGAGCAGGCCTGCGGAGAGGTCGAGTTGTTCCGGCGAAGGTTTTCCCCGGGTCAGGTCCAGCGTGAGCTTCTCGGTCTGGAGCGTCGCGTAATTCGCGGTCTGGGACTCGTGTTCGGACACGAGCTCCTCGTGGCTCATCAAACCGATCTGCGTTTGCCGGGGCATCCTGTGCAGCCTTTCGAAGCAGCGAAGGGGCATGTATTGGCGGTCCTGGACTTGCCAGGGTGGACCGCGGACTCACGTTACCCGGGAGCTGCTCCGAAGTGGAGGGAAATTTAAGGGGACCCCGCGCACCCGGCAGAGCCCGTTGACCCTTGCTGCCTTCCGGCCCTGGGGGAGTTCACAGGATGCGCGCCGCGCGGGATCCGTTGACGAGTGTAGCGGACGATCGCGGCGCAATATCGGGTGCCCTGAAATCGGGCATAGTGGCTACGATCGGTCGCAACATCGGAGGGGCTTTCCCAAAAGAGGCACGAGGGGATCGGTCGCGTGACTGAGAAGAATCCACCCAACGGCGATTCGACACCGGAGGGCGCGAGTCAGGCCGACCCGACCGCGCACTGGTGGGAACAGCCGACCGCGGCCTCGGGCGCACCCGACCCGGCCCGGTCCGACCCCACCATGATCGGTGCTCCCACAACACCTTTCGGGGGCTACGGCCAGTACACCCCGCCGCCGCAGCCGTACGCCGCACCGCAACCGCCGCCGCAGCCCTACACGGCGCCGCCGCAGCAGTACTCCGGTCCGCAGGGTTTCCCGCAGCAGCCGCCGCCGTATCAGCGGCCCAAGTCGAGCAAGGCCCCGTGGCTCATCGCCGGTGGCGTCGCCCTGGTCCTGGTGCTCGGCCTCTTCGCCGGCTGCGTCGCGCTGGTGAACTCCGCCAAGGACAGCCTGGACAGTGGTGGCGGCAATGCCGAGGGCAACTACTCCATGGCCGGCATCACCGACGCCTGCAGCTTGATCGACACGTCATCGGTCACCAAGTGGGCGAAGACGCCCGCGGGCGTCCCGGAGCACACCGAGACCCAGCCCAAGAGCTACACCGGCGGCGAACTCAAGTGCAGCGCCAAGTACAAGGAATCCAGCTCCAGCAGCAAATACCACACCAACACCGCCGATATCCGTCTCGAGGTGTCCTTCCTGGGCGACAGCTCCTTCGCCGACCACGACTACGACTCGTGGAAGCAGTACGACACCGGCACCACCGGCTCCGGCCGCACTTCCGGCGACGTGACCGGCCTCGGCGAACAGGGCTACTGGCACTCCGAGGTGCGCGACTACTCCAGCTCCGCCGTGACCGATTACACAGTCGCGGTGCAGGACAGCAACGTCTCGGTCAAGGTCGAGATCAGCATCGACCGCGCCGACGGCGACTCCTTCAACAAGGAGGAAGTCGCCACGGTGGCCAAGGAACAGGTCCGCAAAGCCCTCGCCGGCCTCAAGAAGTAGCCCCTGACAGGCGCATTTGGTACTGACCGGGGTCAACCCGGTAAGCTGCTCGACGGAGGATTCGCCTAGTGGCCTATGGCGCTCGCCTGGAACGCGGGTTGGGTTAACAGCCCTCAGGGGTTCAAATCCCCTATCCTCCGCCATGATTCACTGGCCGGGTCCGTTTCTACGGGCCCGGCCAGTGATCTATCCGGGGGATCCAGCGCTAGAATCGAACATAGCTTCGAGATCATGCGGAGGCTCTGTGACTATCCACAACCTTGAACACAGACGCATCGACGCACTCGGTCGATCGGTGCCCGCCTCTAGGCTGTCGGGCATGGACAGCGAACGTGTGGCGCTGGTAGCCCTGTTGATGGAGCGCCCGCAGGGGATGTCCTGGTCCGCGCTCGCATCGGAAATCGCCGTACGGGGCTCGGCAGTCGAGGTCTGGGACTCCGTCCATCCGCCTCAGCTGGTGGATACGGACGCCGATTCGCTGCGCCGCGCCCGCGACATGCTGAAGAACTGGAGCGACCAAGACTTCGATCTGGTGACGATTCTCGACTCCGAGTATCCGGTGAAACTCAGCGGAATCCACCAAATGCCGCCGATCCTGTTTATCCGGGGCAAACTATTGCCCGACGAGACCGCTGTGTCGATCGTGGGTTCGCGGGCCGCGAGTGAGCGGGGTCTACGCATAGCCGGTGATGTCGCACGTGGCTTGGTAAACCGGAATATCGCTGTCCTGTCCGGGTTGGCCAAGGGGATAGACGCCGCAGCGCACGCCGCGACGATCGAGGCGGGTGGTCGGCCGATCGGCGTGATCGGAACCGGCATCAATCATGTCTATCCGGCAGCCAATCGCGATCTACATGCCCGCGTCGCAGCCACGGGGGCGCTCGTCTCCCAATTTCTCCCGGACGCACCTCCCCAGAAACAGAATTTTCCGACACGCAACGCCACTATGTCCGGCCTCGGAATGGCCACGGTCGTAGTCGAAGCCGGCGAGAAGAGCGGTGCGCGAATCCAAGCTCGGCTCTCGATCGAGCACGGCCGCCCAGTTGTGCTGACCGATCTGGTCGCCGACTCGACAGACTGGGGCCGTGAATTCCGTAGCCGCCCAGGGGTTTACGTTGCGTCCAGCCTGGCCGAAATGCTGAGCCTGGTCGAGCATCTGACCAGCGCCGACGACTCGATGCCGATGCTCCCGACCCCGGCGGGAGAGCGGGACAGCGATTGAGCCCCATCGACCCCATCGATCAGCTCGTCGAAACTGCCGGAGGCTACCTCCGAAACACCGTCAAAGAACCAGGCCTCAATTGTCTAGCCTGCGCACGTCCCGCCAAGGGTTTCGAGCTCTGCTACCAGTGCCGCCAGCACGCGGCCGTTGAAGGCACCGCCATGGTCGTCGCGCCGCTGATCTACGGAGTCGCGCGCGGGCAAACCGGAGTCTTGCTCCGGCACTACAAAGACAACATCTCCGAGCCACGGCGCAAGAAATATGCGCAAACGATGGCGAGAATTCTCTACGCCGGCATCAGGCTGCATCAACAATGCGTGGAAGCGGTTGTCGGACAACGTGTTGATCGGAGAGTGACGGTCCCTTCGTCTCGCGGCCGACCTGGTATTCACCCATTCGCTGCTATCGCCAAGGCAATTGGCGCTGTCGGAGCCGAACCTGCCCTTTTGCCGACAGCAGCCGCGGACGACCGGCAACTACGGGACGACCATTTCCGTGTCGAGCCCGCCCTCGACGTGCGCGGACGGCACGTCATGATCCTCGACGACACCTGGACCTCGGGCGCCCACGCTCAGTCCGCCGCCTTGGCGCTGAGCGCCGCCGGGGCGAGCGCGGTCAGCATCATGGTCGTGGGCCGCTGGCTCGATCCTGACCACCGCGAAACCGCCGTCTTCATCTCCAGTCTGACCACGGATTACGACCCTTACCGCTGTCCGATCACCGGTGCCGTCTGTCCCTGATGACAGCCGCCGCCAAACCCGGCTGGATGGTTCAGCGCGTGGTGGGGCTGGGATTCGTAGTGTCCCAAAGGCTGCGGGAGGACATGATGCCGTCGCGGTGCTGTTCGGCCCAGCCGGCGATCGTGGTCAGTAGTTCGGTGAGGCTGCGGCCGGTGTCGGTGAGGGCGTATTCGACCTGGGCTGGAACTACCGGGTAGACGGTTCGTTCGACGAAACCGTCGCGTTGCAGGCGGCGCAGGGTCAGGGTCAGCATGCGCTGGGAGATGCCGGGGATGGCGCGCTGGAGTTCGCGGAAGCGGTGGGTGCGGGTGGTGAGTTCGGCGATGACGAGCACCGACCATTTGTCGCCGATGCGGTCGCCGACTTCGCGGATGTCGCAAGCCTCTTGGCTGTCCTCGACGGGCGGGGCGGTGGTTACCGCGGTGTGCCTCAGCGACATGAAAGTGCCTCCTTATGTCGGCGTCCACATTTGCCGACAATCACGTGGTTCGCCGAAATTCCCACGGTAGAGGAGAGTTTGATGATCATGGTGACCGGCGGCTCGGGTGGTTTGGCGAGGCTCGTAGTGGAGCGATTGGCCGGAGTCGAGCATGTGGTGGGGAGCAGGACGCCGGACCAGGTGACCTCGGACGGGCCGGTCCGCCGGATCGACTTCGATGATCCGGCGACGCTGGCGGAGGGTATGCGCGGCGTCGACACGATGTTGCTGATTTCCGCGGGATACGCCGACGATGATGTGGTGGTCGCCCGGCACGGCGCGGCGATCGATGCCGCGGAGCAGGCGGGGGTGCGGCACATCGTCTACACGAGTCTCACGGCCGCCGGAGATCATCTCGCCTTCGCACTGGCGCACCGGTGGACCGAGCGCCGCCTGATGGCGGGGCGCACGGACTGGACGATCCTGCGCAACGGCATCTACGCCGAGATGAGCATTCCGGAGGCGGTCGGCGCAGCGGCCACCGGCAGCCTGACCGGCCCACTGGGCGACGGCCGGCTCGCCGCGGTCGCGCGGGAAGACCTCGCGGACGTCACCGCCAGGGTGCTCGCCAACCCGGTCCCGCACCGCGGCAAGGTTTACGAACTGGTCGGCGAACACGCCATCGGCGGCATCGATATCGCCGCCGCGGCCGCCGAAGCCAGCGGGCGGGATATCGCCTATCGACCCGGCTCTTTGGATCAGCTCCGCAAGGCGCTGGTGGGTTTCGGCGTTCCGGACTGGCAGGTCCCGATCGTGGTGTCCACGTACTCGAATATCGCCGCCGGATTTCTGGCCGGAACCGACAGCGATCTGCGGGTGCTGCTCGGTTGCCCGCCCCGCTCGACCCTGCGGGTGATCGCCGCCGCGGTGTCCGGCCAGACCTGATCGCTTGATCAAGGCCTTTTCCGTGCTCTACGGTTGCCCAGCGATATCTGAGTTCTTGTTCTGCCCGGTTGATCTAATCGATACCGAAAGGCGTTCATGACAACGGATTTGACCCAATTGCAGCTTTTGTCGGAGTTGGAGCCGGTGGTGGCTCAAAATCTCGACCGGCATCTCGCCACCGTCAAAGATTGGAATCCGCACGACTACATTCCGTGGGACGAGGGCCGCAACTTCGCCGCTATGGGTGGCGAGGACTGGGCGCCGGAGCAGTCGCGGCTGTCGGAGGTGGCCAAGGTCGCGATGATCACCAACCTGCTCACCGAGGACAACCTGCCCTCCTACCACCGCACCATCGAGGAGCACTTCTCCTCCGACGGCGCGTGGGGCACCTGGGTGGGGCGCTGGACCGCCGAGGAGAACCGGCACGGTATCGCCATGCGCGACTACCTGGTCGTCACCCGCGGCGTCGATCCGGTGGCGTTGGAGAACGATCGCATGGTGCATATGACCAGGGGTGTGCACGCGCCCGAGGAGTTCAGCGGCGTGCTCGACCAGGTCGCCTATGTGACGTTCCAGGAGCTGGCGACTCGCGTCAGTCACCGGAGCACCGGACGCGTCTGTGGCGACCCGATCTGCGATCGCATGCTGGCCCGCATCGCGCAGGACGAGAACATGCACATGATCTTCTACCGCAACGTCGCCGGCGCCGCCTTCGATCTGGCGCCGGATCAGGCGATGGAATCGGTGACCAAGGTGGTGCTGAACTTCGCCATGCCGGGCCACGGCATGCCGAACTGGCGGCGCAACGGCGTGCTGATGGTCAAGCACGGCATCTACGACCTGCGCCAGCACCTGGACGACGTGGTCATGCCGGTGCTGAAGATCTGGAACATCTTCGACCGCACCGACTTCACGGCCCGCGGCGAACAGGCCCGCGAGGAGCTGCTCGCCTATCTGGCGAAGCTGCAGAAGGACGTGATCCGGTTCGAGGAGCAGCGGGATCGGCTGCTGGCCCGCGAAGCCGCGCGCGCCGAGGCCGCGCCCGCCGCGGTGTAGGACGAGCTGAGCGCCGGGGAGTACCTCCGGCGCTCAACTCCTTTCAGCTGCCCTGTTTGCCGAACAGGGCTTCCATGGCGGTGATGAAGTAGGGGAAGTGGCCCGCGAAACGAAGCAGATCGCGATCGTGATCGAAGCCGCCGAACCAGTAGATGCCGGGCTGCGAGTCGGCGGCCGGGTTGAGGTCGCGGAAGGTGCGGACCCAGCTGTCGGCGCGACCGGCGACCACGGCGAAGGGCAGCGCCCGCGAGAACACCGTCTCCTGATCGGCGGGCGGGATGTGTTCGGCGCGAATGGCATCCAGCCCGCGCTGCAGTGCCCGAACCTGTCCGGCGAGTTCCCGGCCGAGCGCGGTGCGCGCGGGCAGGTACCTGGGCAGCAGCACGACGGCGACGCCGGCGAGCAGGATCGCCACACCCACCAAGGCGTGCCCGGCGGTGAGGGCGAGGGCGAGGGTGACCACCGCGCCCGCGAGGATCAGCGCGCCACCGAGCCAGGTGGCCGGGCCGGGACTGGTGCGATCGACGATCGCGTCGCGGTCCACCGCGTCGGCGATGATGGCCTTGCGGATCGCGGCGGCCGGCACCCGGCCCGGCGCGCGCAGCTCGCTGACCTGCACCGATTCCGTACCCTCCGGCAAAAGCGCGGTGTAGACGGCCTTTTCGTAATCGCGCAGCTGATCGTCGGGGGTGTTCACCCGGCTGATCTGCCAATCGTTGGAGTCGGCGCCGATCGGCGTGATCCAGATGTAGCGGCGGACCGCGAGATCGACCACGGTGGCGGCGATATCGATCGGGTCGGCGTGCTCGTCGACGACCAGGCCTGCCTCGCCGGGCAGCAGACCGCCAGGGGAGGTGAACTGCACTTGGTCGCCGTGCCGCCCGAGCGGATCGATGGCGTCGGAACCCGCTGTGGCGGCAGCGTTTTCGCGCCGGGCGCGGGCGGCGAACGCGGCGAGTCCGGCCAGCGCGAGCAGCAGCACACCCAGCGCGAGCAGGACCGGCTTGGTGACGGCGAAGGGGTTCGTATCGCCGGCCGCGGTCGCGACGGTGCCGGGCGGCAACTGCACCGTGAGGTCGATGGCGTCGCCCTTGCGCAGGTCGGTCTGCTCCAGATACAGCGTGCCGTCGAACTCGACTTTGACGTCCGCGCACGGCCGGGTGCCGCCGGGCGGGCCGAGTTTGCAGTCCACGATGCCTATTTCGAAGCTGGGACTGATCATCGCGACACTGATCGAGGCGATGTCGTTGTTCACCACGCCGAGCCAGCGCAGCTCCTGGGTGCCCGGCTCGTCGGTGACCATGTTGTGAATCGTGTAGCTGAACTTCGACTCGCCCGGGTCGGCGTCGATCGTGAATTGACCGTTCGCGATCTTGGTGGTGCCGGCGCCGGTCGTGGTGATGTCGGAGACCTCGAAGGTGCGCACCACGTCGTCCTTCAACTGCAGGCGCAGGGGCAGTGACATGGTGAAATCACCGCCGTCCGGGACCGTGATCGTTTCCTCGACGCGCAGCACCCCATCGCGGGTGAGGGTCAGGTCGGCCACGATCGTCGCACCCGGTGCCGCGGGCTGGCTGTGCGCCAGGGGCGCGGTCGCGATCAACCCCAGGCCGGTGAGCAGTAGCGCCCCGGCTCGGAGCCCCCGAAATGTCAGCATGGACGCCCACTTTAGACAGGTTGCTATCCTGCGTCAGCGGAGCGTGACGACGATACTGAGACGAGGGGGTACGGGGGAGTGAACCAGCCACCGTACGGTCAGGGGCCGATTCCACCTGGTGGGCAACGGTTTCCCGCGCCCGGGCAGCGTCCGCAGCCGCCCTACGACCCTGCGGCCGACGGTCCGACTCGTCGCATCGATCGTCCCGCGCCTGCCGACGAGGGTGTTATTCCGACGCACCGCGTCGAACGGCCCCAGCCGCCGGGCCACGCACCGGGATACCGCAACCCGCCCGGTTACGGTTCCGCGCCGGGGCAGCGGCCGCCTCCGGGATACGGGCCGCCGCAAGGCTTCCCGGTATTGCGCCCGAATCAGCCGCCACCGCAACGACCTCCGATGCCGCCGCCGATGCCTTACGGTCCCTCCGGCGGAGCCCCGCGACCGCCGCGTAAGAGTGGTCGCGGTGGCGTGTTCACCCTGCTGCTCGCGGTGATCGTGCTGGTGACAGGCGGTTTGGTGCTGGTGGCGGTGCGCAGCGGTGACAACTCGAAGCCGGCCGTCGCGTCCGAGGAGAACCCGGGTTCCGCCGAAGCCGGCACCAACCCGCTGCTCACCGATCAGGACGCCACGCTGCTCCCGGCCAAGTGCGCGTACACCCCGTGGAGCACCGAGGTCGGCACCGCCCGCACGTTCTTCGAGACCGCCGCCTCCTGCCTGGAGGGCGCGTGGAAACCGCTGCTGGAGCAGGAGAATCTGCCCTTCGAAGCGCCGACGCTGAACGTCAGCGCCAGCACCGAGGGCATCACCACCCCGTGTACCGGCACCACCAGCAGTTTCGCCGCCTTCTACTGCCCGGCGAACAAGACCATCTACATGCCGATCAGCCAGCTGCAGACCGAGATCTTCAAGAACAACTGGGTGGTCTACCTGTCGGTGTTCGCGCACGAATACGGCCACCACGTGCAGGCCATGTCCGGAATCCTGCGCCGCGCCAACGCCGAACGCGTCGACGCGGGCGTCCGTAGCGCCCGCGGCCTGGAACTCTCGCGCCGCGTCGAACTGCAGGCCCAATGCTTCAACGGCATGTACCTGGGCTCGTCCAACAAGGGCGGCACACTGTCGAACGCCCAGATGAACGTGGCCAAGCGCGACGCCAACGGCCGCGGCGACGGCCCCACCGACGCCCGCGACCACGGCACGGCCGAGAACAGCGGCAACTGGTTCGAACTCGGCGTCGAGAAGAACCGCACCTTCGACTGCAACACCTTCACCGCGCCGGCCGGCGCCGTCGGCTGATCACCGAGCAATGGATTGCCAGCCCAACAACTGATTTCGCGGGTACATGGGTAACTCGTCGGGGACGGGCCGACTTGCCCGGCTCCCTACCGCCGGCCGCCAACGCGGCCGGCGAGGCACTCAAGTCTGGCCTGAAGTCGCGGGGAGGCGGGAGGGCCCGTGCACGCCTTCGGCGTACGCGGTTTCGGCGTGCAGGGCGAAGTCGATGCCCGCAGTCTCGTCTTCCTTGGTGATGCGGAAGCCGATGGTCTTGTCGATGATCTTGCCGAGCACGAAGCTGACGGTGAAGGCGAAGGCCGCGACCGCGAGGACGCCGACCAGCTGCTTGCCGAGCTGGGCCAGGCCGCCGCCGTAGAACAGGCCCTCGACGCCGCCGGTCATGATCTGGTTGGCGAGCAGGCCGATCAGGAGGGTGCCGACCACGCCGCCGACGAAGTGCACGCCGACCACGTCGAGCGAATCGTCGTAGCCCGCCTTGAACTTCCAGCCCACCGCGAAGGAACACACCACGCCGGCCACCAGGCCGACGACGAGCGCGCCCAGGGTATTCACCGAACCGCAGGACGGGGTGATCGCGACCAGACCGGCCACCACACCCGAGGCGGCGCCGAAGGTGGTCGGGCGGCCGTCGCGGATCTGCTCCACCGCGAGCCAGCCGAGCATGCCGAGACAGCCCGCGACCAGCGTGTTCAGGAATACCGCCGCGGCGGTGCCGTTGGCCGACAGCGCCGAACCGGCGTTGAACCCGAACCAGCCGAACCACAGCAGCCCGGCGCCGAGCAGCACGAACGGCAGGTTGTGCGGGCGCATCGCGTCGACCTTGAAGCCGACGCGCGGCCCGAGCACGATGGCCAGCGCCAAAGCCGAAGCGCCGGAGGCGATCTCGACCACCAGGCCGCCCGCGTAGTCGAGCGCGCCGAACTTCAGCAGCCAGCCGTCCGGACCCCACACCCAGTGCGCGATCGGCACGTACACCGCCAGCGTCCACAGCGGCACGAACGCCATCCAGCCGGCGAACTTCGCCCGATCCGCGATCGCGCCGGAGACCAGCGCCGCGGTCAGGACCGCGAAGGTCAGCTGGAAGGTGACGAACAGCAGTTCCGGCACCGTGCCCTTCACCGTGTTCGGGTCGATGCCCGCCAGCGCGAAGTGGTCCAGATTGCCGATCAGGCCACCGCCCGCGTCCTCACTGAAGGCCAGCGTGTAGCCGGCGAGCAGCCAGACCACCGTCACCAGCGGAATCGAGATGAAGCTCATCATCAGCATGTTGAGTACGCCGGTGGAGCGCACCATTCCGCCGTAGAAGATGGCCAGGGCAGGCGTCATCAGCAACACCAGGGCGGTGCTGATGAGCAGCCAGGCGGTGGCCGCAGGATCGATCGAGGACACGGAAACTCCCTTCACGCAGGAATGCGTTGCAAGGAAATTACCTAATGCTCACGGTGCGACCCGCGTCACGTTCGGTTGTTTCGCCAGTGGTCGCGGCGATTTGTGCGGTGGTAAGGGTGCGATCAAGCCCGCGCTTTGCGGGCGAGAGTGCGCAGGCCCCGCTTGCCGGGGATCGGCAGATCCTCGTCGATGGCGATCCATTCCGCGGTGCTGAGCCACAACTGCTGGGCCCGGGCGTCGGCGGTGTCGTGGAACAGCCGGCGGCCGCGGTCGTCACGCAACTCCCGGGCCAGCGTCGACCAGCGCGGCGGGCGCCCGTGCTCGTTCTGGTACTCCACCAGGAACGCGGCGACCATCGTGCCGATGGTGTTGACCGGCCGCAGCGACACCCGGTTGCCGAATTTCGCGGCGTGGAAGCGCCGTGCGGCGCACAGGGATTGGGGATTGGCGTTGGAGGCGATCCAGCCGGCCCGCTGCGCCCGCTCGATCAGCCACAGATGCTTCACCGCGGTGGGCGCGATCTCGCCGATCCGATCGGCGATGAGCGCCATGACCGGCTCGGAGCACAGCACGTCGCGGCGGGTGGGTCCGGTGCCGTTGGCGGTCCAGTGCTCGTGCGCCAGCCGGGCCAGCACCTTGCCGAAGTCGTCGATGCTGCGTTGCGCGCGCCGGCCCAGCTTTTCGATGCGCTCGGCCTCGCGGCGCATCTCGTTCTGGGTGGTGAGGGTGCGGATCGCGGCCATGGTCGGCACCTGACCGCGTTCCAGGAGTTCCAGGATGGCGGCGGCGGTGGCGGGGTCGGCGGCGGCGGTAACCGGTAGCGAATCGCGCTTGAGTGCGAAGTCCTGTGGGCGGATGGCTCGGCTGAGCAGGTCGACGGCGGTGCGGTCTCCGGCGAATTCGGTGCTGGAAAGCCAGGCCGCGGCGATGTCATCACAGGTCGGCACGGGGGAGATTCCTCCGGGGACGATTCGGTGAATCGGGAAGAGCGCGATTCCAGGTTGTGCCCCGGCCGGGATGAGGGACCGGCCGGGGCCACCAACCTGATGAAGGTTTGGCTACCGAAGTTGCCGAATGCCACGGTAGCCAGCCGATTGCGTGATGTCAGGTGTGGTGATGGATTCGTTACCTACGAAATTTCCGGCAGTAACAGGGCGTGAGTTCGGATAATTGCTGCTCGCGCCGGGGAGTGGCTGGTGTATCTCGGAGTCCAACTGCCCAGGACTCTGTGATTGCTCACACGTTGCTATGTCTCGGATTGATCAACGGGTCCGAAGAAGGTGCCGTGTAGGTTGTGATCTAAGTCACATCTGAGGGCGTTTCCGCCGACTCGCCCTCCCGCTTTCCGGGACTCTCCGGTGAGTGTGCTTTTTGTCGGTGGTCGCCGGTAACCTCTGGCCGTGGCTCTGTACCGGAAGTACCGACCGGCAACGTTCGCTGAGGTAGTGGGTCAGGAGCACGTCACCGACCCGATCAGCACCGCTCTGGACACTGGGCGGATCAGTCATGCCTATCTGTTCTCCGGTCCACGCGGCTGCGGCAAGACCTCCTCGGCGCGCATCCTCGCGCGCTCGCTGAACTGTGTGGAGGGCCCGACTTCCACCCCGTGCGGCGTCTGCTCCTCATGTGTGGCGCTGGGTCCCGGCGGCCCGGGCAACCTCGACGTCATCGAGCTCGACGCGGCCAGCCACGGCGGCGTCGACGACACCCGCGAGCTGCGCGACCGCGCCTTCTACGCGCCCGCCGAATCCCGCTACCGCGTCTTCATCGTGGACGAGGCGCACATGGTCACCACCGCGGGCTTCAACGCGCTGCTCAAGATCGTCGAGGAGCCGCCCGCGCACCTGATCTTCATCTTCGCCACCACCGAGCCGGACAAGGTGCTGCCCACCATCCGCTCGCGCACCCACCACTACCCGTTCCGCCTGCTGCCCCCGGCCACCATGCGCGGCCTGCTCGGCAAGATCTGCGACCAGGAGAGCGTCGAGGTCGAAGAAGCCGTGTACCCGTTGGTGATTCGCGCGGGCGGCGGCTCGCCGCGCGACAGCCTCAGCGTGCTCGACCAGCTGCTGGCCGGCGCCGGACCCGAGGGCGTCACCTACAACCGCGCGGTGTCCCTGCTCGGCGTCACCGACGTCGCCCTGATCGACGACGCCGTCGAAGCCCTGGCGGCCGACGACGGCGCGGCCCTGTTCGGCACCGTCGACCGAGTCATGGAAGCCGGGCACGACCCCCGCCGCTTCGCCGTCGACCTGCTGGAACGCTTCCGCGACCTGATCCTCATGCGCGCCGTCCCCGACGCCGTCGAGCGCAACCTGGTCACCGGCCCCGGCGACGTACTGGAGCGGATGGGCGATCAGGCCCAGCGCATCGGCGCGGCCACCCTGGCCCGCTACGCCGAACTGCTGCACGAGGGCCTCGGTGAAATGCGCGGCGCCACCGCCCCGCGCCTGCTCCTCGAAATCGTCTGCGCCCGAATGCTGTTGCCCTCGGTCTCCGACGCCGAGTCGGCCACCTTGCAGCGCCTGGAACGTCTCGAACGCGGCGGCGTCCCCACCGGCGCCACCGCCCCGGCTGCGCCGAATTCGGCCCCCGGCGCCCGGCCCGAATCCGCCCCGGCCCGCCCCGCCGCCGCCGACCCCGGCCGCAGGCGCGGCGCCGAAGCGCTGGCCGCCCTGCGCGCCAAGCAGGAGGGACCACCTCCGGGCGACCCCACCTCCAGCGCTGAACCGTCGGCCTCCCAGACCTCCGCTCCGACCCAGCACGCCGCCGGGGCGACCCAGCAGGCCTCCGCTCCCGCGTCCTCAGAACCGGCCCCACAGGTTTCGGCCCAGCTGACCCAGGCGCAGCAGGTTTCGGCTCAGCCGACCCAGGCTCCGCAGGCCCAGCAGCCTTCGGCTCCGCCCTCGCACGCTCCAGCCCCGGTTCCACAGCCCCATGCCCAGGCTCCAGCCTCTTCGCAGGCCCATGGCCAGACGCCCCACGCCTCAGGCCCCGCTTCGCAGGCTCCGGCCTCGGCTTCGCAGGCCCAAGGTCAGACGGCCCAGACCGCAGGCCCGGCTCCGCAGCCTCCCGCCCCGACTTCACAGGCCCATGGCCAGCCAACCCAGGCGCAGGCCCCGGCTCCGCAAGCGTCGGGTCGGGCTCCTGCCTCTCAGGCGGCTGCTCCTGCCTCGGGTTCCGCTCCGCAGGCTTCCGTCGCTGCTGACGCGTCGGCTGTTTCCGCCCGCGCAGCTGAGACGCCCGTGGTCGCCCCGCCGAACTCGACCGATTCGGCTGGCGGTGCGGTTTCGAACAGCGTCGAGTCAGCGCAGGACCGGCCGGAGGGTGTGGATCCGCGGGGGCCGGTGGCCGACGTGCCGCGTCCCGACTCGGGCTACGAACCGGCCGCGGCCTCCGCTCGGGAGGCGAAGCGAGTTGCCGTGGCATCTCCGTCATCCACGGTGGAATCTGAAGCGGCACAGGTGAACTCGGTGGTGCAGCCGCAAGCGACCGGTGATTCGGCCGCGGTGCGCGAGGCCGCGCCGGAGTCGGCTCCCGCGCCGGCGGCGAGCCCGGCGGCTGCTGCGGTCCCGGGGTCGGACGAGCTGTTGCGTTCTGTGGAAGCCGCCTGGGCGGATATCCGGGCGAAGGTTCGTGAGTTCGGCGCTGCGGTGCAGGCGTTGCTGTCCGGTGCCTCGGTGGCTCGGATCGAAGGTGATGTCATCGTCTTCGCGCATCAGCACGCGCCGTTGGCGAAGCGGCTGTCGGAGCCGCGCAATATCGAGGCGGTCCGGTCGGCGGTGCGTGCCGTGCTCGGGCGGGATCACGACATCCGCTGGGAGGCGGGCGCCGCGGTGGCGCGTCCGCAGGCGGCGCAGGTCGTGGCCAAGGCCGCGCGGGCCGCCGCTCAGCCCGGTCAGGCGGCGCGGGGTGCGGGGACTGCCGGCGGTGCGGCGGCCCCGCCCCGGTTTTCCCGGCCTAGCCAGGCCAAGAACGCGCAGGCGGGCGGCCCGCCGGGGCAGCGGTCGGGGCCGGAGCCCAAGTCGTTCCCGGGTGACGACGACATCCCGCCACCGGACTTCCCGGATCTACCGGACGACCCGGGCCCTTTTGATTCCCCGCCCGCCGAGCTGGGCGGGGAATCGATCCAGAACGCGGTGCCCCGCGACCTGACGCCGGAGGAGGAGCAGGAGTTGCTCGCCGAAGCCGCCAAGCCGGTCGCCCCGGAAGATCGGCGCGACCCGGACGAGGTCGCCCTGGAATTGCTCCGCTCCGAATTGGGTGCCACGCGCATCGACGGCTGATACCGGCGGTGCTGTGAGCCGTGGGCCACATACCCACATGGTTGACAAGCACCGCCGCTAGGACGTTAAGTTAACCGGAGTTCGCACAGCGCGTACTATGAACGGGTGGCCGTCGACTCTGGTATGCCGAGCCTCTATCGTGAGCAGTTGCGTGCCCGGATTTGTACAGCGTTATGCGGCACGAACGACGAGCCTGGAGCGTTTTACCAAGCGCAGGGCTCGGCAAGCGTCGCCAATTGAATACAGACGGTCGGTCGTAGCGCCGGTCGGTGCACAGAGCGCTCGGACGGGTGAACTCCCGGCCGCCGCACCCCAAGGAAGGAAACACTCCACATGACCACAGAGGCCTACATTTACGAGGCCATCCGCACCCCGCGCGGACGCGGCAAGAAGAACGGTTCGCTGCACTCGGTCAAGCCGATCGACCTGACCGTGGGTCTGATCCAGGAGCTGCGGAACCGTTTCCCGAACCTCGATGAGGACCAGATCTCGGACCTCATTCTCGGTGTGGTGAGCCCGGTCGGCGATCAGGGCATGGATATCGCCCGCACCGCTGTCACCGTGGCCGGCCTGCCCGACACCGTCGGCGGCTTCCAGCTGAACCGCTTCTGTGCCTCCGGCCTCGAGGCCGTCAACCTGGCCGCGCAGAAGGTGCGCTCCGGCTTCGACGACCTGGTCATCGCCGGTGGCGTCGAGTCGATGTCCCGCGTGGCCATGGGCTCCGACGGTGGCGCCTGGGCCCTGGACCCGGCCACCAACTACGACACCTACTTCGTCCCGCAGGGTGTCTCGGCCGACCTGATCGCGACCATCGAGGGCTTCTCCCGCGATGACGTCGACGCCTACGCCGTGCGCTCGCAGGACCTGGCCGCCAAGGCCACCACCGGCGGCTACTTCGCCAAGTCGATCGTGCCGGTCAAGGACCAGAACGGCCTGATCGTGCTGGACAGCGACGAGCACATGCGTCCCGGCACCACTGCCGCGGACCTGGGCAAGCTGAACCCGTCCTTCGCCATGGTCGGCGAAATGGGTGGCTTCGACGCGGTGGCGCTGCAGAAGTACCACTTCGTGGAGAAGATCAACCACGTGCACCACGGCGGCAACAGCTCCGGCATCGTCGACGGCGCCGCGCTCGTGCTGATCGGTTCGGAAGAGGCCGGCAAGGCCTCGGGCCTGACCCCCCGTGCCCGCGTCGTCGCGACCGCGACCTCCGGCGCCGACTCCACCATCATGCTGACCGGCCCGACCCCGGCCGCCAAGAAGGCGCTCGCCAAGGCCGGCCTGTCCATCGAGGACATGGACCTGGTCGAGATCAACGAGGCCTTCGCCTCCGTCGTGCTGAAGTTCCAGAAGGACATGAACGTCCCGGACGAGAAGCTGAACGTCAACGGCGGCGCCATCGCGATGGGCCACCCGCTGGGCGCCACCGGCGCGATGATCACCGGCACCATGGTCGACGAGCTGGAGCGCCGCAACGGTCGCTACGCGCTGATCACCCTGTGCATCGGCGGCGGCATGGGCGTCGCGACCATCATCGAACGCGTCTAATCCCCAACCGACGCAGACTTTCACGAGGAGAAACAAAGCAGTGACCGAAAACAACATGATCGGTTGGGAGCAGGATTCGGACGGCATCGTCGTTTTGACGATGGACGACCCGAACCAGGGCGCCAACACGATGAACGAGCTCTACAAGAACTCGATGACCGCCACGGTCGAGCGCCTCGAGGCCGAGAAGGACAGCATCACCGGTGTCGTCCTGACCTCCGCGAAGAAGACCTTCTTCGCCGGCGGCGACCTCAAGAACATGATGAAGGTCGGCCCGGAAGACGGCCAGGGCCTGATGGACGAGCTCGCCAACATCAAGGGCGCGCTGCGCCGCCTGGAGCAGCTGGGCAAGCCGGTCGTGGCCGCCATCAACGGCGCCGCGCTCGGCGGCGGGCTGGAGATCTGTCTGGCGACGCACTACCGCATCGCGGCCGACGTGCGCGGCCTGAAGATCGGCCTGCCCGAGGTCAAGCTGGGCCTGCTGCCCGCCGGCGGCGGCGTCACCCGCACCGTGCGCATGTTCGGTCTGCAGAACGCGCTGATGCAGATCCTGCTGCAGGGCAACGAGTTCAACGCCACCAAGGCCAAGGAAGTCGGCCTGGTCAACGAGGTCGTCGGCTCCATCGAGGAACTGGTCCCCGCGGCCAAGGCGTGGATCAAGGCCAACCCGGACAAGGGCGTGCAGCCCTGGGACGTCAAGGGCTACAAGATCCCCGGCGGCACCCCGTCCACCCCGGCCTTCGCGGCGAACCTGCCCGCGTTCCCGGCCAACCTGCGCAAGCAGCTCAAGGGCGCGAACATGCCGGCCCCGCGGGCCATCATGTCCGCCGCGGTCGAGGGCGCGCAGGTCGATTTCGACAACGCGTCGCTGATCGAGTCCCGCTACTTCGTCGGCCTGCTGACCGGCCCGGTCGCGAAGAACATGATCCAGGCGTTCTTCTTCGACCTGCAGTCGATCAACAACGGCGGCTCCCGTCCGAACGATGTCCCGAAGAAGGACATCAAGAAGATCGGCGTGCTGGGCGCGGGCATGATGGGCGCGGGCATCGCCTACGTCTCGGCCAAGGCCGGCTACCAGGTCGTGCTCAAGGACGTCACCATCGAGGCGGCCGAGCGCGGCAAGAACTACTCCGAGAAGATCGAGGCCAAGGCCCTCTCGCGTGGCAAGACCACCGAGGAGAAGTCCAAGGCGCTGCTCGACCTGATCACCCCGGCCGCGGATCCCGAGGCCTTCGCCGGCGTCGATTTCGTCATCGAGGCCGTCTTCGAGAACACCGAGCTCAAGCACAAGGTGTTCCAGGAGATCGAGGACATCGTGGACGCGGACGCCCTGCTGGGCTCCAACACCTCGACCCTGCCGATCACCGGTCTCGCGGCCGGCGTGAAGCGCCAGGAAGACTTCATCGGCATCCACTTCTTCTCGCCGGTCGACAAGATGCCGCTGGTGGAGATCATCCGCGGTGAGAAGACCTCCGACGAGGCGCTGGCCCGGGTGTTCGACTACACCCTCGCGATCAAGAAGACCCCGATCGTGGTCAACGACAGCCGTGGCTTCTTCACCTCGCGCGTCATCGGCACCTTCGTCAACGAGGCGATCGCCATGCTCACCGAGGGCATCGACCCCTCGACCATCGAGCAGGCCGGTCTGCAGGCGGGCTACCCGGCCGCGCCGCTGCAGCTCTCGGATGAGCTGAACATGAAGCTCATGCTGAAGATCGCCAAGGAGACCGAGGAAGCGATCGCCAAGGGCGACGCGACCATGGGCCGCAAGCGGCACCCGGCGATCGACGTGATCGAGTACCTGGTGAACGAGGGTCGTCCGGGCCGCCTGGAGAAGGCTGGCTTCTACGAGTACGACGAGGCGGGCAAGCGCACCGGTCTGTGGCCGGGCCTGCGTGAGCACTTCAAGACCGTCGCCGGTTTCGGTGTGCCGATCCAGGATCTGATCGACCGCATGCTGTTCATCGAGGCGATCGAGACCCAGAAGTGCTTCGACGAGGGCGTGCTGACCACGACCGCCGACGCCAACATCGGCTCGATCTTCGGTATCGGCTACCCGGCGTGGACCGGTGGCGTGCACCAGTTCATCGTCGGTTACCCGGGCGGCCAGGAGGGCTTCGTGGCCCGGGCCGACGAGCTGGCCGCGAAGTACGGCGAGCGTTTCCAGGTGCCGGCCTCGCTGCGCAAGTAAGTCTGCAGTAGCACCAACGGCGGAGCCCGCCACCACGAATTGTGGTGGCGGGCTTTGTCATTCTTCATGAGATCTTCATGTTTACCTGTTGGGTCACAACGTTTTCGCCAATTACTCGCCGGTACCGCGAATGAGACTTGTAGCAATTCAACAGTTTTCACGCAGCTATCGGAATTTCTTGACGCCCTCAATGGTGAACGCATATGGTTCACAACGCGCTTTATAACAGGACAGTAACGCCGGCCCCTTGCTGTTCGTCCATACTGATGAGGGAGAACAAGAGTGGGTATTCGTGCCCTTTCTACCGCTGGTGCTGCCCTGGGTATCGCGCTCGCGGTCATGCCGGCCGGAACCGCGTCCGCGCACGGCTATCTGTCCGGCCCGGCCAGTCGTCAGGCCCAATGCGCCGCGGGCAGTGTTTCCTGCGGACCGGTGTCGTATGAGCCGCAAAGCGTCGAAGGCCCCAAGGGTCAGAAGAATTGCAGCGCCGGTCTGGCGAACTTCAAGGAACTGGACGACGACAGCAAGCCGTGGGCAGTCCACGATGTCAGCGGCACTGTCGATTTCACCTGGACGCTGACCGCGCTGCACCGCACCGCCAGCTATGAGTACTACATCGGCGACAAGCGCGTCGGGTTCGTCGACGAGGGTAACGAGGTGCCGGACTCGAAGACCCAGACGCACAAGATCGACCTGAGCGGCTTCAGCGGGAAGCAGAAGCTGCTGGCGATCTGGAACATCGGCGACACCGTCAACGCCTTCTACTCCTGCGTCGACCTGAACATCGGTGGCGGGGGATCGACGCCGACCACCGGGCCGACCACCTCGGCCCCCGCGCCCACCACCGGTGCGCCCGCGCCGACCACCACCGCGCCCGCGCCGACCACGACGGCGCCACCGAGCACTCCGGTGACCACCCAGCCGAACCCGGCGGGCACGGTCTGGGAGCCGCACGCTTCCTTCAAGGTCGGTGACGAAGTGATCTACCAGGGCAAGAAGTACAAGTGCCTGCAGGCGCACACCGCGCACGACCCGAACTGGACGCCGGCGAACACTCCGGCACTGTGGCAGTCGATCTGATCGACGGCTGATCCGAACGCTGAGCCCGCTCCCACGTTGTGGGGGCGGGCTTTTCGTTTCCCGGGAGAGAACTTGCTGATGGCTTGCGGTGAACCGCGTCAGCAGCCTCTCGAGCTGAGGGCCATTTGATCTATCTATTGCGATGGGAAGCAAACCCGGCTGGTCGCAATGTTTTTGGCGGTTCCTACAGATCCTTTGGATGAGATCTGCGACACGCCAACAGTTTCCGCCTAGTTATCAAAAGTCCTTGACGCTTCAATGGTGAAAGCATATGGTTCACAACGCGTTTGATAACAGGACAGTAACGCCGGCCCCTTGCTGTTCATCGATCCATCCACATTGATGAGGAGAACAAGAGTGGGTATTCGTGCCCTGTCTACCGTCGGCGTTGCCCTGGGTACAGCGCCGTTTCTAATCGCGGTCCTGCCGCCCGGGACCGCCTCCGCGCACGGTTACGTGTCGGGTCCGGCCAGTCGCCAAGCCCAGTGCGCCGCCCGGACCGTCTCGTGCGGTCCGGTGCAATACGAGCCGCAAAGCGTGGAAGGCCCCAAGGGTCAGCGCAATTGCAGCGCGGGACTGGCGAATTTCCGGGAGCTCGACGACGACGGCAAACCGTGGACCGTCCACAATGTCCGCGGCACAGTCGATTTCACCTGGACGCTGACCGCACTGCACCGCACCGCGAGCTACGAGTACTACATCGGCGGCACGCGTGTGGGTTACGTCGACATGGACAACGCCGTCCCGTCCTCGAACACCCAGGCACACAAGGTCGACCTATCCGGGTTCAGCGGTAAGCAGAAGTTGCTGGCCATCTGGAACATCGGTGATACCAGCAATGCCTTCTACTCCTGCGTCGACCTGAACATCGGCGGTAACTCCACGCCGACGACTACGCCGCGGCCCACCACCTCGACGCCGACGACGCCGAGACCGACCGACCCGACCACGACCCGGCCCAGCACGCCACCGACCACCACCCCGAGGCCCACCGACCCGACGACCACGCCCCCGAGACCGACCA
This sequence comes from Nocardia sp. XZ_19_385, assembly GCF_015355755.1. Lineage (NCBI taxonomy): Bacteria > Bacillati > Actinomycetota > Actinomycetes > Mycobacteriales > Nocardiaceae > Nocardia > Nocardia sp. XZ_19_385. The sequence goes on from NZ_JACVEE010000002.1 coordinate 1,335,611, forward strand.
CTACCCGGCCGGACCCGGGCGGTACGGCTTGGCGGCCGCACGCCACCTACCAGGTCGGCGACCAGGTGACCTACCAGGGTGCGAAGTACCAGTGCCGGCAGGCGCACACCGTCCACGATCCGAACTGGACACCGCCCAACACCCCGGCACTGTGGCAGCGGACCTGATCTCCCGCTGACCCCGAGCGAAAGCCCGCCCCACGTCTGCGGGGGCGGGCTTTCCCGGCGGTAACGGCGCTGCTTCGAATCCTCACCCGCACGCCCCGTTACCGCGCTACGTTGGAGTAAGCGCAGACAATACGGATACCCCGCAGCGCCTGCGATGAGTCCGATGTCGGTGCGTACCACGATCGCCGACGTCGCCGATTCGATGTTAGTTCGAGGTGGGCACATGAATCCACAGACGCGTTCGGGCCCTGGGGGGCGGAAGCCGGCGGTGGCGCGGGCGAGCTCTGGGGAGCCCGAGGCGGAGACCGCCGATCCGAAATCCCGCCCGCACACCGACACCCAGCGTATGGAGCCGATCGCCGTGGCCGACGAATTGGCGGCCATGGGCTTGTCCGGGGCGGTGGAGATCGGGCGGGGCGGATTCGGTGTGGTGTACCGGTGCCTGCAGGTCGCGCTGGAACGCGTGGTCGCTGTCAAGGTCCTGTCCTCGGAGATCGATGACGAGAGCCGGGAGCGGTTCCTGCGCGAGGAGCAGGCCATGGGCCGGCTGTCCGGGCATCCGAATATCGTCGACATCCTGCAGGTCGATGTCACCGCCAGCGGTATGCCGATCATCGTGATGCCGTACTGCACACACGGCTCCTTCGAACAGCTGATCCGCGACCAGGGCCCGCTGACCTGGTCGGATTCGATGCGAGCCGGTGTGAAATTGGCGGGCGCCATCGAGAGCGCACACCGGGCGGGGATCCTGCACCGCGATGTGAAGCCGGCCAATGTACTGCTCAGCGCCTACGGCGAACCGCAGCTCACCGATTTCGGGATCGCCCGGATCCCCGGTGGTTTCCGTACCTCCAGCAGCCTCATCACGGGCTCGCCGGCGTTCACCGCGCCGGAGGTGCTCAAAGGCGACGAACCGACCGTCCGCTCGGATATCTACAGCCTCGGCGCCACCCTGTTCGCGCTGCTCACCGGGCACGCGGCCTTCGAGCGACAGGCCGGGGAAAAGGTAGTCGCCCAGTTCCTCCGGATCACCACCCAGCCGGTCCCTGACCTGCGGGATCAGGACATCCCCACCGACGTGGCGGCGGTCATCGAGGCGGCTATGTCGGGCGATCCGCGGGAGCGCCCGGAGTCGGCCTACGCCTTCGGCGAGCTGCTGCGCGACGTCCAACTGGCGCACGGAATGGTGCCCGACGAGATGGCGCTGCTGGATCCGGCGGCCCTGCCCGACGAGATCGACCTCGCGACCGGGGAGCCCTCGGGGAACCTGCCGGAGTCGACGGGTACGCGGCCCGGGATCACCCGCCGCAGCTGGCCGCTGACCTTGCGGCCGATGGTGTCCCAGCATCCCACCGGCGCCGCCGCCCCGACGCTGCCGCCGACTGCGGCGACCAAGTTCCGGCCGCCGACCCCGGCCCGGGAACCGATGCTGCGGCCCCGGCTGCTGGACACGTTGCGCGCCGGGGGCCGACGCCGGCTCGCGGTGATCCACGCGCCCGCCGGCTTCGGCAAGTCGACGGTGGCTGCCCAGTGGCGGGCCGAATTGGTCGCGGGCGGTGTCCCGGTCGCCTGGCTGGGTGTGGGCCACGACGACGACAACGAGGTCTGGTTCCTCGCACACCTGATCGAGGCGATCCGCCGGGTCCGCCCCGATATCGGAATGGGGCTGGACCGGGTGCTGGAGGAACGGCCCGCCGACGCCGTCGCCTATGTGATCGCCACCCTCATCGACGAGATCCACAGCGGCGGCGAAACCATCGTGGTCGTCGTCGACGACTGGCATCGCCTCGATGATCCGGGCGCGCACCGGGTGATGGAGTCGTTGCTGGACAACGGATGCCACCATCTGCGGTTCGTGGTGACCAGCCGGGAGCAGTCGGGCCTGCCGACCAGCCGGATGCGGGTGCACGACGAACTGGTCGAGATCGGATCGACGGCGTTGCGCCTGACCCTGGAGGAAACCCGGGAAGTCCTGGTGGAGCGCCACAACTTCGACCTCGGCGACACCCAGATCGAGCAGATCCAGACCGCCACCGACGGCTGGCCCGCCGCCATCCAACTGGTCAGTCTCGCACTGCGCGGCAACGCCGCGGCCGATCAGCTGATCGGGACGCTGTGCGAAGGGACGCACGGCATTCGGGAGTACCTCGCGGAGAACGTGCTCAATACCCTCGAGCCGCGCATGCTGGACTTCCTCACCGCCATCTCGGTATCCGAGAAAATCTGCGGTTCACTGGCTTCGGCGCTGTCGGAGGACAGCGAAGGGGAGCTGCTGCTGGCCCAGGCCGAGCAGCGGGAGCTGTTCCTGCACCGGATCGAGCACGACCCGGAGTGGTTCCGGATGCAACCGCTGTTCGCCGAACATCTGCGCGGCCGGTTGGAGCAGTCCGATCCGGCCAAGCTGAAAGCCTTGCACCGCAAGGCCTCCCGCTGGTTCGCCGAGCATCAGCAGCTGCGGAAATCGGTGGATCACGCGCTCGCGGCGACCGATCTGAAGCTGGCGCTGGACCTGCTCGAGGGCGGCGGTATGGACCTCATCGACGGGTCCCGGCTGGCGACCTTGCTCGGCACCGTGTCGAAACTGCCGGTGCAGCAGGTGTCTTCGCGGTCGAAACTGCTGATGGCGGTGGCGCGCGCGAATGTGAACCTGCAGCAGTCCGGTGCGGCGCGCACGGCGCTGGGGCGGCTGTCCAGCCTGCTGGCGCGCGGGTCGGCGACCGATGCGGAGGTGGCGCAGCAGCGCTGCGAAGCCGCCGTGCTGTCCGCGGCCGATCAGATCGCGAGTGATCACACCGAGGGCGTGCTGGACCAGGTCGCGGACTGCCTGGAACGGCCCGATGAGCTGCCCGCCTGGACGGTGTCGACCGCCGCGAACCTGACCGCGTTCGTGCGGCTCACCCATTTCGATTTCGACGGCGCCCGGGAAATCCAGCAGTGGGCCGAGCCGTATCACGCGCAGTCCAAGGATCCGCTCGGCGCGGTCTTCGGGCTGTGCTCCCAAGGCGCCGCCGCCTACGAACAACTCGATATCCCGACCGCCATGGATCGGTTCCAGCAGGCGTGGGATACCGCACGCGAGCAGGCGGGCCCGCGCTCACACGCGGTGCGGGTGGCGGCGGCGCTGCTCGGTGAATTGAACTATCGCCGTGGGGATCTGGATGCGGCCGATCGGCTGCTCGACGAGAGTCACGAGCTGGTCACCCGGGTCGGTCCGGTCGATTTCCTGATCGCCACCTTCGTCATCGGGGCGCGGGTGAAGGCGGTGCGCGGCGATTTGTACACCGCCGCAGCGCGTTTGGACGAAGGCGCGCGCATCGCCGCCGACGGCAGGCTGCCCCGGCTGGCCGCGCACATCCGGGCCGAGCGGCTGCGGCTCGGGTTGCCCGCCACCGCGGCGGGCGACGGTGATGCGCAGCATCCGGATCGGCTGGGCGTCTTCCACCACTCGCACCGGTTACGCGGTGCGGCGGCGTTGACCGCGGAGGCGGAGGAGATCGCCGCGATCCGGGGGCTGCTGGCCCAACGTCAGCTGCGCACCGACGACACCGCGGTCCGCCGGGCTCGCGCCCTGCACGGCCGCATGGACGAACAAGCCCGTCCCCGTGCGGAATTGGACACCGCGCTGCTGCTCGCCGAATGCCTGGCCGCCTCCGGCTGGGTCGGCGAAGCGACCGGCCTGCTGCTGCCCGCCGCCGCCACCTGCGCGGACCTCGGCTGGACCCGGCCCCTGCTGGACGCGGGGCCGAGCGTCGTCGCCATCCTGCGAGTGCTGCGCACCGAAATGCACCAGGGGCCGAACCACTCCGAGGAGGTCACCCTCCCGGCGTTGTTCCTGGCCGAACTTCTGGACTGAGCGTTACGCGTTCCACCACGGGCGCAGCGGGAGACCCGATTCGCCGTTCGGCCCGAGCTTCACGCCGAGCACCTGGTGCAGCTGAATCACGTTGCGCTGGAACCCGAGCCGGCAGCCGGCCATGTACAGGCCCCACACCTTCGCGGTGCCCTCGCCGACCTCGGCGACGCAGGCGTCCCAGTTCTCGACCAGGTTCTTGCACCATTCGTGCAGCGTGAGCGCGTAGTGCTCGCGCAGATTCTCCTCGTGCATCACCTCGAGCCCGACGTTCTGGATCTCGGAGATGATGCGCCCGGACCCGATCAGCTCACCGTCCGGGAACACGTAGCGGTCGATGAAATCGCCCGCCTTGGTGGTGCGGGAATTGTCGGGGCGGGTGATGCAGTGATTCAGGAACAGGCCGCCGTCGCGCAGCTTGCTCTTGATGTAGTCGAAATAGAACGGATAGTTGTGCACGCCGATGTGCTCGGTGAGCCCGATCGAGGAGACCGCGTCGAATTCGGATTCGGCGATATCGCGGTAGTCGGAGTGCCGCACCTCGGCCAGCTCGGTCAGGCCCTCCTCGGCGATCTTCTGCTGTGCCCATTCGGCCTGCTCCGTGGAGAGCGTCGCGCCGATCACCTTGACGCCGCGCTTGGCGGCGTAGCGCACCATGCCGCCCCAGCCGCAGCCGATATCGAGCAGCCGATCACCGGCCTTCAGCCGCAATTTGTCGAAGACGAGGCGGTACTTGTTCTCCTGCGCCTGCTCCAGGGTCCAGTTCTCGTCCTCGTAGCACGCACAGGTGTAAGTCATGGACGGGCCGAGGACGTACTCGTAGAAGGTGTTGGAGACGTCATAGTGGTGGTGGATCGCCTCGGCGTCGCGAGTCTTGGAGTGCCGCAGGCCTTCCAGCGCGATCCGGCGCCAGCGGGGCAGGGTTTCCTGCGGGGGTGGGGCGATCGGTTTGAGTCGTTCCCACCCCAGCGAGCGCGCGATCGTGACCAGCGCCAGCGCCGAGGGGCGATGGAACTTCAGCCCGTCCAGCGCCCTGAGGATTTCGTACGGATCGCCGGGGTGCACGCCGTGCGCGATCATGTCGCCGGAGATGTAGGCGCGGGCCATGCCGAGATCGCCGGGCGCGGTGGCCAGATAGTTGATGCCGCGCGCGGTGGTGACCTCGAGGGAATACCGGGAATCCTCGGGGCCGGTGGAGCTGCCGTCGTAGGCGGTGAACTTGATCGGCATCGGGCCTTCGATCAGAGTCTCGAAGATTTCCGCAATGCTGAGTTTGGTTCCGAGGTCCGCTAAGACGTCGGAACGGTCTTTGAAAGTCGTCATTTGCGTTGCACCGCCTTCGAATACAAATCCAGCAGCCGCTGGTCTGGGTCGTAGCGTTTCTTCAGTTCGGTGTAGTGCTCGCCGCCGTACAGGGCCGCGAATTCATCTTTGTCGTAGTAGGCATCGGAGTACAGCGACTTATGTCCGTCGAACTCGGTGACCTTCTGTTCGATGGCCCGGTTCGCGGCGCCCTCCGGCCGGCCGGGCACCGTGGGAACGGCGGACCAGAACCCGGCGTTGACGTAGGTGCGGTTGGGTTCCAGTGGGTAGAGCGGCCAGGGGCGGGCCGTGGTCCCCTCCGGGGCGGCATCGCGTAAACGCAAGGGACACAACCAGAGTGGTTCGATCGGGATGTCCTTCAGGAACCACTCCACGAAATCGGCGGTGCGCTCGACCGGGACCTCGATGTCCTGCACCACCCGCTCGCGGGGCGGGTTCCCTTGGCGCGCTTCCAGTTTGTCGCCGATGTGATACTTGTGATCGAGCGCGATCAGTTTCCAGTAGAAACTGCTGCGACGGTAGCGTTTCGGCCAGAATTTGCGGATCTTCGGATTCTGCGCGCCGAAAGCCCGGGAACACCAGAACCAGTCGGTGTCCCAGCGCCACAGGTAGTCGTGAATGGTGAGGCGGTCCCGCTTGATTCCCGGACCGTCGTGCTGGATGGAGCGGTAGTAGATGTCCATGCCGGTGTAGTCGCTGACCGGGCCGGGCTCGTCGGTCCGGCGGCCCAGCGTCAGATAACTCTCCGCGGCGGTGAACACCACACCGTCGAGGTAGTCGACGCGTTCGCCGTCGTAGGTCTGCTCGGTGACGATCCGCGCCAGCACGGCTTCCAACTCGCGCAGATCGCGGAATCGCAAGTGCCGCAACGCGACGAAGGGCTGCACGGCTTCCAGTTCGATCTTCAGCCGGACCGTGTAGCCGAGCGTGCCGTAGGAGTTCGGGAAGCCGCGGAACAGGTCGGCGTGCTCGTTGTCCGGGGTGGCGGTGAGAATCTCGCCGGCGCCGGTGAGCACGTCCATCTCCAGCACCGATTCGTGCGGCAGGCCGTTGCGGAACGAGGTGGACTCGATACCCAGGCCGGTAACCGCGCCACCGAGGGTGATGGTCTTCAGCTGCGGCACCACCAGCGGCGCCAAACCGTAGGGCAGCGTGGCGGCTACCAGCTCCTCATAGGTCGTCATCCCCGCGACGTCGGCGGTTTTCGCCTCCGGATCCACCTGGATGACCTTGGCGAGACCGGAAACGTCCAGTCCCGGCGCGGGGTTCTTGGCCCGCGCCCGGAACAGGTTCGATGTTTTCTTGGCGAGCCGCACGTTGGCGTCGGCGGGAATGGCTCGGTAGCTGGCCAGCAGCCGATCCACACCCGCCTGATGCGCGGCGAAACCCGATTCGTTCAGACTCACTGCCACCCTTCGACGCTAGTACGCACGACGGCCGGACAGCCACGGAAAACTGCCGACGGGCAAGAAATGTCACGCATATGTTGCACCGGGAATGTTTTCGACTTCCCACCGGTTCACCGAACCCGCCTCGCGGGCCGCCCTGGGCGTCGGGTAGGCAGCCCGACAGGGCAGGATAGGCCGTAGACATCGAAGACCGGACAAGAGGAGCTCATTGTGGGACAGGTCAGCGCCAGCAGTTCGATCGCCGTGGCGGCGGATCCGCAGCGCGTGCTCGATGCCATCGCGGACTACCAGACGGTGCGCCCGCGCATCCTCAGCTCGCACTACCGCGATTACAAGGTGCTCGAGGGCGGTACCGGCGCGGGCACCGTGGCCGAGTGGACGCTGCAGGCGACCGAGTCGCGGGTACGCAATGTGCAGGCCGTGGTCTCGGTTTCGGACTCCATGGTGACCGAGCGGGACAAGAACTCGTCGATGGTCAACACCTGGACGGTCACCCCGGACGGCACCGGCTCGCAGGTCACGCTGCGCACCACCTGGCAGGGCGCCGGCGGCGTCAAGGGCATCTTCGAGGGGATCTTCGCGCCCCTCGGCCTGAAGAAGATCCAGGCCGAGGTGCTGGCGAACCTGAAGCGCGAGATCGGCTAGCTAGGCCGCGCCGATATCGAACAGGTTGCCCTCCGGGTCGGCCAGCGTGCTCCACTGCTGGCCGAACTCGTCGAAATCGCCGATGTGCTTGGCGCCCAGGCCGACCGCGCGTTGCACCTCCTCCTGCCGGTTCGGTGACGCCAGGTCCAGGTGCACCACGTTCTTGCCGGGAGTCTTGTCCGGTACCCGGATGAACATGAGGCCGGGGGAGTCGCCGGCCTGCACGCCGACGGTGGCGAATTGGCGGTTGGCCTCGGGGTCGACGGTCTTGCCGAGCAGTTCCGCGTAGAACTGCGCGAGCGCGGCGGCGTCGTCGACGTCGAAGGTGATGTAGCCGAGCTTGATGGACATGCGGATTCCTTTCAGAGCCGGCCGATCGGCCAGCAGACTTCGGTGCGGTAAGCGGTCGTGTCGTCGGTGTCGGCGGGTGAGGTGAGGTAGAGCTCGCGCACGGGTTCCGACAGCGCCTCGTCGTGTTCGGCGACGTAGCTGCCGAGCGCGCCGTAGGTGCGGTCGAAGTCCTGGAAGGTGCCGGTGTGCACGGCGATGGCGAAGCGGCGGGCGGGCAGTTCGATGAGCTGCATGCCGGGCGGCACGTCGAGCCGGGTGTTCGGCGGGACCGGGACGAACGCGACCACTTCCCCGTGGTCCTCGGCGAAGAATTCCAGGGCGTAAGTGGCCCCGGAGATGCCGTCGAATCCGATGCCCGCGGCGGCGAGGGTTCCATACAGCGCGCCGAACGACTCCTCGCACCACGCGCTGATGCCGTCGCGACCGACGTGATCGGCGATGGCCAGCGCGGGAAACGCTGGGACGGAACGATATTCGACGCTGATCGGTGCGGACGGGGTGAGCAGGGACCGCAGCGACGCCACCACATCGCGGGTGCGTTGCAGCTGCGCCTCCATGCGCTCCAGGTGCGCCCGCAGCGCGGCGTCGCGCGAGTCGGTGTCCGCCGCGTCGAGCACGGCCTTGATCTCCGGCAGCGGCATTTCCAGCTGACGCAGCCGCCGGATCAGGTGCGCCTGCCCCACCTGCTCGGTGGAGTAGCGCCGATACCCCGATCCGGCATCCACCGCTGCCGGTTCCAGTAGCTCGATGTCGTGGTAGTAGCGCAGCGTTTTCACGCTGAGATAGGTGAGCCTCGAGAACTCCCCGATCGAAACGGTCGCTGTCATGCGTTCTAGCGAACACCCTCCAGCGACGGGAGAGTCAAGGAAACGCGGTTAGTACAGGACGAACGCCAGCAGCAGGACGGTCTGCAGGGCCCCGCGCCACCAGGAGTACCCGTACCAAACACCGGGTGCTACCTCGCGAATCTCGTCGTAGACCGGCGGCGTCGGGGACGGGTTGTAGTCCAGCGCCCAGGTTTCGCGACCATCGGTGAACGCGGGCGCGCGATAGACATCGGCCCGCCAGGCTTCGACCCCCGCACCGGTCACCCGGTTCATCAGCCAGCCACCGTCGGGCCCGGTGTAGAAGGTCTTGCCGATCCACACGCCCGCGGCCGCCCCGCTCGTCGACGCGGGTCGCACCACCCAGCCGTTTTTAACCCCCTGCGGCACCGCTCCCGCCTCGGCGGCGCGATATATCGCGTCCTGCTGTTCGGGTGAGCACTGGAAGCGCAGCGCGTTCACGGTCGCGGTTTTGTTCTCCGGGTCCAGCACACAGCCCCCGCCGTAATCCACGGCCGGAATCACCCCGGTCGCATCGGAATCCGCCGCGGCCACCCCGCCCGACAATGGAAGAACGACCGAAAACGCAAGCGCGCCAAGGGAAAATACCCGGGTTGATCTCATACCTGACTCCGTAAAACCGCACCGAACACCGAATTGCTTGGAGGGTATGCCCGCCGGAGGGGATCTCAACCGCGATCAGCGGAAGGACTAGGCTCGGCAGCAGACATTTTCCTCGACGCGAAGGACAAGCCGTGCAACCCGGTGGTCAGTTCGATATGCAGCAGTTACTCGCCCAGGCGCAGCAGATGCAGCAGGCGGTGATGGAGGCCCAGGCCGAGATCGCGGCGTCCGAGGTGGAGGGGCAGGCCGGCGGCGGCCTGGTCAAGGCCACCATCAAGGCGACCGGCGAGGTGGTCGCGCTGACCATCGATCCGAAGGTGGTCGACCCGGAGGACGTCGAGGGCCTGCAGGATCTGGTGATCGGCGCGATCAACGACGCCATGTCCAACGCACAGGAACTGGCGGCCGAGAAGCTCGGTCCGCTGTCCGGCGGCATGGGCGGCGGCCTCCCCGGCCTCCCCGGATTCTGAGGTAACCGTTGTACGAGGGTCCGGTCCAGGATCTGATCGACGAACTGGGCAAACTGCCCGGCGTCGGGCCGAAGAGCGCGCAGCGCATCGCCTTTCACCTGCTGTCGGTGGAGCCGCCCGACATCGATCGCCTCACCGCCGCGCTGCAGAAGGTGCGCGACGGCGTGCAGTTCTGCGTGGTGTGCGGCACCGTCTCCGATAACGAGCTGTGCCGCATCTGTGCCGACCCGCGCCGCGACCGCACCATGATCTGCGTGGTCGAGGAACCCAAGGACGTGCAGGCGATCGAGCGCACCCGCGAATTCCGCGGGCGCTATCACGTGCTCGGTGGCGCGCTGGACCCGCTCAGCGGTGTCGGGCCGGACCAGCTGCGGATCCGGGAACTGCTGACGCGCATCGGCAATCAGCAGGACGGCGTCGACGTCAGCGAGGTGATCATCGCGACCGACCCGAATACCGAGGGCGAGGCGACGGCCACCTATTTGGTGCGCATGCTCCGCGATTTCCCCGGGCTCAGCGTCACGCGCTTGGCGTCGGGCCTGCCGATGGGCGGCGATCTGGAATTCGCCGACGAGCTCACCCTGGGCCGGGCCCTGTCCGGGCGCCGCGTGCTTTAACGGGGTTGCGCTCTGTCCCGAGCGCGTTACTGTGCGGGGGATGAGCATCGAATTCCTGCTGACCACGCTCGTCATCTGCGCGACCCCGGGCACCGGTGCGTTGTTCACCTTGGCGGCAGGCCTGGCCCGGGGCACCCGCGCCAGCCTGATCGCCGCGTTCGGCTGCACGCTGGGTACCGTTCCGCACATCGTCGCCGCTGTCACCGGCGTGGCCGCGGTGCTCAACGCCAGTGCGGTCGCCTTTCAGACCTTGAAGTACCTCGGCGTGCTCTACCTGCTGTACATGGCGTGGAGTACTTTCCGCGACAAGGGCGCGCTGGCCGTGCCGGAGGACGCGGGCCCGGCGCCTTCTGCGCGCAAGGTGATCACCTCGGCGGTCCTGGTGAACATCCTGAACCCGAAGCTGACCATCTTCTTCTTCGCGTTCCTGCCGCAGTTCGTGCCGAGTGGTTCTCCGAATGCGCTGGCCCGGATGCTGGAGTTGTCGGCCATCTTCATGCTCGCCACCTTCCTGGTGTTCGCCGTATACGGCGTCTGCGCGGCGGCGGTCCGCAACCATGTCATCACCCGGCCGGCGGTGGTCACCTGGATGCGACGCGTCTTCGGGGCGTCCTTCATCGCCCTGGCCGGGCGGCTGGCCGTGCAGAACCAGTAGGTCAGAACTTGACGCGGGTCCAGGTCGCGGTGTTCGGTGCGCCGGTTGCCCAGGCCCAGATCAGCTCGGCGACCTGGGCGGGGTCGGTGGTCTCGAGCCGGAAGTGCCTCTTGGCGGAGCCGTCCCGGTATTCGACGATGTAACCGTCGTCCCCGGCCCGGTAGGTCTGGATGTACTGCTCCGGCCCACGTTCCGCGATGAGAAACGGGCTGGGCTCGGCGAGCTCCGGAACCCATTGCTCCACAAGAGTTTTCGTCAGATACGGGAACTCGCCCGCACCGCCGTGTGTCACGGTGACATCGACCCGGTCCGTCGGATCGATCAGCCACGCCAACTGCGGGTCGTAGACCGCGTAGCCGCGCGGCGTCGCCAGCTCGAACAGCAGATTGCGCACGAATCCGATCGCGTCGTACGGGCACGACACGTGCAGCACCGCGCCGGTCGGCGCCCCGCCCACGGATTCGGTCCCGAGGAAGGTGTCCGCCTCGGGCAGCTCGGCATTGCGTTTGTTCAACTCCGCCGCGATCTCCGCGACCACCGGGGCCTCGGCCAGCCCCTGCTGCGCACCGAGGTAGTCATCGACATCGGCGATGGTCGCGGCCCCCGACGGCACCAAGAGAAGGTCGTAGTTCACTCGCGCCAGGCTACGGGAGTTCGGCTGTGCGGGAGGAGGAGGTCGCGTGGGCGCAGGGGCAACCGCCGGCCAGATCGACGCAGTCGACGATGAAGGTGTGGCGGGTGTGGTCGAAATCGAGGCAGATATCTTCGGTGCATTCGGGCCGCCGGGCCAGGTGCACGATGAGGGTGCCGTGGCAGTGGTCGATCGCGGATTCACAGGAATGGCAAGGCGATAGTCGCATTTCTGACCTCCTGAGCGAGATCGGGTGTTCCTACGGGTCTATCACCAGGTACGCCGCAGGGGTGGGACATCAGCTGCGTGTCGGGAAAGTGCCTGTTCAGGGAACTTTCGGCTGGTCGTAGTTGAAGCCGAAGGCGCGAGCGCCGGTTTCGGTGCTGGGGCGGTGGCTGGTGCCGGGTTCGAAGAACAGATAGGAGCCTGGGCCGTAGTCCTTGTCGCCGTCGCGGACGGTGCCCTCGATGACGTAATAGGCCTCGCCATAGGTGGTGTGCACGTCGATATCGGGCCATTCGGCGCCGGGCGCGAGATCGATGACCCAGGGGCGAATGCCGATGGTGCCGGGCAACTCCCGGACCTGGATGCCGGGGCCGATGTCCGCCGCGGCGATTTCGTCGATGTGGGTGGCGCGGGTAGGTCCGGTGAGCTCGGCTGGCATCCTGTGATCTTGGCCGAATTCCGGGCGGAAAGAAAGGTGCGCGGCTCGGTGGAGTACCGAGCCGCGCACCGGGATTCGAAGGTCAGACGATTCCGTTGATACCGACACCGTTGAGGACGGGAATCTTCTCCTCTACCGGCTCCGGTTGCTGCCACTGGGTCTGGGCCAAGGTTTCGAGGACGCAGACCAGCAGTAATTTGCGCCCGCGCTGCCCTGGTGTCGGTTCGGTTTCCGCGCGTCCGTCGCCACCCGGGAGCTGCGAGCGAATCGCTTTGCGCGGGTCCGGTTCCGACAGCAGCCAGAACAGTTCCGGGCCGACCAGGATCTGCTGGCCGCCGGATTCGTTGAACCACCGGCCGGACCATTCGATCAGCAGCTCGGTGAAGGCTTCTCCGCTTCGGGTCCCCTCGGTGAATTGGTTCAGGGCGCCGGATCGGTCGTCGCTGCACTGAATTACCGACGCCAGCCGCCGTGCGACATCGCGGAATTGATCGAAACCCTGATCTTGCCAAACTGTATGCGCCATCGTGCTTCTCCATCGAAGTATGTGAGCGTGGCTGAAGTGGGCGAAGCGACAAGCGTGAGAGGTGAAGCGGCGCCGACGATTCTAGCGGGCGAAGCCGCAGGTCAGCGCCCATGCGGGGGTGTGTCCAGGGTGAATTACCGGGGCCCGGCGGCCGTAACCAATTTGTGCGCAGTGGGATTGGTACCCGCCGCCGACTGCCGTGCGGCCGCCGCCAACGGGCTGATTCCCACCGGAATACTGGGCACGACGGCTGCCGCCAGCGCCGCGTGTTCGGCCTCGAAAGCCTCATCGAACCGCATTTCGCCGGTATTGGTTTCCACCCAGGCGGCCAGTCGCTGATCGGTGGTCATTTCCGGCACTGCGGTTTCGGGCACCGCATTCAGCGCGGCGGCCGCGTCCAGTTTCGCCTCTCGGCTCCGCGACCACAGCAGCAGGGTGAGGTGGACGGCGAAAAGCATCGTCAACGGCATGCCCGCGTAAATCGCCACAGCCACTACGCCGCCGCCGATCTCGCGGGCGTATTGGATATTGCCGGCCACCGACACCAGCGTGGACAGCGCGAACAAGATTGTCGCGTACCACCATCCGAGGCTGTTCTTGCGGAACGATGCGGTGGCCACAATGGCGCCGACCATCAAACCGTCGATCGCCAAGGGGACATTCGATGCCAGGCGCGGTTCCACCAGGTTGTGTACCGCGAGATTGTGCAGTGCCGCGAAGGACATCTCGAATGCCTTGTACGCCACGACAGCTGAAACGGCTGCCGAGGCGTGCAGCGGGCGCAACCGGAAATCCCATAGCCGATTCAACAACCGCTGACGACTCGGTGTAACGAGTTGCTCACTGTTCGCGGTTGCTCGCTCATCTGTGCTCGTCGTCATAAACGATGAGGGTAATGAGATTTCGGCGATTATTTCGTCAGGCGCGCAACCGTTCGCGACGAAGTTGCTCAACTTCGGGAAGTCGCAACGGTTCCAGGTCTTGCACACCCAATGCGCGCGCCAGCAGCAAATCCGCCAATTCCGGATTACGGGCCAGCGCCGGACCGTGCATATAGGTGCCGATCACCGAACCCTGCACCACGCCTTCCAATCCGTCGCCGACGCCATTGCCGACGCCGCGGGTGACGCGGGCCAGCCCGGTCGCATCGGAACCGAGTGTGGTTCCGCCGCGATGGTTTTCGAAGCCGGTGAGCGCGGCGGTCAGACCGGGCAGTCGCGGCGTGGTGGTCACCTCGCCGATGGCGCGGTCGGTCTGCGGCGCGGTGGTGACGTCGATCATGCCGACGCCGTCGACGCGCTCCCCGGTGGAGGTCTCGTACCAGTGGCCGAGCACCTGGATGGCGGCGCAGATCGCCAGCACCGGAGCGCCTTTCGCGGCCGCCTGCTGCAGGCCGGGGTAGCGCTGCAGATGGCGGGTGGCCAGGCGCTGCGCCGAATCCTCCGCGCCGCCCAGGGTATAGATGTCCAGGGAGTCGGGAACCGGGTCTGCCAGCGTGATTTCGACGATCTCGGCTTTGTAGCCGCGCATGCGCAACCGCTGGCGCAGCACCAGCGCATTGCCGCCGTCGCCGTAGGTGCCCATCACATCCGGCAGCACCAGGCCGATGCGCACGGTCGAGTCGTTGGCTGTCGCAGCGCTCATTTGCGCGCCTCCAGATCGCGGTTCAGGTCGCGGAACGCGGTGTAATTGGCCAGCACCTCGACGTGCCCGGCGGGGCAGGAGGCGATGGCGCGCAACGGATCCGGCACCGTGGTGTGCTCGACACCGGCATAGGTCAGGCGGACCGCGAGGTCGGTGGCGCGTTCCCCGGCGGCCACCACCTGGACGCCCTCGAAGTGCTCGAAGCGCACATCCCAGAGCCAGGACAGATCCTCGCCGTCGGGCACCTGCCCGTTCACCGCGATCACCAGGCCCGCCGAGGTGGGTTCGATCATGGACAGCGCTTCCTGCCAGCCGGCCGGGTTCTTGGCCAGCAGCAGGCGGGCATCGTGGTCGCCGACCTGGACGGTGCGGTAGCGGCCCGCGATTTCGCGCACGGTGCCGGTGGCTTCGGCGGCCTTCGCGGGCTCGGCGCCGAGCGCGACGGCGGCGGCGACGGCCTGGGCGGCATTGCCGCGGTTCGCGCGGCCGGGCAGCGCGAGCGTCAGCGGCAGGCGGACACCGTCGGGGCCCAGCAGGTCATCGCCTTCCAGCCACCAGTCCGGTTGCGGCCGTTGGAAGTCGGTCCCGGTGCTGCGCCAGTGTTCGCCTTCCCAGAGGATCGGCTCGCCGCTGCGCGGGCAGCTGGTGGCGTCCATGGCCCAGCCGCTACCCGCCGCCACCCAGACCACATTCGGGTGGTCGTAGGCGATGGAGGTGATCAGCACGTCGTCGCAGTTGGCGATGACCACGGTGTCGGGGTGCCGGGCCAGGCCCGCGCGCAGCTTGCGCTCGATCATGTTGATCTCGCCGACCCGGTCCAGCTGGTCGCGGCTCAGGTTCAGCAGCACGACGACGGCGGGGTTCAAAGAATCGGTGACGTGCGGCAGATGCAGCTCGTCGACCTCGATCGCGGCCAGCGCCACACCCTGGTGCACGCTGAGCGCCGCGACGATGCCGGCATCCATATTGGCGCCGTCGGCCTGGGTGGCGACCTTGCCCAGGGTGCCCAGCGCGGCCGTCGTCATCCGGGTGGTGGTGGACTTGCCGTTGGTGCCGGTGACCAGCACCGTCCGCCGGTCCCGGCCGAGCTGATCCATGATCGTCGGATCGATTTTCAGCGCGATCAAACCGCCGATCATCGAGCCCTTGCCACGACCGGCCTTCTGCGATGCCCACGACGCGGCCGCCGCAGCTCGCAGGGCGATCCGCCCACGTACCGTTATCTCTGCCACGGGGGCGAGTCTAGGAGGTATCGAATTCCGCCGCCGTGGCGCGGCGGGTCAACCCTGGTAGAGCTTGGGCTCGTAATTCTCCGGGCGGTAGTAGCGCTCGAGTTCTTCGACGGATTCGGTGACCTCCGGCTGCAGCTCCTTCACCAGCTGGGCGGGCGACGGCAGCGAGCTGACCGGCCACTTCTCCGGTTCCCAGAGGTGGCTGCGCATAAAGGCTTTGGCGCAGTGGAAGAAAATCTGCTCGATTTCGACTTCCACGGCCAGGATCGGGCGGTGGCCGCGGACCACCATCTCGTCGAAATACGGTGCGTCACGCACCAGGCGGGCGCGACCGTTGATGCGCAGGGTTTCCCGGCGGCCGGGGACCAGGAAGATGAGGCCGACATGGGGATTGGCGAGGATATTGAGGTACCCGTCGGCGCGGCGGTTGCCGGGGCGTTCCGGAATGGCGAGGGTGCGGTCGTCGAGGACGTGCACGAATCCCGCCGGGTCGCCCTTCGGGGAGGCGTCGCAATTGCCGTCGGCGTCGCTGGTGGCGAGGATCAGGAACGGGCAGGTGGCGATCCAGTCGCGGTCCCTGGGGTGCAGGGCGACACGCTCTTTGGTGATCGCGCGGGGGACCGGATCCCCGAGCAGGCGGCGCAGGTCCGCCGGGTCGGTGATCTCGTTCGTGTCGGTGAGCTCGCGCATAGGTGATTCCTTACATTCGCGTGTCGAACATGTTCGGCTGACCCGCCGCGTATCGGCCCGCGTCCAGCAACCGCAGTGGCTCTAGTTCCGCCGCCCGGAACAGCGTGTACTTCCGGCAGCGTTCCGCGTTCGAACCCGCGACATCCAACAGGGCGTTCACCGCGGACCGGGCCGATTCGTTGGCGCCCTCCATGGTCGCCAGGTCCACGTTGGTTCGCACGTAATCGCCTGCGAGGAAGAGATTTTCGAGCGCACCGTGCGGTTCGGGACGGCACTCCCAGGAACCGGCGGTGTTGATCAGCAGCGGGTCGGCATTGGCATTGCGGTTACCTTGCCGGCTGATGCCGGGATCCAGGAACCAGGAGTGCAGCGCGTCATCGCGCAGCGCGTCGCCGACGTGCGCACGCATTTGCGCCCACACCTCGCGCGCGATTTCCTGATGCGTGCATTCCTTGGCGGTTTTCCCGTACAGCACCCCGGGGGTGTTCCAATCGGAGATATCCACCGAAAGGCAGTCCTGCACCGAACCGTCACCGAATGCGGTGAGTTTCGAAGTCCACAACTGGTTCTGGCTGATCGAGGTCAGCGACCACGGCGCGTCCACGTAGGCGGTGTGGCCGCGCGAGATATTCGAGGGCGTGCGCAGATAGAACTGGATGCCCGCCATCCAATCGACGAAAAGCCGGTCCATCGCGGCCAATTCGGGCTGGACGGCGAGCACGTCGGGCGACCAGAGGGCGCGCGCCTGCTCGGCGGCCAGCGCCACCACGAAATAGTCGGCGTCGATGGTGCGCTGCACGCCGTTCTCGACGATCCGGGCCGCGCTGATCCGCCGGTCCCGTACTTCGAGTCCGCGGACTTCCGCGCCGAGTGCGAATCGCACGCCGAGATCGGTCAATCGGTGTGTCCACGGATCGATCCAGGCGGCATTGGTGGGCCCGTTCAGTACGCGGTCCAGCGCGCCGTCGTTGCCGACCTCGAAGGGATTGCCCAGGAACTGCTCACCCATATTGCCGATGGTGCGCACGCTCGCCACGTCTTCCTTCGCGGCGACCATGATGCTGGTCAGCGCGCGCGAGAGCAGGGCGCGGAATTCGTGGGACCGCTTGTGCCCGCCGACATAGTCGAACCAGGACATGTGCTCCCACTGCCCGAACCGGCGGGCGTCGGAGCTGGTGTAGTACACGAGCAGCCGGTTGGCGAAGTACAACCCTTCGGCGGCAGGCATTTTCAGCGCGGTGGCGAGCGCGGCGCCGACCGTTTCCTGGAAGGCCTCCGGCGTGGGCTCGATCTTGGCGCGCCGCCCCAGCGGTAGCCGGAAGTCGTCGCCGTCGCGGCGGGCGAAGCGGGCCTCGGAAACGTTGATCAGGTTGTTCCAGACGCCATCCGCGTTGCCCGCGACCGGAATCCGGCGCATGGTGTCCGGAATGTGCTGGTAGAAGCCGGGAAAGAAACGGAAGCCGTGCTCGCCGGGCAGGTCCGGCCGTCCGCCGGACCCGGTGCCCGGCACCGGGATGCTGCGCGCCTTCCCGCCGAGCGCCCGCCGCTCATAGACGGTGACCTGGAACCCGCGCTCGGCCAGTTCGTGCGCCGCGGTCAAACCGGCCACGCCACCACCGAGCACCGCGACGCGCGGCCCATTCGGATTCGCCCCCGCGCCTGCGGCGCCCACCGCGCCGGTAGCCGTAGCAACTCCCACTGCCGCCGCCCCACGCAGCACCGAACGCCGCGAAACGGTCCAACGCTGTTCTGCCATGAGCCTCTTTGCTGCCTAGCCTCGCCGCGTCACTACATCCCCCGACGCACCACTGTAAAGCGGCGATTCCGAAGCTCCGGGACCCACCCTCCCGCTCCGCCGCACCCGGCCGCCGGGGGGATGGCAGGAGGCGCCAGCCGACGGGGTGGGTGAATACAGCGCTCCAGCCGTTCCAGGTGTACGGCGACCGACCCTACCGGGATCAACCGCGCGGGTGAGTCGATTCATGGCATACCGGACAGGGCCCACCGGGCGACACGCACAACACCTGGCTGCCGTCAGCCTTTGTCGCCCGGGCCTTTCCACTGCTGGGTAGCAGATCCGTCGCACGGGCGGAGGGCGGCGAATTCGCCTAGCGCGGTGAGGCAGCGCTCTGTGGCTTTGTTGGTGATCGGTCCGTTGGGGACGCGGTTCCATTCCTGGGCGGGGGAGCCGTCGCAGGTGTCGGCCTCCACTTCGGCCGAGCCTGCTGCGGTCAGGCAGGTGAAGTCGGAACGCAAAGTCTTGTCCGCCGCGGCGACCCAGGCCTGGTTGCGCTTCTTCTCGCAGCCTTGGACGCGGATCTCGTGGGTCGAGGCGCTGGCCGTGAGGCATTTGCCGCTTGGGACGGTGAGGCGCCCGCCGACCGAGTTGCCGATCGCGAGCCGGTGGATGCTGGCCTGTCCGCGGTCGTCCGAGCCGACGGTGACCTCCACCTGTTTCGGGCAGGCGCCCCCGATCTCGGTGCTGGCGACGGTGCCCGTGACGCCGCCCGCGTTGGCCCGCGGCACCTCGAATCGGGCCACCGAGTAGGGCTCGTCGAGGCAAGTCGCCGCGCGGTTGTTCCAGTCCCAGTACTCGACCCAGCTCACCATTCCGTCGGGCTTGATTGTCGCGCCCGCGCCGACTTCGATGCTGCCGATGGTCATGGTCTTGCGGTCGGTGGTGTCCTCGACCTGTGCCTGGTACCAGCCCTCGCCATCGGGCCGGAGGTGAAAGAGGTACTGATGGCCGGGCACGAATCGCTTGTCGATGCGACAGCTTCGACCCGGCGATCCGTCGATGTCGCCGATGCAGTGCGCGCCGTTGTCGCCGGGCCGGGCGTCCTCGGCGCCCCACATCGAATAGAGGAACATTCCGCCGCCGTCGGCATTCGCTTGCAGACCGACGTACCCGCCGTGCGTGGTGAACCCGAATTTATTGGACCAGAACACATTTCCGAGTCCGGGATCCGTGCTGATGCGAACGCCGAAGGTGACGTCGGTCAGTGGCTGGTCACCCATCCGGTACAGGGCGTAGCTGCCAGGAGTGGCGCCTTTCCCGATCGGCGGCTCGCCGATCTTCTGTGGAGGCTGCTCCGACTGTGCGAACCGGACGATCTCGGGGGGCATCGGATTGTCCTGCACGCGTTCGGCTTCCGCGCACCCGACGGTCGCCGCGACCAGGAGCGTGGTGGCGGTGCCGACGAAGGTTCGGGCGGACAGGGTTTGTTCCAGCACCGCGCCATGCTAATCCGCTATGACCGTTTCGCCCGGTTGCCCCGCTGGCCGAACGGTCGGCGGGGCTGAAAGGTCAGGCTTTGGCGAGCGCCGGACTCGCTTCGACATCCGCGGCGGGGGTCGGGTCCAGCGCCGCGACCTGTTCCGGCGGCACGGCTTTCGCCCGGGCCCCGGCGGTGGTCGCGGTGAACGCGCCCACGATGACGATCAGGCCGCCGATCACCTCCCAGGCCGAGGGCGTCTCGCCCAGTACAGCCCAGGCCGCACCCATTCCGACGATCGGAACCAGCAGCGTCAGCGGAGCGACGGTGCCCGCGGGGTAGCGGCTCATCAGATAGGTCCACATGCCCGAGCCCACCACGGTGGCCAGCACCGCGATGTAGGCGACCGCGATCAGCGCGTGCCACCAGCTCGCGTTCGAGAAGTCGGTCAGCGCGTGCAGGCCCGCGGTCGGCCCTTCGGCGAAGGCGGACAGCGCGAACAGCGGCAGCGGCGGCACCACAGCCATCCACAGCGTCAGGTGCATCGTGTTCACCCCGCCCCCAGCGGCGGCCTTGCGGGAGCCCAGATTGCCGAACGCCCAGCCCAAGCCGCCGGCCAGGGTGAGCAGCAGCGGCAACAGCGCGGCCGATTGGGCGCGGTCGACGCCGATCACGACCATGCCCGCCACCGCGACCCCGAGACCGGCCAGCTGGATCGGCCGCAGCCGTTCCCGCAGGAAGATCGCGCCCAGCACCACCGTGAACGGCGCCGAGGACTGCAACACCAGCGACGCCAGCCCGGTCGGCATACCCGCTCGCATGGCGCTGAACAGGAACGCGAACTGCAGCGTGCCGAAGCCGAAGCCGTACAGCAGCAGCCACTTCAGCGGCACCTGCGGCCGCGGCACGAACAGCACGACCGGAATCGCCAGCACCGCGAAGCGCAGGCCCGCGAAGAAGAACGGCGGGAAGTGGTCGAGGCCCACTCGGATGGCGATGAAGTTCACGCCCCAGAGCAGGACGACGGAGAGGCCGATCAGGCGGTCGCGGTTGGTCACGCACCAATCGTCTGATTCGTGAACCTTCAGAACAATCGAATTAATCTGGACTATCAATGTAGCTATGCTTCACAGCGCAGGTAGGAAGCATAAGAGGAAGCTGAGAGTGAGGTCTGTCATGTCGCAGATGTCGGTGGATCGCCTGCGGGTGCTGCGCGAATTCGCCGACCGCGGCACCATCGGCGGGGTCGCCGACGCGCTGTCGATGACTCCGTCCGCGGTTTCCCAGCAGCTGAAGGTGCTGGCCAAGGAGGCCGGGGTGGCCCTGCTGGAACCCGACGGCCGCCGGATCCGGCTCACCGACGCGGGCCACGCACTGGTCGTGCGCGCCGACGAGGTGCTCGCCGCGATGGACCGCGCCATCGCCGAGATGTCGCACTACCGGGCCTCGCCGCGCGGACGAGTGCGCGTCGCCCTGTTTCCCTCCGGCGCCGCGCTCCTGCTGCCGCATGTGCTGCCCGCGCTGGCCGACAGCGGCGTCGAGGTGATGGCGGCCGACGAGGACGCTCCGCCGAGCGAGGTCTCGCGCTTGCTCGCCGACTACGACGTGGTCCTCACCCACCGCGACGAACGTGCCCCGGCGCTGGCGGGCCCCCGCGTCACCACCCGGCTGCTCATGCGCGAACCCACGGATGTCCTTGTCGCGCCGGATCATCCGCTCGCGCACCGCACCGAGGTGACGCCCGCGGAACTGTCCGACGAAACCTGGATCAGCGTCCGCGGCGGCTTCCCCGTCGACGACGTACTCCGCTCCATCGCCACCCTCACCGGCGTGCAACCCCGGATCGCCCAGCGCCTCAACGACTTCCGCGTCATCGAAACCCTGGTGCTCTCCGGCTACGGCATCGCCCTGATGCCCCGCTTCGCCGTCGCCCACCCGGACTTGGTCATGCTCCCGCTCGCCGGTGTCCGCGCCGCCCGCCTGTACGAGCTCGCCACCCGCCCCCACGCCGACAAAAGCCCCGCCATCGCCACCGTCCTCGCCGCCTTCGAACACGCCGCCGCGAAGATCACCGCCCACTGACTCCAGGAGCCCGGGCGAACGAACGAAGCGCGGCCCGGCAGTGGATCGCCGAGCCGCGCTTCATATTTCGTCAGGTGTCAGTGCCGACCCATGGGCGGACCCGGCCGGTACTGCTGCCCGACGTAACCGAAGTCATCGGCCACCATGGCCGCGAGTTCCAGCAGTGCCCGGCGGGTCGGCTTGCTGACCAGCTCCAGGTCGATTTCCGCACCCTCGGCCAGATGATCGTCGAAGGGGACCACCTGTACCGCGCGAGTGCGGTCCAGGAACAGTTTGCGCAGCTGGTCCAGGTCGACGGTGGAGGCGCCGCGGCGGGAAGCGTTGACCACCACCACGGTTCGCTCGACGAGCTTGCCGTAGCCGTGATGGTCGAGCCAGTCCAGGGTGGCCGATGCGGAGCGGGCGCCGTCGATGGCGGGGGAGGTGACCAGCACCAGGGAGCTGGCCATATCCAGGACACCGGACATGGCCGAGTGCATCAGGCCGGTGCCGCAGTCGGTCAGGATGATGTTGTAGAACGACTGCAGGATGCCGATCGCCTTGCGGTAATCGGCCTCGCTGAACGCCTCGGAGACCGCCGGATCCTGTTCGGAGGCAAGCACTTCCAGGCGGCTCGGGGCCTGCGAGGTGTGCGCTCGCACGTCGGAGTACCGGGAGATGTGGTCGTCTTCGAGCAGGTTGCGCACGGTGGAGCGGGTCTGCCGCGGCACTCGGTGCGCGAGCGTACCGAGGTCGGGGTTGGCGTCGATGGCGATGACGCGGTCACCGCGCAGCGAGGAGAAGGTGGAGCCGAGACCGACCGTGGTGGTGGTCTTTCCGACGCCGCCCTTGAGCGAGAGGATCGCGATCCGGTAGTCGCCGCGCACCGGCTGGTTCACCCGTTCGACGAGGTCCCGGTGCACCACGTCGGCCGCGGACTCACCCGGGTTGATCACGCCACCGGAGACCTTGTGCACCGCACGCCGCCAGCCGCCGCGCGGCGCCTTACGCGCGCGCTTGAGCAGGTTGAGGTCGTTGACCGAGTGTCCGGGCTGACCCGGCTGCGTCATGTGCTGCGGCTGGAACGGCTGATTCTGTGCGGGCGGCGGGCCGCCCTGCCAGGGCTGGCCGGGGCCACCCGAAAACCCGCCCGGGCCTTCCGGACCGGAGAATCCACCCGGACCCTGGGGATTGAATCCACCCGGACCATCGGGAGCCGAGAATCCACCCGGACCGTTCGGACCCGGCGGTTGCTGGAACATCTGCTGTTGCTGCGGGGGCGGCCCGCCCTGCCAGGACTGGCCGGGGCCGTTCGGATCGCCCATGCCCGGCGGCGGCTGCTGCTGGAACGACGGCTGCTGCATCGGCGGGGGCGGCGGTGGCGCCCAGCTGTAGATCGGGCCGTCCGAAGGCTCCTGCGGCGCACTGTTTTCCGGCGGACCGCTGTCCTGCGGCACCCGGCGGACCAGGCCGTCGGGCCCGATCTCCTGGCGGTACTCGTCGCCGTAACGCGGACCCTGATGGGTATCCGGAACCTGCTGTGCGACGGGCTGGTACGGGTTGGGCGGCGCGAACTGCCCGGTGTTGAACTGCGGCTGCTCCGGCGGCGCGAAGCCTTCGGGCGGCGGCGGTGGCGCGAAACCCTCGGGCGGCGGCGGAGGCGCGAAACCGTCCGGCGGCCCATAGCTTTGGGGCGCTCCGCCCCCGTAGACCTGGGTCTGGTCCGACGGCCCGGCCGCGAACCCGGCGAACTGCCCGGCCTCCGGCTGCGCCGCGAGTTCGGGCTCGGCTTCGGAGATCTCGGACGACGGCTCGACCGCCGATTCGGCGCTGCTCGCCTCGGATGCGGTGTCGGCGGCCGGCTCGGAGATCTCCTCCGGCGCCGCGTGCGACTCGCTGGTCTCTTCCGCCATGTCTGTGGCAGGCCCAGCCGCCGGACTCTGCAGCCAGGGCGGAGAGGTCGGGTTGTGGTCGTTGTTTGTCACAGTTCCCCCATCTGCTCGGAAATCGAGCAGAGAGCTCGGCGCTTTGAGTGCGAATCCACGCTAGCACGCGGTTCATTCGCCCGCGCCGAGGTATTGACGGTGGTATATGCGGAAAAGGAAAGGCCCGAATGCCCCGAACACCCGGGCCTTTACTGTCCCTTAAGAAGCGCGGTTGACCGCGGACACCACGGCCCGCAGCGAGGCGGTGGTGATCGAGGTGGCGATACCGACGCCCCACACCACCTTGTCGCCGATCGCGCACTCGACGTAGGCCGCGGCCTGCGCGTCGTCACCGGCGGACATGGCGTGCTCGGAGTAATCCAGCACCCTTACCTCGTAGCCGACATTCGCGATGGCGTCGACGAACGCGGCGAGCGGGCCGTTGCCCGCACCCGTGATCTCCTGCTCGACACCGTCGACCTTCACCACCGCGCTGATGGAGTCCACCCCGCCGTCGGTCTCGGACGCGGTGACCTTCTGCCGGATCCGTTCCAGCGGCCGGATCGGCGACAGGTACTCGTCGGAGAAGACGTCCCACATCTCCTTCGGGGTGACCTCGCCGCCCTCGCCGTCGGTGATCCGCTGGATCGCCTGGGAGAACTCGATCTGCAACCGGCGCGGCAGCACCAGCCCGTGATCGGTCTTCATGATGTAGGCGACGCCGCCCTTGCCGGACTGCGAGTTGACCCGGATCACGGCCTCGTAGGTGCGGCCCACGTCCTTCGGGTCGATCGGCAGGTACGGGACCTCCCAGGTGATGTCGTCGACATCGGAATCCGAGGCGTCCGCAGCGGCTTTCATGGCGTCCAGGCCCTTGTTGATGGCGTCCTGATGCGAACCGGAGAACGCGGTGTAGACCAGGTCGCCGCCGTACGGGTGGCGCTCGGCCACCGGCAGCTGGTTGCAGTATTCGACGGTGCGGCGGATCTCGTCGATATCGGAGAAGTTGATCTGCGGATCGATACCGCGGGAGAACAGGTTCATGCCCAGGGTGACCAGGCAGACGTTGCCGGTGCGCTCACCGTTGCCGAACAGGCAGCCCTCGATGCGGTCCGCGCCGGCCTGATAACCCAGTTCGGCGGCAGCGACTGCGGTGCCGCGGTCGTTGTGGGGATGCAGCGACAGCACGATGGACTCGCGGCGGGCCAGGTTGCGGCTCATCCACTCGATCGAGTCGGCGTAGACGTTCGGAGTGGCCATCTCGACGGTGGCGGGCAGGTTGATGATCATCGGCTTGGCCGGGGTCGGGGCGATGATCTCGGTGACCGCGTCGCAGACGTCCTTGGCGTAGTCCAGCTCGGTGCCGGTGTAGGACTCCGGGCTGTACTCGTAGCGCCAGTCGGTGTCCGGGTACTTCTTCTCGATCTCCAGGCACAGCTTCGCGGCGTCGGTGGCGATCTTCTTCACGGCGTCGCGGTCGGCGCGGAAGACCACCTTGCGCTGCAGGATGGAGGTGGAGTTGTAGAAGTGCACGATCACGTTCGCGGCGCCGGCACAGGCCTCGAAGGTGCGCTCGATCAGTTCGGCGCGGCACTGGGTGAGCACCTGGATGGTGACGTCGGCCGGGATGGCGCCGTCTTCGATGATCTCGCGGACGAAGTCGAAGTCGGTCTGGCTGGCGGCGGGGAAGCCGACCTCGATCTCCTTGTAGCCCATGCGGACCAGCAGGTCGAACATGCGGCGCTTGCGGGCCGGGCTCATCGGGTCGATCAGGGCCTGGTTGCCGTCGCGCAGGTCGACCGCGCACCAGCCCGGGGCCTTGTCGATGATCTTGTCCGGCCAGGTGCGGTCGGGCACCGTGATGGGCTCGACCTCTTCGGCGTAGGGCCGGTACCGGAAGGCCGGCATCGAGGAGTTCTTCTGGGTGTTCCAGGCGGGCTGGTCGGCGGGGGCGGGCTTGGACGGCGCGGTGATGGTGCGCGCGTTGCCCGATACGAAGGCGTCAGCGGAAGACATGCGATTTTCTCCAGGGTGTGGTGGCTGCATCCAATTGAGGGAGCGCGTTATGGAGTCGACCGACGCGGCGAAACCCCGCGACGGGGGGCCGGTCTGATCAGACCCCGTCGCGGCGGTCGAGAAGAAGCGTCCGCTGCATGATGATCAGGAGTTTACCGTGCGGTGACCGGACCGGGAAAGGCCGGTCCCGGTTGCTGCCCGCAAGCGGGCAAAAGGATAGCGTCGCTCACGAAACGAACGCTTGTACGGGGCCCAGCCCCGACGGGACGTGAGGAAACGTCAAATGACCTGGCTAGAAATGTTTGCCGTCTTCGGCGCGGGAATCGCCGCGGGCTGCATCAACACCATCGTGGGTTCGGGAACCCTGATCACCTTCCCGGTTCTGCTCGCTCTCGGTTTGCCGCCGGTGACCGCGAACGTGTCCAACACCATCGGCCTGGTGCCGGGCGGCGTCAGCGGCGCCATCGGTTACCGGAAGGAATTGGCCGGGCAGCGCGCCCGGCTGCTGAAACTCGGGTCCGCGTCGCTGATCGGCGGCATCACCGGCGCGATCCTGCTGCTGCGGTTACCCGCGGACGCGTTCAAGGCGATCGTGCCCGTGCTGATCATCGCCGCCCTGATCCTGGTGATGGTGCAGCCGCGCCTGGCCCGCTGGGTCAAGCAGCGGCGGGAGAGCAACAATGTCGCCCCGCCCGCGCACGGCGGCCCGATCCTGCTCGCCGGTATTTTCGCGGCGGGCGTCTACGGCGGATACTTCGGCGCGGCGCAGGGCGTGCTGCTGATGGGTCTGCTCGGCGTCTTCGTACACGAGGACATCCAGCGTCTCAACGGCGTGAAGAACGTGCTCGGCCTGATCGTGAACGCGGTCTCCGCGGTCATCTTCATCGTGATCGCCACGGTCGACTGGCGGGCCGCGGCGCTGATCGCCGTCGGCTCGATCATCGGCGGCCAGCTCGGGGCGACCGTGGGCCGCAAGATGCCGGCGAACGTGCTGCGCGGCGTCATCGTGGTGGTCGGCACCATCGCCGTGGTGCGATTGCTGATGTCCTGAAGGAGAAAGGTCTAGGGGTGCGTTCAGGAGGATCTCGTCATTAAGGATGATGACGCCCAAGGGCCGTGGGGCACACCATGATCCGTATGCGTGCAAGCAAGCTGGTGGTCCTGGGAGTGCTCGCGGTCGCGCTGCCCGTGCTGAGTGGCTGCGGGCTGTCGGCACAGCGGGATTCGGCGGTGACCGGATTGGTCGCCGAGGCCGACGCCGCACCGGCGCCGCAACTGGATTGGGCGCCGTGCGCCGACGCCGAATTGCGCCGATTCCACTGCGCGGTGGCCAAGGTGCCGCGCGATTACAAGCAGCCGCACGGGCCGGTGCTCGAGTTGGCGCTGGTGCGCCAGCTCGCCACCGACCCCGAACGTCGGATCGGCACGCTGTTCACCGCGGCGGGCGGGCCGGGTGGGTCGGGGCTGAACTGGGCCCGCAAGGGCGAGATGTATTCCGGGGAGATCAGCCGCCGGTTCGACGTGATCACCTTCGACCAGCGCGGGATCGGGCGCAGCGCGCAGGTGCGCTGTTTCCCCAATGCCCAAGAGCAGGAACGGTTCTGGCTGGCCGCCACCATCCCGCCGGTGAATCCGGAGCAGGAGGCGGCCACCGAGCGCGCCAGCCGCACGCTCGCGGCGGGCTGTGCGGCCCACAGCGCCGACCTGTTGCCGCACTTGACCACCGTGGACGCCGCCCGGGACATGGATCTGCTGCGCCGGGCCCTCGGCGAGGACAAGATTTCCTACGCCGGGGGCTCTTACGCAAGCTATTTGGGGCAGGTCTACGGCGCGTTGTTCGGTGATCGAGTGCGGGCGCTGCTGCTCGGTTCGATGATCGATCCGGAGGTCTACACCGGGGACACCCGCCGGCAGGTCACCGATACCGCGGTGGGCACCGAGGAGGTGTTCGGCGAATTCCTGCGCCTGTGCGCCGAGGCCGGCCGGTTGCGTTGCAGCTTCGCGGGTGGGCCGGATCGGACCGAGGAACGCCGGGGTCAGGGCAGTGCGCAGCCGACCGAGGTGGGCACCAGCGCGCCGGCCACCGGTAACCCGACCACCCCCAGTCCGGCGCTGGAAGCGAAAAAGGCTTTGCAGCAGCGGGATTCGGCGCTGATGGACCAGCTCGTCAAGGGCCCGATCACGGTCGGGGAGCGGGAACGCGCGATTCAGGTCCACCACACCGAGGTCATGCAGGCGCGCTCGCTGCTGCTCTACGACTCCGAAGAGGGCTGGCCCGCACTGGCGCAGCTGCTGACCGAACTGGAGCGGGGCGCGGGCGGCAACTCCGAGACGGTGCGGGCGATCCTCGCCAGCGGCGTCGACTGGGACTTCCTCGACTCCTACACCGCGATCACCTGCGCGGACAACAGCATGTTGCGGCAGCCGGAGCAGTGGCCGGCCATCGCCCGCGAATTCACCGGCGCCGCAGCGATGTACGGCCCGTTCTGGCTGTACCAGCATCAGCCGTGTGCGGCCTGGCCCGCGTCGGCCGAGGGCTACCCCCAGCGGTACACCGGCCCGTGGACCCTGAGCTCCGACAAACCGGCGCTGTTGATCAACAACCGCTACGACCCCGTCACCCCGCTGGTGTTCGCGCAGCGGGCGCAGCAGGAAATGGTGAACGCCCGCCTGGTCGTCGTCACCGACGGATACGGCCACGAACCCGGCGGCGACTGTGTCAGCCGCCTGCATGAGCGTTACCTCGTCGACCTGCAACTTCCGGCCCCCGGCGCGACCTGCGAGGTGAAGACCCAGCCGTTCGTCGACTGATTTCTGGCAGCGGCCGGGGAGCCCGCCCGAAATTGGCGGGCCGAGCGGTTGGGGCGGGCCATGTCTTCCAGGTAATCTGCGCTCGGCCATGCGTGATGAGGGAGGTGGCCTGGTGCGTAGACGTGCGCTGTTCAAGGCGGCGGGTGTTGCCGCGGTACTGGGTGCCGCCGGGCCGACGCTGAGTGCGGGCACGGCGCGGGCCGCAAACCCGTCCGGGCCTGGGCAGTTCCAGCAGTGGGTGCCGGAAATCTTTGCGCCCCTGGCGGATCCGCCGGAGCACACCGAGGCCATCGTGGTCGGTTCCGGCTTCGGCGCCGCCGTCACGGCGCTGCGACTAGCCCAGGCGGGTATCGCCAACACCGTGCTGGAGCGCGGCTCCCGGTGGCCCAGCGATCCCTGGCGGGAGATCTTCACCGGCGACGATCTGCCCGACGGCCGCGGTTTCTGGCATCGCACCAGCTTCACCGGTGTCACCAAGGTTCCGATGGCGTTCACCAAATTCGGTGGCGTGCTGGACTGCACGAACTATCCGGGCATCGATGTCTGGCGCGCGGCGGCGGTGGGCGGCGGGTCGGTGATCTTCACCGGCGCCATGGTGGCCCCGGAGCAGCGGTTCTTCGATCACGTCTTCGGCGGCGTCGTCGACTACGGCGAGCTGGACCGCGTCTACTACCCGCGGGTGCGAGAGATGTTGCGGCTCAGCCCGATTCCGGCCGACATCTACAATTCCTCGCCGTTCACGCATTCGCGGGCCTGGGACGATCAGGTGCGCAAGGCCGGCTTCCAGCCACAGGCCAACGACTCCATCTTCAACTGGGATGTGCTGCGCGCCGAATTGTCCGGCGGCGCACGACCTTCGGCGACCGCCGCGCGCAGCAACCTGGGCAACTCCAACGGCGCCAAGTTCGACCTGAACCAGAACTACCTGAGATACGCGCAGGAGACCGGAAGGTCGGGGGTCTACCCCGGCCATCGCGTCGACGCGATCGCGCAGGAAGCATCCGGCCGCTTCGTCGTCACCGTCAGCAAGCTGGCTCCCACCGGCAACGTCCTCGGCACCCGCACCCTCACCTGCGACAAACTCTTCCTCGGCGCGGGCTCGGTCGGCACCTCCGAGCTGCTGGTCCGGGCCCAGGGCACCGGCGCACTGCCGAACCTCAACGAACATGTCGGCGACGGCTGGGGCACCAACGGTGACGTCGTACTCGCCCGTGGCGCAAGCCATTTGGCCGGTCTCGGCCAGGGGGTGCCGAGCGCCAGCCGCATCTTCGACGAATCGGGCCTGCCGATCACGTTGGAGAGCTGGTACATCCCC
Source organism: Nocardia sp. XZ_19_385 (assembly GCF_015355755.1). Taxonomy (NCBI): domain Bacteria; kingdom Bacillati; phylum Actinomycetota; class Actinomycetes; order Mycobacteriales; family Nocardiaceae; genus Nocardia; species Nocardia sp. XZ_19_385. The sequence goes on from NZ_JACVEE010000002.1 coordinate 1,365,276, forward strand.
GGCATCCCGTTCGAAACCGGCGCGCTCGCCTCGCTCGGCATGGTCCTCGACTCCACCCGGACCCGCTTCGGCTACAACAAGGCCGCCAACTCGGTCGGCCTGACCTGGTCCACGCGCAACCGCGACGAGGTGGTCGGCGTGGCCCGCGCCGTCGACCGTCGCATCGCCGAAAAGGCCGGCGCCATGGTCGAATACAGCGCCCTCGGCTACGACGCCAACGCCCTTTTCACCGCCCACCCGCTGGGCGGTGCGGTCTTGGGCCGGGCCACCGACGGCTACGGCCGGGTGCACGGTCACCCGGGTCTCTACGTGATGGACGGCGCGGCCATCCCCGGCAGCACCGGCACCGTCAACCCGTCTTTGACCATTACCGCGCTGGCGGAACGCAACATCGAGGCGATCATTCGCGCAGGGCGCTGAGGATCCGGCGCGAACGGGGGAGTGCGGATTAGGCTCAGCGGGACCGTTCGGCGTTGAAGGGATCCTTCTGTGGGTGCTCGTGTTGTCTACCCGCGTAAGCCACTGCCGCTGTGGGCCGATGTCCTCATGCTGGCGCTGGCCGTGGTTTCCGTCTCGCTGCTGGTCTGGATAACGTTCTGGTCCGTCGACGAGAACACCCGGCGCACGGTCGTTTCCGTCGATTTCGCGATCTGCGCGGTGTTCGCGATCGAGTTCGGCTGGCGCTGGGGCCGGGCGGGCTGGCGGTGGACGTACCCGTTCCTCTATTGGTACGACGTGCTGGGCCTGGTCCCGGTGACCAGCCCCTGGCTGCGTGGTTTCCGTCTGCTGCGGATCGCGGTCATCCTTGCCCGGCTGGTGCGGGCCGCGGATCGGGCTTTCGCCGAACCGGTCGTGACGGCGGTGGTGAACCGATTCCTGCCGACCATCATCGAGCTGACCAGGCGCCCGATGACGATCGCGGTGATGGACGAGGTGGCCCATGTCCTGCGCACAGGTCACTACACCCGCAATATCGCCGCGGCGCTGGCGGAGAACCGCGCCGAGATGGACGCGATGATCGTCGAGTTGATCAAGAGCGATCCGCAGGCGGGCAAGGTCCGCTACATCCCGTTCCACGACGACATCCTGCGGCTCGTCGCCGACACGGTCTTCCGCATTCTGTTCGGCGTCCTCGCCGATCCGCGCACCGATGAACTGGTCTCCGACGCCATCCGCGAGAACGTCGATCAGATCCGCGACGCGGTGCACGCCGGCGTGCGGGTGGCACCTTCCGCCTACGGCCCGACCGCCACCGAACACACGGTGGCGCACATCCTGCGGAACGCCTGACTCACGCCCCGTGCGCGTGCCGGATCTGCTGGCGCGGTTGCGCGTTGCGCACCGTTTCCCAGCCGACCAGGCAGACCAGCACGAGGCACAGCAGCCCGAGCGAAGCCAGCGCGGGCAGTGCCGTGGCGGGCGCGATCAGCGCGAGCAGTACCGCGACCGCGACCACGTTGGACAGCGTGACATGCCCGGTCGCGGCGTATTTGAAGCCGACCAGCCCGGTCAGGTACAGCACGACACCGCCGTAGAGCGCGAACAGCGGAATCCCGTAGAGCGCGTCGGTGAGCGAATGATGCGAGGCGTCGCTGACATACGACAGAACCTTCTTGAGTCCGAGCGAGAGCCCGATGATGCCGACGATCATCGGGAAATGCCAGTAGGTGTAGCCGTCCTGCGCGATCCGGACCTGTCGCTCCTTGTCGGAATGCGCGAGCGCGTGCTCGGCCGACAGCGCCGCCGTATCGAAGTAGCTCCACCACAGCAGCCCGCACACGGCCAGCCCGAGCATCGACCCCACCGTGATCGGCCACGAGATCGGCTGCCCGGCCACCCCGATGCCGATCGAGACGATGGATTCGCCCAGAGCCACGATGATGATCAGCCCGTAGCGCTCGGAGAAGTGCCGCGCCGAGCGCACCCGCCACTCCAGCCCGGCCAGCCTGGTCCAGATCATGTCACCGGCGATGGCGCCGATCCACAGGCAGATCTGCACGGTGCCGGAGGTCATCGCCGCGATGATCAGCAGGGTGGTGCCGATGGCGATGGACCCGATTCCCCACTTGGTCACCTGTGCGCGCAGGGTCGGATCGTCCGCGGTGCCCATGATGTACACGCTCAGATGGACCACCCGCACCACCAGGTAGGCGATGGCGAAGACGAGCGGGCCGCTCCAGCCGCCGGGCGCGTCCTGGAAGGCCTCGGGGATGGTGAGCGCGGCGATGAACCCGCCGCCCATGGCCACGAACATCGCGAGCCGGGTGAGTCCCTCGTCGGCGCGCACCGTGTTGGCCAGCCAGGAGTAGGCGATCCACACCCACCACATCACCGCGAGCACCAGCAGTGCCCGCAACATGTTCTGTGCGCTGGTCGGTTTCGCGGCGATCGCGGTGACCATGGTGAAGGCGAATACCAGGACCAGGTCGAAGAACAATTCCAGCTGGGTTACCGAGCTGCCTTCGGCCATCGGCTGGAACCGAACGCGCTTGCTACCGATCATGGCGCCTATCGTCGCACTTCGTCGTGCTGCGTGCGCTCCGGAGATGTTGCGGCCGGAGCGATTTCGCTCACGGCGTTACGGCTAGCCCTGGTCGGTGTAGACCGGGTCCAGATAGGCCCCGTAGGTGTCGGCCTCGGGGTAGCTTTCGGCGAACTCGATGAAGTTCTCCACAATGGTTTCGTGCCAGCGCTGCTGGGTGCGCTTCATCAGCAGCCCGGGCAGCGGGATCTTGGTCTGTAGTTCCGCGTGGTACCAGACCTGTGTCTCCCCGTCGCCCTCGGTGACCTCGAACCAGCCGCCGCCGCGGATCCCGCGCGAGCTGTCGACGATCTGCCAGGTGACCCGGTCCTCGGTCCAGCGCCACTCCAGAGCCTGCAGGTCGGAGCTGCCGTGGACGTCGGCGGTCACGTAGATCTTGGTCGGCCGGCGATCTTTGTCCCGGGTGGCCACGCGCGCGTCCTGGTACGACGACCATTCGGGCAGCATCTCGACGTTCGCCAATGCTTCGAACACATGCGCCGGTGTCGCATCGACGGTGAAGTGAATATCTATTTTCGTGCGCATGCCAAACCTCCACCCCCCGTAAACCAACTCGGCCGATTGTGCACAGGCGTACACCGAACGTCAACCAAGCAGTCTCTTCCGGGCGACCCCGCTATCCAGGGGCAAAACCCGAAGTCCTTCGGCGCGAATGGCTTCCACGACGCCCGGTGCGCCAGAACTCGTACCGCTCGCCGCGGCCGGATCTACGATCGATGCGGGGGGCCGGTCGCCGACGACACCTCGACGGCGACCACGCCTTCGCTAACGCTCAGTTCTTCGTCGCGCCGACCACCCGGGGCAATGCTCACAACAAGGGAGTTCGCGATGAAATACGCAGATCTGCTGGCCCAAGCCACCGACACCATGGCCGTGCGCCGGATATTCGGCGAACCGCATCAGGTCGACGGCGTGACGGTCATTCCCGCGGCGGCCATCGGCATGGGCGGCGGTGGCGGCGGAGGCGGCGGCCGGGACGCCGAGGGCGAAGGCAGCGGCGAAGGTGAAGGCGTCGGATTCGGGCTGGGCGGCAAACCGGTCGGCGCCTACGTGGTCCACAACGGCAAGCTCACCTGGCATCCGGCGATCGATGTCAACGCGATCATCGAGACGGCAGGCAAGGTCCTGATCGCGGGGATCCTCGCCTTCGCCTGGGTGGCGGGGCGCAAGAAGGGTTAGTCAGTCGGCGTCAGCGGGTTCGACGACCGCATCCGGGCCGGGGTAGACGAGCGATTCGTGCCCGTCGGTGTACCGCACGACATACGGCGGCGCGCCCTCCGGGCCCCGGACCTCGATGATCTCGCCCTGTCGATCCCCTTGCCCCACCACGTGTCCGTGCACGATGAGCCGGTCTCCGACATTCGCCTGCATGCACCGATTATCGAAGGCCGCGCGGTGGCGGCGCAGGCGTTTGGGCGCATTCAGGTAGTGATGAGCCGGTTCACCGCCTCCTCGATCAGGTGCTGGCTCTCTTCCTCGGTGAATATCTCCGGCAGCGTGAGCCGGTCCACGATCAGCCAGTTCAGCGCCAGATAGAGCAGGACAACCGACTCCTTGTCGCCGGGCATCCCGGATTCGAGGTGGTTGCGCACATTGAAATCGAGATCGGCGCGCACCCGTTCGTTCAGCACCTTGCGCAGTTCCGGCCGCCGGGTCGCCTCGAGCCGCAGTTCCAGTAGCGCGAGGTAGCCGGTGCGGAAGGCCTCGATCCGGCCGACCACCTCTTTCATCAGCGCGACGATGTTCTCGCGCGTCTTCGGCCCGTCCGACAGCTGGGCCATGGTCGCCGCGCTCGGCTGCAGCCGCTCGTAGAAGCGCGCGCCGGTCTGGGTCAGCAGATCGTCCCGGCTGGCGAAGTAGTTGGAGGCCGTGCCCGCGGGGACGCCGGCCGCTTTGTCCACCGCGCGAAATGTCAGTCCGCGGGCTCCGTCGCTGGCCAGGACCTCGATGGCGGCGTCGACCAAAGCTTGCCGTCGTTCAGGGTTGGTCCGCATCTTGACACCACTCCGTTCGTAGTACTACATTCCTAATCACTTCGGACAGAGTACAACAGATGAGGCGGTTCACAATGCGAAAGCTTGTCTACTACGTTGCGGTGTCGCTCGACGGATACATCGCGGGTCCGAACGGCGAATACGACTTCTACCCCTTCGACGCCGAACAGATGGCCGAGCTCAACGCCGAATACCCGGAGTTCGTCCCCACCCACCTCCGCCAGCACGTGGGGATGGCTGTGGATGAACTGAACAGGCACTTCGACACGATCGTCGCCGGGCGCGGTACCTGGGAACCCGGGCTGTCGGACGGCGTCACCAGCCCGTACGCCCATATGAAGCAGTACGTGGTCTCGACATCGCTGCGGCTCGACGATCCGCAGGTCGAGATCGTCACCGGCGATCCGGTCGCTCTGGTGCAGCGGCTCAAGAAAGAAGAAGGCCTCGACATCTATCTCTGCGGCGGCGGCAACCTCGCGGCGCAGCTGCTCGGCGAGATCGACGAGATGATCATCAAGAGCTACCCGGTAGTCGCGGGCGGCGGCATCTCCGTGTTCGCGGGGGAGTTCTCGCCGACGCTGTTCGCCCCGGTCAAGCGCAAGGAATACGGCAACGGAGCCCTGGTCACCTGGTTCACCCGCGCCTGACCACCCTTCTCCAGCAACGAAAGCAGGTCCACCCATGCGAAAGCTCACCTACTTCGTCGGCATGTCCCTCGACGGCTACATCGCCGGCCCCGGCGACGACATCTCCTTCTTCGATCTGTCGCCGGAATTCCTGGCCTGGGTCAGCAGCGACTATCCCGAAACGCTGCCCGGCCATCTCTGGCCGCACTTCGGTGTCGCAGCGGATACCTCCCCCGCGCATTTCGACACCCTGGTCATGGGCCGCGGCACCTACGAACCGGGCCTGGCGGTCGGCATCGCGAGCCCGTACCCGCACATGAAGACCCAGTACGTCCTGTCCACGACCTTGGGCAGCATCGATGCGCCGGGCGTCGAACTCGTCCAGAGCGATCCGGTCGGGTTGGTCCAGCGCCTCAAGAAAGAGGACGGCAAGGACATCTGGCTCGCGGGCGGCGGCAAGCTCGCCGCGCAGCTCATCGACGAGATCGACGAACTGGTCATCAAGAGCTACCCGTGTATCGCGGGCGAAGGCACTCGCGCGTTCACCGGACAGTTCAACCCGACCCAGTTCGAACTGAACCGCCGCAAGGACCTCGAGGGCGGCATCCAGGTCAGCTGGTTCCACCGCAAGAACGGCTAGCCACCGAGGAAGGACAGGCGCACCTGGCGGTCCGGGTTGTCGACATTGAGGTCGACCAGCGCGATGGACTGCCAGGTGCCCAGCGCCAGCTCGCCGCCGAGCACCGGCACGCTCGCGTAGGGCGGAATCAGCGCGGGCATCACATGCGACCGCCCGTGCCCGCGCGATCCGTGCGCGTGCTGCCAGCGATCGTCGGCGGGTAGCAGATCCCGCAGGGCGGCGAGCAGGTCGTCGTCGCTGCCCGCGCCGAGTTCGATGATCGCGATACCGGCGGTCGCGTGCGGCACGAAAACATGCAGCAGGCCATCACCGCCGACCTGCTTCGCGAAGGCCGCGCACTGCGGTGTGATGTTCTGCACGACTTCTCGATTGCCCGTCCGCACATCGATCAGTGAGCTCTTCATGAGTCCATCATTCCCCGGTGTACGCGGCGAATCGGACACCCTTCCCAGGGACACGCGAGAGTATGTGTGACTGTGCGGATTTCCACAGGTGGGGGAGGTAGCGGGAAATCGCGCGCACCCCGGCCGGTACTCTAGGTGGCTGTTACCAGCTGTTAGTCGATTTTGGAGGACCTTCTCGTGGCTCTCGTGGTTCAGAAGTACGGAGGATCCTCGGTGGCGACCGCCGAGCGTATCCGGCGCGTCGCTGAACGGATCGTAGAGACGAAGAAGCAGGGCCACGACGTGGTGGTCGTCTGCTCCGCGATGGGTGACACCACCGACGAACTGCTCGATCTCGCCCAGCAGGTGGCGGTCACGCCGCCGCAGCGCGAGATGGACATGCTGCTCACCGCGGGTGAGCGCATCTCCAATGCGCTTGTCGCCATGGCCATTCACTCGCTCGGCGCCGAGGCCCGCTCGTTCACCGGCTCGCAGGCCGGTGTGATCACCACCGGCGCGCACGGCAACGCGAAGATCATCGACGTCACCCCGGGCCGCCTGCGGGAAGCGCTGAACGAGGGCACCATCGTGCTCGTCGCCGGCTTCCAGGGCGTCAGCCAGGACACCAAGGACGTCACCACGCTCGGCCGCGGCGGCTCCGACACCACCGCCGTCGCGCTCGCCGCCGCGCTGGAAGCCGATGTCTGCGAGATCTACACCGATGTGGACGGCGTCTTCACCGCTGATCCGCGCATCGTCTCCGACGCCCAGAAGCTCGAGCAGGTCTCCTACGAGGAGATGCTGGAGATGGCGGCCTGCGGCTCGAAAGTCTTGATGTTGCGCTGCGTCGAGTACGCGCGCCGCTACAACGTGCCCGTACATGTGCGCTCGTCCTACACCGACAAGCTGGGCACCTACGTTTACGGATCGATGGAGGACATCCCCTTGGAGCAAGCAATCCTCACCGGCGTCGCGCACGACCGCAGCGAGGCCAAGGTGACAGTGGTCGGTCTGCCCGACGTTCCGGGCTACGCCGCCAAGGTGTTCCGTGCCGTCGCCGACGCCGAAATCAATATCGACATGGTGCTGCAGAACATCTCCAAGGTCGAGACCGGCAAGACCGACATCACCTTCACGCTGCCCAAGAGCGACCTCACCTCGGCCGTGGAAATGCTCACCAAGCAGCAGGACGAGATCGGCTTCTCGCAGATCATCTTCGACGACCACATCGGCAAGGTCTCGCTGGTCGGCGCGGGCATGAAGAGCCACCCGGGCGTCACCGCCAAGTTCTGTGAGGCGCTGGCCGCGGCCGGCATCAACATCGACCTCATCTCCACCTCCGAGATCCGGATCTCGGTGCTGGTCAAGGACACCGAGCTGGACGAGGCCGTGCAGGTGCTGCACAAGGCCTTCGATCTCGGCGGCGACGAGGTCGCCGTCGTGCACGCGGGAACGGGGCGCTAGGACATGGGAATTCGAGTAGGCGTCGTGGGCGCGACCGGTCAGGTCGGCGCCGTCATGCGCAAACTGCTGGAGGAGCGCAACTTCCCGGCCGACGAGGTGCGGTTCTTCGCTTCCGCGCGCTCGGCCGGTAAGAAGCTGCCGTTCCGCGGCCAGGAGATCGTGGTCGAGGACACCGAGACCGCCGATCCGTCCGGCCTGGACATCGCGCTGTTCTCCGCGGGCGCCACCATGTCCCGGGTGCAGGCCCCGCGTTTCGCCGCGGCCGGCGTCACCGTTATCGACAACTCCTCGGCCTGGCGCAAGGATCCCGAGGTCCCGCTGGTCGTTTCCGAGGTCAACCCGGAAGCCACCCGCAACCTGGTCAAGGGCATCATCGCCAACCCGAACTGCACCACCATGGCGGCCATGCCGGTGCTCAAGCCGTTGCACGAGGAGGCGGGCCTGCAGCGCCTGATCATCTCCAGCTACCAGGCTGTTTCGGGTTCCGGCCTGGCCGGTGTGGAGGAACTCGCCTCGCAGGTGCGCGCCGTGATCGGCGATGCCGAGAAGCTGGTGCACGGCGGTAATACCGTGCAGTTCCCCGCGCCGAACAAGTACGTCGCGCCGATCGCGTTCGACGTGATCCCGCTCGCGGGTTCGCTGGTTGATGACGGCAGCGGCGAGACCGACGAGGATCAGAAACTGCGCAACGAGAGCCGTAAGATTCTCGGTCTGCCGGAGCTGCTGGTGAGCGGCACCTGCGTGCGCGTCCCCGTGTTCACCGGGCATTCGCTGTCGATCAACGCCGAATTCGCCAACCCGCTGTCGGTGGAGCGCGCGAAGGAGATCCTCGCGAGCGCCGCGGGCGTGCAGCTGGTCGACGTGCCGACCCCGCTGCAGGCCGCCGGTGCCGACGAGTCGCTCGTGGGTCGGATCCGCCAGGATCCGGGTGTGCCGGACGGCCGCGGCCTGGCGTTGTTCGTCTCCGGCGACAACCTGCGGAAGGGCGCCGCGCTCAACACGATTCAGATCGCGGAAGTGTTGCTCAGCCAGCGCTGATCGCGCAGCTCGCCGGAAAATCATTGGACGGCGACGGGCTGTCCGTCGAATCATGTAGCCATGGTTCAAGATCTGAAGCAAGCAGAGCGGGATCGGGAAGCCTACGAACAAGCCCGCAGGGAAATGGAAGCATCGTTGAACGCGGCCGGGCCGCTGCTCACCGATCGCTACTGGTGGAGCGGCAACGCGGCCGTTCGGCGTAACTGAAACTGATAGCCTGCGGCGATGGCGAATCCGTACCCCCAGGTGTATCTCGGTGATCGACTCGTACCCGCCGAGGCGGCCCACGTCAGTGTGGCCTCCTCGGCGGTGCTGTACGGCCTGAGCGTCTACACGGTCTTTCCCGTCTTCGTGGCGGGATCCGCCCGCACCGCATTCCGGCTGGAAGACCACTTCCGCCGGATGGAAGAGTCCTGCAAGATCATCGGGATCGATCGCTTCGCGCAGGAGTGGGATTTCGACCGCTTCCGCGCCGCGGCGGTCGAGCTGATCGCGGCCAACGAACTCACCGAGGACGTCTTCGTCCGCGCCACCGTCCATGTGGTGCAGTCGATTCCGGGCACCCGCGTGCGTGGCTGCGACATTCAGGTCAGCATGTTCATCTACCCGGCTACGCCGATCGTCCCGCAGCACGGCATGCGCCTGAAATCCAGTCCGTGGCGTCGCATTCCGGACAACGCGATCCCGTCGCGCGCCAAAGTCAACGGCGCCTACGTGAATTCGGTCCTGGCCAAACAGGACGCCATCGACAGCGGCTACGACGACTGCATCTTCCTCGACGGCAACGGTCACGTCTGCGAACTCTCCGCCGCCAACATCTTCCTGGTCCGCGGCGGCACCCTCATCACCCCCGACGTCTCCTGCGACATCCTCGACGGCATCAACCGCCGCACCATCCTCACCCTGGCTGCCGAGGACGGTATTCCCGTCCAGGAGCGCACCGTCGATCTCACCGAGCTCTACATCGCCGACGAAGTCTTCGTCACCGGCACCTCCGCCGGCTGCGCGCCCGTCACCGAAGTCGACGGCCGCACCGTCGGCGCCGGCAAGCCGGGCCCCATCGCCCAGGCCCTGCGCAAACGGCACGCCGACGCATTGCGCACCGACGAAGTGCACGGGTGGGTCAGCTCGCTATAGCCGTTCCAGCGTGGCGATCGAGGCGAGGAACAGCTCGACGTTGTCATGCACGAATTTGTCGCGGGGATAGGGCAGCGACTGCTGGATCCACGCCGTAATGGTTTCGCCGAAGGCGCCGACGAGGAACCGCGCGGTCAGATCGACCGCGGAATCGTCGGCGCCCGACGTCATTTCGCGCAGCACGGCCGCGAAGGCACGGGAGATGTCCTCGGAACGCGCCAGTCGGCGCCGGGCCACCGCGGGATGTCCATACGCCTTGGTGGACAACAGTTTTCCTTTGGCGGGCGCGGCCAGGAAGAAATCCACCATGGCTTCGACGACCGCGCCGACCTTGGCCCGCCGTTCGGGGGCCGCCGCGGCGACCGCGCTGTCCACGGCCGCGGTCAGCTGTCGGACGGCGAGTTCGAACGCCGCGCCCACCAGGTCGTCCAGATCCTGGAAGCTCTCGTAGACGAACCGGGTCGACAGTCCCGCTTCCTTGGCGACCGTGCGGACCGTCAGCCCGGTCGGCCCCTCCAGGGCCATCACCGCGAAAGCTGCCTCGAGCAGCTGTTCCCGGCGCATGGCCCGCCGCTCGTCGGCCGACACCCCGCCGTAGGCCCGCGCCTCCTTCGTCATCCCGCCATCTTGACACAGATGTTTCCTGAATCTAGCTTGAATCAAGAGACAACTGATTCCTGAATTAGGAGTGCGCCCATGACCGGACTCGCCGAAGCGTCCGATCTCGCGGAACTGCCCGGCCTGCCCAAGGATTCGCTGACCGCCCGGTGGGCCGCGGACTGGCGGCTGATCCTGCTCGCCCCGAGCGCACTGCTGCTGCAGGTCGCGCACCCGGTGATCGGTTCGGGCGTAGCCGAGCACTCGATCTTCAAGACCGACCCGATCGGCCGCTTCGATCGGTCGTATTGGCCGACGCTCGCACTTGCCTTCTACGGCGACGACACCGCCGCCTACGGTCGTGACATCAAGGCGATGCACAAGCCGATCGGCGGCATCGACCACGCGGGCCGCAAGTATCACGCATGGGAACCCGAGGCCTACTTCTTCGTGCTGGCCACCGGCTATTTCGCCAGCGAGATCGCCGCCACGCGGTTCGGTCCCGGTCTCACCGCGGCCCAGCGGGTGGAGTTGTACGACGGGTGGCGGCGGATGGCCTTGCTGGCCGGACTGCCGGAACGCGCTGTGCCCCAGGACCTGCCCAGCTTCGAGTCCTGGTTCGACGCCGTCCTGCGGGACCGCCTCGAACACCATCCGAGTGTCGGCGACGTCCTCGTGACGATGTCGAAACCTCCAGTCCCGCAGCCGATCCCGGCGTGGCTGTGGAAGCTGGTGATGTGGCGGATCGTCGGCCCACTCGCCTGCTGGGTGAACACCGGCGTCCTGCCGGACGTCGCGCGCCAACGCCTGGGTCTGACCTGGACCGACCGTGACGAGCGCCGACTGAACCACTTCGCCACCCTGGTCCGCGCCGTCGACAAGGTGCTGCCGCGGCCGGTCCGCGAGATCACCCGCGTAGTGGCGCTGCGGCGCAAGGCGGAAATTATGCGCAACGTCCGCCGGGCCGCCGATGCGGTGTGACGCCGCGATGCATCGTGGCTACCAAGAGCCCGTGCGCGCTGGTACCGTATTTGGTACCAGTGAGTGGAGGAGTTATGGCAGCGGCAATTACTGCGAGCGAAGCGCGTAAGAACCTATTTCCACTGGTCAAGATGGTTAACGAGAATCACGATACGGTAGAGATCGTCTCGAAGGCGGGGAATGCTGTGCTGATGTCCAAGGATGACTACGACGCTTTGCTCACTACCGTCGAGTTGTTGAGCGGGCCCGATGGCGCACGTCTACGCCGGTCGATCGAGGAGCTCGAAGGTGGTGGCGGCACCAGCCGCGAGCTCATCGAATGAAGCTCATTTTCTCGGAAGTCGCTTGGGAGGAATACACCGCTTGGCTCCAGCGCGACCGCACCGTGCTGAAGAAGGTCAACGTGTTGATCAAGGCGATACTTGCCGACCCGTTCGAAGGGATCGGGAAGCCGGAGCCCCTCAAACATGACCTCGCCGGGTATTGGTCACGGCGAATCACGCAAGAGCATCGGAGTGTGTACAAGGTGGTCGACGGTGCGATCTGGATTGCCAAGGTCGGCAAGCACTACGAGTGACGGTGTCGGCCAGGCGGTTAGCGGATTCCGGGGGTGCGTGGGTCGGGGCCGAGGCAGACCAGGACCGCGCAGCCGGGTGGGGCGTCGGTAAACGGCGGTGCCAGTGGGTAATTCAGGCAGGCGAATACGTTGCAACCGGGGTAGGCGGAGGGTCCGATACCGAATACCGCGAGCAGGATGCCGGTGTCGAAGTAGCGGCTCGGGTCGATGCGGATCGGGGGTTCGAGGTAGGGGCCCGGATCGGTGGTTCCGGGGAAGGCGGCCAGCAGTTTCCGGAAGAACTCGTGCGGCAGTTCCTCGAAGTTCTGCAGGATGCCCTGCAAGCCGTAGTTGGTGACGTTGCCGAAGACGCCGGTCCACATCACCGTGAGATCCAGGCTCGGAATGAAGAAGACGTTCTGCAGGCCCAGTCCGGACATCGCATACGAGTCCGCGGGCAGGTAATCCGGTATCTCCGCGCACCCGGCGCCGAGCCAGAACAGGTAGCCATAACAGCGGTTGGCGGCGGAGGGGGAGAGCGCTCTCGCCAGATAGTCCTTCGACAGAATTTGCTGTCTGCCCCAGCGCCCTTCGTTGTGGACCAGCAGCCCGATCTTGGCGAAATCGTTGGGCGGGATCGTCAGGTGCGCGTACCCGTAGGTGTGTCCGGCGCGGTCGCGGGCCCAGTAGTAATCACTCGGCGGAATTCCGAGCGGATCGAATAGCTCGCGCTGCGCGAACTGCTGCAGCGGCTCGCCCACGGCCAATTCGATTACATACGAGAGCAGATCGACATTGCGCTGGCTGTAGCTGAACGCCGCGCCCGGCGGATTGTCCAGCGGCACACCGAGCGCCTGCACGGCGCTGTTCGGATCGACCGGGATGACCCCGGTGATGCCTTCGGTGAAAACACCGACTCGCATTCCGGATGTTTCGGTGAGCAGGTTCTCCACGGTGATCGACCGTCTGAGCTCATCGCCGAGCCCCTCCGGTAGGTATCGGCCGATCGGCGCCTCGATATCGAGCTTCTCTTGATCCCAGGCGATTCCGGCGAGCATCGAAACCACGCTCTTGGTGGAACTCCAGATATTCCACGCCACATTGCCGCTCTGATCGTTTGTCGGTCCTTCCCCGATCAGGCAGTTGTGGCGAAAGACTTGCACATTGAACCGGTTTCTTCCGGCCGCGAACTCCAGCGCCTCTTGCAGGGGCGCCGAATCCATCCCGACCTGCTCAGGTCTGGCGCGTTGCGGATCGCGGTCGGAAGTTACCGCGCAGCGTGTCTCGGCGGGCGCGGCCTGCGCGCTCGGCGTGAGAACACTGCCCGCCACCAGCGAAACCGCCGCGAACCCAGTCAGGAATCCACCGAAGCGCCCCATAGTGATTGAGGCTAACGGGTAAGGACCCCTCCACGAGGGATTACTCCGTCGTCCCGGCGCGCTTTTGGCGCACGAAGTACCAACCGGCTCCGACCGCGAGAACTGCCAGCCCGGCGAGTACGGAGCTGAATGGCAGACAGAATCCGACGACCACGCATCCGGCGGCACCGACAATCGTCACCCAGCGGGCCGGGCGGTTCTCCGCCGCGCTCAATGTGGCGGCCGAAACATTGGCGACCAGGTAATAGGCCAGCACGGTGAACGACGAAAAACCGATAGCCGCACGCAGATCGAAACTCGCCGCGACAACGGCAACGACCACCCCGACCAGCAACTCGGCCCGGTGTGGCACGCCGAAGCGCGGATGTACCGCGGCCAGCGCACCGGGCAGCCAGCGGTCGCGAGCCATGGCCAGCAGGACCCGCGAGACCCCGAGGATCAGTGCGAGCAGCGACCCGGTCGCGGCGAGCACCGCGCCCACCCGCACGACCGGCGCCAATTCCGGTGCGCCCGCGGCGGATACCAGCCTGGCCAAGGGGTCGGCCCCGGCGGCCAGCCCGGCGGACCCGAGTGTGCTCAATGCCGCCACCGCCACCAGCGCATAGATCGCGAGCGCCAGCCCCAAACCGATCATGATGGCGCGCGGGATGGTCCGCCGCGGCTCGCGCACCTCCTCACCGAGTGTCGCGATCCGCGCGTACCCGGCGAACGCGAAGAACAACAGCCCCGCCGCCTCCAGCACACCGCGCGGGCCGATCCGGTCGGGCAGAGCCGTTGCCGCCGAATGATTTCCGAACAGCCCGGTGCCGACCACCACAACCAGCACACCGAGCACGACCGCGACAATGATGCGGGTAGCCAGCGCCGACTTCTGCACCCCCGAGTAGTTCAGCGCGGTGATCGCCACGACGGCGGCGACCGCGACCACCCGCGAATGTTCCGGCCAGGCATAGCTTCCTACCGTCAACGCCATCGCCGCACACGATGCCGTCTTCCCGACGACGAAACCCCACCCCGCCAGATATCCCCAGAACTCGCCGAGTCGCTCCCGCCCGTACACATAGGTCCCGCCCGACACCGGATACAGCGCCGCCAGCCGCGCCGACGCGGTCGCGTTGCAGTAGGCGAGCACCGCCGCGATACCGAGCGCGAGTAGCAACCACGATCCGGCCGCACCCGCCGCCGGCGCCAGCGCCGCGAAGATCCCGGCGCCCACCATCGACCCGAGCCCGATCACCACCGAGTCCCCGAGGCCGAGCCGGCGCGCCAACGCTTCGCTGTGTGCAGTCACTTCAGCAGCATGGCCGGAGACGACGAACGCCGCCAGGCGGGGGGCACCTGGCGGCGTCGCGATCAAAAGCCGACGTCCCACAAGCGCCTCTCGGCGGGTGGTCGCTCGAAGCGACGAATGGGGTGCGGCCCGGGGCTGTCCGGACGCCGACAGTCAGCTACAACGAGGGCCCCGGAGGAACTATTCCGCCCCCGGACTGTGGCCCGGCTCACCGCTTGTGACCAGCGGAAACGATTCGGTATCGGAATCGGCGAGAACTCGTACCGCTCGGTCTGCAAATTTAGGATCGCGGAGGTCGGCAACCCGAGACGAGGTGGTCTGGTGATCGAGCGACCGGTGGCGAGCACGCGCTTTACGCGGGCCATCCACCTGGAACAGCTCGGCCGGTACGCCGATGCCCGCAAGCTGCTGGCCGAGGAGCTGGCCAGCGATCCGGACAACGCGACCGCCGCCGCCTACCTGGCCGACTCGTGCCTGTCACTGGGCGACTTCCGGGCCGCCGCGGCCGCCGCCGACGCGGCGCTGCGCGTCGAACCGGATTCGGAGTTCGGGCTGCGCGCTCGGGCCCTCGCCCGCAACGCGCTGGGCGAAGCGGGGGCCGCCGAGTCCGCGGCCCGGCGCGCCGTCGAGCTCGGCCCGGATTCGGCCGCGAATTTCCGGGTGCTCGCGGCCGTCACCCGATCCGATCCGGAGGTGGCGCTGCCCGCCATTCAACGGGCGCTGGAATTGACCCCCGAGAACGCGAACCTGCATTGGCTGCGCGGATCGATTCTGCTCCAGCAGAGCAAGGCGGGCATGCGGACAGCCGGGCAGGCCGCAGCCGCGTTCAGCCGGGCCCTGGACATCGACCCGGAGCACCCGGCCGCCGCGCATGATCTGGCCATCGTGCGGCTGCGGTCGGGACGGCTGGGCGCGGCGGCCGACGGACTGCTGCGCGTGGGCGAGCTGGATCCGGCGGCGATGGGTCCGCTGGTCCGCCGCAATATCGGACTGGTGGTTCACCGTGCGCTGGTGCGCCTGCACCTGCTGATGTTCCTGGTCGTCGGTGCGGTACTGCTGTTCGGCGCAGCACCGGAGACCTCCGGATCCCGGACGCTCGACATCGTGACCGGCCCCGGCCGGCTGATCGGCCTCGCCGGACTGGCGGTGGTGGTGGCTGTAGTGATCTTCGGTCTGCGTTCGGTACCGCGCAGGCAGTGGCCGAGTGTCTGGTCGGTCTTTCGGACCGATGTGGTCTCGATCGCGCGAGTGCTGCTGCTCGGCGCGATCTTCCTGCTCGTGCTGCTCGCCATCGGGACCGGCTCGGCCGATCCGATCGGCGTCGCGATGCCCTGCGTCGTATTCGGAGCGCTGGCTTTGCAATTCCTGCGCTGGATCATTCGATCTGTGAAGGAGAGACGTCATGCCCCGGCCTAACGACGACCCGGTTCTGACGGAAATGCTCGCCGCACTGGACCGCAGCCCCGAAGTGATCGCGCTCCGGCTGCGCGTCATCGAATTACTGGTCGAGCGCGGCCAGTTCACCGAGGCGCTCGCGCAGTGCGGTGCGGCGCTCACCCAGGAACCCGGAAATGCCCAGGCGCTGGGGCTGCTACAGCAGTGCACCATCGCCCTGGCCGGCAACTCGGCCGGCGCGCTGCCGGGTTCGTCCGGGAAACGCGATGCGGCAACGGCGGATCTCGACGAGTACGACTTCTGGGCTGCCGCCGAGGAACAGGTCGGCGACATCATCGCCCCGGCGTTCGTCGATTCCGGTCCGGCCGAATTCGCCACCGACCGTGATGCGGGCACCGTGGAGAAGTCCGGGGTCACCCTCGCCGATGTCGGCGGCATGGACGAGGTGAAACGCCAGCTCGACCTGGCCCTGCTCGGCCCGCTCCGAAATCCCGCGCTGGCCCAGGCTTTCGGAACCTCCGCCCGCGGCGGTCTGCTGCTGTACGGGCCGCCCGGCTGTGGCAAGACCTTCCTCGCCGCGGCCGTGGCCGGTGAGCTCGGCGCGAACTTCTATCCGATCGAGATCGCCGACATCCTCGATATCTACACCGGAGCCAGCGAACGCAACCTGCACAGCGTCTTCGAGGTGGCCCGCCGCAACGCCCCGTGCGTGCTGTTCCTCGACGAACTCGACGCCCTCGGGCACAAGCGCGGCCAGATGTCCGCTTCGGCCACCATGCGCACGGTGGTGAATCAGCTACTCACCGAGCTGGATTCGGCCACCTACAGCAACGACGGCGTCTACGTGCTCGGCGCCACCAACCATCCCTGGGACGTCGACGTAGCCCTGCGCCGCCCCGGCCGCTTCGACCGGATGATCCTGGTCGGCCTGCCCGACGCGACCGCCCGCACCTCGATCCTGCACTACCACCTGCGCGACCGCCCGGTCAGTGGCGTCGATCTCGCCGCCCTCGCCCACCACACCGACGGCTTCTCCGGCGCCGACCTGGCCCACCTGTGCACCTCGGCCACCCAGCTGGCCATGGCCGACTCCATCCGCACCGGCGAGGTCCGCCCAATCACCATGGGTGACCTGGAGGCGGTCCGTGCCGACATCAAGCC
Source organism: Nocardia sp. XZ_19_385 (assembly GCF_015355755.1). Lineage (NCBI taxonomy): Bacteria > Bacillati > Actinomycetota > Actinomycetes > Mycobacteriales > Nocardiaceae > Nocardia > Nocardia sp. XZ_19_385. The sequence continues at coordinate 1,382,460 of NZ_JACVEE010000002.1, forward strand.
CAGCGCCGGCGCCTGGTTCGAATCCGCCAGGAACGTGGTCGAATTCGCCAACGGCGACGGCACCTACGACCAGCTCGCCCGCTACATGCGAGGTCGCAAGCTGCGCTAGGCCGGATGCGTTTCCGACGGCCGCGGGTTACAGAACATCACGCACTCCCCGGGCGCGATGGTCTTCGTGATTTCCGGTGCGCCGGCCTCGCCGAACTCCACGCCGTGGACGTAGGCCAGCACCGCGATGGCGAGCATGATCATGCCGGTGATCGCGTAGACCACCCGCACGGCGTACTCCTCGCGGATCGGGATGGAGATGACCAGCGGCCCGAGAATGACGATCACCGGCCCGCTCCGCTCGTTTCGGTCAACCGGCGTGTGACTTCGGCTGCGGCGCGGGATATTTCGCGGCAACCGGTGCAGGCCCGCAGGGCGAGGACACACATGACGTCGAGCAGCGTGACTCCGAGCTCGGCCGCCCGCAGCTGCGCGACCTCCCGGTCCAGCGGCTGTGCGGGTGAAAGCTGCTCCAGCAGAATCATTTCCGCCAGCACGATGCCGGACAGTGCTTGTTCGCGGGTGAATCGGAGGCTGGTGGGCAGGTAGGACAGCACCCACCCGCCTCGGCCCGGCTCGGGTAGATCGACCCGGAACGCCACCTCCAAAGCCACGTCGCTCGTGATGAGCCACTCCATTTCGGTGATCGCCATCGCGTGCCCCCCTTTCTGTTTCGCCGCCGACGAGGGTGCAGTCGTCGACTGATCTCATGGTGACAAGCGCGGGGTGCATTCAGCGATCCCAGCAAACACAGAGATTTCATGGCTAACAGCAGCGCCTTGACCAGCGGAAATACCGCTGGTACCCAGGAAATATCACAACCGTCGTCCGGAATTTCCGGCGCGGGGCCCGGTTTGGTGAAAGGGCACTGCCATGCGCACTGGTGAGAGCGGCCGCGGCGGTTACGGCGCCGAGGATCGCAGGCGGGTCCGGGAGACCTTTCTCGGCCTCGGACTGGCCGGGCACGAGCTGCTGGAGCCGCTGGTCGCCGAGTTCCGGCAGGGCGGATGCCGGCCCCGGCTGGCGTGGCGGCACGCCAATGAACTCACCCAGTCCGCGGTGGCCGAACGCTACAACGAGATCGTCGGCGGGCACGCGATGAAGGCGAGCCGGGTCTCGGAATACGAGGCCTGGCCGCACGGGCGCAGCGCCGTCCGGCCGACCGTGAGCGTCCTGAAAACCCTTGCCGCCATTTACCGTACGACCTGGGACGAGCTGATCGACGTCGCCGATATCGGCGCCATGCCGGAGGCGGAGCGCCATGAGCTGCGCAACGCCTGGGCCAAGCGCGCCGAGAGCCGGCTGACCATCTCGGCCGCCGGTGACCTGCCCGCCGAGGTGCCGCATTTCACCGGTCGCGAGGCGGCGAAATGGGCGCTGCACGACCGGGTGATCGGGCATCTGCACGGCCGCCTGTCCGCGGTGCACGTCATCGACGGGCCGCCCGGCATCGGTAAGACGGTGCTGGCCCGCTACGCGCTGGCGGCCTTCGCCCGGCATTTCCCGGACGGTCCGCTCTGGTTCGACCTGCACGGCCACACCGTGGGCCGCGAGCCGCGCGAACCCGACGAGGTGCTGTCCCGGCTGCTGGTGGAGATCGGGGTGCCGCCGGAGAGCATCGAGGTCGACCCGGGGGCCCGGCCCGCCCAGTGGCGCAACGCCATGAAGGCGCGCCGGATGCTGCTCGTGTTCGACAACGTGCTCGACAGCGATCAGGTGAAACCGCTGCTCCCGCAAGCAGATGGGTGTTTCGTGCTGATCACCAGCCGGGCCAAGCTCACCGGGCTGGCCGGTTCGTCGCCGCTGCATCTGGACCCGCTGTCGGCCGCCGAAGCCGAGCGTCTGCTGGTCCGGCTCGCGGATCTGCGGCCGGGTTACGACGCCGCGGCGGTGCGCCAGATCCTGGAGACCTCGGGGGGTGTGCCGATGGCGATCCGATTGATCGCCGGTCAGATCGCCCATCACGGTGAGGAACTGCTGGCCGACAGCGCGCTCGAGTTCGCGGCACTCACGCAGCGGCTGAAACAGTCTCCGGCCCAATATGTTCTGGGCGAATCCGCCGCCCAGGACATCATGGAATGGTTCAGCGCCGAGGGTGAGTCGATGCTCGCGGCCTACGAGGTGTCCTATCGACGGTTGCGAGACCCCGCGCAACGCCGGGCATTACGTCTGCTCGGCTGGTACCCGGGCCCGGAAATCTCGGCCGACACCATCATCATGGCCGTCGCGGTCAACGGTGCCGAGGCGAAAGTCTTGCTGCGCAAGCTGTTCGAAGCGGGGTTCCTGGAATATTCGCGGACTCGCCGCACCGGCGGCCGCCGCTATCGCATGCACGATTTGACCCGCCTCTTCGCCAGACTCCATGCCGAGCAAGAGGATTCACCCTCCGACCACGCCGCTGTCCTGGGCCGTTTGATCGGCGGCAACCTGGCCTTCGCCCGGCAAATGAGCACGCCGAAACAGCCAGGCCCCGGGGTCGGCGCGCGTCATGCCTATCCGGAGGACGCGGCGGCCTCGGCCGAATACGCCCAAGCCGAGGAATGGCTCATGGCGGAACGGGAGAACCTGCTCGCCTGCATCGACGCGGCGCCGTTCACCGCCGAGACCGCGGAGCTGGCCCGGCGGCTCGCGCCCGCGCTGTGGGGGTTGAGTTACTGGGCCGACGCACACTGGCTCTACGACAAGGCGCTGCAGGTCGCACGTCGTATCTCCGACCGGCGCACCGAGACCGGCGTGCTGCTGGAGCTGGGGCGGATCGATCAGATCGGCGGCCTGTACAAACCGGCCCGGACCGCCTTCCAGCGGGCCTTCGACATCGCGGTCGAGCAGGACGACACGCACCGGCAGGCCGAGGCGATGTGTGAACTCGGCCAGACCGCGTGGCTGACCGGTGATCACAGTGGCGCGGAATGGTTCTACAACAAGGCGCTGCGGATCGCCTGCGACGTCGGATATCGCGAGGCCGAATGCGACGCCCGCAACGGTCTGGGGCACGTCGAACGGCTGGCCTGCCATTACGGTGTGGCGCGACAGCATTTCCAGAAGGCGGGCGAGATCGCCGACGCCATCGGCGATCGCGTCCGGGCGGCCTCGGTGCTGTGGGGGTACGGCGAGGTGGTCCGCCGGATGGGCGACACCGACACCGCGCGCCGGGTTTACACCGACGCGTTGCGGATCGCCCGCCAGTTCAATCACCCACGGACCCAAGGTGATGCGCTGCGCGGGCTCGGGCACGTGGCGCGCTACGTGGGGGACTGGGAGGCCGCGCGGCGCTACTACAGCGACGCGCTGGAAATGGCGGTGCGGATCCGGGATCGGCACGGCGAGGCCTGGGCGCTCTGGGGGCTGGGCAACGTGGAGCGCAACGGGTCGGAATTGGCTACGGCGCGAATGCGTTTCGGCGCCGCCCACGACATCGCCGTGGAGCTGAACCTGACCCTCGGCCAGGTCGACATTCTGCGCGGCATCGGCCATATCGAACTGGAACAGGGCAACCACGACGAGGCCCGCCGCCGCTATGCCGACTCGCTGCGGGCGGCCGAGCGGATCAGCGACCGGCACGGCCGGGCGGACGGTTTGCGCAGCCTGGGGGAGGTGCACGCCGCCACGGGCAACATCGCCGAGGCGCGGGCGTGCCTGACCGAGTCCATGGAGCTGTTCGAGGCCATCGGCGTGCCGCTGGTCTCAGAGGTGCGTGCCGCACTGGATCGACTGGATAAACTCTAATTCTTGACTAATTCCAGAAAAGCCTCCACGATGGGTTCATGCACACCACCGGCACCGACCCACGCGAGTGGTTGCGGCACGCGGGCCTGCGGGTCACCGCGCCGCGGCTGGCCGTGCTGCGTGCCGTCGCGGACCGGCCGCATTCCGATGCCGACACGGTGGCGGTCACCGTGCGGGAAGCGCTCGGGTCGGTGTCCACGCAGGCCGTCTACGACGTGCTCCGGGCCTGCGTGCGCGCCGGGATCCTGCGGCGCATCGAGCCCGCGGGCTCGTCCGCGCTGTACGAGACCCGAACCGGTGACAACCATCACCACCTGGTGTGCAGGAACTGCGGCACGGTCGCCGATGTCGACTGCGCTGTGGGATCAGCCCCCTGCCTGACCCCAGTGGACGCCCACGGATTCGTCGTCGACGAAGCCGAGGTCGTGTTCTGGGGCACTTGCCCAACCTGTCAAAGTTCAAAAGCCGAGGAGGCTTTCGCATGATCAAGCCGACAACCACGAACACCGGCACCCCGGTCCCCAGCGACGACGAGTCCCTCACCGCGGGCGCGCAGGGCCCGATCCTGCTGCACGACCACTACCTGATCGAGAAGCTCGCGCACTTCAACCGCGAGCGGGTGCCGGAGCGCGTCGTGCACGCCAAGGGCTCGGGCGCCTACGGCGAGCTGGTTGTCACCAACGACGTCAGCCGCTTCACCAAGGCCAAGCTCTTCCAACCGGGCGCGCGCTCGGAGTCGCTGGTGCGTTTCTCGACTGTCGCCGGTGAGCAGGGCAGCCCCGACACCTGGCGCGATCCGCGCGGTTTCGCGGTGAAGTTCTACACCGAAGACGGCAACTACGACATCGTCGGCAACAACACCCCGGTGTTCTTCATCAAGGACCCGATCAAGTTCCCCGATTTCATCCACTCGCAGAAGCGCCTGCCCGGCAGTGGTCTGCGCGACCACACCATGCAGTGGGATTTCTGGACCCTGCGCCCGGAGACCGCGCACCAGGTGACCTGGCTGATGGGTGACCGCGGCATCCCGAAGACCTACCGGCACATGGACGGTTTCGGTTCGCACACCTACCAGTGGATCAACGCCGAGGGCGAGCGCTTCTGGGTGAAATACCACTTCAAGACCGATCAGGGCATCGAGTTCCTGACCCAGGCCGAGGCCGACACCCTGGCCGGTTCCAGCCCCGACCACCACCGCAAGGACCTCTACGAGGCCATCGAGCGCGGCGACTTCCCGAGCTGGACCCTCAAGGTTCAGGTCATGCCGGTCGCTGAGGCGGAGTCCTACCGCTTCAACCCGTTCGACCTGACCAAGGTGTGGTCGCAGAAGGATTACCCGCTGATCGAGGTGGGCCGCTGGACGCTGAACCGCAACCCCGGCAACTTCCACGTCGACATCGAGCAGGCCGCCTTCGCGCCGTCGAATCTCGTTCCGGGCATTGGTTTCTCGCCGGACAAGATGCTGCTCGGCCGCGTCTTCGCCTACGCCGACGCGCACCGCTACCGCATCGGCGTCAACCACCACGAGCTGCCGCCGAACCGGGCCAAGGCCGCCGAGGTGAACTCCTACTCCAAGGAGGGCGCCATGCGTTTCGGCTACAACGACGCCAGCGTCCCGGTCTACGCCCCCAACTCCTTCGGCGGCCCGCACGCCCAGCCGCATCAGGCCCCCGACGGCGGCGCCTGGGACTTCGACCCCACCATGCTGCGCGCCGGCTACATCCAGCACCGCGAGGACAACGACTTCGCCCAGGCCGGCACCCTGGTCCGCGAGGTCCTGAACGACGACGAGCGCGACCGCCTGGTAGCCAACGTCTCGGGCCACATCCTCGGCGGCGTCCAGGAACCCATCCTGTCCCGCGTCTTCCAGTACTGGAAGAACGTCGACGCCGACCTCGGCAAGCGCATCGAGGTAGCAGTCCGCGAGGGCCTCGAGGGCTGACCTCCGGCAACACCCAACTGAATAACTGAACCCCCCAGGTCGGGGAGGTGCGTGTCCACCCAGGTCGCACCTCCCCGACTTTTGTCTACCCAGGGGGCGGGTGGGCAATCATGGGATCACGCGGCGGGCGCGGAGGCCGGCGCTGCCGATGGCGAGAGCGGCCGTGATCTCGAAAATGGCTGCGAACCAAGAGAATCCGGTGACCTTCGCCGAGGCAGGTGGGTTGATGAAGCTGTCACTGAAGGGGCCGAACCAGTCCGGGAAGAGATGGACCAGGGTGAAGCCGATCGCGCTGGCGAAACCGACCAGGATGGCGGCGGGCGGGGCCCAGCGGTGGCCGGTGGCCACCAGCGCGATGGTGATGACGGCCGCGAACATCTGGATGGTGCCCAGGGCCATGACGGTGGAGGACACCGTGTCCATGCCGCGGCGTAGGTGATCGTAGCCGTGCACTACCAGCGCGACCGCGAAGATGGCTGTGGCCCAACGTAACGCGGGAACTGGTTCGGTCCGGGTGGTGGTGGGGTGAGTCATGGCGACGCCAATCGGGCGGAGTGCGAATTGTCTACGACCGAGTGTAGTAGAAGGGCCGCCGTAATGCGGGGATTCCCGCGGTCCTAGAGCAGCCCCCACCAATAGAGCAGGCAGGCAAGGACCCAGACCACCACGGTTTCCATCGACTTTCCAATCCTCGTTGGTGCACCGACCTCCATCATCCGCCATGAGCCGTCGGTGCGTCGATGATTGGTCCTCTACCTGCATTTTTGGTCGTACAAGTTCTTCTTAAGACCCCACTAAGGCCGCGGTTGCAAAGTTGTCTCAACGCCGGAGCACAGCCACCAACCGGGGGTGGGGGATCCGGGACCCGGCCTGTCTACGAGGGGTGGCAGGCCGGGTCGCGGAGGTAAAGCCAACCGGGCCGGTGCACGAGGGGTGACCGGCCCGGTCGGTTTTTACCGGGCAGTACTCAGTGGCTCTTCCGGGAGCTGATCGGCGCCGCGCCGCTGCCGAAGGTAACCATTCGGGGTGCGCCGACGATCCCACCCACGGGTATGGGCGGGCCGATCACGAGGGGTGACCGGCCCGCCCAGCGGTTCAGAATTGTCAGACCGCCTGCACGGAGTAGTCCGGCAGGTCGTAATCCTCGGTCGAACTCATCATCTTGATCATCAAGGGCCGCAGCGGCTTCCAGAGCATCAGCTTGGTCATGGCCTGGCCGGCGCGGATGCCGAAGCGCGTCATCGGCGTCATCGCCTTCAGCCCGCCCGGGGGCAGGTCCCGCGACTTCGCGACGAACGGCCCCATCACTTCCTGGTAGCGGACCAGCGCCTGCGGCAGATCGCCTGTGTGCGCGGCGATCTCACCGGCCAGCACGTAGGCGCCGGTGATGGCCATCGCGGTGCCCTGCCCGGCCAGCGGCGAGCCGCAGAAGGCCGAATCGCCGAGCAGCACCACCCGGCCCTCCGACCAGCTCGGCAGGTCGATCCGGGCCAGCTCGTCGAAGTAGAAGTCTTGGGCCTGCGCCATTTTCGCGACGATGGTGTCCGCTTCCCAGCCGCCCCCGGCCAGCTTTTCCCGGATCAACTGCTGCTGGGCGGCGATATCCCGGCGCAGCGCGGGGTCGGCGCTGGTGCGGATGGTGATGATCGCCTTGCAGGTCGCCGGGTCGTTGTCGGGCCGAATCCCGATCATGGCGCCGCCGACCATCGAGTGCATGGAGAACCAATGCGGCTCCAGGCCGGCGGGCGTGGGCATGGTGAAGAAGGACATGTAGCCGCCGAGGTAGGTGCTGAACTCCTCCTCGGGTCCGAAGGCCAAGCGGCGGGTGGCCGAGTGCAGGCCGTCCGCGCCGATGACGAGGTCGTACCGCTCGGTCGCGCCGGAGCCGAAGGTGACGTCCACGCCGTCCGCGTCCTGCTCGATCGCGGTGATCCACTCGCCGTAGCGGTAGTCGACTCCGCCCGCCGCCTCGAGCTCGTCCAGCAGCACCTGGTTCAGATCGCCTCGGGTGATCTCGATTTCGGCGACGGCGCCCTTGCCGTCGAAGGCCTCCATGTCCATCCGCAGGATTTCCGCGCCCTCGGCGTCGAGGTAGATCAGGCCGCGCTCGTCCATCTGGTGCTTGCGGATGCCGGGCATCAGGCCCATCCGCTCGGCGACCTCGCCGCTGGCGCCGCGCAGGTCGACCGACTGCCCGCCGGGCCGGGGAGCGGTGGCGCGCTCGACCACGGTGGCGCGGATGCCGGCCCGGAGCAGTTGCAGCGCAACGGCATTGCCACCGATGCCACCGCCGGAAACGAGGATGCGGGGCTGGGTGGTGGAGTGGTCGGCGTTCATTTGCGGTCCTCTTTGTTAGAGCGAATGTCTTAGACATATGTCTAACAGAGGTCTTGCACATTTGTCTAGTACAAATGTTTAAGACGGTCGTTTGTCGAGGTCAGAGGTCTAGTTCCGGTTCTGCGAGAAGGCCTTCCATCCGCCGTAGGCGGTGATGTCGGTAGCCGCCTGCGCGGCATCGAAGGTGCAGGCGAAACCGATGACCTCGCGCCCGTCCGCCAGGTTGATGCTGGTCAGCGCCATCGGTGCGGGCAACGCGGCAAGAAAGCTCCCGAGGCCCGCGGGCGAGACCCGGAACAGTTCGCCGAGGATCGGTGCACCCAACCCCGGTCCGTGGCGAACCAGGCCCGGCTTCGGCGGCACGGTATCGAGGGCGGTGAGACGGTAGGCATCGGTCGTGCGGATCTCCCCGGCGAAGCGGGCGCCGATCTGCTCCAGTTGCCAGTGCAGCGGCTGGCCGCGCAGATGTGCGCCGAAAACTGCTAGATCCACACCCTGATCGATCAAAGCTGGGGCTTCGGACCCGGTGACGCGAGCTGCGATATCCACCGCGACCTGATCGGCGAACGCGGGTACCACCACCATCACCCCGAAGGGTTTGCCGTCGGCGGTGGGCGCGCCGGGCACGGCCACGGCGGCCATATCGAGCAGATTGCAGAAATTCGTGTAGGTGCCCATGCGACGGTTGATGCCGAACGGATCCGCCTGTACCGCAGTGATACTCGGATGTTCGGTGGTGGTCGGCAGGAGTAGTCCGTCGAACCCGGCGAGGAGTTCGAGCGCGGCCACCCGAGCCTTGGCCAATGTGTCCAGGTCCTGGGCGAAGCCGGGCCCGGTGGTCGCGCGGGCCGCGCCGATGATGGCTGCGACCGTGGGATCGGCTCCGGCCGGTGCCGTGTCGAGGAACGCGCCGACAGCGGCATAGCGCTCGGCGACGATGGCGCCGTCGTACAGGAGCCGGGCGGCATCGAGCAGGCTTGAGATGTCCACTTCCTCGGTGGTAGCCCCCGAATCAGCCACGGCAGCAAGGGTGTTCGTGAACGCTTCGCGATAGGACGGATCGAGTGCGGTGAGGTCCGCACCGCGGGGCACAGCAAGACGCGGGACTTGTGGCGCGGCGAGCCGGACATCGGCCGGCCACGCACGGCTGCGCGGATCCCGGGCTTCGGGACCCGCCATGATCGCGGCGGCCGCAACCGCCCGATCCAGATCGGCGGCGAACACCGTGACGGCGTCGTAGTCGACGCACGCCGGTACGACACCGTGCGCGGGGATGATTCCCAGTGAGGCCTTGATGCCGACAATGCCGTGCAACGCCGCCGGAACGCGCCCGGAACCGGCTGTGTCCGTGCCGATTCCGATATCCGCGAGTCCGAGCGCCACGGCCACCGCCGACCCCGAGCTAGACCCACCGGAGATCAACTCGGGATGCTGCGCATGCCGCACCGCGCCGTAGGGGCTGCGGGTACCGACCAGGCCGGTGGCGAACTGATCGAGATTCGTCTTGCCCAGCACCACCGCGCCTGCCGTCACCAGCCGCTCGATTGCGGCAGCGGAAACGTCCGCGGTGTAGGCGAATTCAGGACAGGCGGCGGTAGTGGGGAGCCCTGCCACATCGATGTTGTCCTTCACCGCCACCAAAGTGCCTGCCAACGGCAGCGATTCACCGTCGGCCAGTCGGCGTTCGACTGCCGCGGCGTCGGCGGTGACATCGGCTTCGGCCCGAAGCGTGATCCAGACCTCGGGCCGATCCACCTCGGCGATACGCCGATAGGCGGCAGCTACTCGCTCGGTGGGGGAGAGGTGCGGTGTCGTGCCCGCGGTCATTTGTCCTCCATCGACATCGCCGCCATCGCCCGGGTGACCCGATCCAGCACCACATCGAGCGACTCCCCGATATGCCGGTGCAGCAGCTGATAAGCCAGTGGAAGATCCTGTGCCAGAACAGCGTCCAGGATCGCCAGGTGTTCGGTGATGGTGGTTTCGATCCGGTTGTTGACCATGAAGTCGTACATCCGCACATGCCGGATCCGGGAGTTCACCGACTCCAGCGACCGCACCAGCTCCGCATTGCCCGCCGAACGCAGCAGCGTGACATGGAATTCCTCGTCCCGCACCACGAAACCCGGCTCCTGCTCCGGCGGATCGGCGCGCAACGCCAGCCATGCCGCCCGCTCAGCGGTGAGCAGCTCTCGATCGTGCTGGATCGCCGGATTGTTGATGGCCCGCTGAATCCCGCCCAGTTCCAGTGTGATTCGCAGTTCGTAGAGGTCCCGGATCAGCGGAATGCTGGGCCGCACCGGGCTGAATCCGTACTCCTCACGCCGCAGCAGCCCGTCCGAGCACAGCACCGTCAGCGCCTCCCGGATCGGCGTCCGCGAAATCCCGAACCGCGCCGACAGTTTCGGCTCGGTCAACCGCTCCCCGAACTTGATGTCCCCGTTCATCAGCTCGCCGCGCAGGGTCTCGTACACCACATCCCGCAGCGGCCGCCCGGCCGTTGTAGCCATCCGTGTCGACATGGGTGTATACGCTATTGACCTCGCGTTTCTACAAGATCGCCATAGGTAAGCAGCGGGTTAAACTCCGCTCACAAACGCTCAGTCGATCCCGAAAGGCGCCGCGTAGCGGACCTTTCCGCTGGGCAGCGGCCGATCGGCATCCAGCGTCAGCGCCATCAGCGCCTCATCCGGCACCTCGAAACTCACACTGATCCCGTGCTCGGAAGCCCGATCGAACCCGAACCGCGGGTAGTACTCCGGATGCCCGAGCACGACTATCGCGTGCTCGCCCAGCTTCGCGGCGGCATCCAACGCCGCCCGGATCGCCGCCGACCCCGCCCCCGTCCGCTGATACTCCGGCAGCACCGAACACGGCGCCAGACACAGCGCCGGCGCCGCCCCGATATGGCACCGCGTCAGCAACGCATGCCCCACCGGCGTCCCATCCGGCAACGTGCTCACAATCGACAACCCCTCGATCCAAGCCGAATCCGCGCGCAACGCGTCGACCAGATCGGCCTCCTCCGGCGTATCGAAGGCGGCGAGCACGATCTCCCGGACCGCGGGAATGTCCGTTGCGGTCTCAACGCGGGTGGGCCAGTCGCGAACAGTCATCCGAACAACTTAATTCAGCCCCCCGCCGGCCGCGGGGAGGTTCACCATCGATGAATGCAAGAGTTGGAAAGCGAACTGCGACAACATCTGATCACCCTGGCGACGCTCTCGACCATCGAAGAAGCCGAACGAGTCCGCCACGAAGTGGTCGCCCGCCACGACGAGGCCCAAGCGTTGGACACCAACGTCGAAGCCCAATGGGCCGTCCGCCGCCTGTACGACTACGTGAACTGGCGCAGCAGCGCCACCCTGATCCACGGCATCGAATCACTAGAACGCGAACAAACCGAGCTTGACCGAGCCCTACTGACGGTCCTCGACAAGGTACGGCACGCCGATGCCCCGGAAACTCTCGAGGATCTCCGCACCGACCTCACCGAACTACGAACCCGAATCCAGCAACTCGACCCCGCCGCCGACCAAGCAACAGCCCTCCGCGGCCTACTCGGCTACACCGACACCACAATCCGCACCGCACTCGAACAATCCCGTCCGGCGGAGCAAGAGAACAAGGCCGAGCGGCTGAGCGGGACCGCGCAAGCGATTATGGACGTGCTAACCCGGACGGTCGAAGAGGATCGGCAGCACGAACAAGATCGGCAGGCCGAACAAGCTCAGCAGGTCAGCGCGGTCGCGCGATCCCATACCCAGTACCGCAGCCGGTGGTGACGCGTACTACGGCATGAGCAATTCAGCTCTGAGCGTCGGGTAGGGATCGTTGATCTTTCGCGGAACATCCTCCCGCAGGGCGGCTTTGAGCTCCAGCAAGTTCCTCCCCGCGACGTAGTGCCGAGTGTTGGTCGCGCCGCGCGCGGCGAGCAATTCCAAGTCGGTGAGGGCTTTCAGATCGCGTGTAGCGGTGCGCTCGTCGACGTCGGCGCGGGTCGAATAGCTGTGCCGCCGAATGCGGAAACCGATCAACGCGTCGTAGAGCGCGTCAGAGACGCGATCGGGCAGTTTGTGCGCGGCGACGAGCTGATCGAGCCGAGCCCAGGCTTCCTCGGTCCGCCGCATGCGCCCTTCGACGGTCTGGGCTTGGATGTCGTGGGCGCGCAGATTGAACTTGAGCCACAACCGGGCATCGTGTTCCGGAGACCACCGTCCCAGCCCCGACCGCGCCAGCACCCGGTAGTAGTCCTCGGTGTTCGCACCGAGCCATTCCTCGATACTGCAGAACGGGGGTTCGGCGAGGCCGCCGCGCGAAACCATGAGTGTTTGCAGGGCCCGGGCCATCCGCCCGTTTCCATCGCGGAACGGATGAACCATCACCAGATTCAGATGCGCCATCGCTCCGGCGACAATCGGTTCGGTACCGGTGCTGAGAGATTCGGCTAATTCGGTCATCAATCCCGGGACCATTTCCGAACCCGGCCCCTCATAGACCGTGTCCCCGGTCGTGTCGTCCCGTACGTAGATCGGCCCGGTGCGGTACTGCCCGGGGCTCTTCTGCAGATCGTGGCCAAGCATCATGAAATGCAGTGCCTTGATGGTGGATTCGTCGATCGCCGCGCCGCCCTGCGCCACGGTCAGCACATAGCCGAGGGCCTGCCGGTAGCCGCGGATCTCGGCGAAGGTGCGTTCGTCGGCCGTGAGGGCTTCCTCGTAGTCGACGGCCGCGGCCGCATCGTCGGTCTCGACGACGTATCCCTCGATACTGTTCGAGCCGCGGATAGCGCGTGCCATCAAGTTCCGGCGCAACAATCCGGGCCAGCGCTTGGGCACTCGCATAGCCGAGGCCAGCGCATCCCGCCGCTGATAAATACGGCTGAGAACCACTTGATCCGTGGAATCGAGCTCGGGTGTCGCATAGAGCAAGAGCAGGCCTCCTTGTCTCGATGTCTCCAATCTTAGGACATAATTCGAAGAATTGTCCTTAGTTTTAGGACATCGAGACACGCGGGGCTATTGGTAGCCGCGTTTGAGCAGGTACTTCGCTCCTGAGTTGTAGCCCTCGGGGCTGAGTAGTTCGAAGCCGAAGGCGTCGGCGAGGCGGTCGGTGATGTTGAAGGCGGCGCAGACCGCCAGGGCGTCTTCGATTTGGGTGCGGGTGATGCCTGTGGACAGGACTTCTCGCATGTCTTCGGCGGTGACCGTTCCTTCTCGGGTCAGTTTGCCGAGCATCCGTAGGGTTGCGCGCAGTCCGTCGTCGATGGGGGCCGATTCGAGGTCGGCCAGGACCGCATGGACCTTCTTCTCGTCCTGGTATGCCTGGGCTGCGGTCGCGGTGTGCGCGCCGATGCAGAACGCGGTGGCGTTGATCTTCGATACGTAGGCCGCCATCAGTTCTCGGTCGGCTACCGACCAGGGGGAGGGGCCCCGCATTGCCTCGTGGGTGAATTTCTTCGACAGGTCGCCGTAGAAGTCGGGGCGATAGAAGACGAGTTTGGCGGCGTCCGGGACCGGCTGCCGGGAGAACAGCCGGATGAGGGCGAAGAGGGCTTTGGTTCCGGGACGGTAGCCGCTGTTGAGGATTTCGGGTCGCATCAGCCGGTCTCCTCGGTGGCCTCGGCCAGGGCGGCCAGGCCCGCGTCGTACAGCCGGGCGGACTGGCCCACCGCCGCGGATATCACGAGCTCGAACACCTGGTCCTCGCTGAAACCCGCCGCCGCGGCGGTGGCGAAGTCGTCGTCGGTTATCTCCGTCGGCTTCGTGGCCACCTTGTCGATCAGCGGCTGCAACGCAGGCGGGACATCGCTGTTGTGAAAGGCGCTGCGGCGCAGGTCCGGCGACGCCCTGCCCACCCCGTGCAGGATGCGGCCGACCAGCTCGCGGTGCGCGGCTCGCTTGTTGTTCTCCTGTGGCACAGCAGATTCCACGTGCCCAACGATAGGCGGGGATGGACCACCACACGGCGGATTCCTGCAACCACGGTCGGTTGTCTATGTGAGCGTTGGAGCCTTTGTCTGCAGGGCGTCGGGAATGGCGGCGAAGGCTTCGTGCAGGCGGGTGATAAGCGCGGACCGGCCGCCGGCACCGTCGGCGGCGACCCAGCCACGTCCGGCGATGCTCCAGGCCGTAGTGGTCAGCTCGGCGAGGATGCGGGGGCGCAGATCGCCGGAGGGCAGGGCAAGTTTGTCCGAAAGGTGTGCTGTCACTTCGGTTTCCACACCCGAGCGGGCGTAGTCGATGTAGCCGAGCAGGCTGGGGGCGGTCAGGATCAGGCTGCGTGTGGCGATGTAGCGCTCATCCCAGTCGTCGGGAAGCGCGGTTGCCGCGTCGGTGAGGATGTCGCGTAACGCGGTGAGGATCGGCCCGGTGAGATCAATAGCGGCGAGGGCCTGGAGATAGCCCGTCCAGAGCTCGGTCTCGGCCTCGACGGCCACGGCCTCCTTGGTGGGGAAGGCCCGGAAGAACGTGCTGCGCGAGACCTCTGCCGCCTCGACCAGTTCCTCCACGGTGGTGGCGGCGAAACCCTTCTCGGTGAACAGCGCCAGGGCGGCGTCGGCCAGGGCGCGGCGGGTGCGGATCCGCTTGCGTTCGCGCAGCGGCAGGGCGCGGTCGTCTGAAGGCATACCGAGATCCTAGCGTGCGAAGAACCTCAGGCTCGAAAGGAACTCAGATCAAATTGGTACTTGTGCACTTCTGGTACTTAGTGTCAGAATTGTTCACGACACCGAGCATCACCCGAACGAGGAGATCGCAATGAGCACCGCTACCGCCCCGACCACCCTGAACCCCTCGATCATCGGCCAGGCCGAGAAGCACCACACCGCGGTCCTGGCCCGCGCGCTGGCCGGCACCACCCTGGATGAGAAGCAGTGGATCGTGCTGAATCAAGCCCTTGCCGCCGGCGAGCCGGTCGAGCAGAGCGCCCACATCGCCCGGATCGCCGCAATGACCCAGTGGGCCCGCGCCGAGGTCGAAACCGCCCTGAACGCACTGCTCGCCAAGGGCCTGCTGGCCACCGCACCCCACGGACTGCTCGCGCCCACCGACACCGGCAAGGCCATGGTGAGCAAGGTTCGCACCGAATCCGGCGCGATCGTGGCCGCCGCCTACGGCGCGGTCCCCGCCGAAGATCTGGCCACCGCGGCCCGAGTCCTGGCCACCATCACCGCCCGCATGGCCCAGGAATTGGCCCACGCCTGAACCGAATTCGGCACGAGCGCCGTTGCGGGTTTCGTCCATCCACGTAGAAGAGGTTTCACGAAATGAACAGCAGAACTACCGTTGTCGGCGTAGCGGTCTCGGCCATCGGTGCGGCATTGCTGCTTACCGGCTGCGGTGGATCGCCCGCCGAGGCCGGACCGCCCGCGAGCAGCACTGTCGCCGCCGCGACCCCATCAGCTCCGGCCCCCGCCACCTTGACTCCCTCGATCATCGGCCAAGCCGAAAAGCACCACACCGCAGTGCTGACCCGTGCACTGACCGGCACCACGTTGGATGAGAAGCAGTGGATCGTGCTGAATCAGGCCACTGGCGAGCCGGTCGAGCGGGCCGCTCACATCAACCGGATCGCCGGATTGACCCAGTGGGCCCCTGCCGAGGTCGAAACCGCCCTGAATGCACTACTCGCCAAGGGTCTACTGGCGAACATGCCCCACGGCCAACTCGAGCCCACTACCGCAGGCAAGGACGTGGTGGGCAAGGTTCGCGCTGAATCCGGCGCGATCGTGGCCGCCGCCTACGGCGCGGTCGCACCCGAAGACCTGGCTACCGCGGCTAGAGTCCTGGCCACCATCACCACCCGCATGGCTGAGGAATTGACCCACGGCTGAACCGACAGATAATCGAACATATGTTCTATTCTGCGGTAGGCTGCTTCGGGTGACCATACATTCGACCGTGCTGGCGCCGGATGCTCCAGCTCCGGGATGGCCAGAACTGGCCGATGTCGACTTGCTGCGCATTCTCGTCGAGACCGAACGCCGCCGGAGACGACTGGATGCCGCCATGCGCGCGGCAGTCGCTGAAGCCGAGCGGCGTGGCCTCGCCGCGGACACCGGCTACCGGGACACTGTGGAGCTCTTGGCGGATCTGCTGCGGATCAGTGCCCCTGAAGCGCGCCGGCGAATCGAATACGCGGCCCCGCAGGCCCGCTCGCGTTCCCGAAAGGTGTGGAGGGTGCTGGCGGCAGCCAGTTGAAGCAGAAAGGCCCTGACCATTGAAACCGGTCAGGGCCTTTCTTGTGTCTCAACCAACACGTCGGGGTGACAGGATTTGAACCTGCGACCTCTTCGTCCCGAACGAAGCGCGCTACCAAGCTGCGCCACACCCCGTGAAGCGAACCTGGAGTAGCTTACAACAGGGCGGGGGTAGGAGTTAAATCCCCAGGTCAAAGGGTTGATCTGGGCGCTAGGTCAGGTGTTGCGGGGGCGGACGCTGGCGAAGATTCGTTTGGCTGTGTCCGGGTCGACGGCTTTGGGGACGCCGATGTCGGCAGCGATGACCATCACGAAATTGCCCTGCTCGGCCGGGGTGGCGAAGGTGTAGACGGAGTATTCGGCGGCGCAGCCGGGGTTCGGATTGTTGATGCGGCCTCTGGTTTCCACGAAGACTCCGTTCTGGGTGCCGTCGTAGGAGGCCAGCGGTTGCGGCGGCCCGGGGTTCGCGCCGCCGGAGTAGGCCTGGGCGGCTTTGGCGCCGAGTTCGATTGCGGCGCTGGTGGTATCGGCGGCATCGGAGCCGGTGAGCAACGCGACGGTGCGGGTCGAGCCGGGGCAGTAATCCTTGCCCTCCGAGGCCATGCCCTTGCCCATGACGGTGTTGGGCGGCGCCCCGAACTTGCCGGTGACGTCCGGGGCCGCCACGGTCCAGTCGGCGGGGACGTCGTAGGCCGCGCCGCTGTCGGGCGCGAGCACCACCTGGTATCCGGGCACCATCGGCTTCTCGTCGTTCGGAGCCGCCGTCGGCTCGGCCGCCTTCGACTTCGCAGCCGGGCTGGGCTTCGTCGACAGCGCACTCACCATGCCCGGTGCGTCCGCGATGCTCGGATCCTCGGACTCGCCGTGCACGGCCACCGCTGTCGCACCGCCGAGGAGCACCAGCACCGCCACCGCGATCCCGATCCACGCTTTGCTGGCCCCAGGTCTCGGGCCGGGTGAAATCGGGGGCGGCTGCATCGGCAGTCCCCAGTCGGTCGTGTGGGGGGCCGGATTGTGAAAGGTGGGCTGCCACTGCGTATCCGGCCCCGCCCAACCTTGCGGGGCAGGCTCTCCCACGCCGGGCTGCTGCCACTGCCCAGATTGCTCCACCGCACCCGAATATTCGAATACAGGCTGCTGGGGATACCCCACCCCGGTGTTGCCCGCGCCTTCGTCGCGCGAGCCGTCGAATCCTCTGCCGCTCAAAGTTGTCCCCTGCGTTGACTTCTCGTCTCGGCAGGGGACCCTAGCAAGCCGCGGCCGGTACGGCTAACTCAGCGTGCGACAGCCTCGGACGCGGACAGCCCACGATCGGCTTCACTGAGCGGACGCTTCGGCGGCGCCGCGACCAGAGTCAGCAGCGTGGCCTCCGGGCGGCAGCAGAAGCGGTACGGCGCCCACGGCGAGGTACCGACGCCCGCGGACACGTGCAACTGGGTGTGCTCGCCCCACTTCGAGGGCCCCTTCACCCGGGACTTGTCGATGCCGCAGTTGGTGACCAGCGCGCCATAGCCCGGCAGCACCAACTGCCCGCCGTGCGTGTGCCCGGCCAGCACCAGGTCGTAACCGTCCTCGGCGAACCGATCGAGCACCCGCGGCTCGGGGGAGTGCGTCAGCCCGATCCGCAACTCGGCCAGCGGATTCGGCGCGCCCGCGACGGTGTCGTAGCGATCACGCTGCAGATGCGGGTCGTCGACGCCGGCGGTGGCGATGCGCACACCCGCCACCTCGAGGTCGCGGCGCACGTGCGTGAGATCGAGCCAGCCGCGTTCGTTGAACGCCGCGCGCAGATCCTGCCAGGGCAGCGGCGCGCCATAGACCCGGCGGTGATCCTTCTTGAAGTACTTGAGCGGGTTCTTCGGCACCGGCGCGAAATAGTCGTTGCTGCCGAACACGAAAAGACCCGGGCGGGAAAGCAATCCACCCATGGCCTGCACGACCGCGGGCACCGCCTTCAGATGCGAGAGGTTGTCACCGGTATTGACGACCAGATCGGGCTCCAGCCGGTCCAGCTCGCGCAACCACTGCTGCTTGAGCTTCTGGCCGGGCGTCATGTGCAGGTCGCTGATGTGCAGCACCCGCAGGCTCGACGAGCCTGTCGGCAGCACCGGCATCGTGGTCTCACGCAGGACGAACGCGTTTCGTTCGATCAGCGAGGCATAACCGACTCCGGCCACCGCGGCCCCGGCGGCTCCCAACGCGGTTCGGCGGACAGCGGAGGTCGAAATCACGGGCATTTGCCCAGCATAGGTGAGGCACCTGCGAACCGCCGAGTGTGTTCAGGCACAGGGGTGTGTTCCCCGCGTGTGCGCCGAAATGTGGTGGGCGAGGAGCGGCGCACCGGCTACCGTGAGGCTCATGTCGGAACTCAAAGCGAGGTTGCGGACGGATATGACCGCCGCGATGAAAGCCAAGGACACGCTGCGTCTCGCCACTTTGCGCATGCTGCTGTCCGCTATCCAGAACGCCGAGGTCGCGGGTTCGGAGGCGCGCGAACTCTCCGACGCCGACGTCATCGTCGTGCTGCAGAAAGAGGCGAAGAAGCGCAACGAGTCGGCCGAGATCTACACCCAGAACGGCCGCGGCGAACTGGCCGCCAACGAGCACGCCGAGGCCCGGATCATCGACGAGTACCTGCCCTCGCAGCTCACCGACGCCGAGGTCGCCGATCTGGCCGACACCGCGATCGCCCAGGTTGCGGAGGAGAACGGGGAGCGCCCGGGCATGCGTCAGATGGGCCAGGTCATGAAGATCGCCACGGCGCTCGCGGAAGGCAAGGCCGACGGCTCCCGGATCTCGGCCGCCGTCAAAGCCCGGCTCTGACACCAGCGAAACGAAAAACCGCCGACCCGGACAAGATCCGGGTCGGCGGTTTTCGTTGGAAGAGCTACCTGGGCCACCAGGGCGGCAGCGGCAGCCCCGGCGGCAGTGCCGGCGGCGGCGGCGCCGGACCAGGCGCGGGTGCGGGCGCGCGTTGCGTCCCGTCACTGATGTAGATCGTCACCACCGAGCCCGGGATCGCCGACCCGTTCGGCGCGGAACTCATCACCGCGCCCTTGGGCAGCGGCCCGGCCCCGTTCACGACCGTCACTTGGAATCCGGCGGCGGTCAGTGCGGCGGTCGCCTCGCCCTGCGACAGTCCGGCGACATCGGGGACCTGTGCGTTGTTCGAGCCGCGCACGTACTTGTCGTCCAGCGGCGGCAGTCCCGGCGGGTACCGGTCGAGCACGGTCTTGACCGAGTTGAACCAGGTGCGGGCCGGTTCGTTACCGCCGAAGAGGTTGCCGCTGCCGCAGCTGCGCAACGGGAACGAGCAGATCTCCCCGGGCGTAGGGGTGTCGCCGTAGATATAGGTGGCGGCGGCGAGGGAATTGGTGAAGCCGAGGAAGGCCGAGGAGCGGTGGCTTTCGGTGGTACCGGTCTTGGCGGCCACCGGCTGGTTCCAGCCGGTCGCCCCGGCCGCCGCGGAGGCGGTGCCGCCCGGATCATGGTCTTTGCCCATGGCGTTGGCCAGGGTGTTGGCCAGACCGGGCTCGACAACCTGCTCACAGGCCTGCTGGGTCAGCGGTACGACCTTGCCGCTGCGGTCGACCACCTCGCGGATCGGGTTCGGCGGGCACCACTTGCCGCCGGAGGCCAGCGTCGCGGCCACATTGGACAGCTCCAGCGGGTTGATCGGGACCGGGCCCAGGGTGAACGAGCCGAGGTTTTGGTTCTTGGCCATGTCGGCCACGCTCAGATTGCCGTGCCCGGAGCCGCCGGGCTGGTTGAAGGACCGCATGCCGAGCCGGACCGCCATGTCGACGGTCGGTGTCACGCCCACGGCCTGGATCAGCTTGACGAACGCGGTGTTCGGTGAGGTGGCCAGCGCTTCGGTCACCGACATCGGCGACTTGTACTTGGCCGCGTTCTCCACGCAGTAGGTCTCCGGCGGGCAGCCGCGCGCGCCACCGTTACCCATGCCCTTGGCGTCGAAGCGGGTCGGCACGTCGAGCTGGGCGTTGATGCCCATGCCCTTCTCCATCGCCGCGGCCGTGGTGAAGATCTTGAAGACCGAGCCCGCGCCGTCGCCGACCAGGGAGAACGGCTGCGGCTGCATGGTTTCGTTGGCGTCGCGATTGAGCCCGTAGGTGCGGCTCGAGGCCATCGCGACCACGGGATGGGAATCCTGGCCCGGTCCGACCACCGACATCACCTGCGCGATGTCGTCGAGGTTCGGGTCGGCGGTCTCGTTGATCGACCGCTTGACCGAATCCTGCACGGCCGGATCCAGGGTGGTCTTGATCAGGTAGCCGCCCTTGTCGATCTGGTCCCGGCTGATGCCGGCGTTGGCCAGATACTGCACCGCGTAGTCACAGAAGAACCCGCGATCGTTGGCGGCGATGCAGCCGCGCGGCAGGCCCTTGGGCTCGGGCAGCACGCCGAGCGGTTCCAGCTTGGCCTTGCGGAACTCGTCGGCGCGACTGGGGATGTTCTGGATCATGGTGTCCAGCACGGTGTTCCGGCGGGCCAGCACGCCCTCGGTGTTGGTGTAGGGGTTCAGCTTGGAGCTGGATTGCACCATGCCGGCCAGCATCGCGGACTGCTGCACGTTCAGCTGTGCGGCGTCGACGCCGAAGTAGGTCTTGGCCGCGTCCTGGATGCCGTAGGAGGAGTTACCGAACGGCACCAGGTTCAGGTACCGGGTGAGGATTTCGTCCTTGGTGAGCTCACGGTCCAGGGTGAGCGCCATCCGGATCTCGCGGATCTTGCGGGCGGGGGTGGTCTCGATGGCGGCGCGGCGTTCGGCGTCGGTCTTGGCCACGACGAGCAGCTGGAAGTTCTTCACATACTGCTGGTCCAGGGTGGACGCGCCCTGCTGGACCTCACCGCTGCTGGTGTTGGTCAGGAACGCGCGCAGCGTGCCCTGCCAGTCCACACCCGCGTGATCGGCGAAGCGCCGATCTTCGATGGAGACGATCGCCAACTTCATGTCGTTGGAGATCTTGTCGCTGGGGACTTCGAATCTGCGCTGCTCGTACAGCCAGGCGATCGGCGCTCCGGTTGTGTCCACCATCGTCGAGACGGCGGGCACGGTGCCCTCCACCAGTTCCGCGGACACATTGTCCACGGCGTCGGCGGCGCGGTTGGAGACAAACCCGAAACCGCCTGCGAGAGGGAACAACAACCCGGCGACGAGCACTGCGGCCAACGCGCAGCTGCCGGCCAGCTTCGCGAGCGCCCGGGGGATAGAAGGCGAAGCCGACGGGGTGGGTGTATTCGGCGTGATCGGCACGAACTCCAGCCTACGGGTAACCGCTCCGGGTCTCTTCGGTGTGTTTGCGAGTTCTTCCGAACGCGCGGTTCGTGCCCCCGTTGGGCGTGTCGTCGCGCGGGTTGCCGCGTGTCGCGAGATGGCGAAGGGCGAGCCGACTCGACCGCCCGGTTCTCTATCACGATTGCGGGGACGGTCGTACCAAAAAATCTCGAGACGGTCTTGCGCTAGCCCCATACCTTTACCTAGATTGAGAACCCAGTGTGATAGAGCTAACACTCAAAGTGGAATGTGGTGCAGTTCGCAGCGGGGTTTGGGTTGCTGCGATGCTTGCACGCGATTCTGGAGCGCCGTGACCCGGTGTTCGGACTGCAAAGGGGCCCACCAAATGCATATGACAACCCCCATCGCTCGATTGGACGTAGAGCAGGCCGAAGCGCGAATCGCCTGGGTAGCCCAGGCTCGATGCAAGGAAGTAGATCCCGACCAGCTGTTCGTCCGCGGTGCGGCGCAGCGCAAAGCCGCCACCATCTGCCGGCATTGCCCGGTACTGATGCAGTGTGGCGCCGATGCCCTCGACAACCGGGTCGAGTTCGGCGTGTGGGGCGGCATGACCGAGCGGCAGCGGCGGGCGCTGCTGAAACAGCATCCGGAGGTGACGTCCTGGGCAGACTTCTTCCAAGCCCAGCGGCAGCATCAGATTGCGATCTGAGCCGAGAAGCCGAAAACCGAGCCCGCGTTGCGGGCTCGGTTTCGTTTTGTCCCATAGCAATTCGATCTGATTTTCGAACGTTTAAGCGATCACGCCGAGACCGGTTGCACTCCGGTCAGCTGGTCACCGACGGCGCGCAAGGCCGCTAGATCCGACACTTCGAACGGCAGCGCGGTCACCGGAGCGATCGGCACCCGCGGGTGCGCGCCGGTGAACCGCTGCAGCAGATGCTGCTCGCGCTTGGCGGTCGCCGCGCGCTGGGCGTGGATGCGCAGCACCGCGGCGGTCAGCGGATCGGTCTCGGCCAATTGGTCGGCGGCGGTCAGCGCGTGGTCACCGCGCAGCGTGCTCAGCGCCGGATGCGTCCGGTTCAGCACCAGCCCGGCCAGCGGCATCTGCTCCGTCGAGAGCCGATCCACGAAGAACGAGGCCTCGCGCAGCGCGTCCGGTTCGGCCGCGGCGATCACCAGGAAGTGGGTGCCGGGCTTGGACAGCATCGCGTAGGTGCGGTCGGCCCGATCCTGAAAACCGCCGAACAGCGACTCCAGCGACTGCAGGAAGTTCGACGCGTCTTTGAGCATCTGCCCGCCGATGACGGTCGAAACCCCGCGCATGGCCAAGCTCATCGCGCCGGTCACGAACCGGCCGACGCCGCGGCCCGGCGCCATGATCAGCCGGATCATCTTGCCGTTGAGGAAGTTTCCGAGCCGCTTGGGCGCATCCAGGAAGTCCAGCGCGTTGCGCGAGGGAGGCGTGTCGACCACGATCAGGTCCCACTCGCGCCGCCCGGCCAGCTGACCGAGCTTCTCCATCGCCATGTACTCCTGCGTGCCGCCGAAGGACGAGGCCACGGTCTGATAGATCGGGTTGGCGAAGATCTGCTCGGCCTTGTCCGGGCTGGTGTGCTCGAGCACCATGTCGTCGAAGGTGCGCCGCATGTTCAGCATCATGGCGTGCAGCTCGCCCTTGATCTCCGGCCCGAGCTCCACCTTCTGCGGGGTGTTGTCCAGGTCGGCGACGCCGAGTGACTGGGCCAGCCGGCGCGCCGGGTCGATGGTGAGGACGACGACCTTGCGGCCCATCTCCGCGGCGCGCAGCGCGATGGCCGCGGCGGTGGTGGTCTTGCCGACGCCACCGGAACCGCAGCACACCACGACCCGGGCGGTGCGGTCCTCGATGATCTTCGAAATATCCAGCGGGACCACTTACTTCACCCCCTGCTTGCTCAGGTGTTCGGCCAGCTCGTAGAGGCCGCCGAGATCCATGCCGTCTTCCAGTGCGGGCAGATACAGCTGTGGCACGTCGACCTTCCTCAGTTCGCTCGCACTGGCGTCCTGCGCCTGCAGCGTCGCCGAGTGTTCCACCGCCTCGGTGATCAAGCCCGCGAAATCACTGTCCGACAGGGAGATCCCGGCCTTGGCCAGGCCGGCTGCGATGGCGTCACGATCGATCTCGCCGGAGGCCGCGCGAGCCCGCACTTCGGCGGGCAGCTGACCCTCCGACGCCCGGTTCACGATGACCGTGCCGATGTGCAGGTCGTTCGCGGTGAGCTCGCCGACCGCGTCGGCGGTCTCCTGGACCGGCAACGCCTCCAGCAGGGTCACCAGGTGGATCAGCGTCTGGTCCGAATGCAGCAGCTTGGAGACGCCCTCGGACTGCGAGGCGATCGGGCCGCCCTTCGCGATTTCCTTCATGGCCTGGGTGACGTCGAGGAAGCTGGCGATGCGGCCGGTCGGCGGCGCGTCCACCACGATCTCGTCGTAGACCTGCTTGCCCGCCTTGTCCACGCGGACAACGCATTCCTTGATCTTGCCGGTCACGATGACATCGCGCAGACCGGGCGCGATGGTGGTGACGAACTCGATCGCGCCCATCCGCCGCATGGCCCGGCCCGCGAAGCCGAGGTTGTAGAACATGTCGAGGTACTCGAGGAAGGCGTGCTCGATGTCGAGCGCCAGCGCGACCACCTCACCGCCGCCGTCGGCGGTGGCGATCCGGGTCTCGGTGGGCGGCAGCGGCGGCAGGTCGAAGAGCTGGGCAATGGACTGCCGGCTCTCCACCTCGACCAGCAGTACGCGCCTGCCGCCGGCGGCCAGCGCGAGCGCCAAGGCGGCGGCGACCGTGGACTTTCCGGTGCCGCCCTTGCCGGAAACGAAGTGCAGGCGGGCCTTTTCGGCGCGCACCGGCCAACCCGTTTCGAGCCCGGGCTCCGCCCCTGTATCACCCGTCGGCTCTGCCGAAATGGGCCCTGCTATTGGTACTCCCACGCTCGCGAGCCTATAACTCGTTTCGACTTCACGCCTGAGGGATCCGCTACAGGCGCGGCGTTTCGGCAGTTCTGTATCAGACAGTGAGACGTAGCTAACCGTCGCCGCGGGATTCGCATGAGGGCACGCGCACGTCAGGCGGTGGGGGCTGCCCCATAGACTCGGCTCATGAGTGACTTGACCGTGTGGGAGTACGCCACCGTTCCGCTTCTGACGCATGCGACCAAGCAGATCCTCGACCAGTGGGGCGCCGACGGCTGGGAGCTGGTCTCGGTGCTGCCCGGCCCGACCGGTGAGCAGCACGTCGCCTACCTCAAGCGCCCGAAGCAGTAAGCCATGAGCGCCCCCGCCACGCAGTGGCAAGCCAACCTGGACAAGCTCGGCCTGACGTTGCCCGAGGTGGCGGCCCCGGTCGCCGCCTACATCCCGGCGGTGCAGAGCGGTTCGCTGGTCTACACCTCGGGCCAGATCCCGTTCGTCAAGGGCGAACTTCCGTGGATCGGCAAGGCCGGCGCGGAGATCTCCCTCGCGGAGGCCGCCAAGGCCGCCGAGGCCTGCGCGCTGAACGCGCTCGCCGCGATCCACGCCCTGGTCGGACTCGACAATGTGGTGCGGATCGTGAAGGTCACCGGATTCGTCGCCTCCGCACCGGGTTTCACCGATCAGCCGCTGGTCGTCAACGGCGCCTCGGAGTTCTTCGGTGAGGTCTTCGGCGAGGCCGGCGTGCACGCGCGCGCCGCCGTCGGCGTCGCCGAGCTGCCCAAGGGCGTCCCGGTCGAGGTCGAGGTCATCGCCGAGGTCCGCTGACCAGAATCCCTGGCGAACGCCGGGATCCGCAGTGCGGATGCGCAGCCGTGGTGCCGCGCATTAGTTTTGAACAATGGCGCTGACACACCCCGCGTATGGGCAGCTGCGGCAGGTCACCCCGACTGCCGCGGTTCTGCTCGCGGAAAATCCCGGCCAGATGACCCTGGAGGGCACCAACACCTGGATCCTGCGCGCCCCGGACTGTCCGGAGTTCGTGGTGGTCGATCCGGGCCCGAAGGACAAGGCGCACAGCGAGGCCATCACGCGGGTCACCGGCGGCAATATCGCGCTGACGCTGATCACACACCGGCATCACGATCACACCGGCGGCATCGACCGGCTGGTGAAGCTGACCGGCACGCCGGTACGCGCCACCGACCGCTCGTTCCTGCGCGGCTCGGACGCGGTCCTGGCAGACGGCGAGGTGATCGAGGCAGCCGGGCTCCGCATAGCGGTGCTGGCTACCCCGGGGCACACCGGTGATTCGGTGAGTTTCGTGCTCGACGACGCGGTGCTCACCGGCGACACCATCCTCGGCAGCGGCACCACCGTGCTGGACGCCAGCGACGGCACCCTCGCCGATTACCTCGCCTCGATGGACCGGCTGCTTGCCGCGGGTACCGGCAAGGCGCTGCTACCCGCGCACGGCCCCGAGCATCCCGATCTGGAGCCGGTCGCGCGGTATTACATCAAGCATCGGCAGGAGCGCCTCGAGCAAGTGCGCGCGGCCCTGCAAGAGCTGGGCCCGGACGCGGGTGCGATGGCGGTGGTCCGCAAGGTGTACGCCGATGTCGACAAGCGGCTGTGGCTCGCGGCCCGTAGCTCGGTGCAGGCCCAGCTGGAATACCTGCGCACGCACCCGTAATCCAGCCTCCGAACACCGAAGCCCGCCGGTTCGTCTGGGACGAATCGGCGGGCTTCTCGGTGTGAACTTGGCTTCGAGCCTCAGCGCGCGCGGCGCGCCAGACGCTCGGAGTCGGAGATGAGAACGCTCTTGCCCTCCAGCCGCAGCCAGCCGCGGTGCGCGAAGTCGGCCAGGGCCTTGTTCACGGTCTCGCGAGAGGCGCCGACCAGCTGCGCGATCTCTTCCTGGGTCAGGTCGTGGGTGACCCGCAGCGCGCCGGCTTCCTGCGTGCCGAAGCGCTGAGCGAGCTGCAGCAGCGCCTTGGCGACCCGGCCGGGGACGTCGGTGAAGATCAGGTCGGCCAGGTTGTTGTTGGTGCGGCGCAAACGCCGGGCAAGCACGCGGAGCAGCTGCTCGGCGATCTCCGGGCGCTGGTCGATCCAGGCCTTGAGCGCATCCCGGTCCATGGTGACGGCGCGGACCTCGGTGACCGTGGTAGCGGTCGAGGTACGCGGGCCCGGGTCGAAGATGGAGAGCTCGCCGAACATGTCGGACGGGCCCATGATGGTCAGCAGGTTCTCACGACCGTCGGGGGATCGGCGGCCGATCTTCACCTTTCCGGACGTGATGATGTACAGCCGGTCGCCGGGCTCACCCTCATTGAAGATGACGTGGCCGCGTGGAAAATCCACGGGCTGCAGCTGCTTGGCGAGTGCGGCCACCGCGGTGGGCTCAACGCCTTGGAAGATGCCTGCTCTGGCGAGGGCCTCGTCCACGAATGTGCTCCTTATGGGAAATGGCTCTGTCCTGGACCGATAGCGATCGGCCAACAGCGCAGTCTACGCGGCTTTACTGAACGGTAGTGACAGACACCACGTAAAGAGTGCATTGCGTTGAGCACTGCCCTGCGGTTATTGCGGACGATTAAGCGTTTATGGGACACGCCCGAACCGCTAACTGGCGCGGGCGACGTCCAATTCTTCACTGCGGGTCCGGCGCTTGCGCACCCGGGCTACCGCAGCAGGGAGTCCGAGCTTGGTCAGCTCTGTGACCTCGGCGTTGCTTGCTTTGTCCAGGTACTGCTGAACCTCGGGGTCGGGTTCCAGAAGTTTGCGGAGCCGATTCTCGACCCGCTCCATCACCAGTGCGAACAGCATCAACGCCACTGGGAAGAGCACCACAGCGAGTCCTTGCATACCGGGAAGTAAACACGGTCAAGGTCTCAGATGGAACACGGGAGCAGAACTGACCGGGCACCGTCGCTCGCCGGTTCCGTATGGTGGACGCGTGCGTGTCACCCCCTCTGCAGCCGCCGTCAACGGTTCGTCACCGGATGCCGAGGCGACCGATGCGCAACCCTTATCCACCGCCGTTCCGAAGCGGAAAACCCGGTCGCGACAAGCGGAAACCCAGCTGGGTCTGGTGCGCCGGGCGCGCCGGATGAACCGCACCCTGGCCGCGGCCTTCCCGGATGCGCATTGTGAGCTGGACTTCACAACTCCGCTCGAATTGGCGGTCGCCACAATACTTTCCGCGCAGTGCACCGACGAGCGGGTCAATCTGACGACGCCGGCGCTGTTCGCGAAGTATCCCGACGCCCGCGCCTACGCCGAGGCGAACCGCGCGGAGCTGGAGGAATACATCCGGCCGACGGGGTTCTTCCGCAACAAGACCAGTTCCTTGATCGGACTGGGGCAGGCCCTGCTGGAAAATCATGAGGGTGAGTTGCCTCACACTCTGGCGGAATTGGTGAAGTTGCCCGGCATTGGCCGCAAGACCGCCAACGTCATTCTGGGCAACGCGTTCGGGGTTCCGGGCATCACCGTCGACACCCATTTCGGCCGGCTCGTGCGGCGCTGGGGCTGGACCGCCGAGGAAGACCCGGTGAAGGTCGAGCACATCATCGGCGCGCTGATCGAGCGCAAGGATTGGACGATGCTCTCGCACCGGGTGATCTTCCACGGCCGCCGGGTCTGCCATGCCCGCAAGCCGGCCTGCGGCGCGTGCGTGCTGGCCAACGACTGCCCGTCCTTCGGTGTTACCGGGCCGACCGATCCCGAAGCCGCGGCCAAGCTGGTGAAGGGACCCGAACGCGAGCATCTGCTCCGGATGGTCGGCCTGTGAAAAGGGTGCCAATCGCGGTGCGCTGGGCGTTGGTGGGATTGATCACGGTGGTGGCTTTGGCTGTCGCGCTGTGGCCGCGCGATGACGCTGAGACCGCGCCCGCGCATCAGGTCCAGCAGAGCGCCCAGGTTTCCGACGCGCTGCGCGCCGCGGCGGGATTGACGCCCTGTCCCCAGGCCGCGCCCGGAACCGCCGCTACCGGCCCGCTTGCCGGTCTCACTCTCGACTGTCTGGCCGACGGCAAACCGGTCGACCTGGCCGCCGCGCTCGCGGGCAAGCCCGCGCTGCTGAACCTGTGGGCCTACTGGTGCGGGCCCTGCCGGCAGGAGTTGCCAGATCTACAGCAGTACGCGCAGCGCGCCGGAAACGCGATTACCGTGCTGACTGTGCACAGCGATCCCGAAGCGGCCACAGCGCTGTCGCTGCTGCCGGAGCTGCACGTCACGCTGCCCGGTGTGCTCGACCCGAAGGCCCAGGTGCGGACAGCGGCCGGCGCCCCCGCGGTGCTGCCGGTCTCGGTGCTGGTGCGCGCGGACGGCTCCATCGCCGAGGTGGTGGTGCGCCGGTTCACCAGCGTCGAGGACATCGCCGACACTGTCGCCGACCGGCTCGGAGTTCGCACATGATCGCTGCGGGCACCGGGGCGGACATGAGATGGTTTACAGCGCAAGGTATCTCGCAGCAAATGTTGCGGGTGCGAACATCGGCGACGGAGGTTGGGTTGCGAACGAGCACCGGAGTCGGCGGATGAACTTGGAGCCGCAGAACGCGCCCGCGTGGCTGCGCCCCGCGGTCGAGTCCGCGGATGCCGACGCCACCGACACCCTGTCCCTGGCGCGGGCGATGCGCCGGGCCATGACCGTGATCAAGGAGCCGCGGCAGGCGGCGGTCCTGGTGCTGTTCAGCGGTTCGGCCGAAGGCAGCGCCCGGGCGCTGCCGCGCGACGCCGATGTGCTGCTCACCCAACGGGCTTCGACCATGCGTCAGCACCGCGGCCAGGTGGCGTTCCCCGGCGGTGCGGTCGACCCGGGCGACCAGGGCCCGGTCGACACCGCCCTGCGCGAGGCCTGTGAGGAGACCGGCGTCCGGCGCGAGGACGTGGCTCCGCTGGCCGTGATGCCGAAGCTGTTCGTCCCGCCGTCGCGCTTCGACGTGACGCCGGTGCTCGGCTACTGGCGCAATCCCGCCGAGGTGCGGGTGGTGAACGAAGGCGAGACCGAGCGGGTGGTGCGGGTGCCGCTGTCGGAACTGCTCGACCCCGCCAACCGGTTCATGGTGCGCCGCACGGGTTATCAGAGCCCGGCTTTCCAGGTCGACGGGATGCTGGTCTGGGGCCTGACCGGCGGCATCCTGCACGGCATCTTCAAAAACGCCGGATGGGAACTGGATTGGGACCAGAATGACGTGCGTGATCTCGAAGAATCGCTGGCGGCATTGGGGATGACGTTATGACGTCCTCGGTGTGGCTCGACATCGCCGTCGTGCTGCTCGCGCTGCTCGCCGCCTCCTCGGGCTGGCGGCAGGGCGCGGTGGCTTCGGCGCTGGCGTTCCTCGGTGTGGTGCTCGGCGCGGTCGCGGGCATCCTGATCGCCCCGCACATCCTCGAGCATGTGGACGAGGGCCGCACCCGGGTACTCACCGGCGTGCTGCTGATCGTGCTGCTGGTGATCGTCGGCGAAGTGGCCGGCATGGTGCTGGGCCGGGCCGCGCGCGGCGGTATGCGGCACCCGTTCACCCGCAGCGTCGACAGCGTGACCGGCGCGGTCCTGCAGGCGGTGGCGGTGCTGGTCACCGCGTGGCTGCTGGCGCTGCCGCTGGCCACCTCCTCGCAACCAGCGATCGCCACGGCGATCAACGGTTCCCGGGTGCTGGCCGACGTCAATCAGATCGCGCCGAACTGGCTGCGCAAGGTCCCGAACGAATTCTCCAAGCTGCTCAATACTTCCGGGCTGCCCGATGTCATCGGGCCGTTCGGCCGCGCGCCCACGGCGCCGGTCGCGGCGCCGGACCCGAGCGTGCTGGCCAGCCCGGTCGCGGCCGCGCTGCAGCAGAGCGTGCTGCGCATCCGCGGTGTCGCGCCGAGTTGCCAGCGGGCGCTGGAAGGTTCGGGTTTCGTGATCGGCCAAGAGCGGGTGATCACCAACGCCCACGTCGTCGCGGGCACCACCAGCGTCTCGGTGGACACCCCGCGCGGTCCGCTGGACGCGACCGTCGTGCTGTTCGATCCGTCCCGCGATGTCGCGGTGCTGAAGGTGCCGGGGCTCACCGCACCGGAGGTCAAGCGCGCGCCGGAGCCGGCGGCTTCGGGAGAGAGCGCGATCGTGCTCGGTTACCCGGGCGGCGGCCCGTACACGGCCAGCGCCGCCCGCGTCCGCGAGACGCTGGACCTGACCGGCCCGACGATCTACCGCAACGGCACCGTGGAGCGTGAGGTCTACACCGTGCGCGGTCTGGTCCGGGCGGGTAATTCCGGTGGGCCGCTGGTGGATACGGAAGGTCAGGTGCTCGGCATCGTCTTCGGCGCCGCCGTCACCGACGACGACACCGGATATGTGCTGACGCTCAACGAGATCCAGCCGGACATCAGTGCGGCGGATGCCGCGAACACCCCCATCAACACCGGGGCCTGCGTCCTCAGCTGATCTCGGGGAGGAACTGGGCGAGCTCGGAGGTAACCGCCTCCGGGTTCTCCTGGTGCGCGAAATGCGCGGCGTCCGGGATGCCGACCAGCCGCGCGCCGGGCGACCACTGGTGCCCGCGCTGGAAGGTGCGAGGCACCACATAGTTGTCGAGCTCTCCGCGCAACGCGAGCACCGGCACGGCGACCGGCACCCGCATGGTCGCCATGAACCGGCGGCCATCGGGCCGCCACTGGCTGCGGAAGGCCCAGCGCTGATACTCCAGCGCACAGTGCGCCGCGCCCGGAATCTGGATGGCCGAACGCATCCGCCGCGCGGTGTCGACGAATTCGGCAGTGCCCGACCAGCTTCCACCGACCCGCTGGCGCAGCAGCCGCTCCACCTCGAACCCGTCCGCGGTGGTCAGCAGGTGTTCCGGGTAGCGGGGGAGCTGGTAGCGCAGGAAGTTCGGCAGCCACGCCGCGCGCTGAGTACCGTCGCGCAGCACGGCGCTCTTCAGCGCCGCCGGATGTGGCGAACTGACCAGCGCGATGGACCGCACCAGGCGCGGATGCAGGACGGCGGTGGTCCAGCAGACCAGCCCGCCGTCGGCATGCCCGACCAGGGTCGCGTCGGTGTGGCCGAGCGCGCGGATGAGACCGGCGATATCACCGGCCAGGGTCCAGCCGTCGTAGCCGCGCGGCGGTTTGTCGGTGTCGCCGTAGCCGCGCAGGTCCACCGCGACCACGCGGTAGCCGAGGTCGGCCAGTCCGGTCAGCTGATGCCGCCAGGACCACCAGAAGTCGGCGAAACCGTGCAGCAGCACCACAAGTGGCGCGTCCACCTTCTCCTCAGTAGCGGCTGCCTCGACGACGTGGAAGCGAATGCCGTTGGCATGCACGTCCCGATGCGTCCACGGTCCGTCGTAACGGACGCTGGACGGATCCGGAAAGTTGTTCGACGACACGCCGAGGAAGCCTAGTGGGCCAAAAGGCGTGCTGTGCGCCGAGACCCACCGAGCGGAGCCCGCGGAGCGACCGAAGGCCCTACTTCTCGAGCGAGTAATGGGTTTGCTGGGCGCCGGCGCCGAATCCGCTGGGCAGCACATCCTTGGCGTGCTTGAGCGAGTCGATCGTCTTCTCGGGCGCGCGCAGCTTCTTGACCCGCAGATAGCCGAGGAACGCGAGCACCGCGGTGGTGGCGATCATCAGCAGGAAGACGATCAGGAACGCGGCCCAGCGCGCCAGCCACACATCGAGCAGCTCACCGAGGAAGAAGAAAAAGAAGAAGCTGCTGAACAGCAGCACGGTCAGCGCGAGGATGAAGAAGACGCTGCCCTGCAGCCCCTTCTTGATCTCACCGGTGACCTCGGCCTTGGCCAGCGCCACCTCGGCGCGCACCAGCGTGGACATCTGCTCGGTGGCGTCGCGGACCAGGGTCCCGAAGCTCGCCGATCCGGGCGGGTTGGCATCGGTCAGGGGAATGGCGGTCAAGGAGCGGTCGCGCGCGCCGTCGTTCCCGTTGCCCTGTGCGAAACTCACTTCGTCGACCCTTCTTCCATGTCCTGAGATCCCACGCCAAGCCTGGGGTGTGTGCTTTTTGCGTCGCGCCGCGCCTGATGGACACGCCCACGTCGCAACAGTAGCGCCGAACCGGCGAGCGATGCCGCCATTGAGGTGACCAACACCGCCGCCTTCGCCAATTCGACGGAGTCGCCTTCCAACGCGAGCTCTGCCACAAGCAGGCTAACGGTGAACCCGATCGCACCGAGCACCGACAGGGCGAACATGTCGCGATATTCGAGATCTTGTGGGCGTTTCGCGATGCCGAACCGGATTGCCACCCAGCTGATTCCGAAGATGCCGATGACTTTGCCCAGCAGCAGGCCGAGAATGATGGCCAGCGCGAGCCGGTCGGTGAACATCTCCCCGAACACCTTGCCGTCCAACGGAACGCCGGAGGCGAACAACGCGAACAGCGGCACGCACAGCCCGGCGGAGATCGGCTGCACCAGGTGTTCGAGGCGGGTCGCGGGCGCTTCGTCTTCGCCGGGATCGGCCTTGACCCGGGTCAGCAGGCCGAGCGCGACACCAGCCAGGGTCGGGTGGATACCGGCCTCGTGCAGCGCGTACCAGGCCGCCAGCGCCAGCGGCAGGTAGACGAGCGGGGTGCGCAGCCGCTTGTGCTGTGCCAGCCACCACCCGGCACAGGCGGCCACGGCGGCGAGCAGCCACAGCACCGACACCGAGGCGGTGAACAGCACCGCGATCAGGATGATGGCCAGCAGATCGTCGACCACCGCCAGGCTCAGCAGGAACACCCGCGCGCTCGTCGGCACCCGGGAGCCTGTCATCGCGAGTACGGCCAAGGCGAACGCGATATCGGTGGCCACCGGAATGGCCCAGCCCTTGTCCATGCCGGGCACGCCGAAGCCAACTGCGAGCGCGATCAGCGCGGGCACGACCACACCGCCGGCCGCGGCGATGATCGGCAAGGCGGCGCGGCGCTTGTCGGCGAGCTCGCCCACCACCAGTTCGCGTTTGACCTCCAGGCCCGCGACGAAGAAGAAGATGGCGAGCAGGCCGTCCTTGGTCCAGTCGGCCACGGTGAGTTCCAGGTGCAGCGGCTTGATCGGCAGCACCGTCTCGGCGATCGTGGTGTAGCTGTCGCCCCAGGGGGAGTTAACCCACAGCAGCGCGATCGCTGCCGCAAAGAGGAGGATGGCGCCACCGACGGTCTCGATCCGCAGGTACCGGGTCAACTCGGAACGCACTTGGTTGATCACGAGAAACCTTTCGGCGGGGTGGGCAAAAGCCACGGGCGCGCAACCCTGCCGATACCGGCGGTGAAGCGCGACCGCACGCCGACCAGACTTCCCGGCACACCTTACGCAATCCTAACGCCTGGTCGTGGTGGCCGGGACGGCACCTCGCTGCGCTCGGCTTTCGTCCCGGCCACCTTTCGGCCCATTGGCACCGGGGGCGCTTCGCTTCCCCGGTGCCGCGCTGCTTCCCGGGTGCCGCGGTGCTTCTACGGTGCCGCGCTGCTGCCGGGTGCGTACCCGCTACCTCTGCGTACCTGCTGGCTCTGCGCACCTGCCATCCGTGCGCGTTTGCGGCCTGTGCGTCGCTGCCTTTTGTGCCGGGCTTTTGTCATCCGCGGCGCGGGGTCACGCCTGTTTGGCCCGGATCGCCTCGAAGACGTTCGGGTCGACCAGGGTTGAGGTGTCGCCCAGTTCCCGGCCTTCGGCGACATCGCGCAGCAGTCGCCGCATGATCTTGCCGCTGCGGGTTTTGGGCAGCTCCGGCACCACGTGGATCTCGCGCGGCCGGGCGATCGGGCTGATCGCCCGGGATACCTCTGCTTTGAGGTCGTCGATGAGCGCTGCGCCGGTGTCCTTCGCCTCGGCCGTGAGAATCACGAAGGCGACGATGCCCTGGCCGGTGGTCGCGTCCGTCGCGCCGACCACCGCGGCCTCGGCGACTCCGGAGTGCCCGACCAGCGCCGACTCCACCTCGGCGGTGGAGATGCGGTGCCCGGAGACGTTCATGACGTCGTCCACGCGCCCGAGCACCCACAGGTCGCCGTCGGCGTCGAGCTTGGCGCCGTCGCCGGCGAAGTACCAGCCCTGCTGGGCGTAGCGCTCCCAGTAGGTGGCCCGGTAGCGGTCCATGTCGCCCCAGATGCCGCGCAGCATGGACGGCCACGGCTGATCCAGCACCAGGTAGCCGTTCGCCTCGGTCTCGCCGAGCTGTACCGGCTTGCCTTCTTCGTCGACGACTGTGGCCGAGATGCCGGGCAGTGGCGTCATGGCGGCTCCCGGCTTCGCGGCGGTGACGCCGGGCAGCGGGGAGATCATGATGGATCCGGTTTCGGTCTGCCACCAGGTGTCCACGATCGGAGTCCGGTTGCCGCCGATGACTTCCCGGTACCAGCGCCAGGCTTCCGGGTTGATCGGTTCGCCGACGGAGCCGAGTACGCGCAGCGAGGACAGATCGTGGGCGGCGGGAATCTCCTTGCCCCATTTCATGAAGGTGCGCACCAGCGTCGGCGCCGTGTAGTAGATGCTGACACCGTACTTTTCGACGATGTTCCAGTGCCGGTGCTCGTCCGGGAAGTTGGGGGTGCCCTCGTAGACCACCTGCGTCGTCCGGTTCGACAGCGGGCCGTACACGATGTAGGTGTGCCCGGTGACCCAGCCGATGTCGGCGGTGCACCAGTAGACGTCTTGTCCCGCTTTGTGATCGAAGACGTTGTGGTGGGTGTAGGAGGCCTGGGTGAGGTAGCCGCCGGTGGTGTGCAGGATGCCCTTGGGCTTTCCGGTGGTGCCGGAGGTGTAGAGGATGAACAGTGGGTGCTCGGCGTCGAAGGCCTGCGCCTCGTGCTCGGGGGAGGCCTGCGCGACGGTCTCGTGCCACCACAGGTCGCGGCCGTCGGTCCACGGCACCTCGATCTCGGTGCGTCGCACCACGAGCACGTGCTCGACGCTGTGCGGCACATCGCCGTTCGCGTAGAGCGCCTCGTCGACGGCTTCCTTGAGCGGCGCCGCTTTGCCCCGGCGCCACTGCCCGTCGGTGGTGATGATCAGCCGGGCCTGCGCATCGTCGACGCGCTGCCGCAACGCGGTGGGGGAGAAGCCCGCGAACACCACCGAGTGCGTCAGGCCCAGCCGCGCACAGGCCAGCATGGCGACGATGGCTTCCGGGACCATCGGCATGTAGATCGCGACGCGGTCCCCGGCTTCCAGTCCGAGCTCGGTCAAATAGTTTGCGGCCCTGGATACTTCGGCGAGCAGCTCGTTGTAGGTGAGTTCGCGGGAATCGCCGGGCTCGCCTTCCCAGTGGATGGCGACCTGGCCGCCGTGCCCGGCGAGCACATGCCGATCCACGCAGTTGTAGGCGACATTGAGCTTGCCGTCGACGAACCACTTCGCGACGGGGGCGTCGGACCAGTCCAGCACCTGCGACCACCGCTGGTGCCAGTGCAACCGGTCGGCCTGCGCGGCCCAGAACTTGTCGCGGTCGGCCTCGGCCTGCGCGTAGAGGGACGCATCCGCATTGGCCGCGGCGGCGAACTCCGGCGTCGGCGGGTACGAATCCTGATGATCGGCAGTGGTTTCGGTCATCTCTTCTCTTCTTTCCACGTAACCTGAGCGCACGATTCGATGCGACCGAGGTCGACAGTATCCAACGAGGCCCGATGCCGTGCCGAGTGTGTCCACCAGGTTTCGAACGATCACAGCCAGGGAAACTCGGCTGTGAGGTGGGTCGACCCGCCGAACCGCCGAAGGCCTCAGGTAGAGGCAATGTTCCGGTGGATCGGCCGCATTCGCGTGATCTTTTCCGTGTAAAGCACAAACCACCGGATTTGTAAATTGTGGAATGAACCTTTGTCGATCCCAGGACAGGACTGTCCAGGATGGTTAACCTCCGATGCATCCTGGGTGGATCGGCCGGGAGGCGTCGGTGCTGGACCGTGCGTGTGCCGGCGATCCCCTCGCACCGAGATCGGGAGTTGCGTTGAGATTCAACAGAGCAATCGCGCTGACCGCGGCAGCACTGGTGGCCACAAGCCTCGGGCTGACCGCTTGTTCTTCGTCGGACGACAGTGCCGACGCCGGCATCGTGACGGTCAACGGCGGTGAGCCGCAGAACCCCTTGGTGCCCTCCAATACCAACGAAAACATGGGTGGTCGAGTCGTCGACCGGCTCTACGCCGGGCTGAAGTACTACGACGCCAACGGCAAAGCCACCAACGAGATGGCCGAGAAGATCGAGACCACCGATCGCCAGAACTACAAGATCACGATCAAGCCGGACTGGAAGTTCACCGACGGCACCACGGTGAAGGCGAAGAACTTCGTCGACGCCTGGAACTACGGCGCCCTGGGCACCAACGCCCAGCTGCAGAGCTACGTCTACGCCTCGATCGCCGGCTTCGACGAGGTGTCGTCCGATCCGCCGAAGGCGCAGACCATGAAGGGCCTCAAGGTCGTTGACGACAAGACCTTCACCGTCGAACTCACCCAGCCCTCCATCGACTTCGAGCTGAGCCTGGGTTACGCGCCCTACTACCCGCTGCCTGATGTCGCGTTCAAGGACATGAAGGCCTTCGGTGAGGCGCCGGTCGGCAACGGCCCGTACAAGTTCAAGACCTGGGAACACAACGTCAAGATCGACCTGGACAAGAACCCGGACTACAAGGGCGGCCGCCCGGCCAAGAACGACGGCCTGCGGTTCGTGCACTACCAGTCCTTCGACACCGCCTACGCCGACCTGCAGGGCGGCAACCTGGACGCGCTCGACACCATCCCCGCCAGCGCGCTCTCGACCTACAAGAACGACCTCGGTGACCGCGCGATCAGCAAGCCGACCGCGCAGAACCAGCACATCGGCATCCAGGCCACGGTCCCGCACTTCGGCGGCGAAGAAGGCGTGCTGCGCCGCAAGGCCATCTCGATGGCCATCAACCGGGAACAGATCTGCGAGAAGATCTTCCACGGCACCCGCAAGCCCGCGCTCGACTTCACCGCGAGCACCCTGCCCGGCTTCAACGGCAACCTGCCCGGCGTCGAGTCGCTGAAGTACAACCCGGAAGAGGCCAAGAAGGTGTGGGCCCAGGCCAACGCCATCTCCCCGTGGTCGGGCCAGTACCAGTTCTCCTACAACTCCGACGGCGGCCACCAGGAATGGGCCGAGGCCGTGATCAACAGCGTCAAGAACACCCTCGGCATCGATGCCGTCGCCACCCCGTACCCGACCTTCAAGCAGATCCGTGACGAGGTCAACGCCAAGACCATCGGCAAGGCGTTCCGCTACGGCTGGCAGGGCGACTACCCGACCATGCTGCAGTTCCTCACCTCGCAGTACTTCAGCTTCTCCGACACCAACAACGTCGACTACAACAACCCGGAGTTCGACCGGTTGCTCAAGGCCGCGCTCGCCGCGTCGAGCGAGGAAGCGTCCTACAAGCTGGTCGGCGAGGCGCAGGCCCTGCTGATCAAGGACGCGGCCGACATTCCGCTGTGGGATTACATTGCCGCCGCGGGTGTTTCGGACCGGGTCAAGGGCGAGCTCGCCTGGAGTGGCCTGTTCGACTTCGAGAACCTCGAACTGAAGTAATCG
Source organism: Nocardia sp. XZ_19_385 (assembly GCF_015355755.1). NCBI lineage: Bacteria > Bacillati > Actinomycetota > Actinomycetes > Mycobacteriales > Nocardiaceae > Nocardia > Nocardia sp. XZ_19_385. The sequence goes on from NZ_JACVEE010000002.1 coordinate 1,420,463, forward strand.
CCGCGCTGGAGCCGCACCGCCACACCGGGGTGCGGCTCTCAGCCTTTTCCGGAGGAATACAGCTATGGCTTGGTATGTCCTGCGGCGTCTGCTCCAGATGATCCCCGTCTTCCTCGGGGCGACGTTGCTGATCTATGCGATGGTGTTCTTGATCCCGGGTGATCCGATCAAGGCGCTGGCCGGTGAGAAACCACTGACACCGGGTGTCGAGGCCGCCCTGCGGGCTCGCTACAACCTCGACAAACCCTTCCTGATGCAATACCTGTACTACCTGAAGGGCATTGTCACCTTCGATTTCGGGACGGCCTTCTCCGGCCGGCCGGTGCGCGACGAGCTCGCCCGGGCGTTCCCGATCACCATCAAGCTGGCCTTGATGGCGGTCGCCATCGAGGGCATTTTCGGCATTATTTTCGGCCTGATCTCGGGGCTGCGTAAGGGCAAGCTGTTCGACTCGACGATGCTGGTCATCAGCCTGGTGATCATCGCGGTTCCCGTGTTCGTGGTCGGCTTCCTGGCGCAGTTCCTGCTCGGCGTGAAGTGGGGCATCGCGCCGGTGACCGTCACCGGCAAGGCAAGTTATGGCGAGTTACTCGTCCCGGCGTTCGTGCTGGGGTCGCTGTCGTTCGCCTACGTACTGCGGCTGACGCGGAACTCGGTGGCGGAGAACATGACCGCCGACTACGTGCGAACCGCGACCGCCAAGGGCTTGAGCCGCCCCCGGGTCATCACTGTGCACATTCTGCGCAACTCGATGATCCCGGTGATCACCTTCCTGGGCGCCGATCTCGGCGCGCTGATGGGCGGCGCGATCGTCACCGAGGGCATCTTCAACATTCCAGGTGTCGGCGGCACGCTGTATCAGGCCGTCGTGCGCGGTGAGCCGCCGACGGTGGTCTCCTTCGTCACGGTGCTCATCGTGATCTTCCTGATCTCGAATCTCCTGATCGACCTGCTCTATGCCGCACTCGACCCGAGGATCCGCTATGCCTGACCTCGAGAAGCCCAGCGCCGAAGCCCGGTCCGGGCAGGAGTATTACGTCGCGCCACCCGACGAAGTGGAGGTGCTCGCCACCGACAAAGTCGTCGAGACCGGCACCCCGACGAGCATCTGGGCCGACGCCTGGCAGCAGCTGCGGCGCAACCCGATCTTCGTGGTGGCCACCCTGATGATCCTGTTCGTCATGGTGGTGGTGTTCTTTCCCTCGCTGTTCACCAGCCAGGATCCGCAGTTCTGCGACGGCGCGTTCAGCATGGCGCCCCGCAGTTCCGGGCATCCGTTCGGCTTCGACAAACAGGGCTGCGACATCTACGCCCGAACCATTTACGGCGCAAGAGCTTCCGTGGCGGTCGGCGTCGGTTCGGCATTGCTGTTCGTGGTGATCGGCGGCATCCTCGGCGCGCTGTCCGGGTTCTACGGCGGCCTGCTCGATTCGGTGGTGTCCCGGGTGGGCGAGGTCTTCTACGCCATCCCGCTGATGCTGGCCGCGATCGTGGTGATGCAGCTGCTCGACCAGCGGACGATCTGGACCGTCGTCGCCATTCTGGCGACGTTCACCTGGCCGCAGGCGGCTCGTATCGCCCGCAGTGCGGTGATCGAAGCCAGAAACAGCGAATATGTGACCGCGGCAAAGGCATTGGGTGTCTCCCGATTCCGTACATTGCTGCGGCATGTGGTGCCGAACGCGGCGGCCCCGGTCATCGTGGTGACCACGATCTGGCTCGGCGTCTTCATCGTGACCGAGGCGACGCTGTCCTTCCTCGGTGTCGGACTGCCGCGCACCGTCGTGTCGTGGGGTTCCGATATCGCGCAGGCGCGGATCGAGATCCGCACCTCGCCGATCCTGTTCTATCCCGCGACCGCGCTCGCGCTGACCGTGCTGAGCTTCATCATGCTCGGTGACGCCGTGCGCGACGCGCTCGATCCGAAAGCCAGGAAGAGGTGACCGGGGCGATGCAGCCACTGCTCGAAATCAAGGACCTCAACGTCTGTTTCACCTCCCAGGCCAAGAAGATCCCCGCCGTGCGCGGGGTGAGCCTGGCGGTGTATCCGGGGCAGACGGTGGCGATCGTCGGCGAGTCGGGCTCCGGCAAATCGACGACCGCGCACGCGATCATCGATCTGCTGCCCGGCAGCGGCGAGGTCACCTCCGGTTCGATCATGTTCGACGGCAAGGATCTCACCGCCGCCTCGTCGAAAGACATTGTGGCCGTGCGCGGTAAAGGCATCGGCCTGGTGCCGCAGGATCCGATGTCGAACCTGAATCCGGTCTGGAAGGTCGGCTTCCAGATCCGGGAAACCCTGGAGGCCAACGGGATCGCGAAAGGCAAGGAGGCCACGAAACGGGCCGCCGAGCTGCTCGAGGAAGCGGGTATGTCCGACGCCGAGCGCCGGATGAACCAGTACCCGCACGAGTTCTCCGGTGGTATGCGCCAGCGCGCGCTCATCGCCATCGGATTGTCTTGCCGGCCGAAGCTCTTGATCGCCGACGAGCCGACCTCCGCGCTCGACGTCACCGTGCAGCGGCAGATCCTGGACCATCTCGACGGGCTGACCAGCGAACTCGGCACCGCGGTGCTGCTGATCACGCACGATCTCGGTCTCGCCGCCGAACGCGCCGAGCACCTGGTGGTGATGTATCGCGGCCGGGTGGTGGAATCCGGTCCGGCACTGCAGATTCTGCGCAACCCGCAGCACCTGTACACCAAGAAGCTGGTCAATTCGGCGCCGTCGCTTGCCTCGCAACGGCTTTCGGCGGTGCGCAAGCGCGCCGAAATCCGCGAGCAGGCGGTGGAGGTCGCTGAACAGGTGGCCGAGCAGGTGCTGGCCGAAGATCCGGCCATCGCCACGGTCACCGACGACGTGGTGGTCGCGGAGAATCTCACCAAGGCGTTCAAGATCCGAGGCAGCGCGCCGTGGAAGTCGACGGACTTCACCGCCGTCGACAATGTGTCGTTCCGCCTGAAACGCGGCACGACCACCGCGATCGTGGGCGAATCCGGCTCCGGCAAGTCGACCGTCACCCAGATGGTGCTCGGACTGCTCGAACCCACCTCGGGTTCGGTCACCTTCGATGGTCGCGAGGTCGCGAAGCTGAACAGCAAGGAGGCCTTCGCGTTCCGGCGTCGAGTACAGCCGATCTTCCAGGACCCCTACGGTTCCCTGGACCCGATGTACTCGATCTACCGGACCATCGAGGAGCCGCTGCGCACGCACAAGATCGGCAACGCCAAGGAACGCGAGGCCACCGTGCGTGACCTGCTGGACAAGGTGTCGCTGCCGACCACGGTGATGCGCCGCTATCCGAACGAGCTGTCCGGTGGACAGCGGCAGCGCGTCGCCATCGCGCGGGCGCTGGCGCTCAATCCGGAGGTGGTGGTCTGCGACGAGGCGGTCTCGGCCCTGGACGTGCTGGTGCAGGCGCAGATTCTGAACCTGCTCAACGACTTGCAGGCGGAGCTGGGGTTGTCATATTTGTTTGTCACCCATGATTTGGCAGTGGTTCGGCAGATCGCCGACGACGTGCTGGTTATGCAGAACGGGGCGGTGGTCGAATCAGCTTCCACCGCAGAGGTATTCGATAATCCGCAAACCGAATACACGCGCCGGCTGCTCGACGCCATCCCTGGCCGGGAGCTGCTGACCGGGTAAGGGGTAGCGGCACCGGGGCGCTTCGCTTCCCCGGTGCCGCACTGCTTCGGGTGGAGATCGGTTACATGTAAATAGAATCCGATAGGCTGTGCCGCATGGTCGAGTCGTTGCAGGCGTGGTCCGCTTATCGTCGGCTGCGCGAGCTGGTGGATGCGGAGGTCGCGCGGGAGCTGGAGCGCAGTGCGGGGCTGTCGATGCCCGACTACGAGGTCCTCGCGACTCTGGTGGAGCTCACCTCGGCCGACGACTGCATTCGCGTTCGTGGCCTGGCCGAGCGGATGCTCTGGGCGCACAGCCGGTTGTCGCGGCAACTCGGGCGGATGGAGCAGCGCGGGTTGATTGCGCGCGAAGCTTGCGAGCGTGACGGGCGCGGGGACGACGTGGTGCTCACGGAGGCGGGGCGGCAGGCCTATGTGGAGGCGGCGCCGGGGCACCAGGCCGTTATCCGGGAACGGTTCACCGATCTGCTCTCCGAGCAGCAGTTGCACACTCTGATCGCAATCGAACGGCAGATCGCCGCCGGGCACGCCGTGGCGCCCCGCTAGCCTCGTATCTCGTGACCGACCCGCTACAGCCACTCGTCGACCTGCCCGGTGTCCGCGATGCCGCCGACCGCGCCCGCGACGCGCTCGCGGCCGTGCACCGGCACAAGGCGAACCGGCGGGGGTGGCCGACCACGGCTGCCGAAGCCGCCGTGCGGGCCGCGCGTTCGTCCGCGGCGATCGACGGCGGCAGCACCGGATTGCCGTCGGTGGACGGGGTGGTGGAGGACCCGATCCTGGCGGGCTCGCTGCGGGTGGGCCAGGCGCTCGACGCCGACGCGCTGCGGAATCTCGCGGGTACCTGGCAGCGTGCCCCGCTGCAGGCGCTGGCCCGGCTGCATCTGCTGGCCGCTGCCGATCTGGTTTCGGACGAGACGCTGCTCGGCCGCCCGCGCGCGGTGGCCGGTGTCGCCGAACGCCTCGACCTGCTGGCGCAGACCGTGCAGGCAACGCGGGCGCCGGCGCCGGTGATCGCGGCGGTGGTGCACGGGGAATTGCTTGCCTTGCAGCCGTTCGGGACCGCCGACGGCGTGGTCGCCCGGGCGGCATCGCGTCTCGTCACCGTGTCTAGTGGGCTGGACCCGCATAGCCTCGGGGTGCCGGAAGTGTTCTGGCTGCGCCGCCGCCAGGCCTACCTGGACGCGGCCGCCGGTTTCCGCACCGGAGATCCGGCCGCGGTGGGGGATTGGGTGATTCTGTGCTGCGCCGCACTGGAAGACGGCGCGCGCGAAGCGGCCTCGATCGCCGATTCGGCAGTGGGCTAGACAACGCGCAGCGGGCGGCGTAGCCGCTTGTGCGACTTCACCGCCCGCGAAGCACGGACAACCCGGTTACCAAGCGTGCTGGGTGGGTTGTGTTCGGCGGCCTCGGCGAGGAATCGGTCTCCTACGGTTCATCCCCGCAACCTGTGCGAGGCTCTCGCCGTAACAACCCGAATCTCGCAGGCCCACAACGCTTCTGCCCTTGTCGCGGCGCGCTCCGCGTGGGTGCCTGGTGTCCGTGCTGGGAAGGGTGGGATGGGAGACTGAATCTTCTCTTCCGATTCCGCCCAGGCCTTCCGTCCTTCCGTAGCTACCTTTTTACCACTGTGACCGGCGCCACTCAAGGGTTCGGGAAACATAAGATTACCGGCGTGTTCGTCGGCGTTTCGTGGTTAAATGCCTGGTCGCTCCGGCTCCGGAATTATGTCAGCAAACGCTCCCCGCTAGCACTCGGCTGCGCCGTCTAACAGCACTGCGGTGCGCCGGGTGCCAGGCCAGCTAAAGCTCAGCGGCGCTTGCGCAGCAGCCGGTAGGAGATCGCGCCGGCCACCACCGCACTCACTCCGACGGCCGCTGTCGCGGCAAGGGTGGTCGACGACGGCGCCTGGAATCTGGCCCACAGCGACACCGGATTGGAGAAGGTGAGCACCGGCCAGTTCCGGGCCACCGCCTCGCGGCGCAGGTTTCGATCCGGGTTCACCGCCGTGGGATGGCCGACCGCGGTCAGCATCGGCAGATCGGTCCCCGAATCGGAGTAGGCATAGCACCGCGACAGGTCGTAACCCTCACTGGCGGCGAGCTTTTCGATGGCCTGGACCTTGCCCTCGCCGTAACAGTAGAAGTCGACCTCGCCGGTGTACTTGCCGTCCTCGACGACCATCCGGGTGGCGGCGGTGTGCGAGGCGCCGAGCACCTCCGCGATCGGCGCGACGATCTCCTCGCCCGAGGCCGACACGATCACCACGTCGTGGCCCCGAATCTTGTGGTCCGCAATGAGATCCGCGGCCTCGGCGTAGATCAGCGGATCGACGAGCTCGTGAAGTGTCTCCGCCACAATGGATTTCACCTGCTCGACATCCCAGCCCGCGCACATCTTGGTGAGGTGCTCGCGCATCCGCTCCATCTGATCGTGGTCGGCGCCCGAGAGCAGGAACATGAAGTGGGCGTAACTGCTCTCCAGCACGGCGCGGCGGTTGAGCAGGCCCTGGGCGAAGAAGGGCTTACTGAAGACGAAGGTGCTCGACTTGGCGATCACCGTCTTGTCGAGATCGAAGAAAGCGGCCACGCGATGATCACCGTCGTCTGTCACTCGTTCAGAATAGGGCCGCGGTGCCCGGACTCGGGGAACGACGGTCCGCCGGTGCGCGAACGAGCGCGGGTCAGGGAACGATCGATCGTCTCTGCGCACCAGGTGGCGCGGGGTTTGCCCGGAAGACGCCGGGCCGCTGACGAGCACAAATTTCTCGAAGGACGGACTTGCGTTCCTGCCAGGGCTTGGGTGTAGTATTGCTGACACCTGGACATAGTCCAGGCGCGTTCAGCCCGACCCCCCGGGGCTGAACCCGACGGCCCCAGCCTCCTCCCCCCCCGGCTGGGGCCGTCCTCTATTTTCAGGACGGCCCTTGTCTGCACAGGGCGAAAAGAAAAGTTATCCACACCCCCCGAGTTATCCACATTCGGCATAACGGGTCTTCCGCTCCTCTGCACGGTGCACCACGCTCACCGCATGGAACTCGAAGCAGCGCAGGTGATCGCGGCTCCACCGGCCCTCGTACTCATTCGCGACGGCCGGCTCCGTGACGAAGTCCGCCGCATCGCCGCCGCCGCGGAACGCGGCCTGGACGAACGTGAACTCCCCATCGGCCGGCACAGCTGGGCCGCGGCGCCGCTCGTCATCCTCGATACCGCCACCGGCCAGGCCTGTGCCGAGGCCGGATATCTCCGCCGCATCGGCGTCGTCCTGGTCACCGACGGTGAGCCGGAACTGCCCGATTGGCAGGCCGCCGCGGCGGTCGGCGCCGAGCTCGTCATCGGCCTGCCGGGGGCCGCCGTGCGGCTTATCGAGAAGTTTGCTGAGCACGCCGAATACCGCCATGGCGATGGTGTGGTTATCGCCGTCGCCGGTGCCTGCGGCGGCGCCGGAGCCTCCACATCGGCGGCCGCCACCGCGCTTCGTTCGGCGGCGCAACGGTTCCGCACCGACACCGTCCTGGTCGACGCCGCACCCCTCGGCGGTGGTCTCGACCTGCTGCTCGGCCTCGAGAACGCCACCGGCCTGCGCTGGCCCGACCTGGTCGTCGAGGACGGCCGCATCTCCGCCGCCGCCCTGCACGCCGCCCTCCCCGCGGCCGCACCCGGGCTGGCCGTCCTGTCCTGCGGGCGTGGTGGTGCCGGTCGATTGCCCACCGAAATAACCCCCGCCGCGATCCACGCTGTAATCGAAGCCGGAAGGGCCGCAGGCGATCTCGTGATTTGCGACCTCTCCGCCGAACGCGGCCCGCACGCCGAGGCGATCCTCGACTCCGCCGATCTGGTCGTCCTCGTCGTCCCGGCCCGCCTGCGCGCTCTCGCCGCCGCCGAATCCGTCGCCGCCTACATCGCCACCCGAAACCCCAACCAGGGCTTGATAGTTCGTGGTCCAGCGCCCGGCGGCCTCTCCGCCTCCGACATCGCCGAGGTCCTAGACCTGCCCCTACTCGCCGCCGTCCGCACCCAACCCGGCCTCGCCGCCCGACTCGAACGCGGCGGGCTCACTCTCCCGCGCCGCGGTCCGCTGCGAGACGCCGCCGACGCGGTGCTGTCCGTCTTGAGTTCACCTGTAGCGCAGGGGGTTCGGTGAACGGCCCGTTGAGGGAGCGATCCTGCTCGGAGGGCTCGCGATGAGCGCACTGGTGACCTCGGAGTTGTTGGACCGGGTGCGGGAACGGCTGGCGGGGCACACCGGAGATCCGGAACCGGCCCAGGTGGCGGCGGCTATTCGGGCCGAAGCCGGTGCGGTGCTCGGTGATACCGATCTGCTCCGGGCGTTGCGGCTGTTGCAAACGGAGCTCACGGGTGCCGGGGTGCTCGAACCCTTGCTGCACGACCCTCGCGTCGCCGATGTGCTGGTCACCGCGCCCGACGCGGTCTGGGTGGATCGCGGACGCGGACTGGAGCACACCTCGATCACCTTTCCGGACGAGGCCGCAGTGCGCAGGCTCGCGCAACGCCTGGCGCTGTCGGCGGGCCGCCGGCTCGATGACGCACAGCCGTGGGTCGACGGGCGATTGTCGGGAAGCGAAGCGGCACTCGGGGATTCATTCGGCGTGCGGCTGCACGCGGTGCTCGCCCCGATCGCCCACGGCGGCACCTGCCTGTCTCTGCGCATCCTGCGCCCGGCCACCCAGGGGCTCGACGCACTCGCCGCCTCCGGAGCGGTACCCCCGGCGGCGAAGGTGTTGTTGGAGAGCATCATTCGCGCCCGGCTGGCCTTCTTGGTGGTCGGCGGCACGGGCGCGGGCAAGACCACACTGCTGTCCGGCCTGCTGGCCAAAGTCGACGCCCGCGAACGCATCATCTGCGTAGAGGACGCCGCCGAACTGGCCCCACCGCACCCCCACGTCGTCCGCCTGGTCGCCCGCACCGCCAACGTCGAGGGCGTCGGCGCGGTAACCGTCCGTGACCTGGTCCGCCAGGCACTGCGCATGCGACCGGACCGAATCGTCGTCGGCGAGGTGCGCGGCGCCGAAGTGGTAGACCTCCTGACTGCCTTGAACACCGGCCACGACGGGGGAGCCGGCACCGTCCACGCGAACTCCCCACAGGAGGTCCCCGCCCGTCTGGAAGCCCTTGCGGCCCTGGGCGGTATGGACCGAACCGCCCTGCACAGCCAACTAGCCGCCGCCGTCCAGGTGGTCCTGCACGTCCACCGCCGCGCCGACGGCACCCGCGGCCTGCGCGAAATCGGCCTGGTTCAACGGGATCCGGACGGCCGCGTGCGAATAGCCCCGGCCTGGGCGGCCGACGGTGGCAAGGCCCCAGCCGCGGAAGCCCTTTCCCGCCTGTTGGCCGATCGGTGCCAACGATGATCGCGACACTCGCGCCTGTCAGGTCGCCAGACGCGATGCCATGCAGCCTGGCGACACCGATGCTGGGTGTCGAGGCGACGCCGCAGCCGTCGGAAGGCCCGATTCGATGATCATCGCGTATGTCTGCCTCGTCATAGCGTTGGTCGCGGCACCGCCTCCGGCGGCACGCCGCAGATTCGGTGCGACGTTCGCAGGTCCGGGAGCGGCGCGAAAGCCGCTGTCCCGCATTGTGATTTCGCTGCTGATCGTGATCGGTCTCGCGGCCGTGGTGCTGGTAGGTATCGGCCCACTCACCGCAGCCGTGCTCATGACCGGCACCATCGCCATCCGGACGCACCGCCTCCGCCGCGACCGCCAACGTGACACGGAAAGCGCCAACCTGCTGGATGCCCTCGAAGCGGTGATCGCCGAACTCCGCGTCGGTGCCCACCCAAGCTCCGCCGCCGAGGTCGCAGCCCGCGAATCCCGTGGCCTCGCCGCCCAAGCCTTCACCGTCAGCGCGGCCCGCAGCCGCCTAGGTGGCTCCGGCGCCACCGCCCTGCACCTTCCCAACTCGGTCATCACCGCCGAACTCGCCCGCGTCGCCACCGCCTGGCAAGTAGCCGAACAGCACGGCTTGGCCCTCGCCGAACTCCTCTCCGCCGCCCGCACAGACCTCCTGGCCCGCACCCGCTTCCGCAGCCGAACCACCGCCGCCCTAGCCGGCGCCCGCGCCACCGCCACCGTCCTCGCCTACCTCCCGCTGCTCGGCATAGCCCTCGGCCAACTAATGGGCGCCGCCCCCTTGACCACCCTCTTCACCACCCCCGCCGGCACCCTCCTACTCCCACTGGGCACCGCCCTCGCCTGCGCGGGCGTCCTCTGGACCGACGCCATCACCCGAAAGGTCCTGACATGACCAACCTGTGGACAACTGTGCACAATTCGCACCCTGCAACATTTCGACCGATCCGATCGCGCCGCCCGCGGATTCGTGAATCCGCGCCACCGCGCGTTCACTCACCAGCGCGCAGGACGCCCACGGACCCAGGAGATCTGGGCACCGCCTTTTCCCACCCACCGCAGCGCCCATCGCCGAGCGCTAACGGTTCCGACGACCCCACCCGCATGCACCCTTACCCGGCATCCCAGCTGGGCGGGATCAACCAGCTCACGGGGTCAGTGAGCGTCAGCCACCATCAGCTCCACTCCCAGAGATGGCACCCGCACAATCGATTCTGCCCGAGCCGATTCGGCGAGCCGAAGCCCACCCGCACAGCGCCGATTCGCCGCCGCAACACAACGACTACCGCCCCATCGGCGATCCGGTCGCCTGGACAGAAACGCCACAGCCCGCGCGATCGACTGAACCCACCCCTCAACTCACTGGGGATGACTGTGCACAATTCGGACCACGCGCAATCCCGGAAGACTGACTCGCCCCTGCATGCCGCAACGTCGGTCCTTGCCGAGGCCCAACCGCCCTCCGCACCGCAGCAGGCATTCTGTCCCACCGGAATCGGAAGCCTCACCGCACCCCCGCTCCCGCCGCATAAGCGACCCCTTCGCCTCGCAACCAGTTCTCGTGGGACTGACGCAAGGAGGCTGGCTCTGCCGATCGCGGCGCTTCCTCGGCCCGCGCCTTTCGGCGGCGGAATACACATCGCAGCGCGATCAGGGTTGCAGGTTGGGGATGGCCGTGTACAACCTCGGCCTTCAATCGCACCCGTGAAAACGGCAGCAGTGCACATGCCGCAGACGGCGCGGGTGACATTGTGCGCCAAGGCATTCGGTGCATTTGGGGTGGTCTCAGTTGTGGACGATGCAGCTGGTCGGCAGGTCTGGGAGCACGGACTCGATGGGGCGGGAGCAACGGAAGGAGTTGGGATGGGCGGGTCTGGGGTGGCGGTGCTGATGGTGGCGTGTGCGGTGGTGGTGCTGCCGGGGCGGGTTACGGTGGCGCGCCGGCTGCGGGTGGTGTGGGGTGGCGGGGGCGAGTCGGTGGGGGGCAAGCGGGTTCGGGGGAGTGGGGTGGATCCGCTGGCGGTCGCGTCCGTTTTCGATCTGCTGGCTGCGTGTCTGCGGGCGGGGTTGCCGATGGCGGGGGCGGCGCGGGCGGTGGCGGGGGGTGCGCCCGAGGTGCTGGGGGAGGCGTTGGGGCGGGCGGCGGATCTGCTGACGTTGGGGGCGGATGCGGGGACGGCGTGGGAGCGGGCGGTGCGGGAGGTGGCGGGGCGGGCCGGGGCGGAGGAGGTCGAGGCGTTGGCGCGGATGGCGCGGCGGTCGGCGAGATCGGGTGCCTCGCTGGCAGTAGCGGTGGGGGAGTTGGCCGAACAGCACCGGGGTGCGCTGGAGGACGCGGCGGCGGCCCGGGCCGAACGTGCGGGGGTGTTGATCAGTGGTCCGCTCGGGCTGTGTTTTCTGCCCGCGTTTCTGTGCCTGGGCATCGTGCCCGTGGTGATCGGGCTCGCTGGACAAGTCCTCGGGGACGGGCTGCTGTGACGGCGGCGCAGGCGTGCTCGCGCGGATCGGCCGCGCGGGCGGGAAAGAGAGGGGAATCCGGTGCGAATCGAGAATGGGGCGGGCTGGCGGATGCGGGTGCTGGCGCAGCGGTGGTGTCTGGAGGTGCGGGCGCGGCTGCTGCGGGCGGCGGTGGACGACGCGGGGATGTCGACCGTCGAGTACGCGATCGGCACCATCGCCGCGGCGGCCTTCGGGGCCGTGCTGTACGGCGTGGTGACCGGGGATTCGATCGTGAACGCGTTGACGAAGATCATCGACAAGGCGTTGAACACCGCTTTGTAAAGCGCTGGGGAGCAGCGAGTCTCGCAGGGGACCGGGGTGCGGTGACAGTCGAGGCAGCGATCGCGCTGAGCGCGGTCGTGGTCGCGGTAGTGCTGTGCTTCGGGGCCTTGCTGGCGGCGTCGACGCAGGTGCGTTGTGTCGACGCCGCGCGCGAAGCAGCTCGGTTGGCGGCCCGCGGGGACGAGGCGAACGCGATGTCGGTGGCTCGGCGGATAGCGCCCCGAGGCGCCGACATCGCATTGCGCACCGAGGGTGACCGGGTGGTGGCGGTTGTCTCCGCCCGGTCGCCCCTGCTGCCTCTTGTGCTGCGCGCGGACGCTGTTGCCGCGCAAGAGCCTGGAGTGTCCCGGTGAGTGCGGACGGCGAAACCGCCCGCACGCCACCGACTCCTGGACCTGCCGCCCGGATCGCGGAGTCCGGACAGTCATTCGCTCGTGCGGACAGTGGTGGCGCGACCGTGCTGGCCTGCCTCGCACTCGCCGGGTTGATCGCGGCAACGCTGTTGATCAGTCAGGTCGGGATCGGTGTCGTGGCACGGCATCGGGTGCAGGCGGCGGCCGATCTGGCGGCGTTGGCGGGTGCGGGTGCGCTCGAGTCGGGTGCGGCGGCGGGATGCGCCGCGGCCGCGGAGATCGCACGGCTTGTGCGAGCGCGGGCACGGACGTGTGCGGTGTCGCAATGGGATGTAACTGTGACGGCAGAACAAAATGTACCAATGGGTCTGTTTGGTGTTCGCACAGTTAGCGCAGTCGCACGCGCCGGACCGGTCGACGATGAACGGTGACTGCGGTATGCACTTACCACTCGGCGACCTGAGTGCGCGCAATTCCGGTAATTCCGATGACCCAACAAATGCGACATCGGTTCTATTTATCGAGCAACCTGCTGAGCCATTCGAATAAAACCGCACGTCGCACAGGAAAGGATGTGGCAATAGCACAGTTAACCTGAATTCGATCCTCTTTAATCCGGCGAGAACCGGGCCCCGCCTCCGCGTGTCGGCCTACCTGGGCGAAGACGCGCAGCCCTGGTGACCGACCAGCGAGGTGGCGGCCCGGTCACGCCCGGGGCGCGGGACCGTCACGAACCGGAATCCGCGCCTTCACCAGGCATCGGCGTCCGGTCCAGCTCGCCCAGCACGGCCCCGAGCAGCGATGCCGCAGCATCTTTGTGCAGCGGATGGTTGCCGTTGCCGCACTTGGGCGACTGCACGCAGGACGGGCACCCGGCCGCGCATCCACAGGCCTCGATAGCCGCGAGCGTCGCCGCCAGCCAGTGCCGCAATTGCGCGAACCCGCGCTCGGCGAATCCGGCCCCGCCCGGCTGCCCGTCGTAGACGAAGATCGTCGGCAACCCGGTGTCGGGATGCTCGGCGATGGAGACGCCGCCGATGTCCCAGCGGTCGCAGGTCGCCACCAGCGGGAGCAGCCCGATCGCGGCATGTTCGGCCGCGTGCAAGGCCCCGGGGACGTCGGGCGGCTCGATTCCGGCGCGCTCCAAGAGGTCGAGCGTGACGGTGTAGAGGACCGCGCGGGTGTGCAGCGTCTGCGCCGGCAGATCCAGTTCGACGACGTCGAGCACCTCGCCGGTACGCAGTGTGCGCAGATAGCCGATCACCTGACCGGTCACCGTCACCTGCGCCAATGCGCTGGTCACAGCCCCATGATGGCGCTTTTCGGCAATGTAGTCGATCTCGATCGAGGTCCGCTGCCGGGCGCTGGTCGTGAACCCGGGATCGATGGCCGTCACGAACGCGACACCGCCGTCGAGGTCCAGCTCGTCGACCAGATAGGTCTCGCCCTGGTGCAGGTGCACCGCGCCTTGATGCAGGGTGGCCGGCGCCCGCCCGGCGTCGGCGGTGCCGAGCAGCCGCCCGGTCTCCCCGTCGACGATCGCGATCGGCGCCCCGATCCCTCCCCGCACGTCCACGGCATCGTGCGGCCCGGCCTGGACATCGGTCACATACCAGCGCCCGCCGCCGTTCCCGCGCCGCCGAACAAGGCCCTGAGCTGCGAGATCCTCCATCAACTCGCGGGCCTCGAGCACGTCCACCTCGGCGTCGGTGAGCGGCAGTTCCAGGGCCGCGCAGAGCAACTGCGGGCCCAGGACATAGGGATTGTGCGGATCGGTGATGGTGGCCTCGACGGGCTTGTCCAGCAGCGCCTCCGGATGCCGCACCAGGTAGGTATCGAGCGGATCGTCCCTGGCCACGAGCAGTACCAGCGACCCCTGGGTGCGCCGCCCGGCCCGTCCGGCCTGCTGCCAGAACGAGGCCACGGTCCCGGGAAAACCCGACATGACCACCGCGTCCAGCCCGGCGATGTCCACGCCGAGCTCGAGCGCGTTGGTGGTGGCCACACCGAGCAGGGTGCCGTCGGACAGGGCCGCCTCCAGCTCGCGCCGATCCTCGCCGAGGTATCCGGCGCGATACGCGGCGACCCGCTCGGCGAGCTCGGGATCGACCTCGCGCAGCCGCAGCCGGGTGTCCATCGCGATCAGTTCGGCAGCCCGCCGCGAGCGTACGAAGGTCAGCGTCCGCGCTCCTTCGACAACCAGGTCCGCCATGATCCCGGCCGCTTCCGAGGTCGCCGAACGCCGGATCGGAGCCCCGTTTTCGCCGGTCAGCGCGGTGAGGGGTGGTTCGAGCAGGGCGACGGTGCGCGCCCCCTGCGGCGACCCGTCCTCGGTCACCGCGACGCAGGGCGCTCCGATCAACCGGGCTGCGGCGGCCGCGGGTTCGGCGGTCGTCGCCGAGCACAGCACGAACACCGGGTCCGCACCGTAGTACTGGGCGATTCGCCGCAATCTGCGCAGCACCAGCGCCACGTGCGATCCGAAGACCCCGCGATAGGCGTGGCATTCGTCGATCACCACGTAGCGCAGGCGGCGCAGCACCCGTGCCCAGCGCTGGTGCGACCGGAGAATCCCCAGGTGCAGCATGTCGGGATTGGTGAAGACCCAGCGCGCGTTGGCCCGCACCCACTGCCGGATCTCGGCCGGAGTGTCGCCGTCATAGGTGGCCGGGTGGATTTCGCGCAGCGGTCCCTCGTGGGTCAATTCGCCGATCGCCCGCAGTTGATCGGCCCCCAGCGCTTTGGTGGGCGCCAGATAAAGGGCGGTGGCCTTGGAGTCTTCGCGCAGCGCCGTCAGTACGGGGAGCTGATATCCCAGGGATTTCCCGGACGCGGTGCCGGTGCTGACCACCACGTGCTGCCCGCCCGCGGCGAGTTCGGCGGTCCGGGTCTGGTGGCTCCAGGGCATTGCTATCCCGGTC
Source organism: Nocardia sp. XZ_19_385 (assembly GCF_015355755.1). NCBI lineage: Bacteria > Bacillati > Actinomycetota > Actinomycetes > Mycobacteriales > Nocardiaceae > Nocardia > Nocardia sp. XZ_19_385. The sequence goes on from NZ_JACVEE010000002.1 coordinate 1,435,540, forward strand.
GCGTGCAACGCGTCGACCACATCCGGCGCCGCCCAGGACGGCCACTCGGTGGTGCGGGCGGGCCGTGTCGGTAGCTCTACGACATGGGTGAGTCGGGGGTCACCAGGCAGGACACGATTCAGCAACGATCGGCCGTAGCTGAGCTCCGTGGGACTGTGCGAGGGGGTTGCCCGGTCGAGTGGATTCACGACGCGGGACGTCCGACACGCCGAGAAAGTGTGAAACGTGTGCGGTTGGCAAGGGCTACCTGCCATTTCGATACCAAATAGCGACCCGGGTCACAGGGGGTTTGCCAGATGCTCACTAGGTTATCTAGAGGCAAACGAACCTTGAGTCTGGATTCACCCATTGTGTCCCTCACCTGCGCATTCGCAAGATCAACTTTTTTGCAAATTGTCGGTAACTCGACTGTTGAATTGCTCGGAGACATGGTTCACTGGTTCCTGGTCGCAAGCTTCTGTGTTCGAGGGACGGATCCAAAGTCCAAACCGTCAGCAGGATCGATGTTGCGAACGGTGTGCTTGGTGCTTTCCTGCAGGGGGAACCAACAGTACAACGGTCGGAACGGACCCGGTGGACGAACCCAGTTGTCCGCCGTTCCGGTAAGAAAGAGAAGGAATAGAATGGCACAGGGAACTGTGAAGTGGTTCAACGCGGAGAAGGGGTTCGGCTTCATCGCGCCCGAGGACGGCTCCGCTGACGTCTTCGTCCACTACTCCGAGATCCAGGGTCAGGGCTTCCGTACCCTCGAGGAGAACCAGAAGGTCGAGTTCGAGGTCGGCCAGGGCACCAAGGGCCCGCAGGCCACCGGAGTTCGCGCGCTCAGCTGAGCGACGCCTAATCCACAGCTCGTCCCTCACCCCCGGTAACGGAGGTGGGGGACGAGCTATATCCGGGGTAGGGCACAACCGAGTGGCATACGGCACCTTCCGCTCCACACACTGCATACTGGGTTCCGGTTACCACGTACGCTCGGTGGTTCGGGGTCGCAAGCAATCACCCGCAGCCAACGTCAAGGTATAAACGTGTCTGGTAGCGGCGGCAGATGTTGCCAACGCTTGCCCCAAACCGCGATAGATGGCGCACCAGCGTCGCGCGGGTCGAGAAGGAAAGGTGTATTCGCCGGTGGCAGCACGAGACCTCGGTTCCGCCGACCAGGGCCGTCCCCTGCGTCGTCTCGTGATCGTCGAGTCCCCGACCAAGGCCCGCAAGATCGCGCCGTACCTGGGTCGCAACTATGTGGTCGAAGCCTCTGTCGGTCATATCCGGGACCTGCCGCGCGGTGCCGCGGACGTGCCCGCCAAGTACAAGGGCGAGCCCTGGGCCCGCCTAGGCGTGGACGTCGACCACGATTTCGAGCCGATCTATGTGGTGAGCCCGGAGAAGAAGGCCAAGGTCTCCGAGCTGAAGAATCTGCTCAAGGACGCCGACGAGCTCTACCTCGCCACCGACCCCGACCGCGAGGGCGAGGCCATCGCCTGGCACCTGCTGGAGACGCTCAAGCCCAAGGTGCCGGTGCGCCGCATGGTGTTCCACGAGATCACCGAGCCGGCCATTCAGGCCGCCGCCGCCGACACCCGCGAACTCGACAACGATCTGGTCGACGCGCAGGAGACCCGCCGCATCCTGGACCGCCTCTACGGCTACGAGGTCAGTCCGGTGCTGTGGAAGAAGGTCATGCCGAAGCTGTCGGCGGGCCGCGTGCAGTCCGTCGCGACCCGGGTGATCGTGCAGCGCGAACGCGAGCGGATGGCGTTCCGTTCGGCCGAATACTGGGATATCGCAGCCAAACTCGACGCGGGTTCCGGCGCCGGAAGTGATTCGTCCAACCCGCGGACCTTCGGGGCGCGGCTGGTTCAGGTCGACGGGTCGCGGGTCGCGAGTGGTCGCGATTTCGGCTCCGACGGCCAGCTCAAGGGCTCCGGCGTCGTGGTGCTGGACGAGACCTACGCCCGCCGCCTGGCGGAGGCGCTCGACGGCGCCGACCTCGTCGTTTCCTCGGCCGAGTCGAAGCCGTACTCGCGCAAGCCGTATCCGCCGTTCATGACCTCGACGTTGCAGCAGGAGGCGGGCCGCAAGCTGCGGTTCAGCTCCGAGCGCACGATGCGGGTCGCGCAGCGGCTCTACGAAAACGGCTACATCACCTACATGCGTACCGACTCGACCACGCTGTCGCAGTCGGCGATCGATGCGGCGCGTTCGCAGGCCACGCAGCTGTACGGCGCGGACTACGTCTCGCCTTCACCGCGTCAATACACCCGCAAGGTGAAGAACGCGCAGGAGGCCCACGAGGCGATCCGCCCCTCTGGCGATACTTTCCAGACGCCGGGCCAGCTGCACTCGCGGCTCGACACCGACGAATTCAAGCTCTACGAGCTGATCTGGCAGCGCACTGTCGCCTCGCAGATGGCCGACGCCCGGGGCACCACGCTGACGCTGCGGATCAGCGGCGTCGCGGGCACCGGCGAGGAGTGCGTGTTCTCCGCGTCCGGTCGCACCATCACCTTCGCGGGCTTCCTCAAGGCCTATGTGGAGAGCGTGGACGAGGAGGCCGGCGGCCAGTCCGACGACGCCGAATCTCGTTTGCCCGCACTGGAACAGGGCCAGGGCGTCACCGCGGTCGAGCTGAATCCCGATGGGCACAGCACGAATCCGCCGGCGCGGTTCACGGAAGCGTCGCTGATCAAGACGCTGGAAGAGCTCGGTATCGGGCGTCCGTCGACCTACGCGTCGATCATCAAGACGATCCTGGACCGTGGCTATGTGTACAAGCGCGGCAGCGCGCTGGTGCCGTCCTGGGTGGCGTTCGCGGTGATCGGGCTGCTGGAGGTCTACTTCGGCCGGCTGGTCGACTTCGACTTCACCGCCGCGATGGAAGACGATCTCGACGCCATCGCCGGTGGGCGTGAGCAGCGCGGAAATTGGTTGTCCTCCTTCTATTTCGGTGGCGACAACGGTGTCGAAGGGTCGGTCGCGCGTTCGGGCGGCTTGAAGAAGATGGTCGGTGGGCAGCTCGACGAGATCGACGCTCGCGAGGTCAACTCGATCAAGTTGTTCAGTGATGACGAGGGCCGCGACGTCGTGGTCCGGGTCGGCCGGTTCGGGCCGTACCTGGAGCGCATGGTCACCAATCCCGATGACCCCGAAGGGGATTCGATCTCCCAGCGGGCGAATCTGCCCGATGATCTGCCGCCGGACGAGCTGACCGCCGAGGTCGCCGAGAAGCTGTTCTCGACGCCGCAGGAAGGTCGCAAGCTCGGCGCGGATCCGGTGACCGGACACGAAATCGTCGCCAAGGAAGGACGTTTCGGTCCGTATGTGACCGAGATCCTGCCCGAGCCCGCTGCCCCGGACGCCACCGCGCCGCCCGCCAAGAAGACGGCGAAGAAGGCCGCCGCGCCCAAGCCGCGCACCGGCTCGCTGCTGAAGTCGATGGACCTGGCCACTATCACCCTCGACGACGCGCTCAAGCTGCTGTCGCTGCCGCGCGTGGTCGGCGTCGACCCGGAGTCCAAGGAAGAGATCACCGCGCAGAACGGCCGCTACGGCCCGTATCTGAAGAAGGGCACCGACTCTCGCTCGCTGGCCACCGAGGAGCAGATGTTCACGGTGACGCTGGACGAGGCGTTGAAGATCTACGCCGAACCCAAGCGGCGTGGGCGGCAGGCGGCCAGTGCGGCGCCGCTGCGCGAACTCGGCAACGACTCCGCCACCGACAAGCCGATGGTGATCAAGGACGGCCGCTTCGGTCCGTACGTCACCGATGGTGAGACCAACGCCAGCCTGCGCAAGGGTGACGAGGTCGAATCCATCACCGACGAGCGGGCTTCGGAGCTGCTGGCGGATCGCCGGGCGCGCGGGCCGGTGAAGAAGACGGCCAAGAAGGCGCCGGCGAAGAAGGCCGCCAAGAAGACGGCCGCGACGGCGGCGAAGAAGACCGCTACCAAGACCGCCGCCAAGAAGACGACCACCAAGAAGGTCGCCGCGAAGAAGACTGCGGCCAAAAAGGCCTGAGCCCCGGCCCGGGTTACCTGATCCGGGTGAGGGGGTGCTCGAATCGTCGTAGCCTCGATCGGTATCACGGAGGCACGGCGAAAGGATCTTTCCATGGCCATTGATCAGGAGCGCGAGGATCTGATCGCGATGCTCGCCGAGCAGCGCGAGCTGTTCAAGATCACGGTGCGCGGTCTCGACGATGAGCAGGCGCGCAAGCGCACCACGGCCAGCGAGTTGACCCTGGGCGGACTGCTGCATCACCTGAACAGCTGTGAGCGGCACTGGATCAAGGTGATCGTCGAGCGCGACGAGCACGCGGAACTGGACGTGACCACGTTCGGCGGTGAGTACGAGATGGCGCCCGGCGAGACCGTCGAGGAGCTGCTCGCCGCCTGGGACGAGGCGGCCGCGGCGACTGCCGAGCTGATCCGGACGGTGGACAGCCTCGACACCTCCATCCCGACACCGACCAATCCGTGGGTGGAGGGGCGTATCTGGCAGTCGGTGCGGACCACGTTCCTGCACGTCTTCCGTGAAATCGCGCACCACTCCGGCCACGCCGACATCATTCGGGAAGAGCTGGACGGCCAGAACAGCACCTATAGCCGAGTGTCCTGAGGTGTCGGTGCGGCCCGCTATGGTGTAGCGCGTGCCAGGTGTCTTCGATCGGTTGGTCGGCCAGGATGCGGTCGAGTCCGAGCTGACGGCTGCCGCCGTCGCGGCTCGCGCTGGTGTCATCGAAGGCGCGATGACGCATTCCTGGCTGTTCACCGGCCCGCCCGGCTCGGGCAGATCCATTGCGGCCCTGTGCTTCGCGGCCGCCCTGCAGTGCACCGACGAAGGCACTCCCGGCTGCGGCCGCTGCCACGCCTGCACCACGACGATGGCGGGCACGCACGGCGATGTCCGCCGGGTGATCCCCGAGGGGCTGAGCATCAGCACCAAGGAGATGCGCGAGATCGTGCAGATCGCCTCGCGTCGTCCCAGCACCGGCCGCTGGCAGGTGGTCGTCATCGAGGATGCCGACCGCTTGACCGAGGCCGCGGGCAACGTCCTGCTGAAAGTCGTCGAGGAGCCACCGGACCGCACCGTCTTCCTGCTGTGCGCGCCCTCGGTGGACCCGGAGGACATCTCGATCACGCTGCGTTCCCGCTGCCGTCACGTGCATCTGGTGACGCCGTCGGTCGCCGCGATCGCGCAGGTGCTGCAAGATCGCGACCAGCTCGACGAAAAGACCGCCACCTGGGCGGCTTCCATCAGCGGCGGTCATGTCGGCCGCGCCCGCCGCCTGGCCACCGACGAAGAAGCCCGCGCCCGCCGGCAACGAGCGCTGGGTCTGGTCGCCGCGGTCGCCCGGCCGGGCGCCGCCTACGCCGCCGCCGACGATCTCGTGAAGTCCGCCGACGACGAAGCCAAGCAGATGAGCGCGGCCCGCGACGAACGCGAACGCGATGAACTCGCCACGGCCATGGGCGCCGGCGGCACCGGAAAAGGCGCGGCCGGCGCGACCCGCGGCTCGGCCGGTGTCCTCAAGGATCTGGAACGCCGGCAGAAATCTCGCGCCACCCGCACCGGCCGCGACGCCCTCGACCGCGCCCTGATCGACGTCGCCGGCGTCTACCGCGACGCCCTCGCCGTCGGTTTCGGCGCCGCCCGCAACGGCTCCGGCGTCACCCTCACCCACCCCGACCTGTCCGACCAGATCCACGACCTGGCCGACCGCGTCCGCCCCGAAGGCCTGCTCCGCTCCATCGAAGCCGTCCTCGCCTGCCGCGAAGCCCTCGACACCAACGTCAAACCCCGCTTCGCCCTCGCCGCGATGGTCGCCACCCTCATCGCCGCCCAAACGGCCTGACCTGCCGTTTTCGCGATCTGGACACCGAGACGATAGACTCGCGACGCCTGAAAAGGCACGCCGCCTTAGCTCAGTCGGTAGAGCGCTTCACTCGTAATGAAAAGGTCGGGGGTTCGATTCCCCCAGGCGGCTCCAGGTCAGAGGCCCTTTCCGGTTCGCCGGGGAGGGACTTTTTCGTTTCAGTGTGCCAACAGTGTGCCAACGGGCGGTGGACTCACGCTCGCGGCTCAGCTGTACAGCGCGGCCCCCGCCGCCTTCAAATCGTCTGTGTGCGTGTCGGAGTAGACCGAAAGCGACATCGCGATCGTGCCCGTGCCCGTGCCAGGCCGCCACGATGTGGACTGGGATCCCAACGCGAGCATGAGCGACACCGACGTATTCCGCAGGCCCTTCAACTGGATACGGCGCAACCCGGCCGCCTTCGCGATCCGCTGGAACTCGTCGGTGTACCACTCCGGCCGGATCTGTCTTCCATCTGCGTGCGCCGCGATTAGTCGGTCATCGACCACGCGACACCCAGCGCCAGGCATTCGGCACGCTGCACCTCCTTAAACGCGCGAAGCGCGCTGGCCAGTTCGGCCGGCGGCGGCAGATCGCGACGGCTTCGGCGAGCCTTCGGCAAGTTCTCCTCGGTGTCCGTGCCCACCGCGACCCGACCGCGGCGGACCTTCAGTGCTGCGTCAGAGAATCGAGTCCAACGCATCCCCAGCACTTCCGATCGCCGCATCCCGTACGGGACATGAGCCAGCACCCGTACAGACGGTTTGTCTGCGCCGCTTCGCGGAACTGTTCGATCTCTGCCACGGTCCATGACTTCGCCTCGTCGGCCGCGTCGTCGTCCTCGGGGATCTCGTCGGCTGGCCGCTCGCGAGTGGGATGACGTTGCGCGGTAGGCGCCCCTGGTCCACGTATGACTGAACCATCATGCTCAGCGCGGTGAGGGTCGACCGCACAGTCACTGGCTTCACGCCACGCTCCACAGCAGCCGTCGCTGTCGCCGTGTAGACGGCCCGGCCGGTGCGGGTTACACGCCCGGCACGTACGAGCGCGGACAGTGGTGTGTGGATGTCCTTGCCGGGGAACTCGGCCTGAATCGATTGCGCTGCAACCCCGTTCGTGTGCAATGCGACGAACGCGGCTACCCGCGATGAGAGGGAATCGGGGTTGACCTTCCGTCGTTGGTCCACTCGACCCTGTGTCAGCATCCACGTAACGAGCGCGTCCCCGTCCGCCTTCGTGAGCTGCGCGAGCTTGCGGCCGCCCATGAACCGGCGGGAAGGCCCGCATTCAGCCTCATTCGGCGGCCAGCACGGTGAGCGGGGTCAGAGTCCGACATCCCAGTTTCCGAGGGATTCGCGCTGATACGTGCACGGAGGACACGGAGGAAGTGGGCTGACCAGCCTGAGGGCTGCGGCGCGAGTGCTGACGAGAGGCCGGGCCGCTGCGCGGGCCCGAGCCCGGACGAACCCGGCCTCCCGGATGACTACGGCGGCTCCGGCGGGCAGAGGCCGGAACTCGAAGTTTTAGCGGGTCTACCCAACCCGACTGCCTCTCCTACCCGTCTGTCATCCCGCGTGACGCTAATCGCCAGGTCAGCGCGATGTCAAGCCGAGATTCCGGAACGGACGATCACTCGGTAACCTTTACAAAGGTGACCCCTGCGCTTGCGCATCGCCTGATACGTTAGCGCACTAAGGAAACCCCTACGCTTGCGCACTGGTAACAAGTATCTCTGTGCATCGAACTATGAAGTACTTCAACTACCTAGGATATTTATGGCTTCAGCGGAGAACTTGGCATCGGCGGAGAACGTGGCATCGGTGCTCGTATCCCCAGGGATGCGAGGAGCGCCCGGAACCCCTGGCGCGGTAGCGCACGAGTTCGCCGCGCGGCTAGGGCCTAAGCGCCGCAAGGCCGGTGCGCCGGTGCGAAACATGTTCGTTGCCGACGATGACGAGGACAGCAAACCTCCTCTTGCCCGACTGCTCAGCAGTGGAGAACATGGCGGCGGTGGACGCGGCGGCCAGCTGCGCCTGAAGCTCTACCTTTCGCTGCTCTGGGTCGCCGCCGCGGCACCCTACGAAGTCGTCCGACCGGCCAGGGCCTGGGCTGGACTCTTGGGCCTTAACGATGTTGAAGAACGGGGCACCCGGCGAGTCCAGGCCACGCTGCGCGAACTCGCCGAGCGCGACATGATCCGGTTGCGTGAGCGCGGAGGCCAGCCCAGCGGGGTTACCGTGCTGTCGGATCTCGGCGACGGCGAGCGGTATAAACCTCCCGCAGAGATGTACAACCATCTGCGCACCAACGAGATGCCGAGCTGGACTCTTCTCCGGCATCGCTACTTTCGGCTTCCCTCGACACTGTGGACCACCGGCCTCATCGCTCACCTCAACGGCCCCGGCCTCGCGATGCTTCTCGTCCTGCGGTGCGAGCAGCAGGGGAGGGACAACACCATGGTGTGGTTCTCACCCGAGCGCGCCGCCAACCGGTTCGGCCTTTCGGAAAGCACCCGCCGCGCCGGCCTGGAGCAGCTCCGTGAGTTCGGGCTGGTCACCTCCGCGACCGTGAAGCTCAGCGAGAGCGGCGATTTCATCGACGTCATCCGCCGCCGCAAGATCCACAGCCTCAACCTCGGGCAGCTGGAGGGGTAGAAGACTACCGACCCGTCTATTGTTCTCGAACAGACTTTTGAGTCGGACTGGCGTGTCATGACGTTGACCGTCCCACCGGGCAGCGCCATCAGAGCAGAGAAGGTCGGCGTGTGAATGCAATACATTACAGCATGCGCATTTATGCATATAACTCTGAGGGCTTCGCTACCCGAAAGACTGAGGGCATTTTCCGGTGCTACTCGCCCTGCTTGTTCGCCTCTGCCAGACGGATCGCGCGCTCGTTCACACGATTCGACAGCAGAGGCAGAACCGCCACCAAGAGCTCCGTGAGCGGCGGGAGAGCCCGCTTCGCGAAGTAGCCCAAGGCAGTCAGCAGAGGCGCAGCACCGAGGAGCATGGAAAGCTCCAAGGCGCCACCTCCCTCTTTCGGGGTGGTGAACCCGGACCAGTGAATGGCCGGGTCATGGACCGCAGCGGTTGCTACGGAGTTTTGTGGGCGGACATGACGAGGGTCCGCTCGGCGGGCAAGCGAATGCGTCCGCCAGTGCGATGAAGCGAAAAGTAGGAGGTAGTCGGGCGCGTTACGTCACGGTCCGGCGCCCGGCCATCAGCACACTCCCGACCGTGAAAACGTGGCCGCGGCGACTTCCCCGTACAGGGACGAGATGACCCCGAGTGACCCAGCTCCGCACAGTCGAAGGGGAGACCCCGAGCAGTCTGGCGGCTTCGGCGGTGGTGATAAATCGGCCGAAGTAGTTCGCCGGCACGTCGAGCTGTGGCCAGTCAGGAGCTTTGTTCGTTCGGTTCCGTGTTCGGCAGTGCACTCTTTCGAGATCGACCCAGTCGTAAAGCGCTGCTCTACCTCGATGTCCGGCATTTCGTAGGTAGCCGCGGGAGACCCACTGACGGATGGTCGCCGGCCTTATGTCGAGTTCGGCCCCCGCTTCCCGGGCTGTGAGCAGCTCCGGCTCGTCCTCCAGTAGGAGCTCGTCGGTCGGTGAAGGTGACCAGGCCACCGGGACGGGCCTCGGCGGCAAGCTCGTTCGGCTGGCGTATCCGCCCTTGACGACCGAATCGCGAACACGACGGGCAACGGGCGCCTCGATCGTCGACGACGCCGATTTCACGAACTCGCCTTGTTCCTTGAGCTGTGCGAGCAGTTCTTTACTGGGGATGCCGAGTTCCCTGGCCAGCTCATGCACACGGATCTTGCCTGCCACCGGCATCCCTCACTTCGCTCACACTCAGTGTGACAGTTTGCGTCAAACAAGCGTGACAGTGCGTCATGTGACCACGATGCCCTGATCCTGAATCCCGGGTATTCGTGGTAAATGCAATGCTCAGGGCATAAAAATACCCCCGAAGACATCGGGGGCGAACTATTTTAGGGCGCACAAGGTCAGCCCAAAAAGATTGTCCAGGATAGACAGCGGGTTGTCAATCACCCCTTGTCGCGGCGCACAGGCGCAACGCTCTTACGGTCAAGTCGGCCGGTACTAGCTCGCATCTCCAAGGCGGCGGCTATCAGCGCTCGGGCGTTGTCTCCATAGACCGCACGCTTTGCGAGTACTGCGAATGTGCGCTCGTACAGGGCGATTTCAGAGGGCGCTGTGATCGTCAGCTCAGCCGCGACCGTTTCGGCCAACACCAGCCTGCGATCGAACAGGACGAAGTTGGTCGCCGGGACACCGAAGTCGGCTGCGCGGGGGATTATTCCGAGACCGACACGTGGGTTCGGCAGCGCCTCGAACAGATGCCGTAACTGTTCAACCATCACGCAGTCGTTGCCAACCGTGCTGTACAGACCCTGCTCGGCGATCACGAACCGGAACTCGTGCCCCTCCGTGTCGAGGATGGCTTGGCGCTGCATTCTGGTATCGACTGCGGCATCGAGGTCGTCGACACCGGTATCGAGGATGTCGATGCATGCTCGGAGGACGGCGGCGGCGTAGGCGCGAGTCTGGAGCAGGCCGGGAATAAGCGCTGGCTCGAACCAACGCAACAACCTCGCATGCCCTTCCAATTCGATTGACTTGCGCTGGCGCTGCCTGTGGCCGGCCCCGTGGAGGCGCTTCCACTCCATGTAGGCAGAGCGGACGTTTCGTGCTGCCGCAATGAGGTCGGGGACATACAGCTCGCCACCGGTTTGGTGGCACCACTCGCGGATCTCGTCGTCTGTCGGAACCTGCTTGCCGTGCTCGAACCTCGATACCTTGCTGGAATGCCATCCGAGTAGTGCCGCCAGCTGCAATCCGGTCAGGCGGGCGTCTCGACGCAACTCCCGAAGGCGCGCGCCGAGTGCCTGCTTGGCCTGATCTACACCGCTCAACTCTGCACTTCGGGACGATAGTGCTCGTGTTGTGTTGAGTTCGGCCACAACTGATCCCACACGCGGCGGAAATGCGCCGCGATAGCTGGGTCATCGGTTGCTGCGAATCCGTTGAGTTCGTCGTCCTCCCCAAAGAGGCTGTACACGACGAGCGAATCATCCAGCAGCCACCAATCGTCGGTGGGCAGCTCTTCCGGGTGTGTGCGATGACGGCCGAGCCAGCGAACATCCTCGCCGGCGTCAATGTTGTAGCTGGTGATCGAATGCAGCCATTGGCTGTACTCGGCCAGTGGCTCTGTAATTACCCGCAGTCGCTGCATTGTCACACCGCGGCTTGTCATCTCGCTGACGAGCCGGGTCCACGGGGCGAACCACTCGGCCAGGTCGGGATCGGGCTCCCCGGCGCGGAACCGGCGCAAGCGTTCGACCTCCTGGGCGGTGAAGTAGCTGTCGCGTAGTTCGAGATGTAGTGCGGATTTGGTGGCCGCCGCGACAGCCGCGGTACCGGCTTCATAGTCGAGCAGTCGCATCAGGGCGAATCTCCTGTCCCTTGGGGATTTCGATGCCGGCCTCATGATCCGGGATGTCCATCTGGGCCAACGTATCTGGGTCGGTGATCTGGTTGCCGGTGACGAGGAATGTGCCTCGGCCGGTGTCGCTGAGTGGCGAATCGAGGAATGTCCCCCATTCCAGGTAGCCGAGCAGCTGGTGCGGTATCTCGACTGTTCCGTCCTGGTCTGTCCGCCATCCCTGCAACACGTAGGTTTTCCGATCGCTGGCGTAGAGGGTGGGCGATTGGCCTTGACCAGTGTTCTTGCCTAGGAACCGAAGTTGCATGAGAGCTCTCCCTAGCGTGAGCATTTGCAAGATAGCCCTCCTATCGTCCGCTGTGACGAGCTACACCGCCGGAGAATTTGCAAACTGTCGCAAACTTCTGGTGCTGGAAGACCTCCCGGTCTTAGCGTCGGATCAGCGCTCAGGGCCGGTGTCAGTCGACCTGGCCCTGAGTGCAAGCCAATGACGACGTGAGGGGCTGCCGTGGCACTGACAGATTCGCAAGCGGCCGTGCTTACCGCTCTGACTGGGCAGTCATCAGTACTCACCGTCAAAGAGATCAGCACCTGGACCGGGTATTCCACGAAGTCAGTCCGCGGCGCCTTAGATGCGCTCGTAGACAACAGGTTCGTGCGCCGGTGCCACGAACCGAGTCGGTGGGAGATCACCCATACCGGTCGGGCACTGATCGCCGCGTGGCCGAACGTTGAGATACGCCGCTCCTCGGGCGGCTCGATTTGTCTGCGCCAGCGCAGTTTCCAGGGAGCGGGCAGGGGATGAGCCAACCCATTGCCATCGGATACCTACGGACTGATCTAGCCGGGGAATCCAAAGACTGGCTGATACACCAGATCTACTGTGCCGCAATGCGATACGGTTACGAACTGGACAAACCTATCGAGGCAGACGCCAGACTCGAACGGCCAATCCGATTACTGATCGGCTCAGTGTGCGCGGCCGGCGCGGACGCGGTAATCGTGCCAAGCCTGGACCATCTCGGCGGGGACGTACCCGTGTCGCTGGTGAACGCGTGCGACGTGATCGCACTCGACACCGAGAACACCTACAGCGGTTGGGCTTCAACACCATTCGAGCGATACGGCGCATAAGCCCCTGACAGCAACGATGCTCGGAAGAAGGTGACCAAATGATGGTTCGTGTGGAGGGACCTGGGCCAGACGGCTCGGCTAACGACAACTGGAACGAAGCCCAGAACCACGATGAGGACGGCAGCGACAACTAGCCGTTGAACCACGATGCCCCCCCGGGACCAGGCAATGCTGACCGGGGGTGTTTCCGGTCGCCGGCGCGTGAACAGAATCGGCTACCCACCTACCTCGCTTCCGCCAAGGGCGACAGCTAGCTGGTTTCCCAACTCTCCAACTCTTCCCATTCGCCCCAGGGCGGCCTAGTTGTGGCAATCACTACACATGGATCGGAGTGAAGGAACCTTTCAATATCGAACCCGCCGTCAGGCTGGTTCTCTGATTGCCGACCGTTGTAGATGCGGGTGTACTTTGGCTGCTTTGCGTCGGCGAGATCCTTCTCCCATTTGGTCGCTCCAGGCCGGTTCTCGTAGTAGGCAGAGCCGCCTACCTGGTGCCTCATGGTGGTTATGCCACCGTCGGTCCTCCGCCAGATATGACTACCGAAACTAGGTCTGATCACTGCCATAGCAATAGAGCATAATCGTTCGGCGGGTGTCCCTGTTGGAGCTCTAGGAACGGACTGTCGCGCTCGCTACCTCGGCATAGGTATCGGTTCGCCGAGTGATTTTCCGACACCGGTAGCACGGCACGCACTCACATTCAGGACGTCCGCCGTGCAGCGTCGACATGACACTCGCAGGAGATGCATGGCTCCGATTTCGAAACCGTCGTTTGCGTCGGGTGCGGTCCTTATGATCCTGGAATGCCAACTCAGCAGGAGCTCAACCGGTGGAGCAAGGTGCTGGAGAACATCACGATCCCATACGACAACACACCCTCGCCGATCCGGATGCTCGTCGAAGCGAATCGCGATCTGCCGCATGCACAGGCAGCGGGTGTCATCGTGCAGGCAATGGGCGGCCCGCTCGTCGAAGCTTGGGAGGCGGGAACGCCTGCTGAGGGCTCGGTCGTCCGCCAATGGATCGAGCCGGCGTACCTGGCGGCCAAGGCGCTGGACGTGAGGAGTACCGAGATAGCCCAGTTCGGCCGGTACATTGCAGTGGTGAAGGAGGCGCAGGAGGCGCTGCTCTCCTACGAAGGGACCGAGGTCACGGTCGCCGAGGTTCTGACGGATTTGGAACTCGACTTCAAACTGGCGGTGTTATCTGCCAGGGTTGGCCACCAGGGCATCATGGGCTTGATCGACCAGCGTTTGGAAGAGAGTAACCGTGCGGCTGGTTCCGGTGCTGCACGTGGACCCAAGTACCTCGATCTTCAGTCGTTGCGGGCAACCGAAACATCCAGTTGCCGGACGTTGAGTTATTCGGAGATGAGCGCGATGGCAGACCCTGGGGTCGCCACCGCCGAGCAATGGATCCGGGGTCCCGACGAGAGTGACCAGTCATCGATCCTGAAGTATTTTGCAGCGCAGTGGGTTACGTACATGGTGACTCAGTGGGAAGAGCTGTACCGCGACCAGTTAGCTCAGGCCCACGGGTGCGAGAAGAACGACATCCGATCCGAGCTGTTCGCTGATCTGAACAGAGTTCGGCAGGATTATGTTCACAACCGCGGCAAGGCCTCGCGTCGGAACGCGGCAAAAAACACCCGTCTCAAGTGGTTTCGCCGTGGCGATCAGATGGTTCCAAAGCACGCAGACTATGACCAGCTTTTCGAGGAACTTGCGCGAGAAGTGGAGCTGCTCGCCGTCGCGCCAACACCAACGGAAAAACCTAACCGAAGCAAGGTCAACGCTCAGGTGCCGGTGGAGCTGATTCAGCGCTTCGAGCAAGCCGCCAGTGATTCGGGGCTTACTGCTGGAGGAGCGCTCGAAGCAGCTCTGCTCAGCTGGATCGAAAGTCGAGACTGATCGGGCTGTGTGTCCGCTGTGCCGCCAGTGTGTCAAGACAAGGCGAAACCGGCGAGACTGTGCGGTACTAGCTGGACGCGAAAAGGCCTATGAACTGGACTGCTCGGACCCGCAAAGATGGGTGAGACACTTCCGGGCTCACTCGTAATGAAAGGTCGCGGGTTCGATTCTCACAGGCAGCTCCGAGGTCAAAGGCCCTTTCCGGGAATCCGGGGAGGGTCTTTTTGCTGTATCCAGGAGTCGCAGAGTAGGGCGCGGGGGAGGTTGCAGAAATTTCTTTGCATAGATATCTGTGCAAAGAGTACTGTGCAAGTATGGCCGATGAGGTACCACCGAGGGAGATCGCCGATCCCGCTGCCCTGCGCGCGCTCGCGCATCCCCTGCGGCAGCGCATCTTGCGGGCGCTCGCCGAGAAAGGGCCCGCGACCGCGACGGCCTTGGGGGCGCAGCTGGGGGAGAACACCGGCGCTACCAGTTATCACCTGCGCCAGCTCGCTGAGCACGGCTTCATCGAAGAGGCTCCGGAGCTGGCGAAGGGGAAGGAGCGGTGGTGGCGGTCGCCGCCGAAGGATCTGCGGTACCGGATGGATCGCGAACAGTCGCCGGAGGTGCGCGAGCTGTTGGAAGGGCTTGTCGCCCAGCACATCAGCGAGGACATCGAGATGTTCCAGCGTTTCCAGGCCGAACGTGCCGAGCTGGGTGAGTGGGCCGACCTGATGCCCTTCTCGCGTGGCGCGATCTACGCGACGCCCGCGGAACTCGAGGGATTCTTCGAGGACTACATAGCGCTGCTCAAACGTTTTCAGCAGTCGCACCAGCAGGACCGCCCCGGGACTCGTCGCGTGCTGACGCGTTTTCTCGCCTTCCCGGCACCCGGTATGAACACCGCAGACTAGGACTTCGACGTGCTCACGCTCTTTCGACGAATTGTATTGCTGGCCATCACGATTGCCGCCGCGGTCGGGCTTCCGGCGGCGCATGCGCAGACCGCCGTCAGCACCACCGAGATCACCTTCGACCGAGGTGATGGCACAACCACTACCGGCACACTGCACGCCCCGGCAGGCGCGACCGGCAGGCCGGGCGTCGTGCTCGTGCACGGATCGGGCGACGGCCGCGGCGAGCACTACAACCTCGTCGCCGAGGCCTTCGCCCGCGCGGGCATCGTCGCGCTGCGCTACGACAAGCGCACCGAGGGGTACACGCCATCGCACCGCGACTACTCCCTCCTGGCTGACGATGCGCTGGCAGGCCTCGCCGTTCTGCGGAATCGGCCCGAAGTCGACCCTGCGCGTGTCGGGTTGTGGGGGCTGTCGGAGGGCGGATGGGTTGCGCCACTGGCTGCTTCACGATCCACCGAGGCCGCCTTTCTGATCACGATCGGCGCGAATTCGGCCGCACCCGCCGCGCAACAGGCGTGGGCCAACGAGACCCGGTTCGGCGCGGCAGGCGTACGGGGTTCGATGGTCGAAGTGTTGGCCCGCAACGGTATTCGTCAGCTGGTAGCCGCCGGCCAGTTCGCGCAGGCCGACTACGATCCGATTCCGGTGCTGCAGCGAATCACGCAACCGGTGCTCGCGATCTGGGGTGACCAGGACCGTCTCACGCCACCCGGTGACAGTCTGCGCGGCTTCCAGGCCGCCTTCGACAGTGTCGGAAAGGCGAACTACACGCTCCGCACCCTGCCGAACGCTCAGCACGGCGGGCAGTCGACCACCAATGGTTTCGACAAACTCCCCGAGCTGGCGCCGGGATACGGCGAGCTCATGGGCGAGTGGGTGAACGGCCTCCCGGCCTCGGCCGCACCGCCCTCGGCGGATCGACCCGCAGCGCAGGGGCATTCGGTGCGGGCACTGGAACCTGCCTCCTGGTGGGAGTCGACCGCGGTGCAGCTGAGCCTGCTGTTCGGCATGATCCTGGCCATGGCCGGCTATGTGTGCACCGGTGTGGTCAAGTCCTGGCGACTGTCTGATCGGGTGCCGGCACGAGTGCTGGTGTGCGCGACGGTGATCGGTATCGCGGGCACCGTTGTCCAGCTCGGCTACATCCTCACCACCCGAGCAACCTCGTTCGGCCCCTTGCTGTTCGGCCGCACCCTGCCGTGGCTGGCACTGCAGCTGATCGCCCTCGGCGCAGTGGTCGCGCTCGGGTTCGTGCTCGCTCGCGCCCGCCACACCCTCGCAGGCTCGAACATCGGCGCACGTACGCGGTGGTCCCTCTTGGTCTGCGGCGGAACAGGATTCGTGCTCTGGGCACTCTATTGGGGCCTGCTGCTCCCCTGAGTAGGCGAGAAATGCCGTCGAGGTCCTGCTGCTGGCCCTCGTACGACTTCTGCGCCAACGCGATGATCAAGCCGGGACCGGGGTGAGGGCCGGGTAGTCGGTGTAGCCGGTGGCGTCGCCGCCGTAGAAGTAGGAGTCGCGGAACGGGTTGATGGGGCCGTTCCGGCGTAGGCGTTCGACCAGGTCGGGATTGGCCAGGAAGGGGCGGCCGAGGGAGATGAGGTCGGCGCCTGCCGCGAGGAGGCGTTCGGCGTGCTGTTTGCCGCCGTCGGCGGGGAGGGGTTCGCCCCAGCCGAGGTAGGGGTTGGCGATCAGGGTGCCGGACCAGGTGTGGCGGATGTCCTGGAAGACCGGGGAATCCGGATCGGCGAAGACAACGTGCAGGTAGGCCGGGTTGTGGGTGGACAGGGCCGCGATCAGGGCGGGGTACAGCTCGGCGGTGTCGGATTCGGCGA
This sequence comes from Nocardia sp. XZ_19_385, assembly GCF_015355755.1. NCBI lineage: Bacteria > Bacillati > Actinomycetota > Actinomycetes > Mycobacteriales > Nocardiaceae > Nocardia > Nocardia sp. XZ_19_385. The sequence goes on from NZ_JACVEE010000002.1 coordinate 1,452,645, forward strand.
TGGCGTTGGCGGTGACGCCGGGGGCGATGCGGACGCCGACGCGCTCCGGGCCGATCGCGGCGGTGACGGCTGCGACGACTTCGGTGGTGAAGCGGATGCGGTTTTCGAGGGAGCCGCCGTAGCTGTCGGTGCGGTGATTGGTGTTGCCGGACAGGAACTGGTGCAGCAGAAAGCCGTTGGCGCTGTGCACTTCGACGCCGTCGAAGCCGGCTGTGATCGCATTGCGGGCGGCGGTAGCGAAATCGGCTGTGGTGGCGTGGATTTCGTCGATGGTCATTTCGCGGGGCCGGACTGCGGGCTGAGCGCCCCGGGCGGTGTGGATGGTGTCGGGTAGTGGAATCGCAGAGGGTGCGATCGGGGTGAGCCCGGTGTTGTCCGGGTGACCGATGCGGCCACCGTGCTGCAGTTGCAGGAAGATCCGGCCGCCTTCGGCGTGCACCGCGTCGGTGACCCGCCGCCACCCGGCGATGTGGGCGTCGGTGTAGATGCCGGGGATGCCGGCGAAGGTCTTGCCGACCAGGTTGGGGGTCGCCGCTTCGGCGATGATCAGCCCCGCGCCGGCGCGCTGGGCGTAGTAGGTGGCCATGAGGTCGGTGGGGGTGCCGTCGGCAGCGGCGCGATTGCGTGACATCGGCGCCATCACAAGACGATTCGGCAGCTGTGCGGCGCCGATCCGGGTCGAGTCGAAGAGGCTGGTGGGTGCTGCGTTGTGCGTCATGCGAGTAGGTTAAAACTTGACATCAATGTCAGAATCAAGCCCGGATCTGAAAGGCCAGGTGGCGGATGCGAATCGGAGAGTTGGCCGAACACACCGGCGTCAGTGAGCGCTCCCTGCGCTACTACGAGGAGCAGGGGCTGCTGGTCTCCGGGCGCACCCCGGGCGGCCACCGGGACTATCCCGAGATGGCCGTGGACCGGGTCATCCACATCCAGGAGCTGTACGCGGCGGGGTTGTCCAGCAAGAAGATCGCGCAGATCCTGCCGTGTATGCGCGATGCCGACGGCGGGGCCAACGAATTCGCCACCCCGGAACTGGTGGACGAGCTGAGGACCGAACGGGAGCGCATCGACCGGAAGATCCGTGATCTGCTGCGCTCCCGCGAGGTGCTCGACGATGTCATCGGGCGGGCCGCTGTCTGACTGTCAGGAGCCGATGGGCTTTCCGAACAGGGACATCACGGTTTCACCGAGGATCGAGCCGGCGTAGGGCAGGACGCCCGGGGCGGCGGCCATCGAGCTGACGTCGGTGGTGCTGCAACCCTGTTGCGCGGGAACGCCATTCAGCCGATCGCGGAGCCAGAGCAGGGCGGCGGGGCCACCGCTGACTTCGGCGACGATGTGTTCGCTGGCCCAATCCCGGGTGTACTGGACGTTGGCTCGCGGGTCGGCACAGTAGCTATCGACCATCTGATTGGCCGAGCCCAGCGGCAGGATCTCGTCCCAGCGGGAGTGCCAGACGAACATCGGCATATCCGGGACCGTCTTACCCAGCCGGGTCTCTTCCATGACTTGCTGCACCGCCGGATGCCGCATCGGGTCGCCCGCCGAAGACCACAGCAGCCCCTTCAGGTCGACGAAGGGCAGCAGCATGGACTGGTACTGCACGCACAGCGGGCCTTTGGCCGTGATCAGCGCTCGGCCGAGCGGGTCGATACTGCGATCGATGTACTCGGCGAAATACGGGTATTCGCGGGTCAATCCGATGACCGCGGCCAAGACCAGCCCGGCGGTCGCCTGGCCGTTGGCCATGTCGAGCGCGGCGCCGAGGTCCGGCCCGTTGCCGCCGGTGGCCGCTGCGACGACATTCAGTTCGGGGGCATAGCTCTGCTTCAATTCGGCGGCGTGCTGGGTGGCCAGCGCTCCGCCGGAGTAGCCGTACATGCCGACCGGCGCGGACGTCCCGACGCCCAGCGGCTCGAAGGAGGTGGCGGCGCGAATGCCGTCGAGGGTGATCCGCCCGGCGAGCGGGCCGGCCGCATATGCCGAGTTCGGGCCCTGGTGGTCGGGGATGACGACAGCCCAGCCCTGTTGCAGCGCGGCCTGCGCGAAAATGAATTCGGCGGGGGCGACGATCTGCCCGGCGAAGCTGGCGACCGAGAGGAACTGCAGCGCGTAGGACGGCGCGCAGTAACCGGCGAGGGAGTCCTCTGCGATCTGGACGGACAGCAGTTTGCGCGGTTCCGGGGCCGCGCCGCGCGGCTTCAGCACGGTGGCGACGGCCGGAATCGGTTGTCCCGCAGTGTTGTTGGAGCGGTAGGACACCTGCCAGGCGTCGACATTGAGCGGGATGATCCCGAAATTCGCGACGTTGACCTGCCGGATCGCGATGAGACCGCCGGGCTGGGTGTTGGCCACTGCCTCGGCGGGCGGGTTATAGAAGGCCGCATCGAATTCCGGCGGCAGGGGGACCGGGGCCGCGCCCTGGATGGTGGGCTGGGCCGACGGTTCCGGTTCCGCGACGGCCGTGGTGGTCCCGGCCAGTACCGCACTCATACCCACGATCACGGCTGCGGTGCGGCGCAGCACGCGTGATTTCCACTCGGTCATCGTCGACCCTCATCCTTGTTCCCGCATTGAGACACCTGCGTCTCAATGTTGGAGGTCACTATGGCACGAACGTGACGGGGATCGCAATCAGTCCTCGGCGGGTGCCGGGATCAGCAGCGCGAACAGCAGCGTCGACAACATCTCGACGAGGGCCCGCACCGGCGGCCGCTGCTCGTCCATGCTCCAGTGATGGGCCGCGCCATTCAGCGCGCCGATGAATCCGGCCATGGCCGTGGGCCAGCCGCAGGCCGGGGTGTGCACCTCGGGCAGGTTCGCAGCGATTGCCTCGATGGTTCGCGCCCACTCGTCGCGCACCCCGAGCCGGTGCTGCTCGACTCGGTCGCTGACTCCGACCACTTCCACGTAGGCGACCTTGGCTCGGCGGATATCGCTGACCATCGCCGCCAGGTAGGCGGTCAGCCCCGCCGATACCAGCTCCCGAGCCGAGCCGCCGGACGTCTCCGCCGCGGCCGTCGCGACTGCCGCGCGGGCGGCCTGTTGCGCCGCGTCGTAGGCGGCCATCAGCAGGTCTTCGCGGCTGGCGTACTCCTCGTAGAACTGCCGCCGCGACAGGCCCGCCGCCGAACAGATCTCTGTCACAGAACTTTTCGCATAGGACTTGCCGGCGAACACGGTGAGCGCCGCCTCGATGAACAACGCCCGGCGCTCCGCACGTCGCTCGAGGACCGACTGTCCGGAATAGCTGTGCCTGGTCTGTGACGTACCCATCGCCGCACAGCGTAATGCGGAGCGTGGGTCGGACGGCGGCCACGGCGCACTGGGTGGGGATAGGTGGGCGGGCGGTTTGTTCGGGGTCGCGAGTGCGTTCGGTTCTTAGGATCGGGCTCGCTCTGTTGGAAAACACCCCACAAATAGGAGAGTCGATGCGAAGAATCTCGCTAGTGATCGTGGCCGCGGCCGCCATCGGCGTAGCTCTGCAGGGGCCCGCTCTCGCGGCGGCCGATACGGGAACGACCGCGGTCACGGCGCCGCGGGTGACGGCTCAGGATCCGGAGGGCGAGCCGCAGCAGGAAGGCGGGGCGAAGGCTGAGGAGAAGGCCGACGATCAGGGTGCGAGCGAGTCCAAGGGTGGACTCTCGACCAGGATGTCGGATCTCATCCAAACGGTCGATGAGCTGGAAAAGCGACTCGGGGAACTCGAATCCAAGCTTAAGTAGCGGCTGCCGGGCTGCCGCCCGGGATGGTTTCCATCCCGGGCGGCAGTCGGTCTAGAGGCAGGGCGCCGCACCGGCGGCGGCGTCGGCGAAGTCGCGGGTCTCGGGGGTGGGGTTCCAGAGACCGTCGGTCTTGGCGTACTTCCAGCTCGGGCCGTTTGCCACGAGGGTGGCCACGGCCTGGACGAGCCGGTCGACGTCGGCGGAGTTGGACCCGAGCCCGATGCTGGCGCGCAGCGCGCCGTCGAGGCCGAGGCGGGCGAGGAGGGGGTGGGCGCAGAATCGGCCGTCGCGGATGCCGATGCCGTGCTCGGCGGAGAGGTAGGCGGCGACCTCGCCGGGTGCGAAGCCGTTCAGGGTGAACGCGACGATGCCGACGACGTCGGGGCTGTCGGACCAGAGGCGCAGCTGGGTGACGCCGGGGATGGCGGACAGGCCCGCGCGGAGGCGGTCGGCGAGTTCGCGTTCGTGGGAGATCAGGGTGGCGGGGTCGATCTGACACAGGGCGTCACAGGCGGCGGCGAGGGCGGCGGCGCCGAGGACGTTCGGCGAGCCGGCTTCGTGGCGCTGCGGGGCGGGAGCCCACTGGGCGCCGGTGGTGGTGACCTCGCGAACGGCGCCGCCACCGGCCAGGTACGGCTCGGCCTGATCGAGCCAGTCGCGGCGGCCGACGAGGACGCCCGAGCCGAACGGTGCGTAGAGCTTGTGGCCGGAGAATGCCAGGTAGTCGATCCCGCTGGCGCGCAGGCTGATTCGGCGGTGCGGGGCCAGCTGGGCGGCATCGACGAGGATGCGGGCGCCGCACTGGTGGGCGATCTGGGCGAGGCGCTCCAGCGGCAGCACTTCGCCGGTGACGTTGGAGGCGCCGGTGACGGCCAGCAGGGCGGCGGGCTTGCTGCACAGTTCCGCGACGAGTAGCCGGATGGTCTCCTCGATGGTGTCGGCGGCGCGGACGACGCGGCGGCCGTGCTTGGTCCAGGGGAGGAAGTTGGCGTGGTGCTCGATGTCGAGGACCACGGTGTCGCCGGGGACGCAGGCGGCGAGCAGGTTCAGCGAGTCGGTGGTGTTGCGGGTGAAGACGACGACCTGGTCGTCGGCGGCGTCGAGGAAACGGGCGACCGAACCGCGGGCGGCTTCGTAGCACTCGGTGGAGATGCGCGAGGCGTAGCCGGCGCCGCGGTGCACGCTGGCGTAGAACGGCAGCAGCTGCTGCACCCGGTCGGTGACCTGGGCCAATGCCGGGGCGCTGGCGGCGTAGTCGAAGTTGGCGTAGGTGGTGGTTCCGCCCTGCACGAGCGGTACCTGGAGGTCGTCGCCGGATACCCGAGCCAGGGGGGCGCAGGTCTTGGTGGCCACAGCAGTCATCACGTAAATCCCATCGTTCCAGGGACCCGCAATCGAGAGATCGGTCGAGTCCGCGCTTGCCGCGCCCGAATGGGCGTACGGCCGGGTCGTCACCCGGAGCACCCCACCGCGGAGGAGGGTTGCCGACCAGCTAGCCGGGGCTTAGCGCTGGTACTCATGACCTGAACCGAGATTGGCAGACGGACCGGCGTGCTGTCAACCGCCTTGTCCGCAGGCTCCATGGGTGAATGAAAATGCAGTCCTAGGAATAATCTTGCATTCTCGGTGCGGATGCGGTCCCATGGAGGGGTGACACTTTCGCTGCTGCTCAGCTTCGTCGGACTCTGCGTCTTGCTCTCGCTCACGCCCGGCCCGGATACGTTCCTGGTGCTGCGCTACTCGATCGCGGATGCCCGACCGGGGATCGCGGCGGCCGTCGGTTCGGCGCTGGGCGGCATGGTGTGGGCGCTGGTGGTCGCCGCGGGCGTCGCCGCGCTGCTCGAACAGTCCGCGACGGCCTACCGGTTGCTGAAACTGATCGGCGGAATGTACTTGCTGTACTTGGGAATTCGCGCGCTGATCGACCTGCGCAAGCAGCGGAAGGCAGGCAACGAGACGGCGTCGGCGCAAGGGCGCGCGGCCGCACCCGCGTCGATTCGCTCAGCGTTCACTGCGGGCGTCATCTCATGCTTGTTCAACCCGAAGGTCGGCTTGTTCTACCTGGCGGTGCTGCCCCAGTTCCTCTCCGAGGTGACCTTCGTCAACACCCTCGCGCTCGGTGCCATCGAATCCGCCATTGCCGCAATCGAAATGGTGCTGGTCGCGGTGCTCGCCTCGCGGGCCGTCACCTTGCTGCGCAAGCCTGCCGTGCGCGACCGCCTGGAGCAGGCCTCCGCCGGCATCCTCGCCGCCCTCGGTATCGGCACTGTGGCCTCGGCCGCATAGGACCCCGCCGACGCGAAATCCGGCGTTACCGGAGGTACCGTGGACAGTTGGTTACCCGTGGTGTTTGCCCTTTGGTAACCCTGGTCGTGCAAGATTTCCGCCGTCTGCGCTAGGTAGGTCTATGAGAGGTGGGCAGGACGCATGCTCCAGCCGGAGGTCGATGCCGTAGCGGGCGGGGACGCGCTATCGAATCCGTTGCTGCGTGGCACTCTTGCCCCGCCTGCGAGGACCCTGGCCGACATCTTGGCCGCGACCGCCGACACCTATCCCGACGCTCCCGCTATCGATGACGGTACGACCGTCCTCGGGTATGCCGAACTGCTCGCCGAGGTCGACACCGTGGTCGGGCGATTGGCTGCGGCGGGTGTGCGGGCCGGGGACCGGGTCGGGGTGCGGATGCCGTCCGGCTCCAGCGACCTGTATGTCGCGATCCTGGCGGTATTGCATGCGGGCGCGGCCTATGTGCCGGTCGATGCCGACGATCCCGACGAGCGCGCGCGGCTGGTCTTCGGTGAAGCGCGCGTCAGTGCGATCGTGACCGGTGCGGGCATCGAAAGCACCGGGGTCGAAACTGCCACGACGGCACGGGAATCCACCGAGTTGCCGACGCCGGCGGACGACGCGTGGATAATCTTCACCTCCGGTTCGACCGGAACGCCGAAAGGTGTTGCGGTCACCCATCGCAACGCCGCCGCGTTCGTCGACGCCGAGGCCCGGCTGTTCTTGCAGGACGCCCCGATCGGGCCCGATGACCGGGTGCTGGCGGGTCTTTCGGTCGCGTTCGACGCCTCCTGCGAGGAGATGTGGCTGGCCTGGCGGCACGGTGCGTGCCTGGTGCCCGCGCCGCGCGCGCTGGTGCGGACCGGCGCGGACCTGGGTCCGTGGCTGGTGCGCCGCGAGATCAGCATCGTCTCCACCGTGCCGACGCTGGCCGCGACCTGGCCCGCGGAGGCGCTGGACTCGGTCCGGCTGCTCATCTTCGGTGGCGAGGCGGTGCCACCGGAACTCGCGGAAAAGCTCGCGGGCAATGGCAATTCGGAGACCGTCCGGGAGGTATGGAACACCTACGGGCCCACCGAGGCGACCGTGGTCGCGTGTGCCGCACTGCTCAACGGCAAGTGGCCGGTTCGGATCGGTTTGCCACTCGATGGCTGGGATCTCACCGTCGTCGATGCCGAGGGAAATCCGGTGGGGGAGGGGGAATCCGGCGAACTGGTCATCGGCGGCGTCGGCTTGGCCCGGTACCTCGACCCGGCCAAGGACGCCGAGAAGTACGCGCCACTCGCGTCGGTCGGCTGGGAACGCGCTTACCGCAGTGGCGATTTGGTGCGCAATGACCGGGAGGGCCTGGTCTTCCTCGGCCGGGCCGACGATCAGATCAAACTGGGTGGCCGCCGGATCGAACTCGGTGAAATCGACAACGCCTTGCAGCATCTGCCCGGAGTCACCGGCGCGGCAGCGGCGATCCGAACCACCAAGGCGGGCAACAAGATTCTGGTTGGTTACCTGACCGGCCCGGATGACGGCTTCGACGCGGCCCGTGCCAGGGCCATTCTCGCCGAACAGCTTCCGGCTCCGCTGGTGCCCCGTCTGGCCGTGGTTGCCGAACTGCCCACCCGCACCTCCGGCAAGGTCGACCGGAATGCGCTGCCCTGGCCGCTACCCAAGAACAAAGACCCCGATGCCGACACCGTGCTGTCGTCGACCGCGCAATGGGTTGCGGGACTCTGGGATTCGATTCTCGGCGCGGAGGCCACCGGGCCCGATACCGACTTCTTCGACCTCGGCGGCGGTTCGCTGGCGGCCGCGCAGCTGGTTGCCGCACTGCGTGAGCGCTACCCCCATGTCGCGGTCGCCGATCTCTACGACCATCCGCGCCTCGGCGCGCTGGCCGACTTCCTCGATGCCAGCGCCCCGGTCGAGGCCGTCGACGAGCGCGTCGTGCGCCCGACCCCGCTGAGCGCTCAGCTGTTCCAGGTCCTCGCGACCATCCCGCTGACCACATTGACCGGCTTGCAGTGGCTGACCTGGCTGGGGATCGTCGGCAATATCGCCGCCCGATCCGGTGCGCTGCCGTGGCTGCCGCATCTCTCCTGGTGGTGGGCGCTGGTGGCGTTCCTGCTGTTCATTTCCCCGCCCGGACGGATGCTGCTGTGCGTCATCGGGTCCCGCGTGCTGCTGCGCGGTGTCGAGCCCGGCAGCTATTCGCGCGGCGGCTGGGTGCATCTGCGCCTGTGGACCGCTGTGCGGCTCTCCGAGGCCAGCGGTGCGGAGAACCTCTCGGGCGCACCGTGGATGGTGCCGTTCGCGCGATCGCTCGGCGCGAAGATCGGCCAGGGCGTGGACCTGCATACCCTGCCGCCGGTCACCGGCATGCTCGAACTCGGGGACGGCTGCAGCATCGAACCCGAGGTCGATCTGTCCGGGTATTGGCTCGACGGCGACCTGGTGCACATCGGCCCGATCACCATCGGGCCCGGCGCTGTCGTCGGCGCGCGATCGATCCTGCTGCCCGGCACCAAGATCGGCAAGAACGCCGAGATCGCACCCGGATCCGCGGTATCGGGAAAGGTCAAGGCGGAGCAGGAGTGGGGTGGCTCGCCCGCGGTGAAAGTAGGTAAGGCGCAACACCGCTGGCCCGACACCACACCGCCGCGCGCCGCGCACTGGGTGCTGATCTTCGGCATCACCTCGATGGTGCTGGCGGCTGTGCCGATCATCGGACTCGGTACCGGTGGTGTCTTCATCGCTTGGTGGGTGCGCGATACCCCCACGCTCACTGCCGGACTCGCGCGCGCCTTCGCGATCCTGCCCGTCGCCGTGCTGCTCAGTCTCGGGGTCTATGCCGCAGTCACGATCCTCGCGGTGCGGCTGTTCAGCATCGGCCTGAAGGAGGGCTATCACCCGGTCCGCAGCCGCGTCGGGTGGCAGGTCTGGTCCACCGAGCGGTTGCTGGACTCGGCCCGCACTTTCCTGTTTCCGCTCTACGCCAGCCTGCTCACCCCGATCTGGCTGCGGCTGCTCGGGGCCAAGATCGGCAAGCGGGTGGAAGCGTCGACCGTGCTGCTGTTGCCGAAGTTCACCACCGTCGCCGACGGCGCCTTCCTGGCCGACGACACCATGATCGCCAGCTACGAACTCGGCGGCGGCTGGCTGCGGATCGGGGAGGCGAAGGTCGGCAAGCGGGCGTTCCTCGGCAATTCCGGGATGACCGCGCCGGGCCGCCGGGTGCCGAAAAATGGCTTGGTGGCTGTACTTTCGGCCGCGCCGTCGAAGGCGAAAGCCGGTTCCTCGTGGCTGGGTAGCCCGCCCGTCCGGCTGCGCCGCGCATCGGAAAGCGCCAGCACCGAGCGCACTTTCGACCCGCCCGCCCGCTTGCGCATAGCCCGCGGCATCGTCGAAACCTGCAGGCTGATCCCGGTATTCGTCACCTTCGCGATCGGCCTCGGCGTGATCTTCACGCTGGCCTGGCTGGCGCAGACCTTCGGCCACCTGATCGCGGCCCTGCTCAGCGGCGGGGTGCTGCTGCTTGCCGGTGCGGTCGCCTGCGCCAGCGCGGTGGCCGCGAAATGGCTTCTGGTGGGCCGAATCCGGGCCGGGGAGCATCCGCTCTGGAGTTCGTTCGTGTGGCGCAACGAGGTGGCCGACACCTTCGTCGAGACCGTTGCCGCGCCCTGGTTCGCCCGCGCCGCGACCGGCACGCCCGTACTCAATTTGTGGCTGCGGGGGCTCGGCGCACAGATCGGCCGCGGGGTATGGTGCGAGTCCTACTGGCTACCGGAGGCTGACCTGGTGACTCTCGGCGACGGCGCGACCGTGGAACGCGGTTGTGTGGTGCAAACCCACCTGTTCCACGACCGCATCATGGCGATGGACACCGTCACCCTCGAGCCCGGCGCCACCCTCGGCCCGCACTGCGTCGCGTTGCCCGCCTCGCGCATCGGCGCGGGCGCCACCATCGGGCCCGCCTCGCTGGTGATGCGCGGTGATTCGGTGCCGCCGTCGAGCCGGTGGTGGGGCAACCCGATCGCTCCGTGGTCCGGTGACCGCTGATGGCGGCGAAGTTCTACGAGCCGCCGATCGATGAATACCTGCCGCAGAACGGCAACCGCGGCTACCGCGTCTCGCGCTACGAGCTGGACCTGGTCTACAAGGTCGCCAGCAATCGGCTGACCGGGCGCGCCGATATCACCGCCGTCACCACCGCCGCCCGGGATCGGTTCGCACTGGATCTGTCCCAATCGCTCACTGTCACCAAGGTTTCCATCAACGGCGCGAAGGTCGCGAAGTACGCGCACCAGAACGGCAAACTGGTGATCACGCCGACGCAGAAGATCCCGGCGGGCGGCGCACTGGTGCTGGCCGTGCAGTACGCGGGTGTGCCGAAACCGGTGCGCGGCCCGTGGGGTGAGGTCGGCTGGGAGGAACTGACCGAGGGCGCGCTGGTGGCCAGCCAGCCCAACGGCGCCGCCTCCTGGTTTCCCTGCGACGATCATCCGAGTTCCAAAGCCAGCTACCGCATTTCGATCACCACCGACAGCCCGTTCTACGCCCTCGCCAACGGCAAGCTGCTGCGCAAGCAGACCAGGGCGAGCCAGACCACCTGGGTGTACGAGCAGACCGAACCGATGGCGACCTATCTGGCGACGATTCAGATCGGGCCGTATCAGCGGTATCGGGTCGGCCCTATGCAGAGCCCGGTACCGATGCACGCGGTGCTGCCGGCCCGGCTGCGCCTGCACTTCGAGCACGACTTCGCGCGCCAGCCCGAGATGATGGAGCTGTTCACCGAACTGTTCGGGCCGTACCCTTTCGAGGCCTACACCGTGCTGGTCTCCGATGACGACCTGGAAATCCCCATTGAGGCGCAAGGGATTTCGGTGTTCGGCGCGAACCACTGCGACGGACGACGCGGGGCCGAGCGCCTGGTGGCGCACGAACTGGCGCACCAGTGGTTCGGCAACAGCCTCACCATCCGGCAGTGGCGCGATATCTGGCTGCACGAGGGGTTCGCCTGCTACGCCGAATGGATCTGGTCGGAGGCCTCCGGCGGCCCCACCGCCGACCAGCAGGCCCGCGCGGCCCGGCACAATCTGGCGCGGCAGCCGCAGGACATCCTCGTCGGCGACCCCGGTCCGCTGCGCATGTTCGACGACCGCGTGTACAAGCGCGGTGCGCTGACCCTGCACGCGCTGCGCCTGGAACTCGGCGATCTCGCGTTCTTCGATCTGCTGCGGGACTGGACCATCCGCTACCAGCACTCCTCGGTCGACACCGAGGAGTTCACGGATCTGGCCGGGCATTACAGCTCGCTGCCGCTACACGCGCTGTGGGACAGCTGGTTGCGTCGCGAGCCACTGCCCGCGCTGCCGCCGCCTACCCGCTAGAAGACCAGGTAGCGCGCGGCCAGCTCTCGGACAATCAGACGGGGGCGAGCCAGGTGCCCCACGGGGTGTTGCGAACTATCGAGAAGATCACGACCAGGATAGCCACGACCACCATCGCGGGCCGGTTGACCTGCGGGAGCGTCAGTCGTTGCCCACGCCAGGCGCGCATGGTCCACATGCCGACAAACCAGGCGAAGGTGAGCAGCAGCGGGATCGCGATCAGATTGCTGTGCAGCGAATCGATGATCCGGCCGTCGGTCAGGTTGTGGATCGCGCGCATGCCGCCGCAGCCGGGGCAGTAGATCCCGGTGAGCGCGTAGACGGGGCAGAGCCCGTAGGACCCCTCCACGTGCGGATCCCGGAAGTGCAGCAGCGCAACGGCTCCGATACCGGCGGCCGCGGTGACCAGCGGCGCGGGCAGCGCGCGCCAGCCCGAATACTTCGCCGGGTGCGGGGCCGGTCCGGAGGCGAGGTGCGTGCTGTTCACAAGCAACAACGGTAGCCGCGCCGCCACCCTTGCCGCCATGCGATCCGCTACTCCGGTTGCGCGAACCGCAGGATATTGCCGAACGGATCGGTCAGAGCGAACCCGGGCCCGCCCGGACCGTCTTCCGGGCAGCCAGGTTTGGCGTACCGGTACTCCTTCCGCGCGAGTTCGGCATGGAAGGCATGGATGTCGTCGACCGCGACCCACACCACCGACCCGGGCGTGCCGTCGCCGTGGTGCTCGCTCAGGTGCAGCTTCGCCGCGGACCGCGACACCTGGGCGTAGAGCGGGAAATCATCGCCGAACCGGTGCTCCCAATCGACGGTGAAGCCGAGATAGTCGCGGTAGAACTCGTAGGCCTTGGCCACCTCGAACATCCGCAGGACGGGTATCGGGGCCGCGAGGCCGATCTGCTCGGTCGCCATGCCGCGATCATGCCAGCGCGCACCGACAACCTCCGGAACATCTGGCGCTCCGGCATTTTCGGGCTCCAACGCATTTGTTCGCCGGACCGATTTTCGGGTATCCAACAGTTTGAGCCAGGATTTCCGTCATCGAGTGCTTGCACTAGCTAGCACGCAGCTTGCACTGTAGTGTGGCGGCAGACACAAAGGAGTGCTCGAATGCTGGTCACGTCGATGAAGACGCTGGCAGGGGTCCGCGGCGCCGAGCCGCTAACCGCCGCCTACCGTGCGAGTTTGCGGTCTCGCACCTTTGCCACCGCGGCTTTGAACAAGCCCGCCACCCCGCCCCAGATCATCCCGGTGACCACCGTGGACGGAGCCCGGCTCCGGGTGCACGCCTACGGCCCCGCGGACGGCGACGTGATCGTCCTGATCCACGGCTGGAGCTGCAGCATCGAGTACTGGAACCCGCAGATCAACGCGCTCGCCGACCGGTATCGGGTGGTCTGTTACGACCAGCGCGGCCACGGTGCGAGCGACCTCGGCCGCCGCACCCCGAGTGCCGACACTCTCGCCGACGACCTCAGCACCGTCCTCGACGCGACCCTGCCGCGCGGCCGCCGCGCCGTGCTCGCCGGGCACAGCATGGGCGGAATCACCTTGCAGGCGTGGGCCGCTCGCTATCCGGAGCAGGTACGCGAGCGCGCTGCCGCGGTGTTGCTGGTGAACACGGCGGCGGGCGGCATCCGGTACGAGACCGATCTCCTACCCCTGTTCAACAAGCCGCTGTCGGTGGCGAAGCGCCCGGTCACGTTGTTCGGCGCGGGCGTTCGCATGCCGATCATGCTGGCTGAGACAGTGCTTTCCGCGCCGGTGCCACTACCCGGGCTGTGGCCGGTCAACCTGATCTTCAAGAACCGGGTGATGGCCGCGACCGCCACCGCCGACGAGGTGAACTTCTCCTTCGGTGTCGTGCGCTCCTGCCGGCCGCTGGCCCGTGGCCTGCATGCCGCCGCACTCGCCGAAATGGACCTCGGCGCCGCCGCCGAGAATCTGACCGTGCCCACCACCGTGATCGCGGGCGCGCACGACAAACTGCTGCCGGAACGGATGAGCCGCCCGATCGTCGAGGCGCTGCGCGGTGTCGGCAGCCTGGTCGACTACCACGTCTGGCCGACCGGCCACCTCGGCAATGTCGAGGCCGCCGACCGGTTCAACGCCGAATTGGTCTCGCTCGTCGAGCGCACACGCCAGCGGACCGCTACCGCGGTCTGAGTTCGTTTCTCCTGGGGCGGTCAACGACGCCCGGCCCAGAAGTAACGCCACAGGAAAGCCCCGTAGCTCCTAGTGGAGTTGCGGGGCTTTCCTTGCTGGGCAGGGGGTTACGCGGAGACGATGCCGCTGTATTCGTTCCAGGACCGGCCCTTGGATTTGCAGCCGAAGCTGCCGTGGAAACCGACTTCACAACGTGCGCCCGCGAACTCGACGTAGGGACCCCACGCGCCGTCGCCGGTCTTGACGTCGTAGATGCTCGGGTTCCCGCCGGGCAGGGTGCGCGAGCCGGGGCTGAAGGTCGGGTGGGCGGGCAGCCACGGCTGGTCGATGACGATGTCGTTCACCGGAATCAGGACCGGGAAGAAGGTGTACTGCAGCCGGGCGGGGTCGGCGCCGAAGTCGCAACCCACGGTGCCGTCGGGCGCGATCGCGCAGTTGCGGCTGCCGACACTGAAGTAGACGGTGTCCGCGGCGTGGGCCGGCGCCGTCAGGACGACCGGAGCCAGCGCGACAGCGGCTACTCCGGCAAGGGCTGTGATGGTCCGTTTCATGAAAACTCCCTCGGTGAGATGGGTCCCCCCGCGGACAAACTGTGCTGTCTGTCGAGTCTCCCGAAGTATTCGTTTCAAACGGAATGACCAGATGGGACCTCAGTGGTCCAGTTCGGTCGGGCGATGGTAGCGGCCGTTGTAGTAGAGAAGCGGTGCGGCGGAGGGCTTTTCGTCGGTCTGATCGTGCACGCGGGTGACCAGCGCGACGACGAAGGTGTGGTCGCCGATCGGAATCAGCTGCTGGACAGTAGCTCTGAACCAGATCGGAGTGCCGTGCAGCACCGGCTCGCCGGTCGGCAGCGTGGTCCACAGCGAGTGATCGGTGAACCGCTGCTCGGCGCTGCGCGAGAACCGCTGCGCCAAGTGCTGCTGGTGTTCGCCGAGGATGTGCACGACCACCGATTCGGCGTTCAGCATGGCCTGGATGCTGGACGAGGTGTGCGCGATGTTGAACGAGATCAGCGGCGGTTCCAGCGACAGCGACGCGAACGAGGTGGCGGTGAAGCCGACCGGGCCGCTGGGGGAGTTGAGCGTGACGACGGTGACGCCGGCCGGATAGTGGCGCATGGAGGCGCGGTACAGCTCGGCGGTGATGCCGCTCAGGTCATCCGGGATCTCGATGCCGGTCTCGGGCGGTAGTGCTTCGGTCACACGACGAAACTACGCCCAGATCGTCCGGGTTCGCGTGGGCGTGCCCGATCGTGGCTCCGCGACAACCCTGATGAGCTGTGGGTTCAGGGCAAGAAGTGATTCGATCCACGCCGAATCGAACTAGCTGCGGTACTCCGGAAACCCGTCGCTGGGCCCGAGCATGGCGTCGATCCGGTCCCGGGTGACCCGGGCCAGCTCGCCCACCGTCCGCCCGGTCAGCGGCTCGTGCACCACCGCGTCGAGCGCCCGATCCAGATCGGATTGGGACAGGGCGAGTACCTCGACATCCGCCATGGCCAGCAGCGCGTCCCGATCCGGGAAGGGCCGGGCGTCGGCGAGCCGGGCGGCCCAGGTGACATTGGCGCAGCATTCGAACAGGGCGTGCACGGCGCGACCGCGAGTCAGGGTGTTGAAGCGGTCGAGTCCGATTCCTTGATGCATCAGCATGATGGCCTCCGACCCGTGGTGCAGGTTGCTGATGTGCCAATGATCCGCCGCTCCGCCTGCCCGATACCAGCCGTATGGCAGCGATTTAGCGCAGGTTTTACACCGCGCGGACGGCATAGGGGCTGCGCAGTACGCTGTACAAATGACTGACTGGAAGGCCTTCACCGTCGAGACCAAGGACCACGTCGCGCAGGTGACGCTGACCGGTCCCGGCAAGGGCAATGCCATGGGCCCGGATTTCTGGCGCGAACTCCCGCTCATCTTCATCGAACTGGACGCCGACCCCGAGGTGCGCGCCATCGTGCTCACCGGTTCGGGCAAGCATTTCTCCTACGGCCTGGATCTGCCCGCCATGGCCGGCACCTTCGGCCCGCTGCTCGCCGAGAAGGCGCTCGCCGCGCCGCGCACCGATTTCCTCAAGGAGATCCGCAGCATGCAGGCCTCGGTGACCGCGGTCGCCGACTGCGGTAAGCCGATCATCGCCGCGGTCTCCGGCTGGTGCATCGGCGGCGGCCTGGACCTGATCGCGGCCGTCGACATCCGCTACGCCAGCGCCGAGGCCAAGTTCAGCCTGCGTGAGGCGAAGGTCGCCATCGTCGCCGATATCGGTTCGCTGCACCGGCTTCCGGGCATCATCGGCGAGGGCCATCTGCGCGAGCTGGCCTACACCGGCAAGGACATCGACGCCGCGCGCGCCGAGAAGATCGGCCTGATCAACGACGTGTTCGACGATCAGGAAGCCGCTCTGGACGCCGCGCACGCCACCGCGCGCGAGATCGCCGCGAACCCGCCGCTGGTGGTGCAGGGTGTGAAGGATGTGCTGGACCAGCGCGACAAGTCCGCCGTCGCCGAGGGCCTGCGTTATGTCTCGGCGTGGAACGCGGCATTCCTGCCGTCGGAGGACCTCACCGAGGCGATCCAGGCGGTCTTCGAGAAGCGGGAGCCGCAGTTCAAGGGGCGGTAAAGCCCAGGAAATCGTTTGCCCTTTCCTTTCGCCATGCGTACTACTTGTATCAAGCAACTAATTGATTGATGCAAGTAAAGGTGGTCCGGTGGACCTTGACGGACAGGCAGTCGACACGATCGCGGTGCAGCTCACCCGGCTGCAGCGCCTGCGCGAGCGCACCGCGGTCCAGGTCCGCAACACCTCCGGGGTAGATCCGGCGGCCTTCGCGATCCTGTTCCGGCTGCTGTGCGACGGCCCGATGCGGTCGGGCGCGCTGGCCGACGCGCTGTACTCCGACGCCTCGACGATCAGTCGTCAAGTGGCGCAGCTGGTGGAACGCCAATTGCTGCGGCGCACCGCCGATCCGGCCGACGGCCGGGCCTCGGTGCTCGTGGTCACCGACCGGGGGCGCGAGGTCGCCGAGGAGATCCGGCTGCGCCGCCGAGCCAACCTCACCCGGGTAATGGCCGACTGGTCGCCGGAGCACCGGACGCAGTTCGCGGAGCTGCTGCGGCAGTTCGTCGACGACTTCGACCGGGTCCGGCCCAGCATGGTCGCCACCGCGATCGCCGCACACGCGAACGAGAGTGAAACGGAGCGAGTTTCTTGACCACCACAGCGACCGCGGAACCGCAGTCCGGCTTCAGCCACAGACAAATTCTGACGATCATGAGCGGCCTGATGCTCGGCATGCTCCTGGCCTCCCTGGACCAGACGATCGTCTCCACCGCCATCCGCACCATCGCCGACGACCTGCACGGTTACTCCATGCAGGCGTGGGCCACCACCGCCTACCTGATCACCGCCACCCTGGCGACGCCGCTGTACGGCAAGTTGTCCGACATGTTCGGCCGCAAACCGTTCTTCATGACAGCGATCGTGCTGTTCGTGCTCGGGTCGCTGCTGTGCACCCTGGCGCAATCGATGTACCAGCTGGCGGCGTTCCGCGCCTTCCAGGGCCTCGGCGCGGGCGGCCTGATGTCGCTGGCGCTGGCCATTCTCGGTGACATCGTCAGCCCCCGGGAACGCGCCCGCTACCAGGGCTACTTCCTCGCGGTGTTCGGTACCTCCAGTGTCATCGGCCCGGTGCTGGGCGGCCTGTTCGCCGGGCAGGACACCATCCTCGGTGTCGCCGGCTGGCGCTGGGTGTTCCTGGTGAACGTGCCGCTGGGCCTGCTCGCGCTGGCCGTGGTGTCGAAGGTGCTGAAGCTGCCGAAGAAGCCGCACTCCACCGACCGGGTCGACTGGTGGGGCGTGGTGGTGCTGGCAGTCGGCCTGGTGCCGTTGCTCATCGTGGCCGAGCAGGGTCGCGAATGGGGCTGGGGCAGTCCGGCTTCCATCGCCTGCTACGTGATCGGCGTGGCCGGCATCCTCGGCTTCATCGTGGTGGAGAAGGGGCTCAAGGACACGGCGCTGATCCCGCTGCGGATCTTCGGCAACCGCACCTTCGCGCTCGGCGTGGTCATCTCGTTCGTGGTCGGCTCGGCCATGTTCGGCGGAATCTCACTGCTGCCGCAGTATCTGCAGGTGGTCAAGGGTGCGAGCCCGACCATGGCCGGTCTGCAGATGCTGCCGATGGTGCTCGGCCTGATGACCGGTTCGGTGCTGTCGGGTCAGCTGATCTCGCGGACCGGGCGCTACCGCGTCTTCCCGATCCTCGGCGCCTCCATGCTGACGCTGGGCCTGTTCCTGCTGCACTTTCTCACCGCCGACAGCCCGCTGTGGCTGGCGATGATCTTCATGGCGTGCACCGGCTTCGGGCTCGGCAACCTGATGCAGCCGCTGACCCTGGCGCTGCAGAACGCGTTGCCGCCCAAGGACATGGGCGTGTCCACCGCGTCGGCGACCTTCTTCCGGCAGATCGGCGGCACGCTGGGTGTCGCGGTGTTCCTGTCGATCCTGTTCTCGCAGCTGACGCCGAACATCACCGACCAGATGCAGAGCGCGGCCAAGGATCCGGCCTTCCAGCAGGCCGTGGTGGCCGGGCTGAACAGCAGCAACCCGGCCGATGTGGCGCTGTCGAAAGGACTTGCCGCGCACGATACGTCGGCCGCCGCGGACGTCCTGAAGGACAGTTCGATCATCCAGCAGCTGAGCCCGGAACTGGCCCGGCCCTTCCAGGTCGGCTTCGCCGATTCCATGTCGTCGGTGTTCCTGTCCGCGACCGGTATCGCGCTGATCGGCCTGATCCTGGTGCTGTTCTGGAAGGAGGTGCCGTTGCGGTCCGCGGGTGGCATCCAGGCCGCCGGCGCCGCCAAGAAGGAGCAGGAGTCGCCCTCGGTGCTGGAAACCGAAGTGGCGGTGGTGGATCAGGCCGGTCTGCTGCTCGCCGGTGGTGAGGTGGCGCAGCCGCCGACGCGGGGATCGGGCAAAAACACCTGAGCATGGACGTGCGCCACTATCTCCGGGACCGGCTGCGGCAGTTACCTGCCGCGGTCGGTTATCTGGTGATGGGTGGCCTCACCAGCCTGGTTTCGATGTTCGCTGTCGTCGCGCTCGTGTTCGTGGCCGGGTTGAGCTTGATCGGCGTCGGAATACCGGCGATACCCGAGGCGATTCGGTTGCTGCGGCCCTTGGTCGCAGTCGAACGTCGCAGGGCTGCAAAGGAACTCGGCGTGCCGATCGAAGCTGCCTACCAGCCGTTGACCGGTGACCTGCGCCGGCAACTCACCACGGTTTTCGCCGACCCCGCCAATCTGCGCGATATCGGCTGGCTGCTGCTGCACGCGCTGACCGGGCTGGTGATGGGCTGTATCGCTTTCGCGTTGCCGCTCAGCGTGCTCAATCAAATCCTGCTGCTGGGGTATTGGAAGTTCCTCCCGGAAAACGCGCCCGCCTCCAATTTCGGTATCGACGTCGTCTCCTGGCCGACCGCGCTGCTGAGTGCGCTGCTGGCGGTGCCGCTGGCCCTGATCGCCCTCCAGACTCCGGTGTTCGCGCGGTCGCAGGCGCTGCTCGCGCGGGCACTGCTCGGTCCCGCCGAAGGGGCGGCACTAGCCGATCGAGTCGCCGAGCTGACCGCCACCCGGGCCGCCGCGCTCGACGCGCACGGCGCCGAATTGCGCCGTATCGAACGGGATCTGCACGACGGCGCTCAGGCCCGGATCGCGGCGGTGATCATGCAACTCGGTCTCGCCGACCAGCTCCGGGCACAGGATCCAGGCGCGGCCGACGCCATGGTCCGCAAGGCGCAGGACACCGCCACCGCCGCGCTGGCCGAGCTGCGGGATGTGGTGCGCAGCGTCTATCCGCCGGTGCTCTCCGATCGGGGGCTGGTCAGCGCGATCTCCGCGCTCGCGGCGCGCAGCCCGATCCCGTGTGTACTGGATCTGAGCGGTGTGGGCCGACGGCCCGCCGCGGTGGAGGCCGCGGCCTACTTCGTCATCGCCGAGGCGCTCACCAATGCCACCAAACACAGTGCTGCCCAGGGTATTTCCATCATCCTGGGTGGTGCGCCGGAGCTGCTGACCATCGAGGTCACCGATGACGGTGCGGGCGGCGCGCGGGAAACCGAGGATGGCGGGCTGGCGGGCATCCGGCGCCGAGCCGAAGCCCTGGACGGCCGGATGACGCTCACCAGTCCCGCGGGTGGGCCTACTGTGTTGCGGGTGGAGTTGCCGTGCGGGTCATGATCGCCGAGGACGACGCGCTGCTGCGCGAGGGCCTGGTCCTGTTGCTGAGCACCGCGGGCATCGAAGTGGTTGCGGCCGTGGACAATGCCGACGACTTCCTGACCGCGGTGACCGCCGACCGGCCGGACGCGGTGGTGGTCGATGTCCGGTTGCCGCCCACCTTCACCGATGACGGGTTGCGCGCCGCCGTGCGCGCCCGCGCCATCCATCCGGGCCTGCCGGTGCTGGTGCTGTCGTCCTACGTCGAGGACAGCTATGCCGCCGAGCTGCTCGGCGACGGCGCCGGGGGTGTCGGCTATCTGCTCAAGGAGCGGGTCGGCAAGGTCGACCGCTTCCTCGACACGTTGCGCCGTGTCGCGGCCGGTGGCACGGCCATGGATCCAGAGGTGATCTCGCAGCTGCTGGTGCGGCGCAAGGCGGATGATCCCTTGGGCACGCTGACCGCGCGGGAACGCGAAGTGCTCGCCCTGATGGCGGAGGGACACAACAACGCCACCATCGCCGAGCGCCTCGTGGTCACCGAAGGCGCTGTGCTCAAACACATTCGAAGTATCTTCGCGAAGTTGGGGCTGGCGGCCGACGAGGTCGGGCACCGGCGTGTGCTCGCGGTCCTTGCCTACCTCAATGCCTGAAACGCCGGAACCCGCAGCGGGTTCCGGCGTCCGGAGGCGTCAGTCGACTCGGCAGGAGTAGTCCGCCTCGGGCAGCACGCCCGTGTCGAAATAGCTGTTGATCGCGCCGTACACGCAGGTGTTCGGGTAGCGCCCGAAGATGGCGTGGATCGGAACATCCTGCAGCGTCACCATCCGGGAACCGCTGAGCGCCTGGCGCATGGCCTGCGCCGCCCCGTAGGTGGTGCGGGTGTCGCCGGTGGACTGCACGATCAGCGCCGGCGACGAATTGCCCACGGCCGTAGGTGCTTCGGCGGGCGGAGCCCAGAAGGCGCACGGCGTGATGTTGTTGGAGAACGCGCCGAACACCGGCTGGCTCGCCCGCGCCGCCTCGATATTGCCCCAATACCAGGACGGATCCCGGGGCACGCCGACATCACCGCACATGATCGCCATCTGGGCCGAACTGTCCCGCGGTAGCGCCTCGGTGACGAGGGCGAGGATTGTCGTCAGCTCCGGGCCGGGTTGCACGGTTTTGCCTTCGGCGGCGTCGGCGATCTGCCGGATCTGGGTGGCGATCAGCTCGTACTTGCGGGGGTCGTCGAGTCCGACGTAGGGCACCATCGGCAGCCAGTGGTCGTCGAGCAGGTATTCACCCACCTTGATCGGGTCCCGCCCCGCACGCTCGATCAGCTTGACGAGTGTGGCCCGGACCTGATCTCGGGTTGCGCCCAAGCGGAATTCGCCGTCGTGACCCGCCGCCCAATCCGCCCAGAGATCCAGCGCCGCCTCGTTGGCCGGGCCCATGTCCCGCAGCATGCCCGCGCCGTACCGGTGCGGGTCGACCGAGCTGTCCAGGACGAAGCGGTCGCTGCGTTCGGGGAACATCTGCATGAAGACCGCGCCCAGGTAGGTGCCGTAGGAGGTGCCGTAGTAGCTGATCCGGTCCGCCCCGAGCAGGCCGCGGATGACATCCATATCGCGGGCGGTGTTGCGGGTGTTGTAGTGCTGCAACGCATCCCCGTAGGCGGTGGCACAGCGCGCGGCCAACTCCGACTGCATCGCAACGGATTCCGCGAACGAGCCCGCGTCGACGCCCGCCGAATGCAGGCCGAAGCCACGCGGCCAGCCGCAGTTGATCGGCGTCGACCGGCCGACACCGCGCGGGTCCATGCCGATCAGATCGTAGGCGGCCCGGCCCTGCGGCGTGAGCCCCGAGCCGACCTCGACCATGAAGTCGAGCCCGGGCCCACCGGGTCCGCCGGAGTTGGACATCATGATGCCGCGGCGCTGGGCCGGGTCGGTGGCGGGGATCCGGGAGATCGCCATGGTGATGGTGCGGCCCTGCGGCTCGGCGTAATTCAGCGGCACCGTGACATCCGCGCACTGTGCGCCCGCCGGGTCCAGGCCGGGGTCGTCGCACGACTTCCATTGCAGCTCTTGCTGGGAGAAGCGAGCGAGCGGATCGGCCGGGGCGGCAACGGCCGTTCCGGCTCCGGCGAGTACGCCGGTGACCGCGGCCAGCACCGCGATCGTCCTCTGCTTGCGTTTCCTCCGCCGATCGACGGTCATGGATTCCTCTCCCGTTCGGGCCGGGCCGCACATCGTCCCGGTCCAGCTCGAGCCTAGGATTTCGAGCCCGTTCCGCCCATGGCGCGCACGCCCGAATCCGGGTTCGCGGCTGGGGGAGTGGTCACGGTAGTGCCAGCACTACCGTGTCGAGGATTCCCAGGTCGGCGCGTCCTCGCTATCCTGTCTGGGACGGTCTTTTCGAGCATTGGGGCTCGGCCGGGCAAGGAGTGGGCAATGGCGCCTTCTGGAGTGTCTCCGTTATCGCGGCCGCAGGAGCAGACGGGCCTGCCGCCCAACGCGCGGTTCGGGATCGGCCCGCGGCGCTATCACCGGATCCATGTGGATCGGGGTGTGGCCATCCGAATGTCGGACGGGACAGTGCTTTCCGCGGATATCACGCGCCCGGCGCACCGCCGCGGCCGGCCGGTCGCCGACCCCCTGCCCGCGATCATCACCCTGACCCCCTACAACAAGACCCTGATGACCAGGGCCAATCCGCTCATCGACCTGGTCGGAGTAGCCGCGCCCCTGGTGGGACGGCTGGTCGCGCCTTCACCGAGCGGCCGGGCGGGTGGCCGGGAAATGCTGCGCGCCCTCAGCGGTGGCACTCTGGACGCGGTCCGCGCCAGCCGAACATTGATCTCGCGCGGCTACGTGCACGTCAACGTGGATGTACGCGGCACCGGAACGTCTACCGGCCGCATGCAGATCATGTCCGAGCGCGAGCAGCAGGACGCGCTCGAGGTGCTGTCCTGGGTGCGCGAACAGCCTTGGTGCAACGGCGATCTCGGAATGACCGGCATTTCCTACCTGGCCATCTCGGCACTCCAGGCGGCAGGCAGACGGCCCGCGGGCTTGAAAGCTGTGTTCGCCCTGGTCGGTTCGGAGGATCCGAACAAGGACCTCACCCTCACCGGCGGCGTGCAGTCGGTGTTCACGCCGTTCTGGCTGCTCGCGGTGAACGGGCTGAAATGGCTGCCGAGCGCGCCCGGCTTGATCAAGACCGGCGCCGCACCGCGCTACCTCTACGACCGGATCACCAGTCCGGTAACGAGATTGGGCTCGCTGCTCGGTGTCCTGCTGGACGACCAGCATCCCGAGCACTTCATCCAGCCGGACGCCGAGAGCCGCCGCGCCCGCATCGAGGACATCACCGCGGCGACCTGGATCCACGGCGGCTGGCACGACGTCTTCGATCGCTCACCCACCCGGTTGTTCGGGCGGCTCGCGCTGACCGGCGGCGCCAAACAGGTTGTGGTGGATGACGGTTTCCACATCAACCCGGGCTCCGGCTTCGGCGCCCCGGACAATCCGCAGCGCCTGGACCAGTTGCAGTGCGCGTTCTTCGACCGCTGGATCAAGGGCATCGACAACGGCATCGACGCCTACGGACCGGTCACCGTGCGTCAGCTCGGCACCGGCAAATGGGTTTCCCGGCACCAGTTCCCGCATCCGCAGGCCCGCGTACATCGCTGGTACCTGTCGGGCGAATCCACCGGCACCGCCGGTCATGCCGCGGCCGACGGGACGCTGGGCGGTGAGATCGACTCCAGGACAACGCGTCTGAAGCTGCCCAGGCACCGCCTGCCGCTGCCCTCGCAGAGCGGCTCACTGATGCTGATGGGTGTGACCACTCTGCTCGGCGACAGCTGGACCTCCGACGACCGCGCCGCCCAGGCCCCGGCCGTGGTGTTCACCGGTGCCCCGATGGCCGCCGACACCCTGCTGTCCGGCGCGATGAACCTGCACCTGCGGGTCGTCGCCACCGGCACCGACGCGTTCTGGGCGGTGACGGTCTGTGATGTCGCCCCGAATGGCGCGACGGCCGTGCTCACCCGCGGCGCTCTGCTGTCCAGCCGCCGCGCGCTCGACGAGGACATCAGCCTGCACATCGACGGCGAACTGATCGCGGCCGAACATCCGCTCACCGCGGCATCGCTGCTCGAGGTGAAACCCGGTGTGCCGCACGAACTCGACATCGACATCAATGCCACCGAGGCGGTGCTGCGCGCCGGGCACCGGCTACGGGTGGCGGTCACCAGGACCAGCTGGCCGCGCCACTTCCTCACTCCGGCGGTATCGCGGAAGATCAAGGACCAGTCGATCCTGCTCGATCCGCGTCATCCGAGCTGGCTCGCGTTCCTCGCCGTCGACACCACCGCCGCCGAGTCCGCCGCCGGATAAATGCACGGAATTCTCGCGGCCGATTCCCACCCGGCACAAGAAAAGCGGGAAGTCCCTAGGGACTTCCCGCTTTTCGCGGGACTCAGTGTCCGCCGTTCTCCTGCAGACGCTTGAACGAAGCCTCGACCTCGGCCTCGGCCTCGGCGCGACCGACCCACTCCGAACCCTTGACGTACTTGCCGGGCTCCAGGTCCTTGTAGCGTTCGAAGAAGTGCTTGATGTCGGCCAGGTCATTCTCGGGCACGTCGGCCAGATCCTGGATGTGATCCCAGCGGTGATCACCCGCGGGCACGCACAGCACCTTGGCGTCGCCGCCCGCTTCGTCTTCCATCTTGTACATGGCGACGGGACGGGCCTCGACGATCACGCCCGGGTACACCGAGGCCGGCATCAGGATCAGCGCATCCAGCGGATCGCCGTCCTCACCGAGGGTGTTCTCGATGAAGCCGTAGTCGGCCGGGTAGACCATCGAGGTGTAGAGGTAGCGGTCGAGACGGACGCGCCCGGTCTCGTGATCGACCTCGTACTTGTTGCGGGAACCCTTGGGGATCTCGATGGTGACGTCGAATTCCACGCCATCTCCTTCTGCGCTGGTGCTGTTGTCTCGAGCAGGCACGACTGCCGACTCGCCAGGTTGTTCGGGGGAACGTTAGCGGTACGAGGATAGTGTGGTCGGTGGGGTTGCAGGACAGGTGCACGGGGGAGTGCGCTCAGCGAAGCCAGGGAGACTGCTGCACGTGGTAGGTGGCAACAACAACATGGGTGACGTCGCGCCCGCTCGACGGCGCCGGACGTGGATCCCGATCGTGCTCGTGCTGGCCGTGCTGCTGGCGGCGGGCACCGCGGGTTTGGCGGTGCTGCGGCCGTGGACACCGGAGTTCCGGCACGGCGGGCTGACCATCGCCGATCCACCGGCCCCGGTGAAACCGTCCCCGCAGGTGGCGCCCGCACCGCCGAACGCACCCGCGCCGACGCCCGCCGGACTCACGGTCGCGCTCGCGCAGGTCATCGCGAACCCGGATCTGGGCGCGTTCTCCGGGATCGTCACCGACGCGGACAGTGGAACCACGCTGTGGAGCCAGGACGCGGACCGGGCGATGATTCCGTCCTCGACCGCGAAGATCATGCTCTCGGCCGCCGCGATGCTGGCCCTGCCCGCCGATTCCCGGGTGACCACCAAGGTGGTGACCGGCTCGGCCCCGAACGAACTGGTCCTGGTCGGCGGCGGTGATCCGACGCTGACCGCGCAGCCCGACGGCAAGGGCTACTACCCGGACGCGCCGCGCCTGTCCGACCTGGTCGAGCAGATCCGCAAGTCCGGCCGCAAGGCCGACACCATCGTCGTCGACACCTCTGCCTACCCCGGCCCGACCATGGCTCAGGGCTGGGAGGACAGCGATATCCCCGGCGGTTCCATCGCCCCGATCGAATCGGTGATGATCGACGGCGGCCGTTTGGATCCGCTGGTCGAATACTCCCCGCGCACCCCGACCCCGGCGCTGGCCGCCGGGCAGGCGCTGGCCGCCGCGCTCGGCCTGGACCCCGCGAAGGTCCGCCTCGGCAATGCCGCACCGGGTGCGCCCGAGGTGGCCGCCGTGCGGTCCGCACCGCTCAAGGAACGGTTGCACCAGCTGATGGTGCACTCCGACAATGTGCTCGCCGAAACCGTCGCCCGCGAAATCGCCAAGGCCACCGGACGGGAACCCTCGTTCGCCGGTGCCGTGGCCGCGGTGACCGCCACACTGAACAAGGCGGGCTTCGAGATGAGCGGGACGGTCATGCACGATGCGAGTGGGCTCTCCACCGACGACCGGGTGTCCCCGCGCGCGCTCGACGAGATCCTGGCCACTGCGGCTCAGCCCACCGGAAATCAGCTGGTGAAGCCGACCGGCACCAAGGCGGTGCCCGAAAACAGCCAGCTCGCCGCCACTTTGGCGCCTTTGCTGGATGACCTGCCCATCGCCGGCGCCACAGGTTCGCTGGCACCGCGCTATGTCGCCCAGAACCATCACGCGGCCGGCTGGGTGCGGGCGAAGACCGGAACTCTGTCGGTGTCGAGCACGTTGGTCGGTTATGTGCTCGACCGAGACGGCCGAGTACTGACCTTCGCACTGATGTCGAACGATCGGCCGCCCGAGGCGAGCAGGCCCGCCTTGGATGCCATCGCCGGCACGTTGCGTAACTGTGGATGCTCGTGACGGGTGGTTGACCATGTTCGAGACAAGTTCAGCCGAAAACGCTGACAAGGCGATCGGGTCTTCTGGTCCGGGTTCGTCGGTAGACAAGAGACGCCGTTCCTCGCTGTCCGGCGCCATCGATTGGAAGCTGGCCGCGAAAACCGGCGCGGCGCTGGTGCCTTCGGGGCCGCGCACCTCGCGCTCGTCGGCCGAGCAGGTGGTGAGCGAACTCGCCGCCGCTTCGGTGCGCGCCGAAGGTCCGGTGCGCGAAGTGAGTCGCCTGCTCGACGACCGCCCGGTGCCCGCCGCCCGCATCGTCGACCGGCCCGGCTGGATTTCCGCCGCCGCCGATTCGATGGCCGCCCTGACCGGTCTCGAAGGCGAGGACAAGGACCGCGGTCTGCTCGCCGGTAAGCCCGCGGGCGTGCAGGCCGGCGCGATGCTGGCGTTCCTCTCGACAGCGATTCTCGGACAATACGATCCGTTCACCGGTCCGGACGGCACGCTGCTGCTGGTCGCGCCGAACATCATGGGAGTGGAACGCGCGCTGGGGGTTTCGCCCAGCGACTTCCGGCTCTGGGTGTGCCTGCACGAGGTGACGCACCGGGTGCAGTTCTCCTCGGCGCCGTGGCTGGCCGACTACATGCGCAACAATGTCGAGATCCTCGGCCAGGTCGGTGACGAACCGATGACCGAGATCCTGTCGCGACTGGTGGAGGAGCTGCGTGAGCGCCGCCGCACCGGCGCCGACGATCCGGCGTCGCGGGGCGTGGTCGGGCTGCTGCGCGCCACCCAGGCCCCGGCGCAGCGCGAGGCGCTGGATCGGCTGCTCATGCTCGGCACGCTGCTGGAAGGCCACGCCGATCACGTGATGGATGCCGTTGGCCCCGCGGTCGTTCCGACGGTCGGCCAGATCCGGGCCGCCTTCGACAAGCGCCGCACTCGTCCGGCCAATCCGATCCAGCGCCTGCTGCGCGCGCTGCTCGGCGTCGACGCGAAGGTCGCGCAGTATGTGCGCGGCAAGGCCTTCGTCGACCACGTCGTCGACCGGGTCGGCATGGAGCAGTTCAACATCATCTGGACCGAGGCCGAAACCCTGCCCCGCACAGCCGAAATCGAAGATCCGGACCTGTGGATCGCCCGGGTTCTCGCCTAGCGCGCACCCGGAGATTGCCGGAGACCGCCGCGGTCCTGGAAATCCGGCAGGCCGTCCGAGCCTGGTTGCCGGAGTACGCACCGGCGCGGGCGGTCGCGGTGGCGTTGTCGGGCGGCGCGGATTCGCTCGCGTTGACCGCCGCCGCTGTCGTCGAGGCGGATTCGGTCGACGCGTTGATCGTCGATCATCGGTTGCAGCCCGGGTCGGCGCAGGTCGCCGCCGATGCCGCCGCGGCGGCGCTGCGTCTCGGTTGCCGATCCGCTCGCGTGCTCGAGGTCGAGGTCGGTACCGAGGGCGGAATGGAGGCGGCGGCCCGGCACGCGCGGTACGCGGCGCTGGGCGCGGCCCGCGCCGGGCTGCCGGTGCTGCTCGGCCACACCCTCGATGACCAGGCCGAAACCGTGCTGCTCGGTTTGGCGCGCGGTTCGGGCGGCCGCTCGATCCAGGGAATGGCGTCCTATGCCGAACCGTGGGGTCGGCCGCTGCTCGGCGTGCGTCGCGCCGTGACCCGGCAGTTCTGCGCCGATTTCGGCGCGACACCGCACGAGGATCCGCACAACTTTTCGCCCGACTTCACCCGGGTGCGGCTGCGGTCCGAGGCGCTGCCATTGCTCGAGGATGTGCTCGGCGGCGGAGTCGCCGCGGCACTGGCCCGCACGGCCGAGCAGCTGCGCGAGGACGGCGCGGTGCTCGATGTGCTTGCTACGGATTTGCTAGAGGCGGCACGCGGGCATCGGACCGACCCGGCGACCGCCACTGATGAGGACACCCTGTCCATCGAGATTCTCGCCACTGCTCCGGCCGCCCTGCGCCGCCGCGCGATCCGCGCCTGGCTCCTGGCGGGTGGTGCGAAAGCACTGACCGACAAGCACTTACGTGCGGTAGATGCGCTGGTCACGGCCTGGCGCGGGCAGGGCGGGGTGGCGGTCGGCGGCGGGTCGCCGAGGACGAGGTTGGTTGCCGGGCGCGAACATGGCAGGCTGACGATGCACAGGCGGTAAACGGATGTCTGGGCAGTGACTGGGTAACGAAAATTCACGGAAGGGACACCACTTACGTGTACGGGGATGACATCAAATCGGTGCTGATCACCGAAGAGCAGATCGCCGAGAAGACCCAGGAGCTGGCGGAAGTCATCGCCAAGCGCTACCCGCCCGACGCCGCCGAGGGCGACCTGCTGCTGGTCGGCGTGCTCAAGGGCGCGATCTTCTTCATGACCGACCTGGCCAAGGCGCTATCCATCCCGACCCAGCTGGAATTCATGGCGGTGTCCTCCTACGGCTCCTCCACCTCCTCCTCGGGCGTGGTTCGCATCATGAAAGACCTGGACAAGGACATCGCCGGCCGCAACGTCCTGATCGTCGAGGACATCATCGACTCCGGCCTCACCCTGTCCTGGCTGATGCGCAACCTGAAGACCCGCAATCCCGCCTCGCTCGAGGTCGTCACCCTGCTGCGCAAGCCGGACGCCCTCAAGACCCCGGTCGAGGTCGCCAACGTCGGCTTCGACATCCCCAACGAATTCGTCGTCGGCTACGGCCTGGACTACGCCGAGCGCTACCGCGACCTGCCCTACATCGGCACCCTGCACCCCCGCGTCTACGGCGGCGAGTAACCGCTCGAAACGCGCGCCGCAGCACCCGCGCGCGATAGTGAGTTCGTGGATTCGACGATGACAGCCGCGCCCACCCGCCTCCCCGGGTGGTCGGTGCCGCTGATCTTTGTGGTGGCGGCCGTTTCGCAGTACGTGGGCGCCGCGATCGGGGTGTTCCTGTTCGATACGACCGAGCCGTCGACGGTGGCCTGGCTGCGGGCGGCGGCGGCCGCGGTGGTGCTGCTGGCGTGGCGGCGGCCCTGGGGGATGGCAGGAGGCGAAGCCGACGGGGCGGGTAAGCGCCGCCGCAGTCGGTGGACTCGGCGCGGGATGCTGATCGCGACGGGGTTCGGGATCGTCACCGTGTTGATGAATGTGGTGTTCTACGAGGCTATTGCGCGGATCCCGCTGGGTACCGGGGTGGCGATCGAATTCCTCGGGCCGGTCGCGGTGGCGACGCTCGGATCACGCAAGGCGCGTGATGTCGTCGCGGTGGTGCTGGTGGCGCTCGGGGTGTTCCTGCTGGCCGGGGTCCGGATCGATGTAGAGCCGGTCGGCGTCGGGTTCGCGCTGGCCGCGGCGGCGGCGTGGGCGGCCTACATTCTGATCGGCAAGCGCGTCGCCGATGCGGGGGAGGGGCTGGATTCGCTCGCAGTCGGAATGGCGGCGGCCGCCGTGATTCTCGCGCCGTTCGTGCTGATTCCGCAATTGGCCATCGACGCAGGCATTTTCGCCGACCCGCGCACCTGGTTGTTCGGTGTCGGTGTCGGCGTCCTGTCCAGCGCGGTGCCGTACGCGCTGGATCAGGTGGTGCTCGCCCGAGTGGGCCGGGCTCGCTTCGCGCTGCTGCTGGCGCTGCTTCCGGCGACGGCCGCGGTCGTCGGCGCGATCATGCTCACGCAGCGCCCGGAGCCTATGGAGGTCATCGGCATCCTGCTGGTCATGGTGGCCTTGATGGTCAACGCGGCCCCGTCTCGTCGTCCCGAAACCGAACCGCCTGCGCCGCTGTAGGGCGCTCAGGTGAGAAACGCGAATATCGTTGCAGGGGAACCGGACCCACCGCGATAGAGCGCACCGCCGACGAGGATCCAGGCACCCGTCGCGGGTAGCTCGGCCAGGTTGGCCAGACACTCCAAGCTGATCCGGTGGTCCTGATAGAGCAACTTGGAAACGGTGTAGGTGTCGTCCGTGCCCAGATCCGGTCCGAAGGTATCGATGCCGAGCGCGCCCCGGCGACCCAATCGCCCGGTCCGCAACAACCACTCCGCGGTCTCCACCGCGAAACCCGGCTGATGGTAGGCAGATTCGCCTTCCCCGATGAATTCCGGCGTCCCCCAGAACGCATCCCATCCGGTCCACGCGATGATCGCCGACCCACCCGGAATCCGCCCGTGCCGCGATTCCCACTGCTTCAGGTCGGCCACAGTGATCGCGTAATCGCGGTTCGCCTTGCACTGTTCACGCACATCGATCTTCACCGCGGGCAACATCAGATCGGCAAGCTCGAGTTGATCGGCGGCCAGCCCGTCGGCATGGAAGTGAATCGGTGCGCCCCAATGGGTTCCGGTGTGCTCACCCTGCTGCACATACCGCAGGTAGTAACCATCGTTGGCGATGGTGGCCGCGATATCGATGCGGAACTCCGGATCCCCCGGAAACAGGGGAGTGGTCGACGGATCATGCACATGCGACAGGCTGACCGGCCGCCCGAACGGCGGGTTCACGGATTCACCTGTCCAGCCGCGGCTTCGGGAGCCAGCACCCGCCCCAGTGCCCGCAGATCCTTCTCCAGTGCCATGAACAGAACATAGACGCCGAGGAAGGCCACGAGGCTGCCAATCGCCAGGAACCGCAGCACCACAATGATTTCGGCGAGATCTGCCGGTACCAGGAGGGTGGCGCCGGCCACGGAGAGCAGCGGAATGGCCGCCGCACCGAGCATCCAGGCACCGCAGCGCCGCCGCAGTCGATGCAGGAGGACGGCATCACGCGCGCTGATTTCCCCGTGGCTCAGGAACATTGGGTAAATGCATCGAATGATGTAGAAGTTCATCAGCAAGAAGGGGTACACCAGCGCTATCGCGCCGCAGATGGCGTGGGAGACGAAGTAGTGCACATAAGCGTAGGCAGAGATGTGAACGTCGACGTCCGCCATCCCGATCGGGAAAGAAATCCCTGAGACCAGCCACATGGAGAAGATGATCAGTACCGCGCGGTCGCCGAGCAGGATCGAGTCCGTTCGTGTGCGGTGCAGCGTTTCCGGCGAATAGTGGGTCCCCGCGCGCAGCCCGTGCGGGACCAGGATCAGGCGCCGTCCGAAATAGAACAGCAGCACCGCGCCAAGGCTGAAGTCGATGATGTTCGCCACCGCGGTGACGAAGTCGATACGGTCGTGCGCCTCCGGCGTCATCTGTGCGGTAATCAATTTTCGGTTGTGCTCTATGTTGTACAGCGAAGCAAGGGCATTCGGTACGGCGATGGCCAGGGCGATCACCAGGACCCGCCAGTGGCGCATATGTCGCCGCACGCTGCGTCGCGGTGGATCCACCAAATCCCGGGCATGTGCGTCCAAGCAGAGATCGAACTGCTGGGCCAGCACCGCCCCGCTGCTCCAGCGCCGATCCGTATCCGGTTCCAAGCAGGTCAGGAGTACGCGGCGTAGTGCGGCCGGGCAGTCGGCGGGGAGCCGTTCCAGCGCAGTGGACGGCACGCCCTCGCGGCGGTGGTCGAGAGCCACCGCTGTCCTGGCATCGTCTTCGAAAGGCAGGGTGCCGGTGAGCAATTCCCAGAGCAGGAGTCCGAGCGAGTAGATATCGCTGCGTGTGTCCGGCTCGGGGGCCTCCGAATCGAGCTGGCGCGCCAGCTCCTCAGGTGAGCAATAGACCCCAGACCTGGGCGAAAAATCGGAACCGCCCGCGGAATCCGTATGCGCGATGTCTGCCAGTTTCGGTACTCCCTCGGAGGTGAAGAGCACATTCGAGGGTTTGATCGCCTGATGTCGCACCCCGCGCCGATCGGCATAGTCGAGCGCGTCTGCCAGTCGCCGACCCACCCACGCCACCGTTTCCGGCCAGCTGAGTTCGGCGATCTCAGCCCGAACCCGTGAATCCGCAGGCCGGATCTCACCTTTTGATTCCATCGCCGCATCGATCGCACGCAGCAGCAGTCGTCCGCCGGTGGGTCCCGAACTGTTCCTGCGTTGTTCGAGTACTTCCGTCGCGGTACCGCCGGGCAGGTATTGCATGTACACCAGGCGACCGAACTCGGCGTCTCCACCGAAGGCCACTATCCGGTGGTCGAACACCCGCACAATGTGTGGATGATCCAGACGGGCCATGGTGTGTGGCTCATTGCGCCCGCCGGTCGAAATCCTGACGGCGACAAGCCGTTGCATGGATCGCTGCCGGGCCAGGAAGACCCGGCTCGATGCGGAGTGGTGTCCCCGCGGGATCCCGAGCTCGGTCAGTAGATCGAAGTCATCGATCCGCTGGCCCGGCGCGATATCCGGCAGCGCTCGATCGATCCGTAAGACGTTGGCGTCCATCCGATCCGCGCCGGTGGCGGCCAGGTGCTCGCGCACCCGGTCGGCCAGTTCGGGGTACTCGGCCAGAAAGTCCTCGACCTGCAGCGCCTCGCTCCGGCGTCGCGCCACGAATTCCTCGCGCAGCAGATCCACGAACTCGGGGCTGTCTTCGACCTCGGGAAACTCGTTGCTGTACTCGTTGATTCGCTTACCGAGCCCGGGGCGCTCCCAGCGGTGCCGGATATCGATGCGCACCAAATCGGAGAGCACCGCGAGGCGGGCCTCCGACTCGTCGGGAACGTAAGCCCCGAGCTCCGGCGGGTCGTTGCGGCCACCGGACAGCGCCTGCCGCCAGTCGGCCGAGAACCGGGCGATGCTGTCGGCCAGGCGCACGGTCACCGGGGCGGCTCCGCCACCGTGGTCGCCGCCTCCGTCGGTTCGGTCGGAACCGGTCGAAGTGGCCCCAGGCCAACGGTTTTGACCGGTACCGCGTCCTCGGTGAGCGTCGGCGCGACCACCCGCTCCAGCGCCTGCAGATCCGCCTCCAACTCCCGGAACAGCAGGTAGGACCCGACGAACGCGATGATCCCGCCCGCACAAAGCACGCGCACCGCGACGATCACCATGGGGATGTCAGCGGGTGGCAGGAACGTCACCCCGGCCACCGCCAGCAGCGGTACCGACGCGGCGACAGCCAGATATCCGTTGCAGCGCCGGTCCAGCCCACGCAGCCAGACCGCGTCGTCAGCGCTGATCTCGCCGTGCCGCAAGAACACCGGATACACACACCGGACGATATAGAACGTCGCGAGGAAGAACGGATACGACGCGGCGATAGCGCCGCACACCACGATCGAGGCCAGGAAATGGACTACCGATCGTCCGGTGATCTCACCGGTCGCCAGTTGCAGCGCTAACGGGAAAGTGATGCCGGAGATCACCCATAGACAAAACGGTATGGCCACAGCGCGTTCGCCGAGCAGGAGCGCGTCAGCCCTGGCCCGGCGCAAGGTTTCCGGGTCGTAGTGCTTTCCGTGCCGCAACCCGCGCGGCACCGTCAGTATGAATCGTGACAGGTACACCACCAGGAGAAAGCCGAGCGGAAAGAAGATCGAGTTCACCGCGCCGGTGACTATCAGGAATGTCCGCTGCGCCTCCTCGGTCATCCTTTCTACGATCAAGGTCTGGTTGTGCTGGATGTTGTACAGCGACGCAAGCACATTCGGCAGCCCGATCGACGCCAGCAGCACCGGCATGATCCACGGCCGCAACCGCAGCCGCCAGCTGCCGGCCTTCGGGTCGACCAGTTCCCGCGCGCGAGCGTCCAGGCACAGGTCGAATTGTTTGGCCAGCACCTCTCCGCTGGACCAGCGCTTGTCCCGCTCGGGTTCCAGGCAGGTCAGCAGAACTCGGCACAGCGCGGCCGGACAGTCGGACGGAACCCTTTGCAGCGCAGCCGCTTCCACGCCGGAGCTGCGACGTTCCAGCATGGCTTCGAGCGTTGTGTCGTCACCGTGCGCGTTCGCGCCCGCGGTGACGTCGTCGAAGGGTTTCGCGCCGGTCAGCAGTTCCCACAGCACGACGCCGAGCGAGTAGATGTCGGCTCGGGTGTCCAGGTCCGCTGCCGAGCGGCCCTTGCCCGGGTGGCAGGCCTCGAGCTGTTCCGGCGACATGTAGGCCAGCGACCCGCCGAAGTACGCGACCGGGCTCGTCCCCTCCACGTTGCGGCTGAAACTGATATTGAAATCAGCCAGTTTCGGAACTCCCTCGGCGGTGAGTAGCACGTTGGCCGGCTTCACGTCGCGGTGCAGCACACCGTGCTCGGAGGCGTAGTGCAGCGCCTCGGCCAGCCTGCGCCCCAGCCAAGCGACCGTTTCCGGCCAGGAGAGCGCGGCGATTTCGGCCCGCACACTCGAATCCGTGGGCCGGATCTCACCTTTCTCCTCCATAGCGGCGTCGACCGCGTCCAGCAGCAGCCGCCCGCTGCGCTCGGCGGGCGGGGTGGCGCGCACCCAGCGCAGTACGCCCAGCAGCGTGCCGCCGGGCAGGAACTGCATGTACAGCAGGCGAAGCCGACGGGACCGGCCGTCGCGGGCGCCACCCGAATCGAGCAGGCGCTGGTCGAAGACGCGCACGATGTAGTCGTGGTCGAGCTGGGCCAGCGTCTGCGGTTCGGTGCCGTGATCGGCGGAGATCTTCACCGCGACCAGCCGCTGCAGCGACCGCTGCCGCGCCAGGAACACACGGGCGAAAGCGCCGCTGCCCAGCCCGGTCAGCAGGTCGAAATCATCGATCTGCTGACCGATTTCGATCCGGTCGAGCGGGTCGACGGCATCCGGGTCGGCCCCGGTCGGCTCGTCGAAGGCGGTGCTGCTGAAGTCCGGTGCGACCGCGGCGGTGCCGTCCGGAGCCATGGCCTGGGTGCCCTCGTAGGCCGCGGTGCGGGTGTCCTCCAGCGGCGTCGCCTGCGTCTCATCCAGCGTTGCGGCCGAAATGTTCCCGTTCGGCGCGGCGCGTGTCTCGAGACTCGGTTCGTCATCCGGTGCGGCCCGCCGGGTGCTCTGGTCCACGTCATCGGAATTGAGCAGTTCACGCAACTCCCCGGCCTGGGAAGGATATTCGCGCAGGCAATCGCGCGGATCCACGCGCTCGCCGCTGTGCCGGCGCACGACGAATTCCTCGTAGACCAATCCGGCGGGCAGGCCGTGCTGATCGAGTTCCGGGAATTCCGAGCAGTATTCGGTCAGGCGTTTACGCCGTCGAACGGTGTCCGACGCGCCCGGGCGGCGGAGCCAACGGTGCCGCAGATCGACCCGGATGAGCTCTATCAGGGCTTCGCGGCGCAGCGTCTGCGCGTCGGGTAAGTATTCGGCGATCTGTGGAACATCGGGTGTAGGCTGCCCCGCCGCGACGGCGCGAGCAGCGGATTCCCATGCGGCGGAGAAGGCTTCCACCGCGCCGAAGTCGGCTCTGACCGCGCCTGCGCTGCCGGCGAACGGATCTGAACCGGTGTCGGGACTGGAATTTCTTTCGGGCTCGGCACTCATTCTCAGGACCTACTGACTCGGCGGATGTTCACAGTGTCCGCTCTCTCGGTCTGTGGGATGCGCCGGAGAAAAATCTCCGCCACACCCGACGCCATCGTCCCTCGAGCAGTATTCGAAATGATAACTTGCGGCTCTATAGCAATCACCCGATTTCGACTACGAGCGATGGGGGCGATTCAACACATGCACAACGAGCGTACGGCGATTGTGGACAACTCGGTTGCCGGGAACTCGGCTTCCGAAGAGGTAATCGCCGGAAACCCTTCCCCTGACAACAACGGCCCCGCTGCGGCGATCGCCGCGGGCGTCCACGAGGCCGCCGTGGCCCCGACCGAGGTGGTCGACACGGCCCTGTGGCGGATCGCTGAGCAGAACCGGAAGACCAACGCCTTCAGCGTCATCCGCACCGAGCAGGCCAAGACCGAGGCCGCCGACCTGGAGCACCGCTCCGATCTGGAAGAGCTGCCGATGGCGGGCGTGCCCGTCGCGATCGAGCATTCCCTCGCGGTCGCGGGTGAGACGGTACTGGCGGGGTCGGCCGCGGTCGATCCGACCTCGGCGCGGACCGACGATCAGGTGGTCCGGAGACTACGCGCGGCCGGCGCGATCATCGTCGGCCTGACCTCGGTTTCGGAATTGGGCCTCTGGGCGACCACCGACGGCGCGGGGCACATCACCCGAAACCCGTGGAACCCCAAGCGCACTGCGGGCGGAGCCTCCGGTGGCGCGGCGGCCGCGGTGGCCGCCGGACTGGTACCGGTGGCGCACGGCGCCGACGGATTCGGTTCGGTCCGCATCCCCGCCGCCTGCTGCGGCGTCTACGGCTTCAAGCCCGGCCGCCATATCGTGCCGAACCTGGACGACTGGTCCGGAATGTCCGAAAACGGGGTCCTGGCAACCACTGTCGGCGATGCGGCGCTGATGCTCTCGGTGATGGCGGCCCGCCCGAACCTAGCCGAGGTGGATCCACCCGGACGACTACGCATCGCCCTGGCCGTGGATCCACCGTTGCGTTTCCTGCGAGTCGATCGGCAATGGGCCACCGCGGCCCGCACCGCGGCGGCCGTGGCCGCGGCCGCCGGACATCGCGTCGAACTGACCACCCTGCCCTACGGCAGCGCCCTGCTGGCGTTGCTCCTGCGCTGGCTGGCCGCCCCACTGCCGGCGGCCGCGCGACTCACTCATCCCGAACGCCTGCAGCCGCGAACCCGCCAGCACCTCGCACTCGGCCGCCTGGTCCTGCGCCTGCGGCTGGTGCGCCCCGCGCAGATCGATCGAATCGAGGCGCGTTTGCTGGAATTCTTCGAGCGCTACGACGTCGTGATCACACCGGCGCTGGCCGCGCCGCCACCGAAGGCCCGGGCCTGGAGTGTGCACGGCTGGCTCGCGAATGTGCTGACCGCCACCCATTTCTCGCCATTCGCCCCGATCTGGAACCTGGTCGGCTGGCCGGCCGCCTCGATCCCGATGGGCCGGCACACGCGCTCGAATACCCCGGTCGCCGCCCAGCTGGCGGGCCCGCCCGGTAGCGAAGCCACCCTGCTGCGCCTGTCGGCGCAACTGGAAGAACTACGCCCCTGGGCGCGCACGGTGCACTGACGCGTTACTCGCCCGCGGTGGCCGAAAAGCCGCCTGCGGCAGCCCGTCCGGCGAATTCCAGGATGGTCGGGCGGGTGTCGTCGGCGCGCCAGGCCACCGCGAGCTCGCACGGGGCGAGCCCGGTGACCGGCCGCGCGGTGAGGCCGGGCCAGCGGTACATCGGCACGTTGTTCTCCGCGAGCAGGCAGACGCCGAGCCCGAGGCCGACCGCCTCCAGCTTGTCCTCGGTGGTGGCCGCTTCGGCGCCGATCTTGGCCTGGCGCCCGTTGCGAGCGTCGTTGCCGAGCCAGAAGTCGCGCACCGCACCGGCTTCCGAGGGCAGCGCGACGAACGGCTCGTCCAGCAGATCGGCGAACGCGATGCTCTCCTGTTCGGCGAGCGGGTGGTTCTCCGGCAGCAGGACCCAGCGCTGTTCGGTGCGCAGCACCTGCCAGCGGTAGCGGTTCTGATCCGGCAGCGGCAGCCACACCAGCGAGAGGTCGGCCTGCCGGCCGGACAGTCCGCTGGACGGGTCGGTCCAGGATGCGGCGTGCAGGGCCAGGCGGTGGCCGCTGGCGCTTTCCAGATCGTTGAGCAGGCCACGCCCGAGCGCGGATTGGATGCCGACGCGCAGCACCTCGCCCGCTTCCTGCAGGGAGACGTTGGTGACTTCCCAGAGCTCGAGGATCTTGCGGGCGCCTTCGAGCAGTTCCTTACCGGCGACAGTCAGCGCGACACTGCGCTGATTGCGGTCGAACAGGACCACGTCGAGCTGGCGTTCCAGCTGACGAATCTGACGCGAAAGGGTGGGTTGAGCGATGTGCAGGCGTTGTGCCGCGTTGGTGAAGTGCAGTTCTTCAGCGACGGCGACGAAATACCGCAGGTCGCGCAAATGCGGGTCCATAGCCCCTTGCTATCAGAATCAGTCCTGAATTTCCAGCCTTATCAGGCCAGAAAGTTCGGATACGGGTACCGAAACAAACGACAGGTTTGTTAGGGACAGCATATTCCCTTGCCAGGTCGTATGCACCATCGCGTCCGCGAATCGCTGGCATTCCGGTCTCCTGCGGATCGGAAAATGCCTCTTGGACGTGTGACCAGCGGCGATGTGGTCGCAGCGCAATGGCCTCGGGGGCTCCGCGAACACCCAGTGACCGGCTGGAAAACGATCGATGAGCGACCGGTGATCAGTGTCCTTGGTACATTGTGAGATTCATCACAAATGGTTTGGCGGTGGCTCAAATGAGCCACCGCCGAACCCGAAACTCGACCGCTCAGGCGTTGCGCGCGCGGTCCTCGTACGCCTTGCGCTGCTCCGCGTCGACATCCTCGAGGAAGGCGTGGCTCGCCCCGAGCGCCCGCGCGATGCCGTCGCCCACGGCCTCCGGCAGCAGCCCGACCACCTGCGAGATGATTCCCGCCACCGCGGTCACCCGGACCTTGGACTTCGGCGACACGATCAGCTCCGCGATGGCGTCGGCGATCTCCTCCGGCTCGGCCGGGCGCAGCAGCTTCGGCGCCGTAACGCCCGCGCCGAGTTCGGTATTGGTCAGCGTCGGCAGCACCGAGGAGAACCGCACACCGGTCTCCCGATACTCCTCGCGCAGGGTGTCGGTGAATCCGAGCACTGCGTGCTTACTGGCGTTGTATGTCGCGAGCCCCGGAATGTGGGTCTCGCCGGCCAGCGACGCGATATTGATGATGTGCCCGCTGCCCCGCGGCAGCATCCGGTTCAGCGCCAGCTTGGAACCGAGAATCACGCCGTAGACATTGATGTCGAGAATGCGGCGGGTGATCTGATCCGGCTCGTCGGCCAGCTTGCCCGTCGGCATGATGCCCGCGTTGTTGATCAGCACGTCGACCGGTCCGACGGTGTGCTCCACCTCGTCCAGGAAAGCCTCGAACGAGGCCGGATCGGTGACATCGAGCTTGCCGTACAGGTCGAAATCGCGGGCCGCGCCCGACTCCTTGACGGTGGTCTCATCGATGTCGCCGATCGCGATCTTCGCGCCCAGCGCCTGCAGCGCGGTGGCCGTGGCCAGTCCGATACCGCGTGCGCCACCGGTGATGACGACGACCTTGCCGCGGATTTTCGTGGCGTCTGGCATTACTTGTCTCCCTTGAGTTTCAGCAGCGCGGGAATATCGATCCGGCGCAGACCGCGCGCACCCGCGGCCCGCATCGCGCCGAGCGCGAACAGCAGATTGGCCGGCTTGGCCGGGTACCAGAACAGTTCCTTCTGCTGGGTCGGCAGGATCGGCTTGGTGATGGCCTGGGCCCGGCAGTACTTGCGTACCCCGTTCGCGCCGCCCCAGCGCGCGCCGACACCGGACTGTCCCCAGCCGCCCATCGGCAGCGCGTAGCTGAACAGGTTGGAGAAGACGTCGTTGATGTTGACCGCGCCCGCGGTCAGCTGGCGGGCGACGCGCTCGCCACGATCCTTGTCGCCGGTCCACACCGAGGCCGACAGCCCGTAGATCGAATCATTGGCCAGCCGAACGGCTTCCGCCTCGTCGGCCACCTTGACCACCGGCAGGGTCGGGCCGAAGGTCTCCTCGATGATGCAGGACATGGTGTGGTCCACATCGACCAGCACGGTCGGCTCGAAGAAGGTGCCCTGCCCGGTGCGTTTGCCGCCGGTCAGCACCTTCGCCCCGGCCGCGACGGCCTCCTCGACGTGCCGCTGCACGATGCTCACCTGGTTCTCGTTGGCCAAAGCGCCTACGTCATGGGCGATTTCGCGGCCATCGATGCCCTGGCGCAGCGCCTTCACGTTCGCGGTGAGCTTGGCGACGAACTCGTCGTAGACCGGGGCCTCGACGTAGACGCGCTCCACGGAGATGCAGACCTGACCGGCGTTGAACATGCCGCCGAAGGCGATACCGTGCGCGGCCCGATCGATGTCGGCGTCGGCCAGCACGATCGCGGGGTCCTTACCGCCCAGCTCCAGGCTGTACGGGACCAGTCGCTCGACGCAGGCGGCGGCGATCTTCTTGCCGGTCGCGGTCGACCCGGTGAACTGGATGTAGTCGGCGTTGCCGACCACCGCGGCGCCCGTCGCGCCCGCGCCGGTGACCACCGCGAGGACCGGCGGCGCGCCGATTTCGGCCCAGCCCCTTGCCAATTCGAGCGCCGAGAGCGGCGTCACCTCGGACGGCTTCAGGATGACCGCGGCGCCGGCGGCGAGCGCCGGGATCACGTCCATGATCGGCATGGCCAGCGGGAAGTTCCACGGGGTGATCACGCCGACCACCGGGTACGGCTTGTAAGTGATGGTGAGTTTCTTGACCCGGGCCAGCGGGCTGTGCGGCGACGGATGATCGTCGGTGAGGAACCCACCGGCACGGCGCGCGTAGTAGCCGATCAGATCGCAGCCGAAGGCCGGATCGATGAGGGCGTCCGCGCGCGGCTTGGAGGTCTCCGACTGCAGTACGTCGGCCAGGCGTTCGGTGTTGTCGATCAGCCAGTCCTGCAGCTTGAGCAGCCACTCCTTACGGCCGTCGGGGCCGATGGCCTCCCACTCCGGCTGGTACAGCCGCAGCTCGCGCACCGTGGCGGCGACCTCGTCGGCGGACTGGACGGGCACGGTGCCCACCAATTCACCGGTACCGGGGTTGTGTACCTCGATGACGGAGGGGGCTTCGGTTTTCGATTCGGTATTGGTCACGCTTGTTCTCCCACTGCGTTGTGCTGAACCCGCTAAGCACTGTGCTTCAACTCACTGGTATATGATCGTGGCACAATTCGGCCGGACGTTCTTGGCTCAATCTGTCAACAGCCGTGGCCTGTTTTGTACTCTGAGTACAAATGGAGGCGTAATGCGGCCGGGGCCGAACAGCGAGGTGGTCCGCGAATGGCTGACCGAGTACGTCTTCGAGACGATGCGCACCGAGTCGCTGGAGCAGCTGGTCGACCGGCTCAATTCCGCCATCATCGCGCGCGTTCCGGAACTCGCCGATCGCGATATGCGCCGCGACCTCACCGCCAGCACCCGGGCGCACGCCCGCGCCATGCTGCCCGGATTGACCAGTGACACTTTCGAATTCACGATCCCGGAGGAGGCGCACGCCCTCGCGCGCACCATCGCCCGGCGCGGTTTCGAGCTGCGGCTGCTGCTGCGGATCTATCACGTCGGCCAGGACGCCATCCACGACTACATGACCGACGCCATCGATCAGCGGGTGGCGCCGCCCGAGGTCGAGCGCGCGGTGATGATGCGGTTGTTCGAGCGTTCCTCCCGGTGGGTCGGCACCTCGGTGGAAGTGCTCACCGACACCTATATGGAGGAGCGCGAGCGCGTCTTCCGGGCCGCGCTGAACCGGCGCACCGAGACCGTGCACGCCCTGCTGGACGCCGATTCCGCCGGCGCGGTGATGGATACCGAGCAGGCCTCGATCCGGCTCGGCTACCGGCTGGCCGGCCAGCATTTGGCCTTCGTGCTGTGGACCGACGAGCCCGGCGGGGAAATCGCGGGCGAAGGCGAAGCCATCGGATTACTGGACCGGGTGGCCGGACGGCTGGCCGGGGCACTCGGCAGCGCCCGGGTGCTCACGGTGCCGTCCGGCGCGAGCGGAATGTGGGCCTGGGTCGGCCTGGACGACGCGGCGCAGGCCGCGAAATTGGCCGAGCCCGGGGAACTTTCGCGCATGGCCGAGCTGGTGGAGGCGCCCGTACGGGTGGCGTTCGGGGTCCCCGCCGCCCAGGTGGCAGGTTTCCGGGACAGTCATCGGGAGGCGGTCGCGGCCCGGCAGGTCGCCGACCGCGGACCTGTGGGCAGCCGCGTATACGCCTACCGGGCTGTCGAAATCGCCTATCTCGCAGGCGCCGACGATGCGGCGATGCGTGGCCTGATCGGCCGGGAATTGCGCGCCCTGGCGGGCCGGGACGGCAATGCCGTGCGCCTGCGTGCGACCCTGCACGCCTATCTGCAGTGCCACCGCAGCCCCGAGGCTACGGCGAAACTGCTTGGTGTACACAAGAATACGGTCCGCTATCGAATCCAGCGGATCGAAGAGCTGCTGGGATACCCGATCGAAGAGCGCAGTCTCGCACTGGAGACGGCGCTGGCTTGTGTGGCCGCGTACGGCCCCGATGTGCTGCCCTGATCAGGCCGGGGCGTCCCGGGCCGGAACCCGGCGTAGCGGTTCGGTGGGCGGCGCTACCCGGGTATCGGGTAGGTCGGCCAGCAACTGGGTGGTGGCCGCGGCGATCGCGGCGACGGCCTTGTCGACAGCCACCTTGGTGGTGCTGCTCAAACCGGAAACACCACCGACCGTCCGCACGTACTGCAGTGCGGCGGCATAGATTTCCTGTTCGGTCGGGGCAGGTT
This sequence comes from Nocardia sp. XZ_19_385, assembly GCF_015355755.1. Lineage (NCBI taxonomy): Bacteria > Bacillati > Actinomycetota > Actinomycetes > Mycobacteriales > Nocardiaceae > Nocardia > Nocardia sp. XZ_19_385. Next base: position 1,495,207 of record NZ_JACVEE010000002.1, read on the forward strand.
CCAGGCCACGGAGGAGGGTGATGTTTTCACGCATGCGTGCAGATTAGCCCTCTGCACCCGAATCCGGCAGGGTCAGAATTCAAGATGGGGTAAATACTCGGGCCGGTGCCTGCCCTCGGCGGGGATTGCCCGGCGAACACGATGATCGCATTCTCGATAAGACGAGCTCTGGCAGCAATCTTCGGGAACAATCGGAGGCATGCCTGCCCGCGGGATACCAACCTTGACAACCTTCCCCTACGAAGAGCTCGACAAGCGGGAAGAAGACCATTGGTCCGGGGCCGCAGTATCGGATGACGAACTGCGCGCCCTGGCGCTCGGCGGCTTCTACTCGGCCCGCTGGGACGCCTTCCACGATGCGCTGCTGCTCGGCCCGGAGCGCGAACACCCGCTCGGTGACCGCCGCGAGCTGGCCATCGACACCCTGACCGGCGCCTGGGGCATCACCGACAGCACCGAGGCGCAGGCGTCGATGGAGCAGTTGCTCGACGGTATGCACGGCCCGCTCTACGCGCTGGTGCATCCGCTGGTGATGGCCTCCATCAATGCCAGCGAGCGGGATCGCTTCGGCGAGCGCGCCGATCGGCACCGGGCCTTCCTGCGCCAGGTCGGTTCGTTCCGCGGCATGGACAATCCCGAGGCGCTGGTGCGCGATTACGACATCTGGTCCCAGGCCATCAAGATCGGCTTCACCGACCACCTGTCCAAGCCGCTGCCCACCGATATCCACGCCTGGGATCTGGCCCGCGTCGTGGCGGTAGCCCGCATGGCCTTCACCGCCGGCTACCTCGAAGCCGATGTGGCGTGGGCCTATCTGATGCGTGCGCTGCCCATCGCACAGCGCAAATACAAGAACTGGCGGCAATTCGGCGATGCCTACCTGACCGGCTGGACGTACTGGCAGGCTTGCGAGGATCTGGCCGAACTCAAGAACGGCGGCGTCGACCGCCGAATGGAGTTGCTACGCCTGTGGACTCGCCCGACCAGTCCCTGGCGCCGCGTCCAGCTCAACGACCCGGCCTGACCCGGATATAAGGAAGCGCCGCGCGGAATCCGCGCGGCGCTTCTCTTTGTCTGTCAGAGCCCGTCGGGCAGTGAGCGCAGGATGCCGCGGCCGTAGCGCTGGAACTGGGTGTCGTCCACCATGCCCAGCGAATGCCGCTCGACCAGCAGCTCCCACTCCGAATACAGCTGCGACACACTGGGATCCGCCGGACCCATGGCGCCGTCGGTGGCGGAGCGGCGGACCGCGAAGTTCAGGGCCAGGCTGACCCGCTCGGTGTCGGCACGGTCGGTGCCGGTGAAGCGCAGCGTCATCTTGCCGTCGTTCACCTCGAGCGCGGGTTCGTGGCGGGTGGTGCCGATCTCGCCGGGGGAGGCCTTGGTGCCGTCGGTGCTGTGCGCCCAGAGCACGGCCGCGATCGGCAGCTCGTGCGCGTAGCGGGTGCCGCTGCCGATGGAGATGAACAGCAGCCGCTCGGTGGTGGCGGCCAGCAAACCCGGTCCGTTGCCGGCGGGCGGATGGGCCACGGCCACCGCGGTTTCCAGCACGTATTCCTCGGAGGTGACGAATCGATGCAGCGCGGCGACGGCGGACTTGGCTTCGCGCTTGGCAGCCATGCGGTGCACGGCGCGGTCCACGTCGGCGCGGACGGGGCCGTTCTTGTCCCAGGTCGGATCCGGCGGATGCAGATCGGGGGCGGCGACATCGATGCGCTGAGTCGCCAGAATCTGGGCGTTGATCTTGTCGACGATCTCGCTCGCCTGCGGCACATCGTGCTCGGCGATCAGAACTGGTAGGGGAGTGCGGTCGGCGGGGACGCCGGTGAGGACCGGGGTCGGGTACCGCAGGTAGATCTCGATGACGACCGCGTCGTCGGCACGCCGGTTCAATCGGACCTTTAGTAGATCGGTGACCGGAACGTCGAGCACGCGCTCGCCATCGGTCCCCGGTCTCAAGACGATCAAACGTCCGCGGCCGTGGCGCACTATCGCTGTGGGTGTCCGTAGCTCGACTATGTCCATACCCCCTGCGTTCGGTTCGGCATGATCGGGGCCCTCCACGGTTACACCTACGCCTTCTCCGGGCCGGACCTCTCATGTCGTGCTCTTGATGTGTCGTCGCCCACGATAGGCCGAACATGCCATGATTGTGAGCACTTGAGTTAACCCGGACCGGTGAGATCGGGAACCGACGAGGTCCTCCGGCCGTTTAACCCTCGAACTGCACCAAGTGCCGAGCTGCGCGATGTATCGAGTAGAACCGTACGCGGTAACGTGGCATGTCCGCATCCGAACCCCGTCCGAGCGGGGCCGGAGACCACGGAAAGGACTGGCCGACCGGCCGACGCTCTATGAACCGCAAGACAGTGTTTCGCACCCTGGCCATAATCGCGGGCATCTTGCTCGTGGTCTATGCGTTCAGCTATTTCGGCAACGACACGCGCGGGTGGAAGAACGTCGACACCTCCGTGGCCCTGCAGCAGCTGAACGACAAGGCCAACGTCAAGAACGTGCAGATCGATGACCGCGAGCAACAGCTCCGGATCGAACTGAACAACGGCAACGACGCCACCAAAGGCTCGAACAAGATCCTCGCGAAGTATCCGAGCGGTACTTCCAACCAGATCTTCGACGCGGTGAAGTCGACCGGTACGCAGTACAACACGGTGGTCAAGACCGAAGGCTGGCTGACCCAGATCCTGTTGTTCGTGCTGCCGATGATCATCCTGCTGGGCCTGTTCGTCTTCGTGATGGGACGCATGCAGGGCGGCGGCCGCGGCGGCATGATGGGCTTCGGTAAATCCAAGGCCAAGCAGCTGTCCAAGGACATGCCCAAGACCACGTTCGCGGATGTGGCCGGCGCCGACGAGGCCGTCGAAGAGCTCTACGAAATCAAGGACTTCCTGCAGAACCCGGTCCGCTACCAGGCCCTGGGCGCGAAGATCCCGAAGGGCGTGCTGCTCTACGGTCCCCCCGGTACCGGTAAGACGCTGCTGGCGCGCGCCGTCGCCGGTGAAGCCGGTGTCCCGTTCTTCACCATCTCCGGTTCCGACTTCGTCGAGATGTTCGTCGGTGTCGGCGCCTCCCGCGTGCGTGACCTGTTCGATCAGGCCAAGCAGAACAGCCCCTGCATCATCTTCGTCGACGAGATCGACGCGGTCGGCCGCCAGCGCGGCGCCGGCCTCGGCGGCGGTCACGACGAACGCGAGCAGACGCTGAACCAGTTGCTCGTCGAGATGGACGGCTTCGGTGACCGCACCGGCGTCATCCTGATCGCGGCGACCAACCGCCCCGACATCCTGGATCCGGCGCTGCTGCGCCCGGGCCGCTTCGACCGCCAGATCCCGGTCAGCAACCCGGACCTGGCCGGCCGTCGCGCCATCCTGCGGGTGCACTCCTCGGGCAAGCCGATCTCGCCCGACGCCGACCTCGAGGGCTTGGCCAAGCGCACCGTCGGCATGTCCGGCGCCGATCTGGCCAACGTCATCAACGAGGCCGCGCTGCTCACCGCCCGCGAGAACGGCTCGGTCATCACCGGCGCCAACCTCGAGGAATCGGTGGACCGCGTGATCGGCGGCCCGCGCCGCAAGAGCCGCATCATCAGCGAGCACGAGAAGAAGATCACCGCCTACCACGAGGGTGGCCACACCCTGGCGGCCTGGGCGATGCCCGATATCGAGCCCGTCTACAAGGTCACCATCCTGGCGCGCGGCCGCACCGGCGGCCATGCCATGACGGTCCCCGAGGACGACAAGGGCCTGATGACCCGCTCGGAGATGATCGCCCGCCTGGTCATGGCCATGGGTGGTCGCGCGGCCGAGGAACTGGTGTTCCACGAGCCGACCACCGGTGCGTCCTCCGATATCGACCAGGCCACCAAGATCGCCCGCGCGATGGTCACCGAGTACGGCATGAGCGCCCGCCTGGGTGCGGTGCGCTACGGCCAGGAGGGCGGGGATCCGTTCCTCGGCCGGTCGATGGGTCAGCATTCGGATTACTCGCACGAGGTCGCCGGCGCCATCGACGAGGAGGTGCGCAACCTCATCGAGGCCGCGCACACCGAGGCGTGGGCCATCCTGAACGAGTACCGCGATGTGCTGGACGTGCTGGCCACCGCGCTGCTGGAGAAGGAAACGCTGCACCGCCGCGAGCTCGAGGAACTGCTCGCCGCGGTCGAAAAGCGCCCGCGTATCACCGCTTTCAACGATTTCGGTGATCGCATGCCCTCGGACAAGCCGCCGGTGAAGACGCCGCGCGAGCTGGCCCAGGAACGTGGCGAGCCGTGGCCGCCCGCCGAGTCGCTGCCCGCCCCGGCGGCGGCGCAGCGTGAGCCCGCACCGGCCAACGGCTATCCGCCGGAGGGGTACACGGGTCAGCCGCAGTACAAGTACCCGCCCGCGGCCGATCCCGGTTACCGTCCGCAGCCGACCCAGGGTTTCCCGCGTCCCGCGGGCGGCACCCAGGGTTCGCGTCCGGATTACGGCGCTCCCGCCGGTTGGTCCGCGCCGGGCTGGCCGCCGCGCGAGGAGCCGCAGCAGCAGCAGCCCGGTCAGCCCTATCAGCAGTGGCGTAACCCGCAGCCGGGCCAGCCGCAGCAGGGTCAGCAACCGCAGGGTCAGCAGCCGGATCGGGGCTACGACCGCGGCGGTTACGACGAGCCGTCCTCCGGTGAGGGCGAGAACCGCGATTGGGATGGCCCGAACAGCCGGCACTGAGCGGATTAATGCGCGGCCCGGACCCGTTGTGATCAACGGGATCGGGCGCCATTTACGCTCGTACGGTGGGTGCCGAGAGATTGCCGGCGTCCCGGGATTTGGAGGTGTCTCGATTGTCGGCCAACCAGCACAGTGACAGCCACTCGCTCGGCGTCGCGAACGGTGCTGTCGATCAGACGCCCGTCAACGGAGCCAACGGCGTGGCACCGGTGAAAGACCTGGTCGCACTCGAAACCGGGCGCACCTTCGATCAGCCGCGCGCCGAAGCCGCGATCCGCGAATTGCTGCTCGCGGTGGGGGAGAACCCGGACCGTCCCGGTCTGATCGACACCCCGTCCCGCGTCGCGCGCGCCTACCGCGAAATGTTCGCCGGGCTCTACCAGGAGCCGGACGCGGTGCTCAACACCACCTTCGACGAAGGTCATCAGGAATTGGTGCTGGTCCGCGATATCCCGATGTATTCGACCTGCGAACACCACCTGGTGTCGTTCCACGGTGTCGCGCACGTCGGCTATATCCCCGGCACGCACGGCCGGGTGACGGGTCTGTCCAAGCTGGCCCGGCTGGTCGACCTGTACTCCAAGCGCCCGCAGGTGCAGGAGCGGCTGACCAGTCAGATCGCCGATGCCATCATGCGCAAGCTGGATCCGCGCGGCGCCATCGTGGTGGTGGAGGCCGAGCACCTGTGCATGGCCATGCGCGGCATCCGCAAGCCCGGCGCGAGCACCACGACGTCGGCGGTGCGCGGCATGCTGCAGTCCAACGCCGCCTCGCGTGCCGAGGCGCTGGACCTCATCCTCCGGAAGTGAAGTCGTCGATGGTGGCTCCGCGTGGGGGGCGGTCGTGTGTGGTGATGGGCGTTGTGAACGTCACCAGCGATTCGTTTTCCGACGGTGGCCGCTATCTGGATCCTGATGTGGCTGTGGCACACGGGATCTCGCTGCACGAGCTGGGTGCCGACATTGTCGACGTCGGGGGTGAATCCACTCGGCCGGGCGCGGCTCGGATTGATCCGGAAACCGAGGCGGCCCGGGTGGTTCCGGTGATCCGCGGTCTCGCGGCGGCGGGCGTGCCGACCAGCGTGGACACCATGCGGGCGAGCGTGGCCGAGGCCGCCATCGCCGCGGGTGTGTCCATGGTGAACGACGTCTCCGGTGGGCGCGCCGACGTCGGCATGGTGAAAGTCGTTGCGGCGGCCAAGGTTCCATGGGTTCTGATGCATTGGCGCGCTGATGCGAACTACCAGCACACCGGTCCCGCCGAGCACTATGACGACGTGGTCGCCGAGGTGGCGCGGGAGTTGCGGCAGCAGGTCGAAATGGCCGTGGCCGGCGGTGTCGACTACGACAAGCTGATCCTGGATCCGGGCATCGGTTTCGCCAAGAACGCAGACCACAACTGGGAGTTGCTGGGCGCGTTGGCGGCCGGGTCCGAGCTGACCGACATGGGTTTGCCGATCCTGATCGGGGCTTCGCGGAAACGCTTCCTCGGTTCGTTGCTGGCCGACGCCGACGGGCCGCGCCCGCCGGACGGCCGGGAGATCGCGACCGCCACCATTTCCGCGCTGGCCGCCGAACACGGTGCATGGGGTGTACGTGTGCACGACGTGCGTGCTTCGCTGGACGCCATCGCGGTCACCGACGCCTGTACTCGGGCCGCCGCCCGGGTGCGGGAAAAGCATCGGCGCCCCGAAAACGGGCTGTGGTCCCGGAGGGAAGTACGGCATTGAGCACTGGGGGATGGAAGCCGACGGAGGAGGCGGGGCGGGTGAGCGCAGACCGCATCGAGCTGCGCGGCCTGCGCGTCTTCGCCCATCACGGAGTTTTCGATTTCGAGCGCCGGGACGGCCAGGAGTTCATCGTCGATCTCACGCTGTGGACCGACTTCGCGGCCGCCGCGAAGTCCGACGACATCGCCGACACCGTGCACTACGGCGAACTGGCCGAGCTGGCGGTGCGGATCGTGCAGGGCACGCCGCGCAACCTGATCGAGACGGTGGCCGCCGAACTCGCCGACGAGGTGATGACCGATCCGCGGGTGCAGGCCTGTGAGGTGGTGCTGCACAAGCCCTCCGCGCCGATCCCGCACACCTTCGCCGACGTCCGCGTCGTGACCAAGAGGGCTCGCGAGTGACGCGCGCGGTGTTGTCGATCGGCTCGAATCTCGGGGACCGGCTCGCGCATCTCCGCAGCGTCGTGGACGGACTGGGGGAGCGGGTGCGCGCGGTGTCCCCGGTGTACTCGACCCCACCGTGGGGCGGTGTCGAACAGGACGACTACCTCAATGCCATTGTGCTGGTGGACGACCCGGCGTTCGGCTGCATGGACTGGCTGCGCGCCGGTCAACGGCTGGAGCAGGCCGCCGATCGGGTGCGCGAGGTGCGCTGGGGCGCGCGAACCCTCGATGTCGACGTGGTCTGGTGCGCCGCGGGCGAAAAGCCCCTGCGCAGCGCCGCCCCCGAACTGACGCTCCCGCATCCGCAGGCGCACAACCGCGCGTTCGTGCTGGTGCCGTGGCTGGACGTGGACCCGGCCGCCGAACTCGAAGTCGACGGCGAAGCGCACCCGGTGCGTGAGCTGCTGCGGCGACTGGACCCGGCCGAGCGCGACGGCGTCCGCCGGACCGAGCACATCCTGGCCATCACGACCAGCAAGGGCGAGCCGTGCAACTGAAGCCGACCCGGATCCTGGATCTCGTCGCGAATCTGCTGATCGCGGCGGTCGTCGCCTGGGCCGCCACCCGCGTGGCGTACGGCAATTTCCCGTCGATCTCGATTTTCGCCGGGGCCTCGCTGTTTCCGGTGGCGGTGCTCGAGGCGGTGCTGGCGTTCATGATCCGGGCCAAGGTCAACAACGACGAGATCGGGGACGGCCGGAATCGGCTGCATCCGATCACGGCAGCCCGTGCTGTGGCATTGGCCAAGGCGTCGGTGCATGTCGGTTCGATCGCCGCGGGTGTCTGGCTCGGTTTCCTGTGCTGGGTCCTCCCGCAGCGCGGGACCTTGCGCGTGGCCGCCGCGGATTCGCCCGGCGCCATCGTCGGTTTGCTCGCGGGCCTGGCGCTGGCGGCGGCGGCGTTGTGGCTCGAGTATTGCTGCAGGGCCCCCGACGACCCTTCCGACGACGCCGCAACTACCTAGCAAGCAGGGCGGTCGGAATAATTCCGATAGTCCCTGTGCCTGTCGCGTCATCCGAGCTACCCTGGCGGGCATGGTTTCACCCTCCCGTACCAGCACTTCCCGGTCGCGACGGGACCAAGCGGGAAAATTGTTCATCGGTTCGCTGATTCTGCTCGGTCTGGTTGCCAGCGTTTTCCTGGTCTTCAGCAACAGCTTGCAATTTGTCAGGATCGGCTTGGTCGCGGCGCTCTGGGCTGCCGTGATCGGCGCATTAGCCGCGACCCGGTACCGCAAGGAAGCCACGATCGATAAGGCCAAGGCACGCGACCTGCAGAAGGTCTACGAGTTGCAGCTGGAGCGCGAGGTCACCGCGCGCCGCGAATACGAGCTCGGCCTCGAGGCGCGGGTGCGCCAGGAGGTCGGTGCCGACGCCGCCGAAATGGCCGCCCTCAGAGCCGAGCTCAGTGTGCTGCGGCACAGTCTGCAGCGGCTCTTCGACGGCGAGCTACCCGTGGAGCGGCCCGCACTGCGTGCCGACGCCACCAGAATCCAGGAATTGCCGGGCGGTTCGACGAATCCGGCGAACAATAGCTCCGCGAATGCCGACCCCTGGGTGATGGGCCTACCGGGCACCATCGGTGAGCAAATGCGCAGCAGTGTGACCCCCGTTTTCTCGCCGGATCATCCGGAGGCCCCGCAGTTCGCGAGCCCGTTCGACGAGCCGGTGACCGCCGAAACCCAGGCCGTCCCACGCGAATACGACAACATCGAAGACGCCGAGATCACCGACGAGCGCCGCTACCCCGACCCGGACCGGTCCGGGTCGACGTGGGCCGGCGCCTTCACCGAAGCCAAGCCCGCCAAGGCCGCCGAGCCCAAGCCGGCCCCGCTGCGCCTGCCGCCGCCGGATCAACCGGCCGAGCCGCGCCCGCCGGCCGCCCCGCGCCCGCGACCCACCACCACGGCCGCCCCCAGCCCGCATGTCGGCACCCCGACATCACGCCGGCGCCGCCGCGTCGACGCCGAAGCCGAGTCGGGCACCGGTGCGCGCAAGCTCTCGGTCGCCGAGATCATGGCCAACCTCCAATCCGAGGAGAACGGCCGAGCCTGACCCGGCTGGTGCCGCAGATCACGCCCGCCCGCCGTGGCGTCGGCGAACCCCGGGCCGATATCCTCTACACGTAACGTCTGGTACCCGCTTGCCGGGACTGGAACGACATCTCGAGAGGACAACGTTGACCTCTAGAAGCATGACTTCTGACGGTGGTGGAGCCGAGGACTTCGACCCCGCGCCCGCACGCCTGACGGTGGGAATCGTCTCGGCGGGACGCGTCGGTTCGGCCCTCGGTGTCGCCTTGGAACGCGCCGGGCACGTGGTGTTCGGCGTCTCCGCCATTTCCGACGCCTCCGTGCACCGGGCGCGTACCCGCCTGCCCGATTCCGAAATCCTCCCGGTGGAGGACGTGGCCGCGCGCAGCGAACTACTGCTGCTGGCTGTCCCGGACGCCGAGCTGGCCGGCCTGGTGCGCGGCATGGCCGCCGCCGGTGTGGTCCGCCCGGGCACGATCGTCGCGCACACCTCCGGCGCCAACGGCGTCGGCGTGCTCGCCCCGCTCACCGCGAACGGCGTGCTGCCGCTGGCCATTCATCCCGCCATGACCTTCACCGGTCACGACGAGGACGTCGCCCGGCTGGGCAACGCCTGCTTCGGCATCACCGCCGCCGACGACATCGGCTACGCCATCGCCCAGTCGCTGGTGATCGAGATGGGCGGCGAACCGGTCCGGGTCGCCGAGGAGAATCGCACGCTGTACCACGCCGCGCTGGCGCACGGCAGCAATCACCTGGTCACCGTGATCGTGGACGCGGTGGCGGCGCTGCGGCAGGCCCTGGCCGGTCCCGGCCTGCTCGGTCAGCAAATCGTCGACGAGCAGCCGAACGGGCTGGCCGAACGCCTGCTCGCCCCGCTCGCCTCGGCCGCGCTGGACAACGCGCTGCGCCGTGGCCAGGCCGCCTTGACCGGGCCGGTGGCACGCGGTGACGCCGAGGCAGTCGCCGCGCACCTGCACGCGCTGCAAGCCATGGACCCTCGGCTGGCTGCGGGCTACCGCGCCATGTCGCTGCGCACGGCCGAACGGGCGCAGACCAATCCCGCCCTGATCGAATTGCTGGAAGGACGCCCCTGATGGATCCGAAATTGCGCGAGGCGTACCGTCCCGGCGAGCTGACCGTGCACCACGATCCCGCGGTGGTGTCGGCGATCAGCAAGGCGATGCGCACGGTCGGCCGCACCGTCGGCTTCGTCCCCACCATGGGGGCACTGCACGAGGGCCACCTCGCCATCGTGCGCGAGGCCAAGCGGCGCAACCGCATCGTCATCGTGTCGGTCTTCGTCAACCCGCTGCAATTCGGCGCCGGCGAGGACCTCGACAAATACCCGCGCACCCTGGAAGCCGACGTGGAGCTGCTGCGCGGCGAGGGCGTCGATGTGGTGTTCGCTCCGAGCGCCCTGGACATGTACCCCGACGGCCCTCGCACCACCGTGCAGCCCGGCCCCGTCGGCGCCGAGCTGGAGGGCGCGAGCCGCCCCACGCATTTCGCGGGCATGCTGACCGTGGTCGCGAAGCTGCTGCAGATCGTCCGCCCGACCGAGGCGTTCTTCGGCGAGAAGGACTACCAGCAGCTCACCCTGATCCGGCAGCTGGTCCGGGATCTGAACTTCGACGCCACGATCGTGCCGGTGCCGACCGTGCGCGAGGCCGACGGGCTGGCGATGTCCTCGCGCAACCGTTTTCTCGATGCGGCGCAACGGGAATCGGCGCTGGCGTTGTCGGCGGCGCTGCTCGCGGGCAAGCTGGCCGGCGGGCTCGGTGCGGACGGGGTGCTGTCGGCGGCCCGGCAGGTGCTCGACGCCGCTCCCGGCGTCGAGGTCGACTACCTGGAACTGCGGTCCACGACCCTCGGCCCCGCCCCTGTCACCGGCAACGCCCGCCTGCTGGTCGCGGCCAAGGTCGGCAATACCCGCCTGATCGACAACGTCCCCCTCGTGCTTACTCCGACCAGCGCCGCTGTCGAAGCCGCTGTTTCCTGAAAGGCCACTCCCATGCTGCGCACCATGATGAAGTCCAAGATCCACCGGGCCACCGTCACCCACGCCGACCTGCACTACGTCGGTTCGGTGACCGTCGATCAGGATCTGCTCGACGCCGCCGATCTGCTCGAGGGCGAGCAGGTCGCGATCGTCGACATCACCAACGGCGCCCGCCTCGAGACCTACGTGATCGCCGGTGAGCGCGGTTCCGGCGTCATCGGAATCAACGGCGCCGCGGCGCATCTCGTGCACCCGGGCGACCTGGTCATCCTGATCGCCTACGCCCAGATGAACGAGCAGGAAGTCCGCGAGTACGACCCGAAGGTGGTCTTCGTCGACGACCGCAACCGCCAGGTCGAGCTGGGTTCGGATCCGGCGCACGCCCCGGCGGGCTCGGATCTCATTTCCCCACGCGCGCTGACCTTCAACTGACGACCAAACCTCGGGATCGGGTGAGCAATGCTGCTGACCATCGACGTCCGGAACACCCACGTCGAATTGGGACTGTTCTCGGGCTCCGGTAATCACGCGAAGCTGGTGCGGCACTGGCGGTTACATACCAACCCATTGCTGACCGCCGACGAATTCGCCATGCAGGTGCGCGGCCTGGTCGGCGATCAGGTGGACCAGGTGACGGGCGTCGCCGCGCTGTCCACGGTGCCGCCGGTATTGCGCGAGATCCGGCTCATGCTGGAGCGGTATTGGCACCATGTGCCCAACATCGTCGTGGAACCCGGTGTGCGGACCGGAATTCCGCTGCTGGTCGACAATCCGAAAGAAATCGGCGCCGACCGCATCGTGAATACCCTTGCGGCGCATCATCAATTCAGCGCAGCGGCGATTGTCGTCGATTTCGGTACCGCGACCACCGTGGACCTGGTTTCGGCGAAGGGCGAATTCCTGGGCGGGGTGATCGCGCCGGGCGTGGAGATCTCCAGCGAGGCGCTGATCGAGCGGGCCGCGCTACGCCGGGTGGAGCTGGCCCGCCCGCGTTCGGTGGTCGGCAAGAACACCGTCGAGGCCATCCAGTCGGGCGCGATCTACGGATTCGCCGGCCTGGTGGACGGGCTGATCGACCGGATCCGCGACGAGTTCGACGCCTTCTCCGGTGACGACGTCGCGATCGTCGCGACCGGCATCAGCGCGCCGCTCATCGTCCCGGAATCGGAGACCATCGAGCACCACGAGCCGCACCTGACCTCTACCGGCTTGCGCCTGGTCTACGAGCGCAACCAGCAGCGCCGCAAACCGTGATGGCGCGCATCACTGGAACCGAGGCTGGCGCCGACCGGCGGGCTGTTGTTATAGTCGCTGGCATGTCGTTCCGCGTGCGCACCCAGGAGTGTTGTCGAGGCTGATCAAGCCTCGACCGTTCGAGGCTGACTTCAAGTCCCTCGACCGATCAAACTCCTGGAGATTCGCTCATGCGTTCTTCTGTTCTTTCCCTCCCTGTCTCGGGTAGAACCTCTCCGGCGCCCGCGCTGCCCACCCGGCTGCGCCCGGCCGACCTGCTGCGGCTCACCGATGAAGGCGCCAACGACGTCCTCGCGGGCAAATTCGACCATCTACTACCCGCCGATGGTGTCTGGCCCGTCGACAACCGCTGGGCCACCCGCCTGGTCACCGACGACGAGGTCGATGTCTGGCTGATCAGCTGGACCCCCGGTAAGTCCACCGAATTGCACGACCATGCCGGCTCGCTCGGCGCACTCACCGTATTGAGCGGCGCGCTCGCGGAATTCCGCTGGGATGGCGCGCAATTGCGGCAGCGCACCTTGTCCGCCGGTGATCAGGCCGCTTTCCCGATCGGCTGGGTGCACGACGTCGAGCACGCCCCCGAGCCCGCGGGGCTGGGCGATCCCACGCTCAGCGTGCACGCCTATTCCCCGCCGCTGACCGCCATGTCGTATTACCAGGTGACCGAGCACGGCACCTTGCGGCGCACCCACACCGTCCTCACCGACCAGCCCGAAGGTGATATCTGATGACGCATTTGACCATTGATCAGATGCTCGACAAGGCCCGCACCCGGCTGCGCCGGCGCTACGTTTTCGAATTGCCCGAGGCCCTGGGCCGCGGCGCGATTCTGGTCGACATCCGGCCGCAGGCGCAGCGCGACCGCGAGGGCACCCTGCCCGGCGCCTTGGTGATCGAACGGAATGTTCTGGAATGGCGCCTCGATCCCACCAGTTCCGCGCGGCTGGCGCTGGCCGCCGACCATGACGTGGAATGGATCATCGTCTGCTCCGAGGGCTATACCTCCAGCCTTGCCGCGGCCTCGCTGCAAGAACTCGGTCTGCACCGCGCGACCGATCTGATCGGCGGCTATCAGGCGCTCAAAGCGGCCGGGCTGCTCAGCATCGCCGTCACCGCCCCGCACTTCGCTCGTGAGGTGCAGGCGCTGGCCTCGTTGTAATCCGCTGGCGGGACAAGGGTTTTCGTTAAGGGATCGCTAATTCCCGCAAACTGCCCGGGCACCTTTAAAACGATTTCCGGTGCCCGCTAGTGTTAGCGGACGTGAGCACCGAAAACCCGCCTTCGTCCGGTCGCTCCGCAGGTAAGGATCCTGCGGGGCAATCCAGTCGACCCGCTCCGGAAGTAGATGTTCCGGAGCAGATGCGGATTCGCCAGGACAAGCGCGCGCGGCTCCTCGCCGCGGGTACCGAGGCTTATCCGGTGGTGGTCGCGCGCACGCACACCCTCGCCGAAATCCGCGCCGCCCATCCGGAACTGGAGCCGGGCGCCGAGACCGGCGAGCAGGTCGGTGTCGTCGGCCGCGTCATTTTCGTGCGCAATACCGGAAAGCTGTGTTTCGCGACGCTGCAGGAAGGTGACGGCACCAAGCTGCAGGCGATGATCAGCCTGAACGGTGTCGGCGCGGAAGCGCTCGCGGCGTGGAAGTCCGATGTCGATCTCGGTGACTTCGTGTTCGTGCACGGTGAGGTCATCTCCTCGCGCACCGGTGAATTGAGCGTCATGGCCGATTCCTGGTCCATGTCCGCCAAGTCGTTGCGCCCGCTGCCGGTCGCGCACAAGGAGATGAACGAGGAATCGCGGGTCCGGCAGCGCTATGTCGACCTGATCGTGCGTCCCGAGGCCCGGGAAATGGCCCGGACCAGGGTCGCGGTGGTGCGGGCGCTGCGTACCGCGCTGGAGCGGCGCGGTTTCCTCGAGGTCGAGACCCCCATGTTGCAGACGCTGCACGGCGGCGCCGCGGCGCGCCCGTTCGTCACCCATTCCAATGCGCTGGATATGGATCTGTTCCTGCGTATCGCCCCGGAGCTGTTCCTCAAGCGCTGCGTCGTCGGCGGCCTGGAGAAGGTCTTCGAGATCAACCGGAACTTCCGGAACGAGGGCGCCGACTCCACGCATTCGCCGGAGTTCGCCATGCTGGAAACCTACGAGGCGTACGGCACCTACGACACCTCCGCGGTGATGACCCGGGAATTGGTTCAGGAAGTCGCGCAGGAGGCGTTCGGCACCCAGGTGCTGACGCTCGCCGACGGCACCGAATACGATCTCAGCGGCGAGTGGGCAACCGTCGAGATGTACCCCTCGCTGTCCGATTCGATCGGCGTTTCGGTTACCCCGGAAACAACTGTGCAGGAATTGCTGACGCTCGCCGATCGGGTGGGTTTGGAAATTCCGGAGGGCAAAGGCTACGGTCACGGCAAACTTGTCGAGGAACTGTGGGAACATGTCTACGGCGACAAACTGTATGCACCGACTTTTGTGCGCGACTTCCCGGTGGAGACCTCGCCGCTCACTCGCCAGCATCGCAGCAAACCTGGAGTTACCGAAAAATGGGACCTCTATGTGCGCGGCTTCGAGTTGGCAACCGGCTATTCGGAGTTGGTCGATCCGGTCATCCAGCGCGAGCGGTTCGTCGACCAAGCGAGGCTCGCCGCGCAGGGTGACGACGAAGCTATGGTCCTCGACGAAGACTTCCTTGCCGCGATGGAGTACGGTATGCCACCGACGACGGGAACCGGTATGGGAATCGATCGCTTGTTGATGGCACTGACGGGATTGGGAATCCGCGAAACGATACTGTTCCCAATTGTGCGTCCGGTCACGCGCTGAGCACACCGTAGCGACTGCTTGTCAGGTCGCTCGAAAAGGTCGGATTCAAAAGTTTGGATCCCGTCTTGGAAATTTCCGAATTCGAGGTATTCTTGCCTCGGGTAATCGGCCTAGTATGCGGGTCGCACGATTTCGAGAGGACGTTCATCTCATGGCAAAGAAGGTCACCGTTAGCCTGATCGACGATGTCGACGGTGAGTCCATCGCGGACGAGACCATCGAGTTCTCGATCGACGGTGTGTCGTACGAGATCGATCTGTCGACAGCAAATGCGGCGAAGCTGCGCGATGGACTGGATCAGTGGGTTTCCAGTGCTCGCCGGGTGAGCGGACGTCGCCGGGTGAAGGCTGCCGCGGGTGCTACCGCTGCCCCGAAGAGCCGGGTTTCCATCGATCGTGAACAAAGCGCGGCAATTCGCGAGTGGGCGCGCCGGAATGGACACAAGGTGTCCGCACGCGGCCGCATCTCGGCCGACATCACCGATGCTTACAACAAGGCATCGAAGGGCTGAAATTTTTTCTTCAACTGCCGCCCGGGCAAATCGTGCGACGCCGGGGCGGCAGTGTTGTATCCATAGGCGGTCGGCATGGCCGCCCAGATCCGGTTCGCTGCGATCTTGCTAGTGGGTACCTCCAGGCGGCACCATGGGTACTGTGTCGTGGTCACTGATCGTATGGAGAGTTGAGGTACCTGCGCAGTGACAGGTTCTTTCGTCGGTTCATTGCTCCGGTTCATGGATGAGACGGGCACGTGGCAGGAGTTCATGCTCGCGCCCGAGCAGCAGCGCATCACCATCGGCCGCTCCATCCACGCCGATCTGTCCATGCCCTGGGACGCCGAGGTGTCCCGATTGCACGCCGCCGTCGAATACCTGGGCGCGCACTGGACCATCGTCGACGACGGGCTCTCCCGCAACGGCACCTTCGTCAACGGGGACCGCCTGGCGGGCCGGCGCCGCCTGATGGCCGGGGACAAGATCCGCGTCGGCAGCTCCATGGTGGAATTCCGCCACTACGGCGCCGTCGCCGACGACCCCACCCGCACCACCACCGGGACCATGCCGACCCTGCGCTCGCTTACCGATACCCAGCGTTCGGTGCTGGTCGCGCTGTGCCGTCCGTACAAGAACGGCGCCGGTTTCGCCACGCCCGCCTCCAATCAGCAGATCGCCGAGGAATTGTTCCTCAGCGTCGACGCGATCAAGACCCACCTGCGGGTGCTGTTCGCCAAGTTCGGGGTGGAGAGCCTGCCGCAGAACCAGAAGCGAGTTCGCCTGGCGGCGTTGGCCATGCAGAGTGGCCTCATCTCTGATAGAGATCTCTGAGCCACGCCACCCGCGTGGACGATGACGTAAGTAGCCGAGCGCCTGAACCATGGTTGCTCCCGCCGGAAAACGGTTGACTTATCTCATCGCCGGACCGAACGAAACGGCCAGGTCCGGGCTTCTCAGGCAGGAGATTTTCTATGAACGCGCTTCGTATCGCCGCGCTCGTTGCGGCCGCGCTGGCTTCGGGCTTGATCGGTGGTGTCTTCTACGCCTACGCGATCTCGGTGATGCCCGCGCTCAACCAGAGCGACGACCGCACCATCGTCGGAGTCATGCAGAAGATCAACGTGGTGATCATCAACCCGTGGTTCATGCTCGGCTTCATGGGCACCGTCGGCTTCAGCATTCTCGCGGCGGCGCTGCACCTCGGTAAGGATCACCGGGCCACGCTGGTCTGGATCGCAATCGCGTTGGTGCTCAACGTGATCGCGTTCGCGGTCACCGCGGGCTTGAACGTGCCCTTGAACGACCAGCTGGCCGCCGCCGGCGACGTGGGCCAGATCCAGAATCTGGCGCAGGTCCGCGCCGATTTCGAATCCACTTGGGTGCGTTGGAATATCGTCCGCGCGGTGCTGCACACGCTGGCGTTCCTGGTGCTGTGCGGTGCGCTGTTCGTGGCCGGTATCCAGCACGGCAAGGGCGCCACCGCGGCAGCCCCGGCCCCGGGTGCGGTGCCCGGCCAGTTCTCGGCGCCGTCGAATCCGCCGACCCTGCCGTTCAGCGCTCAGCAGAACATCGGGCAGCACGGCGGCGGGCAGTCGCAGCCGCCACGGTCGGGCTATGGCCGGATCTAGCCGGAAAACTATCCCTGCCGATTGCTCCCCGCGCTGTGGACGGCGCGGGGAGCTCGGTGTATGCAGGTAGGTGTCCGGTCGGCTCCGCGCACGCGAGATCCCAGGTCGATGTTCGCTGTAGGCAAAACCTGGTCGGAAACGAAACTCGCAACGCTCACGTTATGAGTGAATGACCGTGCTGTCGCTGGTCACCAATAGGGTGGACTGGAGGCGGC
The DNA here is from genome assembly GCF_015355755.1 of Nocardia sp. XZ_19_385. Classification (NCBI taxonomy): domain Bacteria; kingdom Bacillati; phylum Actinomycetota; class Actinomycetes; order Mycobacteriales; family Nocardiaceae; genus Nocardia; species Nocardia sp. XZ_19_385. The sequence continues at coordinate 1,512,553 of NZ_JACVEE010000002.1, forward strand.
CTGTACCCCTGCCAACTAGAGTGGGAGGCAGGGGCCGCAACCCCCGGGCTTCATGGCAGGCTGACGACCACAGGTTGAATGCACTGAAGCGTCGGACGCCAGTGAAGGCTTGAGCAGGAGAGTGAGGGAGCGATGTTCGAGAGGTTCACCGACCGCGCGAGGCGTGTCGTTGTCCTGGCCCAAGAAGAGGCCCGGATGCTCAACCACAACTACATCGGCACCGAGCACATCCTGCTTGGGTTGATTCACGAGGGCGAGGGCGTCGCGGCGAAGTCGCTGGAATCGCTCGGCATTTCGCTCGAAGGTGTGCGTAGCCAGGTGGAAGAGATCATCGGCCAGGGCCAGCAGGCCCCGTCCGGGCACATTCCGTTTACCCCGCGCGCCAAGAAGGTGCTCGAGCTGTCGCTGCGTGAAGCGTTGCAACTCGGTCACAACTACATCGGCACCGAGCACATCCTGCTCGGCCTCATCCGTGAGGGTGAGGGTGTCGCGGCGCAGGTGCTGGTGAAGCTGGGCGCCGATCTGAATCGCGTGCGCCAGCAGGTTATTCAGCTGCTGTCCGGTTACCAGGGCAAGGAGCCGGTCGAGTCCGGTCCGCGCGGTGAGGCCGGTACGCCGTCCACCTCGCTGGTGCTCGATCAGTTCGGCCGCAACCTGACGCAGGCGGCGCTGGAAGGCAAGCTCGACCCGGTCATCGGCCGCTCGAAGGAAATCGAGCGCGTCATGCAGGTGCTGAGCCGCCGCACCAAGAACAACCCCGTCCTGATCGGTGAGCCCGGTGTCGGTAAGACCGCGGTCGTCGAGGGCCTGGCGCAGGCCATCGTCAACGGCGAGGTCCCGGAGACCTTGAAGGACAAGCAGCTCTACACCCTCGACCTGGGCTCCCTGGTCGCGGGCAGCCGTTACCGCGGTGATTTCGAAGAGCGCCTGAAGAAGGTGCTCAAGGAGATCAACACCCGCGGCGACATCATCCTGTTCATCGACGAGCTGCACACCCTGGTGGGTGCGGGCGCGGCCGAGGGCGCTATCGACGCGGCCTCGATCCTCAAGCCCAAGCTGGCCCGCGGTGAACTGCAGACCATCGGCGCCACCACCCTCGACGAGTACCGCAAGTACATCGAGAAGGACGCCGCCCTGGAACGCCGCTTCCAGCCGGTGCAGGTGGGCGAGCCCACGGTCGAGCACACCATCAACATCCTCAAGGGCCTTCGTGACCGCTACGAGGCGCACCACCGGGTTTCCATCACCGATGGCGCGCTGGTGGCCGCGGCGACCTTGGCCGACCGCTACATCAACGACCGGTTCCTCCCGGACAAGGCGATCGACCTGATCGACGAGGCCGGTGCGCGCATGCGCATCCGTCGCATGACCGCTCCGCCGGACCTGCGCGAATTCGACGACAAGATCGCCGATGCGCGCCGGGAGAAGGAAAGCGCCATCGACGCGCAGGACTTCGAGAAGGCCGCGCGGCTGCGCGACAAGGAGAAGCAGCTCGTCGCCAAGCGGGCCGAGCGCGAAAAGCAGTGGCGCTCGGGCGATCTGGATGTCGTGGCCGAGGTCGACGACGAGCAGATCGCGGAGGTGCTGGCCAACTGGACCGGTATCCCCGTCTTCAAGCTCACCGAGGAGGAGACCACCCGTCTGCTCCGCATGGAGGACGAGCTGCACAAGCGGATCATCGGCCAGGAAGACGCGGTCAAGGCCGTGTCCAAGGCGATCCGCCGCACTCGCGCCGGCCTGAAGGACCCCAAGCGCCCCTCGGGCTCGTTCATCTTCGCCGGTCCGTCCGGTGTCGGTAAGACCGAGCTGTCCAAGGCGCTGGCGAACTTCCTGTTCGGCGACGACGACGCGCTCATCCAGATCGACATGGGCGAGTTCCACGACCGCTTCACCGCTTCGCGGCTCTTCGGTGCCCCTCCGGGCTACGTGGGCTACGAAGAGGGCGGCCAGCTCACCGAGAAGGTGCGCCGCAAGCCGTTCTCCGTGGTGCTGTTCGACGAGATCGAAAAGGCCCACCAGGAGATCTACAACACCCTGTTGCAGGTCCTCGAGGACGGTCGTCTCACCGACGGCCAGGGCCGCACGGTCGACTTCAAGAACACCGTGCTGATCTTCACCTCGAACCTGGGTACCTCGGATATCTCGAAGGCGGTCGGCCTGGGCTTCGCTCAGTCCAACGCCGAGGGCTCGAACTACGAGCGGATGAAGCTCAAGGTCAACGACGAGCTGAAGAAGCACTTCCGGCCCGAGTTCCTCAACCGCATCGACGACGTCATCGTCTTCCACCAGCTCACGACCGATCAGATCGTGCAGATGGTGGACCTGATGATCGGCCGCGTCGGCGTCCAGTTGAAGAACAAGGACATGTCGATGGAGCTGTCCGAGCAGGGCAAGGCGCTGCTGGCCAAGCGTGGCTTCGACCCCGTCCTGGGTGCCCGGCCGCTGCGCCGCACCATCCAGCGCGAGATCGAGGATCAGCTGTCGGAGAAGATCCTCTTCGGCGAGATCGGCCCCGGCCAGACCGTCTTCGTCGACGTCGAAGGCTGGGACGGCGAAGGCTCCGGCGACAAGGCCAAGTTCACCTTCACCCCGAAGGCGAAGCTGACCAAGACCACCATCGACGACAAGGCGGCCGAGATGGTCGTGGTCGCCGGTGCCGGCGAAGGTGAAGCTGCCGCCGCTTCGGGCGAGTAGGAACAGCCGAAAGAGCCCGCCCCCACTGGGATTCCAGTGGGGGCGGGCTCTTTTTTGTCGGACTGCACTGTGTCGCGCATCACAATGTCGTCGTTTCAAGAGCGTTCTCGGCTATGAATATTCCTGTCGATCTAGTTTTAATACTTCGATTCGACTGGGGCACAAAGCAATCCAGGGGGATCGGGGTCGGGAGGGAAATTCATCATGTTCCGTGAAACAGTCATGCGCGCAGGCCGTAAGGTCCTCACCGGCGTGCTGCCATTTGCCGTGGTGGCCACTTTCGCCGGTGCGGGCACCGCGTCCGCGACCGACTACGCCGCGCAGCAGGCGCGGTGGGCGGAAAACCTGGCGGTGTCGGCCACCGCCGCCGGCATCGACTTCAAGACCACGGTGGCTCCGGATCTGAGCACCATCTCCACCGCGGTGCACAACGGCACGTTCAAGCTGACCGCGGACTCCTCGGCCGTGAACGTCGAATCCACCTCGGGCGCCAAGGTCACCGAGTTCCCGCTGTCGCTGAAGACGGTCGCCGGCAACACCATTCCGCTGGCCCCGCAGATTTCGGCGGACGGCAAGACACTGGTGGTCACCCCGAAGGTGTCCCCGGAATTGGCGGCTGAGCTGAACGCCGCCGACCTGAAGAACATCGCGACCAACCCGGGGGCGGGCAATTCGGATCCGATCGCGAACGGCGCCGCCGCCGGCGCGGTGGTCGGTCTCGTCATCGGCGGGATCTTCTGTGTGCCGATGGTCCTGTCCATCGTCGCCATTCCGGTTTGCGCGGTCAGCCTGCTCGGCAACGTGCTGTGGGCCGCCGTGATCGGCGCGATCGTGGGCGCGGTTGCCCCCCACGTGATCCCGCAGATCCTGCCCTGATGATCAGCTGACCGGCCGATAAGGCCAGTCGAAAAGGCCCGCCCCACTGGAGATCCAGTGGGGCGGGCCCTTTTTGCTATTGCCAGCCGGGCCGGACCATCCCCGACTCGTAGGCCATGACGACGAGCTGGGTGCGGTCGCGGGCGCCGAGTTTCATCAGAATGCGGCTGACGTGCGTGCGGGCGGTGGCGGGGCTCATGAACAGACGCTCGCCGATTTCGGCATTGGTGAGGCCCTCAGCTACCAGGGTCATCACTTCGCGTTCGCGGTCGGTCAGCTCGGCAAATTCGGCGGGTGGGGGCTGTTTGGCGTGGGCGGAGAATTCGGCGATGAGGCGGCGGGTGACGCCGGGGGAGAGGAGTGCGTCGCCGGCGGCCACCACCCGAACGGCGCGGACCAGGTCGGCGGGTTCGGTGTGTTTGACGAGGAAACCCGTTGCGCCGGAACGCATTGCCTCGAACACGTATTCGTCGAGTTCGAATGTGGTCAGGACGACGACCTTCACCTCGGCGAGCTTCGGGTCCTCGGCGATCATCCTGGTGGCGGCGAGGCCGTCGAGGATGGGCATGCGGATATCCATCAGGACCACATCGGGGGCGAGGGTGCGGGTCATGCGGACCGCTTGTTCACCGTTGTCGGCTTCGCCGATCACCTCGATGCCGTCCTGCGCGTTCAGCAGCGCGACGAAACCGCCGCGGACCAGCGCCTGATCGTCGGCGACCAATACTCGTACGTTCACAAATGCCCTCCCGAGCTCACCGATCCTGCGCTGACGAGCCGCTGGACGTCGCGGATTCGGCGCGGTCCAGAGCGCGGATGGGCAGGCGGGCCGCGACCCGGAATCCGCCGCTGGGGCGCGGGCCGGCGGTCAGGGCGCCGCCGAGGGCGTGGGCGCGTTCCCGCATGCCGACGATGCCGTTGCCGCCGGAGGTCCCGGCGCGCGGCTGGTTGCCGAAGGGTCGGGTGTTGTCGATGGTGATGTCGACCGATTCCGCCGCGTAGCGGACGGTGACGGTGGCGTCGGCGCCGGGTGCGTGCCGGGCGACGTTGGTCAGGGATTCTTGGATGATGCGGGCGGCGGCGACGTCGATGACGCTCGGCAGTTTCTGCGGGTCGCCGATGATTCGAGTGCTGACCGCCAAGCCCGCGGTGCGGGTGCGCTGCAGGAGCGCGTCCATGTCTTCGATGCTGGGGGCGGGTGCTCTCGGCGCCGGGCGGGGTTCGACGGGGCGCTCCTGCGCGGCCTCCCGAGCCATGCGGCGCTGGCTGAACTCGTCGACCTTCGAATCCTGTTCTTCTACAACAGGATCAGCGACGGTGCCGGTGCGGATGGTCTGCAGCAGTGTGTGGACTTCGGCGAGCGCGTCCTTGCTCGCGGTCTTGATCGCCGCCAGCGCGGAGGCGGCCTGCTCGGGTCTGCGGTCGAACAGCTCCAGCGCCACCGAGGACTGCACGTTGATCAGTGAAAGGCTGTGTGCCAGAACGTCATGCAGTTCGCGGGCGATGGCGAGCCGCTCTTCCCCGGCCCGGCGTTCGCGCTGCGCTTCCTCGTCTCTGCGGGCGGCCTCGGCCCGCTGTCTGCGCGCGTCCAGTACGGCCCGCCGCTGCCGGATGCCCTCGGCGATGCCGACCAGCACCGTCAGCCAGGCCATCAGGCCGAATACCTGCCACCCGTTGGTCTCGTGCCCGAACCAGCCGGGCACCGGCCAGACCAGCAGCAGATAGCCCAGCGGTACCAGGGGATAAGTCCACCAGCGGGATCCGACCACCGCGGCGGTCAGGAACGCGACGATCAGGGAGAAGAAGATCGGCCCGTAGCCGTAGCCGAGCGCCAGGTAGAGCACGCACGCGGCGAACGCGACCGGCAGCACCGCCATCGGGAAACGTCGGCGGAACAGCAGCGCGACCGGCCCGACGAGCAGCAGGAGGTAGCCGAGCCAGTCCAGCGACTGGGCCCCGGCTTGCCCGAGATTGGCGCCGCGACCACCCAAGACCTGCACGACCGCCAAGCCCAGGGCGAGAACCAAATCCCAACCGACCCAGCCACGTTTCGTAATGTCCGGCGCCTTCACGCCCTCAGCCTATGCGGATCTGGCCCGTTCAGCGTGCGCCGCAGTACGTATGTCGAACGTCGCCGCGCGACGGATGTGGCAGAGCGCCCTGCGCGGGATTCTCGGTGCATGACAGATTCCATCGTGGTCACCGCGGGGCTGACCAAACGCTACGGCGCCCACACTGCCGTCGACGGCGTCGCCATGCGCGTCGAAGCCGGCGAGATCTACGGCTTTCTGGGTCCGAACGGGGCCGGGAAGACGACCACGCTGCGCATGCTGGTCGGCTTGATCCGTCCGAGCGCGGGCTCGGCGACGGTACTCGGGCACGCCCCGGGTGATCCGGACGCGGTGCGCCGCATCGGCGTACTCATCGAGGGTCCCGGCTTCTACCCGTACCTCTCCGGCCGCGACAACCTGCGTGTGCTGGCGAAATACCGCGGCCTCGGACGTGACGATGTCGCCGAGGCCCTGGTCCGGGTCGGCCTGGCCAACCGCGCCGAGGACAAATTCCGCACCTACTCCCTCGGCATGAAACAGCGGCTCGGTGTCGGTGCGGCCCTGCTCGGCCGCCCCGACCTGCTGATCCTGGACGAACCGACCAATGGTCTGGACCCGGCGGGCATGGCCGAAATGCGGGAACTCATCACCGCTCTCGCCGGCGACGGCCACACCGTGCTGCTCTCCAGTCACATGCTCAGCGAGGTGCAGGAGATCTGCGACCGAGTCGGCGTGATCTCCGGCGGCAAGTTGCGCACCGAGTCCACGGTGGCCGAATTGCGCGGCGCGGCTTCACTTCTGCTGCGTGCCGAGCCGATCGAACTGGCATTACCGGCGGTGCGCAACGCCGTGGGCGGCAACGCGCTGCTGACTTCCAGCGGAATTCGCATCGAGGCGGGACCGGACGCGGCGCCCAAGGTGGCGCGCGCGGTCGTCGAGGCGGGCGCGGACCTGCTGGAACTGCGGGTCGACGAGAAATCCCTGGAAGAAGTCTTTTTCGAATTGACGGAAATGGAGACGGTGCTATGAGAGACCTGCTGGCGAGTGCAATGGCGGAAATGCTGCGGCTGCGGAAGTGGCCCGCGTTCTGGATCATTCTCGGCACCTGGGTGCTGCTGAATCTGACCTTCAGCTACCTGTTCAATTATCTGGATTACACCGGCGGCGAACAGAATTCGATGTCGGACAATCTCCCGAAAGATGTACTGCTGCAACAGATGCTGCCCGCGGCGGTGCCGGAGGTGTTCACCCAGGGCATGGCGATGTTCGGCGGCGCGCTGATGCTTATTCTCGGTGCGCTGGTCATGGGTAGCGGCTACGGCTGGGGCACCTGGAAAACGGTGCTGACCCAGGGGCCGTCGCGGATCACCGCGGTCGGCGGCGTGCTGGTGAGCCTGGCCGTGGTGGTCGGGTCGCTGGTCGTCGTGGCCTTCCTGGCCGACGTGGCGGTGGCTTCACTCATCGCGGTGTCGCAGTCGCAATCGCTCGCGCTGCCGGCGCTGTCCCAGTCGTTGCACGGCATTCTCACCGGCGCGATGATTCTCGGCATGTGGACGCTGGCGGGGGCGTTGATCGGCACCATTGCCCGCGGGCCCGCGCTGGCCGTCGGACTGGGTCTGGTCTGGGTGCTGGTGGTGGAGAACCTGCTGCGTGGCGTCTCGGGCATCTTCGGCCCGCTGGAGGCGGTGACCGATCGGCTGCCCGGTACGGCGGCCGGCTCGCTGGCCGGGGCGATGCGCACGGTGGACGGGCCCGCGACGCCCGGGGTGCTGGACATCCTGTCTCGAAGCGAATCGCTGATCGTGCTGGGGATCTACCTGTTGGTGTTCACGGTGGGCACGATGTGGCTGGTCCACAGGCGGGACCTCGTCTGATCACGGGGGTGGATCCAGGATCGCGTGGGCAAGTCTGTGCAGCCCGGCGGTGATCTGCTCATTGCCGAGCCCGCGCTCGCGCTGGTTCAGGTAGACCTCGGCGGTCAACGGTGCGAGCAACGGTTCGATCAGTGAATCCGCTTCCGGGACAGCGGCTTCGCGTAGCAGGGAATGAATGTGCACACGCCAGAACTGGTAGGCGCCGGTGGCGAAGCGTGCACTGCCGCTTTCCGCGCCGAGCACGAGATGCGCATGGCCGTCGAGCAATTCGACCATGGCAGCGTAGAAGGCCGCGAGCCGTTCGGCGGGCGGTGCGCCCGGGCCGAGCGGCGGATCCCCGCGCAGCAACTGTTCCTGGATGACGCGCTCGTGCTCGTCCAGCAGCGCCACCGCGATCGCCCCGACGCTCGGAAACCGCCGGTACAGCGTCCCCCGTCCGACTCCGGCCGCCTTGGCGATGTCGTCCATCGTCACCGTGCGCGGATCGCGGCCGGCGAACAGCTCCGCGGCGGCAGCGAGGATCTTTCCCCGATTCCGAGCCGCGTCGGCGCGCTCGGGTGGCGCGGAGTCGCCGGGCGCGGCGAGCAGGTCGCGATCGGCTGGGTTCATAGCGATCACCGTAACCTCCGGAATAAGTGGACACAATGTCCGGTTCTGCTCTACCGTAAGCACGAAACGGACATTGTGTCCACTTACTTCGGAGGCTCTCATGACCGCCCTGCTGCACCTCGACGCCAGCGCCCGCCGCAATTCCCTCAGCCGCGAACTCGGTTCCGCGTTCGCCGAAGCCTGGCGAGGTGAACACCCGGAGGGCGACTACCGCTACCGGGACCTCGCGGCCGACCCGATTCCGTTCATCGACGAGGCCTGGGCGGAACTCTGCGATCGCGTATTGGCCAACGGCGCAACGGATCTCGATCGACTGGCGGATCTGGCCGAGACCCCGGCGCAGCGCGCCGCCTGGGCCGTCGTCGAGCCACTGCTCGCCGAGGTCCGCGCCGCCGACGTAGTCCTGATCGGCGCCCCGATGTACAACTACTCGATCCCCGCGAGCCTCAAGGCCTGGCTGGACCAGATCACGTTCCCGCGAATGTCGCTGGCCCCCACCCGTTTCGTGGTCGCGTCGGCCCGCGGCGGCGCCTACTCGCCGGGTGCGCCGAAGGAACGCTTCGACTACCAGGAGCGCTACCTGCGCGACTTCTTCGCGGGTCACTTCGCCGTCGAGGACACGGTGTTCCTCAACGCCGAACTGGCCAACTCGCGCCAGGATCCGCACCTCGCGCACCTGCGTGCCCAGCACGACGATTCCTATCAGGCGGCGCTGGCGGCGGCTCGGCGGCTGGGCAAGGAGTACTGACATGAGCTGGGTCGTCCTCGGTTTCGCCGGACTGGTGGAGATCATCTGGTCGCAGAGCATCAAACCGACCGAGAACTTCACCAAGCCGCTGCCCACGCTGGTCTGCTTCGTGCTGGGCGCGCTCGCGGTGTATCTGCTCTCGCGGGCCATGCAGACGCTGCCGGTCGGCACCGCCTACGCCGTCTTCACCGGTATCGGCGCGCTCGGCGCCATCGGGCTCGGTGTGCTGGTGCACCGGGATCCGCTCAGCGCGGGCCGAATGCTTTCCCTCGCACTGATTCTCGGCGGCATTGTGCTGGCCCGGGTCACCAACCCCGAGTGATGAGTAGGGTCGGTCGAATGGATCAGCCAGTTCGGATACCGGATCTGTCCGACCGACCGCACCAGCTCACCGTCGAACGGGTGATGGCAGCGTCCCCGGGTCTGCTGTACGCGGCCCTGACGCAAGGCTTCGACATCTGGTTCGCCGCGCCGGGCTCGGTGCTGATGAAACCCGCGGTGAACGAGCCGTTCTTCTTCGAAACCGAATTCGAGGGCAAACGCAGCCCGCACTATGGCCGGTTTCTACGGTTGCAACCGGAACGGCTGGTGGAATTCACCTGGGTTACCGGGGCGGACGGCACCGAGGGCGCCGAAACCGTGGTCAACATCGAGTTCGTGCATCAGCCGCGCGGTATCCGACTTCGCTTGCGGCACTCGGGTTTTCCGAATGAGAAGGCACGCGATCGGCATCGCGCCGCCTGGCCGTTGGTACTCGAACAGCTCGATCGTCGTACCGGCCTCACAGTCTGATCGCGGCGAGTAGGTTCGTTGCCGACGGATCGAATCATCTGAAAGGACCGTGATGCCAACACGTACCGCGCGCACCGCCTGGACCGGCGGGCTGCAGGACGGCTCCGGGCAGGTCGACCTGGCCAGCTCCGGCGTCGGCAAGTTCGACGTGTCGTTCCCGAAGCGTTCGGCCGAGGACGCCGACGGCACGACCAGCCCGGAGGAGCTCATCGCCGCCGCGCATTCGTCGTGCTTCGCGATGGCGCTCTCGGCGCAGATCGGCAACGCGGGCGGCACCCCGGAGAGCCTGGACGTGACCGCCGATGTCACCCTGGGCCCGGACCCGGCCGGTGGCTTCCGGATCAACGCCATCAAGCTGACGGTGCGCGGCCGGGTGTCGGGTCTGGACGCTGCCGGTTTCGCCGCCGCCGCGGCCGCCGCCAAGGCGGGCTGCCCGGTGAGCAAGGCCTTGGCGGGCGTGGACAACATCTCGCTCGACGCCGCTCTCGCGTAATCGAGTCTGCCGCTTGGTTCTTCGCGTGCCGATGTCGGTACGTGGGGAGCCATGCGGTCGGGTCAGGCGCGGAAGTAGGGGCGGGCGATGCGGTGGTACATCGCTGGGATCGCGACGAGGACCGCCGCCACGTGGATGGCACGGAAGATCGCGATACCGACGCCGCTCGCCGTGACGCCGTCGAAGAGGGTGCCGATGTCGTCGGTGGACAGCACGGCCCGGATCGGCTCGACGAGCAGCGAGGCCAGGCCGAGGACGCCGATCCCGAAGGTCAGGGCGACGCGGGCCCAGCGGTCGCCGTGCGTCATCCGGATGGCGACGGCCAGCACCACCAGATAGAGCACGGCGCGCATGGCGAGTCCGGTCGCGAGGCCACCCAGATCGGCGTCGGAGCGTTCCAGCAGCAGCGCGGTCTGCGCGAGCGCCTCGGCGACGCCGGCGAGCAGGGCGACGACGAGCGCACCGAAAGCCAGCGCGACCGGGCGCGGCGCCCGCGCGGGTTCCCGGATCGGTGCTAGTGAAAGGTTTTGCGGCCAAACGGAAAAGGCAGTGGCGGTCATGGGACCGACACTGCCTTTCGAGTTCCAGACCGGGATCAACCCGCGGTAGCAGCCGGTTCTCGTACGGGAGAGCTAGAGCGCGTGGCGAACTCGGTCAGCGCCGCGAAAGCCAGGCCGAGGCAGGCCCACAGCGTCGCCGACACCGCGAGCGAAGACACCCGGAACTGCCAGAGCAGGCTGGCCGGGAAGTCGGCCTTGACCTCGTCGACGCCGGGCAGCGCGATATAGCCGACGGTGACGACCGCGACGAACGCGGCCACGCCGCCGATCAGCCGGAAGCTGTCGAGCTGGGTGTGCAGCAGCTTGTAGACGAAGACGGCCGCGCCGACAGCGACCAGTCCGAGGACCACGGCGGCCACCCACAACCAGGTGCGGTCGCTGATGGTCTCCGGATCGCCGACCGCGGGCGGGTTCGCCGGGTACTTGAAGAACGGCACCGCGACGATCGCGGCCCAGCCGCCGATCGCCGAGGCAATGGCGAATCGGGGGCCGGACAGCGCGGTGTAGCGGCGGCCGAAATGCGCGACCGCGGCGAAGATCGCGCCGAGTGCCAGGCCTGCCAGGCCGAGTGCCAGGAATTGCCCGGCCTTCTGACCGCCGCGGCTGACCAGTGGTTCTTCCTCGCTGCCGTGCGAATGGCCGCCCGCGGCGGCTTCCTCGATGGCAATGGCCGCTTCGATTTTCGGCTCGCCGACGAAGTAGCCGACCGTCGCGGCCAGCAGGCCCGCGATCAATCCGGCCAGCAGGCCGCGCAATAGGAGGGTTTTGAGGGATTCGTTCAGTGGCACGGAAGCCCCAGCAGATGGCGTCCGTCGTGCATCAGCTCATGCATGAACATCCCGCTGCGCGAGATGGCCCCCTGATCGAAACCGACCAGGTACAGCGTGAGCAGTGCGAGCAGAACGACACCCACCGTGACGAGCACGGTAGCCAGCGAATCGGTTGCGCGGCTGGGGATATGCGCGATGGCCATGAGTTCCTCCTAGGGATACGCGTCCCATCGAGTGGTCCGTGCGATGGGTGCCGGTGTCTGGCTTCCCGGCACCTGGGACAACCCGGTGCATGGATCACAGTGGCGCGACCGCTCCGGAATCACACCGGAATTACCGCAGCACCCCTCGCGTCTGTCCCTCGAACTGTGACAGGCCCTTACGGCTGCCGTCAACACGGCATATCCGGCATATGGGAACGCCCGGCGAGCCATGGCTTGCCGGGCGATTCGTGAAACAAGATCAGGATTTGGGGGAGACGTCCATGACGACTTCGAACTCCAGCAGCGACGCCCCGGTCGAGACCGGCTTCTTGTCGCCGCTGCCCGCGTGCGCGGCGCGCGCCGGGCCGTCCCGCCAGGCCGCGAAGGAATCCTCGGAATCCCACTGGGTGACAACGAAGTACCGGTTGTCCCCGGCGACGGGGCGCAGCAGCTGGAAGCCGAGGAACCCGGGCGACCCCTCCACCGCGTGCGCACGATGGGCGAACCGCTTCTCCAATTCGGGGCCCGCGCCCTCCGGAACCTCGATCGCGTTGATCTTCACAACAGCCATGATTCGAGTGTATTCGCGGGGTCGGCGATAGGACCCCTCCCAGGGCGCATGGGGCAGAATCTGGCTGTGTTGTTTGACGAGGGCGGGGCCGGGGTGCCGATCCTGCTGCTGCATGGGTTGATGGGTAGTGCGCGGACCTGGGGGGATCACCTGGATTGGTTGCGCGGGTATGGGCACGTGTACACCTTCGACGCGGCTGGGCACGGGCGCCCCGCGCCTGCGGAGCTGACCACCGAGGCGTTCGTGACCGACCTGACGGCGGCCACCGCGAGCATCGCCGAACCGATGGTTGTCGTCGGGCATTCGATGGGCGGGCTGCACGGCTGGGTCTTCGCCGCGCAGCATCCCGAACGGGTCCGTGCGCTGGTGGTCGAGGACATCGCTCCGGATTTCCAGGGCCGCACCGCCGCCCACTGGGCCGCCATGATCGAAGCCTGGCCGCAGCCGTTCCCGGACGCGGACGCGGTGCTGGAATTCTTCGGCCCGGTCGCCGGCCGCTACTTCCTGAACTCCTTCGAGCACGGCCCCGACGGCTACCGGCTGCACGGCTCGGTCGGCACCTTCCGCGATATCTCCGAGGAGTGGGGGACCCGCGATTTCTGGACCGAATGGCGCGCGGTGCGTGCGCCGACGCTACTTCTCGAAGGCGAATTCACCATCACGCCACCGGGGCAGATGCGGGAGATGGCCGCCACCAATTCGAATGCGACCTACGCCTTGATCCCCGACGCCGGACACCTCGTCCACGACGATCAGCCCGCGGTCTACCGCGCCCAGGTCGAGGCCTTTCTGAACCGGGTGCTCTAGACCGGGCTGCCTTCGCCGGCCAGCGCGAACAACCCGTCCGCGGTCTGCTCGATCAGCCCGTCGACGAGCAACGAATCCAGCGCCCGATCCCGCTGTCCCGGATCGCGAGTCCACGCGAGGTCCAAGCGCACCCGCTCGACCGGCCCACTCGAATCCCGCAGCACGTCCAGCAACCGTCCCCGGGCTTGCCGGTCGGTGCCCTCGTACTTCTGCACCCGGCGAACGACGTCCGAGGCGGGCCGCCCGGCCTCGACCCAGGCGCAGCGCGGCAGCGGGCACCCCGAGCACTCGGGACTACGCGCCGTGCACACCGTCGCGCCGAGCTCCATCAGCGCGGCGGAGAACTTCGCGGCCCGGTCGATCTCCACCGGCAGCAGCGCCTCGGTCTCGGGCAGGTCGCGCGAGGCGGGATTCCCGGCCTCCGCCCGCCCGTGCACCGCCCGCGCCACCACTCGGCGGACATTGGTGTCCACCACCGGGACTCGCTGTCCATAGGCGAAGCAGGCCACCGCGCGGGCGGTGTACGCCCCGATTCCCGGCAACCCGAGCAGCACGTCCACATCGGCCGGCACTTCGTCGCCGTGCTCGGCGGCGAGCACCCGCGCGCATTCGTGCAGTCGCAGCGCCCGGCGCGGATAACCCAGCTTGCCCCAGGCCCGCAGCACCTCGGCCTGCGACGAGGCCGCCATCGCCGACGGCACCGGCCACCGGGCCACCCACTCCAGCCAGATCGGCTGCACCCGCACCACCGGCGTCTGCTGCAGCATGATCTCGCTCATCAGGATCTGCCAGGCCGTGACGCCGGGCCGCCGCCACGGAAGGTCGCGCGCGGACTCGGAGTACCAATCGAGCAACACCTCAGCGTCGATCACTTCACCATCCCTGCCGCCCCGCGGCGAGTCGATATTTGCCGTGCCGTAACGCGACGGACTCGCTGGTAACCCGTTCCCTTGTGCACAATGAACGGTATGCCTGATTCCAATCCGATCAGTGCCTGGAAGTCCCTGCGCGAAGGCAACGAGCGTTTCGTAAGCGACACGCTGCTGCATCCTAGCCAAGGGGCTGCCGACCGGGCGAAACTTGTCGACGGCCAGCACCCCTCCGCGATCCTGTTCGGCTGCGGCGATTCCCGCGTAGCCGCCGAGCTGATCTTCGATCAGGGCCTCGGTGACATGTTCGTGGTGCGCACCGCCGGCCATGTGGTGGACAGTTCCGTACTCGGCTCGATCGAGTACGGCGTACAAGTGCTGAACGTGCCGCTGATCGTGGTGCTCGGCCACGACAGCTGCGGCGCGGTGAAGGCGACCATCGACGCCCTCGACGGCGGCGAGGTACCCGGCGGGTTCATTCGCAGCGTGGTCGAGAAGGTCACGCCGTCGATCCTGATCGGCCGCCGCGAAGGCCTCGCCACGGTGGACGAACTGGAAGCCCGCCACGTGGAAGAAACCGCCCGGCTGCTGACCCAGCGGTCGATGATCATCTCCAACCGGGTCGCGACCGGTGAACTCGCGATCGCCTGTGTCACCTACAAACTCGCCGAAGGCAAGGTCAACCTGCACCGAGTGGTCGGCAATATCGGCGAATCGGCCTGACGCACCCCTTTTCCGGAGGCGGTCGCCGGATCTTCGCTGACGCGGCAACCGGTCTCGACTCGACACGCCGAGGTCGGAGAGACCGGTTGCCCAGTGCTGCCCTTACCTTTGAGTAGTGCTGGAACCGACTGGACCGCTGCCTCCGGAGATCTACTGGCGTCGTCGCGTTTTCGCTATCGGAATACTGGTCGTCGCGATCGCGGTGGTGATCTGGCTCGCGGTGATGATCGCGCGCGGCGGCGGTTCCACCGGCGATCCGAAAGCGGCCGCGGCCAGCGCCACCACCACGACGGAGAAGCAGGCGGGCGAGACCAAACCCGCCCTCACTCCCGATGCCGCCGTCGCGGGCGCTTCCAGCGCGGCGCCCGGCCCGTCGGCGCCGGCCAGCGGAGCGCCGGTCGCCCAGGGCCAGTGCCCGGACCAGTCGCTGGCGGTGAAGGTGACGGTGGAGCAGCCCACCTACAAGTCCGGTGAGCAGCCGGTCTTCGGCATCGTGATCACCAATATCTCCGCCACCGCGTGCTCGCGGGACGTGGGGTCGGGGCTGCAGCAGATTTCGGTGTACTCCCTGGACGGCCAGAAGCGGCTGTGGTCGAGCACCGACTGCTACCCGGACGGGCAGCCGGATGTGCGCATGCTGAACCGGGGCGAGCAGGCCGCGTTCCAGGTCACCTGGTCCGGGTCCACCTCGCAGCCCAGTTGCGCGGGCGCCCGGGTCCCGGTCCAGTCCGGCGCGTATTCGGTTGTGGCGCAGCTCGGTTCGGTGCGCAGCGCGGCTGAGCCGTTCAATATCGCCTGAGGTTCTAGAACGTCGGTTGCTCGTCGAAGACGTCCATGTCGTCCGGCACGGCGGCCAGGCGCGGTCGTTCCTCCACCTGCGGCGTGGCCGCCTTCTGCTTCGGGCGTTCGTCCTTCTTCGCCGCTTTGCGCTTGCCGCGCGGCAGGCCGGTGACCCGGATGGCCGCGCTCAGATCGGCCACCTCGTGGATCTTGATCTTGGAGCCCTTCATCCGCTCGGTGCCCGGCGGCACCACCGCGTCGGTGAAACCGAGCCGCTCGGCCTCGGCCAGGCGGCGGCCGATGCCGGTCACCTTGCGCACCTCGCCCGCCAATCCGACCTCGCCGAGGATGACCCAGCCGGCGGGCAGCGCCTCCTCCGACACCGCGCTCGCCAAAGCCAGCGCGATCGCCAGATCGGCCGTCGGCTCCACCAGCCGCATGCCGCCGACGGTAGCCGCGTAGACGTCGTGCTTGCCGATGAAAACCTTGGCGCGGCTCTGCAATACGGCCAGCACCATGGCGACCCGGTTGTAATCGAGGCCGCTCACCGCACGGCGCGGCTGCGGCTGCTCGGTTTCCACGGTCAGGCCCTGCACCTCGGCCACCAGCGGTCGCTTGCCGTCCATGGCGACCGTGACCGCGGTGCCCGACACCGACTCGGTCTTGTGGTGCAGGAACAACCCCGACGGGTCGTCCACACAGGAGATGCCGTCCTCGTGCAGCTCGAAGCAGCCCACCTCGTCGGCGCTGCCGAAACGGTTCTTGATGCCGCGCAGCATGCGCAGCGTCGAGTTCCGGTCGCCCTCGAACTGCAGCACCACGTCGACGAGGTGCTCCAGCGTGCGCGGGCCCGCCACATTGCCGTCCTTGGTGACGTGCCCGACCAGCAGCACCGCGATCCCGCTCGACTTGGCCAGCGAGGTGAGCGCGGAGGTCACCGCGCGCACCTGGGTGACGCCGCCGATCACGCCGTCGACCTCCGGCGCCAGCATGGTCTGCACGGAGTCGACGACGAGCAACGTGGGCCGCACCTGCTCGACATGCCCGAGCAGGATCGAAAGATCGGATTCCGCGGCCAGATACACCCGCTCGTGCACCGCGTTGGTCCGGTCCGCCCGCAGGCGCACCTGCCCCGCCGATTCCTCCGCGGTGACGTACAGCGCCGTCTCGTCGCGCTGACTGGCCCAGCGGTAGGCCACCTCGAGCAGCAAGGTCGACTTGCCGACTCCGGGCTCACCGGAGAGCAACACCACCGAACCGGCGACGACACCGCCGCCGAGCACCCGGTCCAGTTCGCTGACTCCGCTCGAACGCGCCTGGGTGACTTTGGAATTGATCTGCGAGATCGGCGCGGCCGCGGTACTGGGCAGCATGGCGCGCCGCGCGGGACTCGCCGCGGCGGCGGAGATGACCACCTCGTCGACGGTGCCCCAGGCGCCGCAGTCGGGACACTTGCCCAGCCACTTGGCTACCTCGTGGGAGCAGGCGGAGCACCGGAAGATCGGCTTGGTCTTGGCCACACGCGCACCCTACGGAGGCCTACCGACAAAACGAAGGCTGCCGCACCCCGGGGGGTGCGGCAGCCTTGGTGAAGTTCGGTGCGGAGACTCAGTGCCCGCCGCCGCCGTGGCCCTCTTCGGCGGGGCCGGACTTGTCGGTCACCTTGCGCTCGGCGTCGGCCGCGTCGACCGGCACATCGACAACCACGGTGCCGGCGTTCTTGAAGTTGAACCGGACCTTGTAGGTGAGGCCGGGGGTGATGTCCTTGGTCAAGCCGGTGATCTCGATCAGCGCCGGGTTGGCCGCGGGGTCGTCGGTGGCCGGCTTGGCCGTGGTGCTCGGTGCGGCCGTGGTGGTCGGCGTGCCGTGCGAGTCCGCACCGTGTGAATCGGCGGCGTCAGCGGCACCGGCCGGCGCGGTGGCCGTGACCACGTTCTGCTGCGGCTTCAGCACGAAGGCGGACTGCCCGGCCGGCGGGGTGATCTTGACCGGGCCCAGGTCGGTGTCGACGCTGGTCAGCTCGTCGGCGACGGTCTCGCTGATATTGACGATGGACAGCGCGATCAGCGCCTTCTCGCCCTTGACGTTGGTGTAGCCGTTGCCGGGGAAGACGATGTGCACATTGCGCAGCGCGATCTTCTCGACGTCGGCGCTGTTGCCGTTGACCGCGGCGACCTGGTCGGCGGTCTGCGAGATCTGCCCCGCACTACAGCCGGTCAGCGTCAGCGCCGCGCTCGCGGCGAGTGCGGCAACCGCGACCATGCGACGGTTCACAGCATTCAGGGCAGTCACGGTTGTCCTCCATGTCCGATCTTTTCGAGCGACCTGCGAGCAGTCGCAAGCGGTGCCGGGCCCACTCCGCTACAGAGAGTAGTAGGCCAGAAGCGTAGTAGTCGTCTCCGAGTCCTCGAATGTCGGGTTGTGTTGCACCCGTGGCATCGGTCACGAACCGTTTGCCGCGCCCGGGCGCCGGGCAAACTTTGGATAACGGTTCGCTACCGTCTGTTCCGGTTGCCGAGCGGCTGCCGGAAGGGTTCAGGGGGCTGGGCGGGGAATGTGCGTGCGGGTAACTTGTTCTGGCACAACGTAATGCACACCACGCCCGTTCTGTCAACCCCCGCGATATGCTCGTTGTGGCCCTGACCTGCACAGTTGATCGCGCCGTTACCGAGTCGCATGTTAAACTGTGAACATCGAAAGGGGCACGGGACACATGATTTTTAAGGTCGGAGACACCGTCGTTTACCCCCACCACGGAGCGGCGCTGATCGAAGCAATCGAGACTCGCACCATCAAGGGTGTGCAGAAAGAGTATCTGGTCCTAAAGGTCGCACAAGGCGATCTGACTGTTCGGGTTCCTGCGGAGAACGCCGAATATGTCGGTGTGCGCGATGTCGTCGGCCAGGAGGGTCTCGACCGAGTCTTCCAGGTGCTGCGGGCGCCGCACACCGAGGAGCCGACCAACTGGTCGCGGCGCTACAAGGCCAACCTGGAAAAGCTGGCCTCCGGCGATGTGAACAAGGTGGCCGAGGTCGTTCGCGATCTATGGCGGCGTGAGCAGGATCGTGGGCTGTCCGCCGGCGAGAAGCGCATGCTGGCCAAAGCCCGTCAGATCCTGGTCGGTGAGCTCGCGCTTGCCGAGGGCACCGACGACGGCAAGGCCGAGACGCTGCTCGATGAGGTTCTCGCAGCGGCTTCCTAGCCTGGGATGAGCAATAACTCTGACAACGGCGATGCTGTCGTTGCCTTGGTTCCTGCCGCCGGTCGCGGCGTACGTTTGGGTGAAGCAACACCCAAGGCGTTCGTCGCGGTCGGCGGCACACCTATGGTCCGGCTCGCTGTCGACGGTCTGATCGCCTCCGGGGCGGTCGACCGGATCATCGTCATGGTCCCTGCCGAATTGGTCGAGGCCGCAGTCGCCCTGCTGCCGGCCTTCGATCCCGCCGGGGGTTCCAGAGAAACGTCCGCACAGGCAAGTGGCTGTGGAGGTTTTCTCCCGCGCAGCAAAGTGCAGGTCGTGGTCGGCGGGGCCGAACGCACCGATTCGGTGCGGGCCGGTATCGCCGCCGCACCCGACGCCTCCTATTTCCTGGTCCACGATGCCGCTCGCGCGCTCACTCCGCCCGAGCTGATCGCCCGGGTTGCCGCCGAGCTGCGCGCGGGGCACCCCGCGGTCGTGCCCGCGCTGCCCGTTGTCGACACGATCAAATCCGTCGACGCGACCGGCATCGTGACCGGCACTCCCGATCGATCCGAGCTGCGCGCCATTCAGACACCACAGGGCTTCTCCGCCGAGCTGTTGCGCGCCGCGTACGCACGCGATGTGCAGACCACCGACGACGCGGGCCTGGTCGAAATGCTCGGCGCCAAGGTCCGCACCATTCCCGGTGACCCGCTGGCCTTCAAGATCACCACCCCGCTGGATCTGCTGCTGGCCGAGCAGTTGCGGACGACGGGTGTGCGATCGTCGTGAACATGCGAGTGGGTATCGGCAGCGATGTACATCCGATCGAACCGGGCCGTCCGTGCTGGATGGCCGGGCTGTTATTCGACGGTGAAGACGGCTGCGCCGGGCATTCCGACGGCGATGTTGCAGCGCACGCGCTGTGCGACGCGCTGCTGTCGGCCGCCGGGCTCGGCGATGTCGGCGCGGTCTTCGGCACCGGCCGGCCGGAGTGGGCGAACGTCTCCGGCGCCGCCATGCTGAAAGAAGTCCGGCGGATCTTGGACGAAGCCGGATTCGATGTTGTCAATGCGGCTGTACAGGTAATCGGCAACCGGCCCAAGATCGGTCCGCGCCGTGCCGAGGCCCAAGAAGTGCTCGGCGAACTGCTCGGCGCACCGGTTTCGGTGTCCGGGACCACCACCGATGGGCTCGGCCTGACCGGCCGCGGCGAGGGCGTCGCGGCAATTGCCACGGCTTTGCTCTGTAGCCGCTGACGCCTACCGCCCGCTCATCCGAGCCGGGCCACGAACACCCTGTTCCACCGACTAGGATCGAATGCCGTGACTCTGCGCCTTTTTGACACCGCCACGCGGACCCAGCGCGATTTCGCGCCGCTGGTCCCCGGACGTGCGTCGGTGTACCTGTGTGGCGCCACCGTGCAAGGTGAGCCGCACATCGGGCATGTGCGCAGCGGAGTCGCGTTCGACGTACTGCGGCGCTGGCTGCAGGCACACGACTACGACGTGCTGTTCGTCCGCAATGTCACCGATATCGAAGACAAGATTCTGCACAAGGCCGCCGAGGCGGGCCGCCCCTGGTGGGAGTGGGCCGCCACCTATGAGCGCGCGTTCCAGGAGGCCTACCGGCTGCTCGGCGTGCAAGCGCCCTCCATCGAGCCCAGGGCCACCGGGCACATCACCCAGATGGTCGAGCTGATGCAGCGCCTGATCGACCGCGGGCACGCCTACGCCTCGGAGGGCAACGTCTACTTCGACGTGGTCAGCTACCCGGCCTACGGCGAGCTGTCCGGGCACAAGCTCGACGACGTGCACCAGGGCGAGAGCGCCGGGATGGGCAAGCGCGATCCGCGTGACTTCACGCTCTGGAAGGCAGCCAAGCCCGGCGAGCCGCACTGGCCCTCGCCGTGGGGTCCCGGCCGGCCCGGCTGGCATCTGGAGTGCTCCGCGATGGCCGAGGCCTACCTCGGCCCGGAGTTCGATATCCATTGCGGTGGAACAGATTTGGTGTTCCCGCACCACGAGAACGAGATCGCCCAGTCGAAGGCGGCCGGAGACGGGTTCGCCCGGTACTGGCTGCACAACGGCTGGGTGACCATGGGCGGCGAGAAGATGTCCAAGTCGCTGGGCAATGTGCTCTCGGTGCCCAACGTGCTCAAACGTGTTCGCGCCGTTGAACTTCGGTACTACCTGGGTGGCGTCAACTACCGCTCCATGCTGGAGTACTCGGACAAGGCGCTCAACGACGCCGCGCTGGAATACCAGCGCATCGAAGCCTTCGTGCACCGGGTGATCGAGCGCGCCGGTGAAGTCCCGGTCGGCAAGTGGACTCAGGAATTCGCCGACGCCATGGACGACGACCTCGCCGTGCCGCGCGCCCGTGCCGAGGTGCACCGCGTGATGACCGAGGGCAACAAGGCGCTCGACAACGGCGATCTCGGCGGCGCGCGTGAGCTGTGTGGCCAGGTCCGGGCCATGCTGAACATCCTCGGCGTGTGCCCGCTCGACCCGCAGTGGCATACCGCAGCCGACTCCTCGGCGGCCCTGGACGCCCTCGACGTGCTGGTGCGCGCCGAATTGGAGCGCCGCCAGCAAGCCCGCGCGAACAAGGATTGGCCGAGTGCAGACGCGGCCCGGGACCGGTTGATCTCCGCCGGTATCGAAGTGACCGACACACCCAACGGTCCGGAATGGTCTCTGGGCACACCTGGAAAGGCCGATTGATGGCAGGCAACTCACAGCGCAAAGGGGCAGTTCGCAAGGACGGCACCAAAAAGGGTCAGGTAGCCGGTTCCGGCGGCAAGCACCGGCGCGGGCTCGCGGGCCGCGGCGCGACCCCGCCCGCGGAGGCGCGCACCAAGCATCCCGCGGCGAAACGCGCTGCCGCCAAGGCGAAGGCCGCGGCCAAGTCCTCGGGCCGTGGCCCGGCCGGTCGCCCGAGCACCCGCAAGACCGACGACGGGCCCGAGTTGGTGCTCGGCCGCAACCCGGTCGTCGAATGCCTGCGCGCCGGTGTGCCCGCCACCGCGCTGTACGTCGCGGTCGGCACCGAGAACGACGACCGGCTCACCGAGAGCGTGAAAATCGCCGCGGACGCCGGGATCTCGATCCTGGAGGTGCCGCGCACCGATCTGGATCGGCTCAGCGCGAACGGCATGCACCAGGGCGTCGCGCTCCAGGTCCCGCCCTACCGCTACGCCCACCCCGACGACCTCGTGGACCGCGTGCGTAGCTCGGCCGAGCCCGCTCTGCTGGTGGCACTGGACAACATCACCGACCCCCGCAACCTCGGCGCGGTCGTCCGCTCGGTGGCCGCGTTCGGTGGCCAGGGCGTCCTGATCCCGTCGCGGCGCACCGCCAGCATCACCGCGGTCGCCTGGCGCACCAGCGCCGGCGCGGCGGCCCGCCTCCCCGTCGCTCGCGCCACGAATCTGACTCGCACGCTGAAGGATTGGGCGTCGAAGGGCTTCCAGATCGTCGGCCTCGACGCCGGTGGCGACACCACCCTGGACACCTTCGACGGCAGCGTGGACACGGTGATCGTGGTCGGCTCCGAGGGCAAGGGTCTCTCCCGCCTGGTCCGCGAAACCTGCGATTCCATCCTGAGCATCCCGATGGCCGGTCCGGTGGAGTCGCTGAACGCGTCGGTGGCGGCGGGTGTCGTCCTGTCCGAAGTCGCTCGCCAGCGCCGCATCTGATCGCGAATCGGGATACGGCGTTAGGCAGCAAATCGGCGGCGCCACCGTAGAATTCGGGTGTGGTGATACCCGAGGTGCCTATTGGTCAACCGGTTGAGCATCCCCATGCCAACACGGTGCTGTTTCTCGGTGCGGCAAGCATTTTCTGCTGTGGTGCACTGGGTCCGGTGGCATGGGCGCTGGGCAAGCGCGCGCTCGATCAGATCGAGGCGTCGGGTGGTGCCTTCGGTGGTCGCGCTCAGGTGATGATCGGGTACATGCTCGGCATCGTCGGCACCGTTCTCATGGTGATCATGGCGATCCTGTTCATTCTGGTCGCCCTGAGCGGCCGGGCCTGAGGCTCAGTCCAGTACGGGGCGCTCGGCGCCGGACTTGGTGTCCCAGGCCGGCCATTCCGTGCTGACGCTGCCGGTCCAGTTGGGCTGGCGGCGATCGCGGAAGGCGGCCATCGCCTCGCCGCCGTCGATGCTCTTGCCGACATGGGAGTTCAGGTCGGTCTCCAGCTGACCCACCATGGTCGGGCTCATGCCGAGCCCCTCCCACATCAGCCGCTTGGTCAGCGCTACCGGCAGCGGCGCCGACCCGTTGACGAGGTCGTGCGCCACCGCGAGCGCGGTCGGCAGCACCTCGCCCGCCTCCAGGCAGCTGTTGGCCAGGCCCATCGCCTTGGCTTCCTCGCCGTCGAAGGTGCGCCCGGTCAGCATGATGTCGGCGGCGTTGGCCATGCCGACCAGCCGGGGGAGCGTCCAGTGCGCGTACCCGTCGGCGAGGACGCCGCGGCGCACCTGGTTCAGGCCGTAGACCGCGTCGCGGGCCATGTACCGCAGGTCGCACTGCAGCGCCAGCGCCAGCCCGATGCCGACCGCGTGCCCGTTCACCGCCGCGATGACGGGCTTACGGACCTGCCACGGCGGCGGGTCGATGGTGGCGCTGACCTCGCCGGTGCGGTTGGACAGGTCCGCGCCCGCGCAGAACGCGGGTGGGGTCCCGGTGATGACCACCGCGCGGATCGCGTCCTCGGCGTCGCAGCGATGTAGCGCGGCGCTCAGTTCGGCGGCCATCGCCGGAGTGAAGGCGTTCTGCTGGGCGGGCCGGTTGAGCGTGAGCACGGCGATGCCCGCGGAGACATCGACGAGCAGTTCCGAACTCATGACACAGCATGGTAGCCGGGCCGGACCGGCCACGACTACGCCTCAGCTGGATCTTTTCAGCGCAAGACCTGGCGGCCGATCGCGTACTTGTGTACCTCGGTGGGGCCGTCGTAGAGCCGGAACGCGCGCATGTCGCGGAAGATCATCTCGACCACCGTCTCGTCGCTGATGCCGATGCCGCCCAGCACCTGCACGCAGCGGTCGGTCACCTTGAACAGTTCCTCGGAGACAAAGGCTTTCGCGATCGAGCTCTCGTGCCGGGCCTTTTCGCCCTGATCCATCAGCCAGCAGGCGTGCCAGATGGTCAGGCGGCACTGGTGCAGCGCGATCTCGTTGTCGGCCAGCATGAACGACACGCCCTCGTGCTCGCCGATCGGCTTGCCGAAGGCGGTGCGGGTCTTGGCGTAGTCGACGGCGATGCTTTGCGCGCGCTCGGCGGCGCCGAGCCAGCGCATGCAGTGCGTGAGGCGGGCGGGGGCCAGCCGCAGCTGGGCGTAGCGCAGGGCCTGGCCGGTATCGCCGAGCAGTGCTTCCTTGGGCAGCGTGAGGTTCTCGAAGCGGACCACGCCGTGGCCGCCGACATAGTTGCGGTCCATCGTGTTCATGGTGCGTTCGATGATGATGCCGGGCTGGTCGCCGTCGGTGAGGAACAGCGTGGGACCTTCGGGCACATGCGGATTCGGGGCGACGCGGGCCATGATGATCCAGCTCTTCGCGCCGTTCGCGCCCGTGATCAGCCACTTGCGGCCATTGATGGTGAAGTTCTCGCCGTCGAAGACAGCCTCGGTGGTGAGCTGGTTCGGGTCCGAGCCCGCGCCGTCGGGTTCGGTCATCGCGAATACCGTGCGCTGTAGACCGTTGATGGCCGGTACCAGGTGGCGTTCGATCTGCTCCGGGTTGGCGATCTTGGCGAGCAGGTACATATTGCCCTCGTCGGGGGCGGCGCAGTTCATCGCGACCGGGCCGAGGGTGGACCAGCCCGCCGCCTCGTAGATCACCGCCTGCTCCACGTGGGTGAGGCCGCGGCCGCCGAATTCCACCGGGGCCTGCACGGTCAGCAGCTTCTCCGCGCGCGCGAGTTCGACCAGCTCCTGGCGCAATTCGTCGGTCGGGCCGTGCGAGGTCAGGCGTGGATCCTTCTCGAACGGGACGATCTTGTCGATGACGAACTGCCGCACGCGGTCGCGTTCGGCGGCGAGGTCGGCGGGGAGCGTGAAGTCGATCATCGGTGGTCACCATTCGTTAGGCGGCGTTTGTGGTCAGCATACGAAATCGGGCAAGGGTGACTGAAGGCGGCTGCCATCACTGAGGTCGCGGCCGGACTGATCTGCGGAAACAGCCGCTGTCAGCGGACTATCGGTGCACTGTCAGCGCGTCTCGGCATCGTTTGGTTCAGCAACAGCGAGGGCCCCAGCGGCCCCGCCGAGAACCACCCGATGAGGAGACCACCGACATGTTCACCGCCGCCGCTATCGCCCAGATCCTGATCGCCCTCGCCTTCGTGAGCATCCCCCTGGTTCGCCACCGCTACGGCGCGGACGCCCAGGTTGCCGCCGAGAAGGAACTGGCCCGCCAGGGTGTCCGCCCGGAAGTGCTGCGGGAGAACGGTCTTCGCTTCGATGCCAGCGGCCACGAGACCTGGGCCCCGGTCACCTTCGCCGCGCTGATGGTCGTGGCGGCCGGGCTCAACCTGACCGCGGCGGGCTGGGCCGAACCGATCTCCTGGGTCTTCCAGATCGTGATCCTGCTGGCCAACGTCCTGATCGTCTACAGCAACCTGACCGCCGTCTCCAGCGTCACCGCCGCCTTCACCAAGAAGGGCGACCCCGAACTGGCCCGCATCGACGTCAAGGCCTTCCTGGACGCCGCCGACCACGGCTTCCCGCGCTGGGTGATGAAGCAGCTGACCTACGCCCGCCACACCATCGTCTTCGGCGGCTCACTGCTGGTCCTGATCGCCCTGATCACCGCCTGACCCGAAACCACAAGGCCCGGCGCCCCTTACGGAGCGCCGGGCCTTCGGTGTGCAGGATGCTCTTAGGGGAATACCGCGACCACGCGCAGCGGGCGGCCCCCATTGCCCGCGGGATCGACCAGCGCGAAACCGACGATGCCGTCCAGTGCGGCGGCCGTGTCGACCACCTCCGGGAGGTCGGCGTAAACGTTCTCGTCGTCTTCGTCCAGGTACGACTCCCCGAGGATGCGGATCGTAGCGCTGGACATGTAGACACCGTCCAGCATCGCCGGCAGCGGGCTGTTGCTCAGCGCCACGGTCTCCTGCTCGTTCAGCACCACGCCGAAGTAGAGACCCCGGGCCGGATCGACGACCGGCTCCACCGCGGCAGCGGATCCGGCCTGCATCATCCCGGCAACGGCAGCACCCGCAACGGCGAGCCCGACAGTCGCGAAAGCGCGTCGCATACCCATGTTTTCCATTTCTCCGATCCCCCGACCAGCCGGCGAGATGGCGCCGGACCAACCGCACCTCGCTGACGCAGCGGCTCAACCTATCAGCAAACCGGACGGTTGGTTCAAATCGGTCAACCGTTACTCGACGATGGCTATCACCCGAACGAGCCGGCCCTCGTTGAGCATCGGATTGACGATCGTGAACCCGAACATGCCCGCCGGTGTGGCGGCGGCAGCGCGGACCACCTCCGGAAGTGAGTCTTCCGGCAGCGCCAATGTGGGGGTGTGCTCGTCGGTCTCGGCCGCGTCCACATCCAGCAGGGCGACCCGGGCGCCGGACATGTACATCCCGTCCAGCTGGTTCGGCAGCTGACTGTTACTCAACGCGACGGTCTCGTCATGGTTCAGGATCAGCCCGAAGAAGAGTCCGTATTTCGGATCGGCGAAGGGCACCGCCGCGGTGGCGGACCCGGCTTGGATCGTGCCCGTGAGGGTGGCGCCCAGCACGGTGAGCCCGACAAGGGCGAAAGCGCGTCGCATACCCATGGTCCAGATCCTGCCCGGTCCGGCCTGCCCGGCCGAACAGCAAACGCTCACTCGCGTGTCGCGGTCAGCCCGGCGCATCTGCCTGCGGCTCCGGCAGTCGCTGGCGTTGCGAGGTGGGCAGGGCGGGGGCGTGCGCAAGCATGGAGCGGATGGGGTGGGGTTGCTCCGATTGGGGCGGGTTCTGGGAGGCTTGGCGGGTGCGGATTGGGTTGCTCGGTGCCGTCTCGGTGTATGGCGATGACGGGATGCTGGTGGAGGTCGGTGGGGTTCGGGTGCGGATGCTGCTGGCCCGGTTGGCGTTGGCGGCGGGGCGGCCGGTCTCGGTGGACTTGCTGGTGGACGGGTTGTGGGGGGAGGAGCCGCCGGCAGAGGCCGCGGGGGCGTTGCAGGCGTTGGTTTCGCGGTTGCGGAAGGCGTTGCGCGGGGTAGGGGCAGTCGAGTTGGTGGCGGGCGGGTACCGGCTGTCGGTGCGGGCCGAGGACGTGGACGCGCATCGATTCGAGGAACTGGCGGCACAGGGGCGTCGGGAGTTGGCAGCGGGGCGAATCGAAGCCGCGGCTTCGGTGTTGCGGGGTGCGCTCGAGCTGTGGCGGGGGCCGGCGTTGGCGGATGTGCGGGATGCGCCGTTCGCGGAGCTCGCGGCCGGTCGGCTGGCGGACTTGCGGGGGAGTGCGGCGGCGGACCGGTTCGATGCGGAGTTGCGGTCCGGCGGGTACGCCGAGGTGCTGGCTGATCTCGAAACCGCCGGGGCGGAAAGGCCTTTGAGTGAGCGGCTGGCGGGACTGCGGATGCGGGCGCTGGCGGCGGCAGGGCGGCAGTCCGATGCGCTTGCGGTGTACGAGCAGATACGGGAGCGGCTGGGCGACGAACTCGGGGTGGACCCGTCGGCGGAGTTGCGGGAGATTCATCTCGCATTGTTGCGGGGTGAGCTGGACCGGTCGGCGATGACCCGGACGGTGGTGTCTGAGGCCGTAGTGAGCCGAATCCCGGTGCAGCGCACCAGTTTCGTCGGGCGCGAGGAGGAACTGGCGCGGGTGACCGCGCTACTCGCCGAGTCTCGCCTGGTGACGCTGGTCGGTCCTGGCGGCGCGGGTAAGACCCGGCTGTCGGCGGAGGTGGTGGCGCGGCATCGGGCCGCCCAGCGTGGGCGGGTGTGGTTCGTGCCGCTGGCCGGGGTGCGGAATGCCGGTGAGCTGGCCGATGCGGTGGTCGGGGCGGTCGGCGCGCGCGATCAGCGGACCTCCGATGCCGCGGCGCAGGGGATCGATCGGATCATCGGTTTGCTCGATGTCGGCGAGGCGATTCTGGTGCTGGACAACTGCGAGCACCACATCGAGGCGGCCGCCGAGCTCGCCGATCAGTTGCTCGAGGAACTGCCGGATTTGCGGATCCTCGCGACCAGCCGGGAGCCGCTCGCCATCACCGGCGAGTCGCTGTTCCCGCTGGGTCCTTTGCGGATCCCCAGTGGGACACCGGATTTGGTCGATGCCGCCGAATCTCCGGCGGTGCGACTATTCGTGGACCGCGCTGTCGCGGTCCGCCCGGATTTCGTCCTCGATGCCGCCACGGTGAACCCGGTGCTGGAGATCTGCCGCCGTCTCGACGGTGTTCCGCTGGCCCTGGAACTCGCCGCGGCCAAACTCCGGTCGATGAGCGCCGACCAGATCGCCCAGCGCCTCGATGACCGATTCCGATTGCTCACCACCGGCAGCCGGACCGCGCTGCCGCGCCAGCGCACCCTGCTCGCGCTCGTGGAATGGAGTTGGGATCTGCTGGACGAGCCGGAACGCGCACTGGCGCGCAGGCTTTCGCAGTTCCCCGGTGGCGCGACGCTGGACGCGCTGGAAGCGGTGTGCTCCGATGACGCGCTGCCCGCCGACGACGTGGTGTATGTGATCGGCGCGCTGGTCGAGAAGTCCGTGGTCGAGGTCGCGGGCGCGGAGCGGTATCGGATGCTGGAAACCATCCGCGCCTACGCCGCCGCCCAATTCACCAGTGCTGGAGACGATCTCGACACCCGCTTCGCCGCTCACTATCTCGCTGTCGCCGAAGCGAACGAGCCGCTGCTACGCACCCGGGATCAGCTCCGGGCACTCGCGATATTCGACGCCGAACATGAAAATCTCGTTGCCGCACTGCGATCCACGCTCGCTCGCAAAGATGCGGAGTCGTCGTCCCGGTTCGTCACCGCGCTGTTCTGGTACTGGGGAATTCGCGGCATGACCACCCAGTTCGAAACCTATCTCGAGCAGGTGCTGTGCTTCGAGGATCGGCTTTCGGAGCGCACTCGCGCGGCGTTCCGATTGATCCGATTGCTGGCGGGCACCCCGCCGACGGAATCCCCAATCCTCGATCTGATCGCCGACTGTGAGGTCGCGGGCGCACTGGACTACCACCCGGCCTTGCTGATGTTCGCTGCTCAACTCGCTTATCCCGCAGGCGATATCGACCTGGGCGACCGGCTGTTGGAGCGAGCTCTGCAGGCACCGGACCCCTGGGTGCGGGCCAGCGCGCAGTGGATGCGCGACTACGTCCACACCGAGCAGGGCGACCTCGCCACCGGCGCTCGAGCCCGCCTGACCGCCCTGCGTGATTTCGAGCAGGTCGGCGACCGCTGGGGCCTCGGCATGGCCCTGCTGGCCGTCGGTCGTATCCACTCGTTGCGCGGTGAATATGCCGACGCCCTGGCCCTTTTCGAGCGCGGTGTCGCGGTCAGCGCCGAATTAGGCGGCGAGGCCGACATTTTCCAGAACCGCACCCAGCTGATTGCCGAGCGCATGCGCAGCGGAGACCTGTCCGGTGCGCGGCGCGATATCGAGGCCATCCAGCGGCGGGCCAAGGAACTCGGGTACCGGCGACTCGCCGCCGAGATCCTGTTCAGCGCAGCCGAATTACACCGGCGTGCAGGCGAACTCGATGCGGCGAACCAGGCGGTAGACGAACTGGAAACCCTGGCCGACCGGTTGCAGCTCCCCGGCGACATGGCCGCTGATCTGATCGCAGGGGCCCGGATGGCGAATCTACTGGCCGCAGGCGACGCCGCCGGAGCCCGCGGACTGCTGCCGCAGACTTTGGCCGGACTGTCGGCCTGGGGCATTTCGGCCGGGGTCGCCCACTCCGCCGAGCTGCTCGCCGAATTGCTTCTCCTCGAAGGCAATCCGGAGGCGGCGGCCACCGCCCTCGGCCTGAGCGAGGCGATACGGGGGGCCTTCGATGACGGCGAACCCCAACTTGCCGTGCTGATTTCGACATTGACCGAGCAGCTCGGCGAGGACGCCTACCAGCACGCTTACCGGGACGGTGCGGATCTGCCCCGGGATCGAGCGCTGGAGCGCCTCGCCGAGCTCTAGCGGGACCGCGCTAGATCACCAGGCACGAACTTCCGCCGTTGATCCCGGTGCCGACGGTGAGGACGATGTTCTTGCTGTCCGCGCCCTGGGTGACCAGGAGGGTGTGCGTACCGGGCGTCGCGGGAGTCCACTTGACGTTGTGCGTCTTCGGGCTGGAACTGCCCTCCGACGAGCCGATCAGGACGCCATTGTCGGCGACGTCGAGGCGCGCGGTGGAATTGCTGTTCGCGATCACCGAGTAGGTGCAGCCGGTGCCGTACCCATTGCTCAGCCCGCCGCCCGCGATGATGACCGACGTCCCGATCTCGGCGGATGCCTGCGGGGCGGCCAATGCCAGACCGGCGGCGGCGATCGCGAACGCGACGGATGCGGTGTTACGTAGCTTGCTCATCAAGTACCAACTCCTCGTAGTGCCGGTGGCGACCACCGGCGGGTGACACTTTCTAGACCAACTCGACTTCGTCGAATCCGACCGTCATGCTGTGCCGCTGTTCGCGCAGCACGCCCCCTTCACGATGGGCGAGACCCTCGCCGAATTCGATGCGCAGCTCGGCGCGACGGGCGTGGACTTCCCGCACGACTCCGCAGACACCGCTGAACGGTCCCTCCGGGAAATAGATGACGTCGCCGGCCGCATATTCCGTAATGCCCACGCCGCCACAGTAATCCACGAGCCGATCTTGGGTGGTCGGCGTGCATCGACCGGGCCCGACGGACCCGGCGCTCAGCGGACGCTGGCGAGTTTGCGCTGCCGGGAGCCGATAACGCGGCAGATCACGTAGATCAGGAACGAGATGGTGGTGACGAAGGTCGACACCGGGACGCCGGGAGCGAGGGACAGCAGCATGCCGCCGACCGCGGCCAACTCGGCGAAAATGATGGTGAGGACGGTGGCGCGCACCGGGTTCGCGGTGAGTTGCGCGGCCGCGGCGGCAGGGGTGATGAGGAGCGAGAGGACCAGCAGGGCGCCGACGAGCTGGACGCCGAATGCGGCCGTGACGCCCACCATTACGGCGAAGATCACCGAGAGCGCGCGGACCGGGACGCCACGCGCCACCGCGACTTCCGGGTCGGTGCTGGCGAACAGCAGCGGGCGATAGACGACCGCGAGAACTGCGAGAACGGCGGCGCTGCAGGTGATCAGCAGTGCGAGGCCGTTGTAGCCGACGCTGACGACCTGGCCGGTGAGCAGCGAGAACTTCGAGCCGGCGCGCTCGGGCCCGAGCCAGAGGAACAGCACCGACAGGCCCAGGCCGAAGGACATGATGACTGCGATCGATGAATCGCGTTCGCGCGCTTTGGTGCCCAGCAGGCCGAACAGGACGGCCGCGACGACCGAGCCGAGGATGGCGCCGACGCCGACGCCGATACCCGCCAACAGTGCCGCGGCCGCGCCGGTCAGCGACAGCTCACTGGTGCCGTGCACGGCGAAGGACATCTGCCGGCTGACGATCAGCGGTCCGATGGCGCCCGCGAGCAGGCCGAGCAGCGCCGCGGCCAGCAGCGCCTGCAGCACGAACGGGTAGGTCAAAAGGTGTGCGGTGGTGGAGAAGTCGAACATCTTCTCGAGCACGCCGGAGAGTTTTTCCATCAGGCGTGCACCTCGTCGGCCTTGCAGTGCTGGGCGCCCGCCGCGCCGAGCGCGTCCAGGGTGTCGCCGGTGCCGACGACGACCAGGCGGTCGCGGACGCGCAGCACGTCGACCTGGGTCTGGTACAGCTCGGAGAGCACCTCGGAGGTCATCACCTCGTCCGGCTTGCCGATCCGGAACTTGCCGTCGACCAGGTACAGCACCCGATCCACCAGCGGCAGAATGGGATTGATCTCGTGGGTGACGAAAAGTACTGCCGTGTCATGGGTCCGGCGGCGCTTGTCGATCAGTTCCGACACCAGCCGCTGATTGGCCAGGTCCAGGGACAGGAGCGGCTCGTCGCAGAGCAGCACCTTAGGATCGCCGACCAGGGCCTGGGCGACGCGCAGCCGCTGCTGCTCGCCACCGGACATGGTCTCCAGCGGCGCGTGCGCGAACCGTTCCGCGCCGACATCGGCGATCGCCGCCGCCACCTTGCGTTTGCGTTCCGCGCGGCCACGCAGCCCCAGGCCCCAGCGATGCCCATCGACACCGAGCCCGACCAGATCGACCCCGCGCAACTGCACGCCCGCATCGATCGTCTTCTGCTGCGGGATGTAGCCGATAGCCGGATTGCCCACCCGTGCGGGCGAACCCGCGATCGACGCGGAACCGGAACTGAGCGCCAGCTGCCCGAGCAGGATCCGCATCAGCGAGGTCTTGCCGGAGCCGTTGGGTCCGAGGACCGCGATGAACTCACCGGGCTGGACCTCGAGATCGAGCCCGTCCCAGAGGGTGCGTTCACCGAAGGCCAGCGTGGCGCCGTCGAGACGGACGGCGGGCGCGCTGTCGAGCGAAAGCGGTTGAACTCGCTCGGTGTGCTCGGACAGCGCGACTCCCTTGGTCATGACGGCTACTTGAGGACGGAGGCGAGCGCCTCGGCGTTCTTGGTCTGCCACTGAATGTAATCGGTGCCGTTGGGCAGGGTCTCGGTCACCTCGACGACCGGGGTGCCACCGGAGCCGGCCAGGCCACGCAGGTCCTTGGTGATCTTGTCCTCGGTCTGGATGTTGTAGATCAGGGCCCGTACCTGCTTGGCGGTGAGCAGGTCCCGGGTCTGGGCGACAGCGGCGGGGGACGGGTCGGTCTCCTGCTCGATCGCTTCCTGGAAGTCGTGCGGGGTCAGGTCCTTGGCGCCGGCGTCGAGCAGCAGGTAGTGCGCGAGCGGCTCGGTCTGCAGCACCGGGGTGTTCGGGTTCTGGGCGGCGATCTGACCGGTGATGGCGGAGATCGCGCTCAGCTTGGCCTTGAACGCGGCGGCGCGGTCGGCGTAGCCCTGCTTGTGCGCGGCGTCGATGTCGCCGAGGGCGCCGGCGATCTGGTCGGCCACGGCGCTCACGGTTTCCACGTCGTACCAGACGTGCTCGTTCTCGTCGCTCTGGTCGATGCGCGAGGAGAAGGCGTCGACGGTCTTCTTGTTCTTGCCCTCGACGGCCTTGTCCATGAACTCGTCGTAGCCGCCGCCGTTGTAGACGACCAGGTCGGCGTCGCTGATCTTGGCGGATTCGACGGCCGAGGTCTCGTGCGAATGCGGGTCGGCGGCGGGGTCGGTGATGATCGATTCCACGTCGGCGTCGGAACCGGCGATCTGGGACGCGATCGATCCCCACACGTTGGTGGAGGCCACCACGCTCGGCTTGCCAGAAGAGTCCTCGGCGCTACCGCAGGCCGTCAGGGTGAGTGCGGTCGCGACCCCTACGGCGACGCCGGTGAGCTTCATGGCAAAACGGGTGTTCACGTGGGGGTGCTCCTGGAATTGCGGGATCTACGAAGTGGCTTAGATCATAATGGAAACCGTTACCATTTAACTTTACCAGGGCACCGCAAATCGATAACCGCCAAGCCGCTGCCCCTTCACCGCCCCGCCAATGCCGAACGCCACGCCCAGCCGCTCGATGGCGGCCGGACGTGGCGTCTATCGCGTGGCGTCAGACCAGCACGTCGGCGGGCTGCCCCAGCAACTGGGCGCAGCGCAGCAGGCCGAGGTGGCTGTAGGCCTGCGGATGGTTACCCAGGGAACGCTCGGCAACCGGGTCGTACTCCTCGCTGAGCAGGCCCGTCGGACCCGCCACATCCACCAGCTGCGCGAACAGCGCCTCGGCGTCGGAGCGTTTGCCGATCAGTAGATAGGCCTCGACCAGCCAGGCCGCGCACAGGTGGAAGCCACCTTCGCCGCCGGGCAGTCCGTCGTCGTGGTGGTACCGGTAGACGGTCGAGCCGCTGCGCAGCTCCGCCTCGGTGGCCACGACGGTCGCGGCGAACCGCGGGTCGGACGGATCGATCAGACCGCTCAGGCCGATGTGCAGGGTGGCCGCGTCCAGGTCGGTGCCGTCGTAAGCCGCCGTGTAGGACTGCACCTCGTCGTTCCAGCCCTTGGTCTTCACCTCGTCGGCGATGATGTCGCGCAGTTCGACCCAGGCCGGGTCCACGGTCCGGTCGAACTTCTGCGCCAGGGTGATGGCCCGGTCGACGGTGAGCCAGCCCATCACCTTCGAGTACACGTGGTGCCGCGGGTTGCCGCGGATCTCCCAGATGCCGTGATCGGGTTCGGTCCAGCGCCGCTGCACCGCCGAGCACATGGCGTGCACCAGTTCCCAGTCGGCGTCCGGCAGGGCCTTGGCCGGATCGGTGATGCCCTGGCGCTCGCGAGCGTGCGCCAGCGCGGCGATGAGGTCCACGATCGGGCCGAAGACGTCGAGCTGCACCTGCATGTTGGCCGCGTTGCCGACGCGCACCGGCCGCGATCCGGCATAGCCGGGCAGCTGATCGATGACGGCTTCCGGCGGCAGCGTCTCGCCGTAGATCGTGTACAGCGGGTGCAGCCGCTCGGGGCCGGGCAGCGTTTCCAGGACCTTGTGCACCCAGCCGAGGAAATCCTCTGCCTCGGTGCGGGATCCGAGCGAGACGAGCGCCTGCGCGGTCAGCGCGGCGTCGCGCAGCCAGCAGTAGCGGTAGTCCCAGTTGCGCACGCCGCCAAGGTCTTCCGGCAGCGACGTGGTGGCCGCGGCGAGGATGGACCCGGAGGGCGCGTGCACCAGGCCGCGCAGCGTCAGCGCCGAGCGCTTCATCAGATCCGGCTTGAGCGAGGGCAGGTCGAGTCCGCTCGCCCACTGCGACCAATACTGCTCGGCCTGCTGCCGGCGCTGTGGCTCCGGAGTCATCGCGGGTGCCAGATCCTGTGTACCGCAACGCAGTTCCAGCACGATCGGGCCACGCGAGGGATCCACGACCGCGGTCGCGACATCGTGGGTGCCGTCGGTGTCGATCCGCCATTCCACGCCGGGGGAGCGCAGCACCATCGGATCGTTGGTGCCGAGCACGCGCAGGCCGGTGGGCTCGCACTGGATGCTCACCGGAACCTGACCGAATTCCGGTCGCGGCGCGAAGGTTACGACGGCCTTCGCGTCACCGGTGATCACCCGGGTCAGGTCGGTGCGGTCGGTGTTCACGTCGTGCGGCAGGTAGTCGATGACTCCCAGACTCGCCCAACGGGTTTCGACGGTCATGGTGCCGTCGATGTAGCGCTGCGACAGCGGCAGACCGGTGCGTTCCGGCGCGATGCTGAAGTGGCCGGCCTGGGGCCCGCCGAGCAGGTGTGCGAACACCGCGGCCGAATCCGGTTCCGGATGACAGAACCAGGTCACTGTGGCGTCGGGGGTGAGCAGGGCGACCGAACGGGGGCTGGCCAGCATGGTCAGCCGTTCGATTCGGGGGGCGCTGGCACCGGCCAACCAGGTGCGGCGCTCCTCGAGCAGGAAAGCCAGTGCCTTGGAAACCATTTCGGTGCTGTCGACCCGGAACCGGGCCAGGCTTTCACCCTCGCCGACCTTAATGCCGACGTCTGGTCCGGACAGCACGCGGAAGGCCTTCTCGTCGGTGACGTCGTCGCCGAAGAAGACCGCCGCGGTCGCACCTTCCTGATGCCGGATGGTGTCCAGCGCGGTGCCCTTGTCGGTCGGGATCACGGCTAGTTCGATGACCTGTTTGCCCTCGGTGGTCTGCACGCCGACCCAGCAGGCCGGGCCCTGGCGCACGGAATTCAGTGCGCGACGGCCGATTTCAGGGCTGGCGTTGCGGACGTGCAGGGCCACGCTGGCCGGTTTCGTTTCGACCGAGGCGCCGGGGTTGTTCTCGGCGATCTGGGTCAGCGACGTCTGTACTTCTTGCAGTAGCTGTTTGGCGTCGTTGTCGATCGCGTGCACGAAGCCGACATCGAATTCCGAACCGTGACTACCGATCAGCTGGACCTCGACCGGAAGCCGGGACAGGGCAGCGAGATCGCGCAGCGCACGACCGGAGATGACAGCGGCGGTGGTCCCGGTCAGGCCGGCGAGAGCGCGTAGCGCGCTCACCGATTCCCGGTGGGGATACGCTTTTGCCGGGTCGGAAACGATGGGCGCGATGGTCCCGTCGTAGTCCGACGCGACCAAGAGCCGTGGCTCGCGCGCGACCGTGGACAAAGCACGGCGAAGTTCTTGTGGCAGATCCTGTGCGCTCACGCATCCAACCTAGTAATCGGAGGAGTTAATACGGGGGCGGGCAGAACAATACTGTGTTGAATTTGCCGCACGGCAGCGCGCCGGTGTGCGTGCGCAGGATTGCGCGCGCGGAAACCTATAATCCCAGTTAACAAGCAGGTAACCCGCCGGTAACCGGCGACCTGCGCGTCTCACGTGCAGCAGCATAAAACCACGGTAGCCCCGCTGCCGCACAGTTGTGCGGTCACGGGGCTACCGAATGTCCGTATCGGCCCGGTTCAGCTGTTCCAGCTATTTCGCAGCTTGGTCGCCCAGCAGCAGATCGACGGTCAGTTCGAGCCGGTCTGTGACATCGGTCGCAGAAGCCCGGCGGGTGAGCCAGGCCACCAGATTAGACAGCCACACGTCGCTGATGACGCGCGCGATGGCTAGCTGGCGCTCGGTCGGCTCGCCGTCGTTCATGGCGCGCGCGAACACCCGATCCATCACCTTGCCGACCCGATCGACCTCGGCGGCCGCCGACGCGTCGGCGAACATGAAGGCTCGGGTCATGGCCTCGGTGAGCAGTGGATCGCGCTGCATCATCCGGGTGATCGAGGTGAGCAGCAGGTGCATGC
Organism: Nocardia sp. XZ_19_385; assembly: GCF_015355755.1. Lineage (NCBI taxonomy): Bacteria > Bacillati > Actinomycetota > Actinomycetes > Mycobacteriales > Nocardiaceae > Nocardia > Nocardia sp. XZ_19_385. Next base: position 1,549,035 of record NZ_JACVEE010000002.1, read on the forward strand.
GCTCGCGCGGCGTCTCGCCGGCCAGCTGGCGGCGTTTGCCTTCGATCTGCTCGAACTCGCGCGAGAGCGCCGAGACCAGCAGGTGCACCTTGGAGGGGAAGTACCGGTACAGCGTGCCTACCGCGACATCCGCGCGTTCGGCGACGGCACGCATCTGCACCGCGTCGTATCCGCCCTTGGAGGCCAGTGCCAGCGTCGCGTCCAAGATCCGCTTGCGCCGTTCGCGCTGTGCCGCCGAACTCAGTTCGTCCTCGCTGAGTGTGCTCACCGTCGCCGGCCGCGCTGAGTTCGTGTCGGCGGCCTGCGATCGGGATGGACTGGCCATAGGTGAAAGTCCTTTCCAGAAACGTCGTTTCGTCGGCTAGCTGGCATGCGCGGTTGGGTCCGGTAGGAGGGTACGTCTCTTGACTTCCGCCGGGCTAGGATATTAGAACATGTTCTAGGTGTGGGAGTCACGCCGGAGAGGCGGTACGGAGTGTGACCATCGCCACCACTGACGAGCATAAAGCCGTTCAGGAGTCGATGCGTGGATGGGCCGGAACGGTGCGTCCAATTGCAACAATGCGAGACCAGGGTACGGACTTCTGGCGCGCCTACTGGCCCGCGCTGGCCGACCTCGGGATCTTCCGGGTCGCGGTCGCCGAGGACGCGGGTGGTGCCGGTGCGTCGGTCACCGATCTCGCCGTGCTGGTGGAACAGGCGGCCCACGACCTGGTCGGCGGACCCGTACTGGCAACGGCTTTGGCGAACCTGATCACCGCGGGCGGCCTCGACGAAGACATGCCGTGCGGTGTCGCGCTCGACTCGCCGAGTGTACAAGTCGCATCCGGGTCCGCGTTGCTGAATGGTTCCTGGAATTCGGTACTCGGCGCTGCCGCAGGTACTTCGGTGATCCTGGGCGTCCAGACTCCCGACGGGCCCCGATGGTGCTTGATGCCGCCGGATACCGAGGGTCTGCGGGTGGAGCCGCTGCCCTCGCTCGACTCGAGCACGCCACTGGCCCGGGTGCACTGCACCGACGTCGCGGTGCCGGCCGACCGAGTCTTCGTCTCCCCGCACGACGTCGAGGATCTCGTCGTCGTGCTGGCCACCGCCGAGCTCGCCGGCCTGGCCGGCTGGTGCCTGGAGACCGCCGTCGAATACGCCAAGGTGCGTGAGCAATTCGGCCGCAAAATCGGTTCTTTCCAAGCGCTCAAACATATTTGCGCATGGATGCTGTGCCGCACCGAGTTGATCCGCGCGGTCGCCGCCGACGCCGCCGCCGCGGTGGACGACGGCGCGGAGTTGCCGATCGCCGCCGCCATCGCGGCAGCTATCTCGCTGGATGCCGCGGTGGAGACCGCCAAGGACTGCATTCAGGTGCTCGGCGGAATCGGATTCACCTGGGAACACGACGCGCACTTCTATCTGCGCCGGGCGACCGCACTGCGTGCGCTGCTCGGCGGTTCCGCGCGCTGGCGGGCGCGGGTGACCGAACTGACCCGCGCCGGACAGCGCCGGACCACCGGTGCCGACCAGGTTTTCGCGGCGGTGGATGACGCGCCTGTCGCGGACTTCGCCGCCGAGGTGGCCGCGATCGCCGCCCTGCCGGTGGCAGAGCAGGGTCCCGCGATCGTGGCGGCCGGTTTGGCCATGCCGCACTGGCCCGCGCCATACGGCCGCAGCGCCAATCCCATGACGGGACTGGTGATTTCGGAGGAGCTGCGCAAGCACGGCTTGCAGGCGCCGGACCTGGCCGTCGCCGGCTGGGCCATTCCGACGCTGTTGCAGCACGGCACCCCCGATCAGGTGGAGCGCTTCGCCTGGCCGACGCTGCGCGAGGAAGTCGTTTGGTGCCAGCTCTTTTCGGAGCCGGGCGCCGGTTCGGACCTGGCCGCGTTGCGCACGACTGCCAAGCGGGTCGAGGGCGGCTGGGTGCTGAACGGGCAGAAGGTGTGGACTTCCCTTGGAGACAAGGCGAATTGGGGCATCTGCCTGGCCCGCACCGATGCCGACGCACCCAAGCACCGTGGCATCAGCTACTTCCTCGTCGACATGCACGGCAAGGGTGTCGATGTGCGGCCGATGAAGCAGATCACCGGTGAGGCGCGCTTCAGCGAGGTGTTCCTCGATGACGTGTTCGTCCCCGACGACTGTCTGGTCGGCGCGCTGAACAACGGCTGGAAGATCGCGCGTTCCACGCTGTCGGCGGAGCGGATCGCCATGGGCGGCAACGGCCTCGGGCCGGCGCTCGAGGAGCTCGTCGCGAAACTGCCCGCGTCCGGTCCGGGTGCGGAGCTGAACAACGACAAGCTGGGCGGCTTCGTCGCCGAAGCCATCGCCGGGTTGTTGCTGGAGCAGCGCGCTCTGGTCAAGACGCTGGCCGGTGGCGACGCGGGCCCGCAGAGCAGCGTGCGCAAGCTGGTCGGCGTGCGGCACCGGCAGGCGGTGGCCGAATTCGCCGTGGAGGCGGCCGGTATCACCAGTGCCCAGGACACCGATGTAGTCAAGGAATTCCTGCTCACACGCTGTCTATCGATTGCCGGCGGGACCGAGCAGATTCTGCTGACCGTCGCCGGTGAGCGGATTCTCGGCCTGCCGCGCGACGCGGGCAGCTAGGCAACTGGAGAACACTATGGATTTCACCAGGGACGAAGGCCCCGACGCGGTAGCCGAAGTCGTCGTGAGTTTGCTGGAGCGGGAATCGGCGCGTGACTACGCGCTGTGGCCGAGTCTGGTCGACAGCGGGCTGCTAGCGGTCGCGCTGCCGGAACGCTTCGGCGGCGACGATATGGGGCTGCCGGAAATCTCGGTCATGCTCACCGAACTCGCCACCGACGCGGTCGCGGTGCCGGCGCTGCCCTCGCTCGGGTTCGCGCTGCTGCCGTTGATCGCGGCGCTGCCCGACAAGGTCGCCGACCGGGTGTTCCCCGAGGTGGCCAAGGGCGCGGTGCTGACCGTGGCGCTGAGCGAACCCGGCGCGCCGTTCGTGGTCAAGCCGGAGACGACCGCGGTCATCGAGGGCGATACCGCGCGGATCACCGGGCACAAGGTCGCGGTGCCGTATGCCGAGGAAGCGCGCTGGCTGCTGATTCCGACCAATTCCGGTCTGGCGCTGGTCGATTCCGACGCCCAGGGCCTGACCCGGATCTCCTCGCCGGTGTCCGGCGGCATGCCGGAGTGCTCGGTGCATCTGGACGAGGTGGTCATCCCGGTCGAGCAGCTGCTGCCCGGCGGGCTGGCCGACCTGCACCGGATCGCGGTCGCCTCGATCGGTTCGGTCGCGGACGGCCTGCTAAGGGGCGCGCTGGTGCTCACCGCCGAGCACCTGCGCACCCGGCACCAGTTCAACCGGCCGCTGGCCGAATTCCAGGCCGTGGCCCAGCAGATCGCCGACCTCTACGTGGTCTCGCGCACCCTGCATGTGGCGGCGGTGTCCGCGAATTGGGCGCTGGCGCAGCAGGATCCGAGCCCGCTGCATCAGGAACGGATCGACGACGATCTGGAAGTGCTGGCCTACACCGTGGCCTCGGAACTTCCCGCGGCCATGCAGAAGTGCCATCACCTGCACGGCGGTATCGGCGTCGACGTGACGCATTCGATGCACCGCTACTACTCACAGGCCAAGGACATCGCCCGCTGGCTCGGCGGCGCGTCGTTCCGACTCGACCGATTGGGGGCCAGATGTTCATCGACCTGACCACCGAGCAGCGCCGTCTGCGCAACGAATTGCGTTCCTATTTCACCGGTCTCGTGTCTCCCGAGGAGGAGGCCGCGATGCGGATCAACCGGCACGGCGACGCCTACCGCGAGGTGGTGCGCCGGATGGGCGCCGACGGCTGGCTCGGTGTGGGCTGGCCGAAGGAGTACGGCGGCCAGGGTTTCGGCGCGGTCGAGCAGCAGATCTTCTACAACGAGGCGGTCCGCGCGGATGTGCCGCTGCCGCTGGTGACCCTGCTGACCGTGGGCCCGACGCTGCAGACCTTCGGTACCGACGAGCAGAAGCAGAAGTTCCTGCCCGGAATCCTGTCCGGTGACATCCATTTCGCGATCGGCTATTCCGAACCGGACGCCGGTACCGACCTGGCCTCGTTGCGCACCTCCGCGTTGCGCGACGCGAACGGTGACTGGATCATCAATGGGCAGAAGACCTTCACCACCGGCGCGCACGAGGCCGACTACATCTGGCTGGCCTGCCGTACCGGCACGGTGGAGTCGCGGCACCGCGGCATCACGATCCTGATCGTGGACACCAAGGATCCGGGCTACTCCTGGACGCCGATCATCACCTGCGACGGCGCCCACCACACCAACGCCACCTACTTCGACAACGTTCGCGTGCCCGCGAACATGCTTGTCGGAGAGGAGAACCGGGGTTGGAAGCTGATCACCACCCAGCTCAATCACGAGCGGGTGGGGCTCGGGCCGTCGGGCAAGATCGAACAGCTCTACGACCGGGTGCGGGACTGGGCGCAGCCGCGCGGACTGCTCGGCAAGCCCGATGTGCAGCGCGCGCTCGGCCGCATCCACGCCATGACCCGGCTCAACGAACTGCTCAACTGGCAGGTCGCGGCGAAAGCCGACAGCGCCGAAGAGGATCCGATGGGCGTGATCGCCGACGCGTCGGCGACCAAGGTCTACTCCACCGAAGCGGTGCAGGAGGCCGGCCGGCTGGCCGAGGAGGTAGTAGGCAGCTATGGCGATCCGGCCGATCCGGAGACCGCGGAGCTGTTCACCTGGCTGGACCGGCGCACCAAGCAGAACCTGGTGATCACCTTCGGCGGCGGCGTCAACGAGATCATGCGTGAACTCGTCGCCACCGCCGGGTTGAAGTTGCCGAAGGTACCCCGCTAACCATGTCCCGGCGCAGGCCGGGAACCAGTCCAGCAAGGAGGCCCGGCGTGCCGGAAAGTATTGCACCGGAGGCGATCAAGGCCGCCGGTGAGAAGATCATCGCGGCGGGCGAGTGCGCGCCGCGGCTCGCCCGCGACCCGGTGAACCAGCCGATGATCAACAACTGGGTCGAGGCGCTCGGCGACACGAACCCGATCTACGTCGACGAGGCGGCGGCCCGCGCGGCCGGTTTTCCGGGCATCGTGGCGCCGCCCGCCATGGCGCAGGTGTGGACCATGCTGGGGCTCAGCGGGGTCCGGCCGGACGACGATCCGATGGTGGCGACCAACCAGATGCTCGACGACGCCGGGTTCACCTCGGTGGTCGGGACCAACTGCGAGCAGGTCTACCACCGCTACCTGCAGCCGGGCGAGCAGGTGCACGCCACCAGCAAGCTGGACGAGATCTTCGGGCCCAAGCGCACGGGGTTGGGCGAAGGCTGGTTCGTCACCTACCGCACCAAGTGGTACGTCGGGGACGAGCTGGTCACCGAAATGCTGTTCCGGATCCTGAAATTCGCGCCCGGCACCGGCAAGCGGGCGCCGAAGCCCGATGGTCCAGGGGGTGACGATCTCGCCAAGCGGGTGCGGCCCACGGTGTCCAAGGACACCGAATTCTTCTGGGCGGGAACCCAGCTCGGTGAGCTGCGGATCCAGCGGCGGCCGGATGGCACGCTCCAGCATCCGCCGGTTCCCGCGATCTGGCAGGACAAGTCGCAGGAGACCGACTATGTCGTGGCCTCGGGCCGCGGCACCGTCTTCAGCTTCGTCGTGCACCACGCGCCCAAGGTTCCCGGCCGTCAGCTGCCCTATGTGGTGGCACTGGTCGAACTCGAGGAGGGTGTGCGCATGCTCGGTGAGCTGCGCGGTATCGACCCGGCCGAGGTCGCGATCGGCCAGGCGGTCGAGGCCGGTTTCGACAAGCTCGACGACGACAACACTGTGCCCTATTGGAAGGCCGTCCGATGACCGCGACAACCGAAGTGCAGGTCGGAACTGTCTTGCCCGAGTTGGTGATTCACGCCGACCCGACCTTCGTGATCAGCACGGCCCTGGCCACCCGCGACTTCCAGGACGTGCACCACGACCGCGACAAGGCGGTCGAGCGCGGCTCGAAGGACATCTTCGTCAATATCCTCACCGACACCGGTCTGGTCCAGCGGTTCGTCACCGATTGGGCGGGTCCGCGCGCCGTCGTGAAATCCATCGCCCTGCGCCTGGGTGTGCCGCTGTACGCCAACGACCGGTTGACCCTGTCCGGCACCGTCACCGCCATCGAGGACGGTGACATCACCATCGAGGTGATCGGCAAGGACAGCCTCGGCGACCACATCACGGCGAAAGCCGTCATCCGCATGCAGGAGGCGAACTCGTGACGGGTCTGAGCCGCAAGGCCGCCATCGTCGGTATCGGCGCCACCGATTTCTCCAAGGACTCCGGCCGCAGCGAACTGCGCCTGGCCGCCGAAGCCGTCACCGCGGCACTGGCCGATGCGGGTCTGACGCCCGCCGACGTGGACGGCCTCACCACCTTCACCATGGACACCAACACCCAGGCTGCCGTAGCGCGGGCCGCGGGTATCCCGAGCCTGAAGTTCTTCTCCAACATCCCCTTCGGCGGCGGCGCGGCGGCAGCCACCGTCCAGCAGGCCGCGATGGCGGTGGCCACCGGTGTCGCGGATGTCGTTGTGGCCTACCGCGCGTTCAACGAGCGCTCCGGAAACCGCTTCGGCCAGTTCGCCACGCATCTCGCCACCAGTAACCCCACCTCTTCCGGGGTGGACAACGCCTTCTCCTACACGCACGGACTCGGCACCCCCGCCGCCCAGGTCGCGATGGTGGCGCGCCGCTACATGCACGTATCCGGTGCCACCAGTGCGGATTTCGGACTCGTCGCTGTCGCCGACCGTAATCACGCCGCCGTGAATCCGGCCGCGCACTTCTACGGAAAGCCGATCACCCTGGAGGAGCACCAGTCCTCCCGGTGGATCGCCGAGCCGCTGCACCTGCTCGACTGCTGCCAGGAGACCGACGGCGGCGTCGCCATCGTCGTCACCAGCGCCGAACGCGCCAAGGATCTTCCGCAGAAACCGGCGCTGATCGCCGGCGCGGCACAGGGTTCCGGCGCGGACCAATACGTCATGACCTCCTACTACCGCGACGCCATGACCGGTCTGCCGGAAATGGGTCTGGTCGGCGATCAGCTCTGGGCCCAAAGTGGTTTGCGCCCAGGCGATATGCAGGCCGCCATTCTCTACGACCACTTCACCCCGTTCGTCCTCATGCAGCTGGAGGAACTCGGGTTCTGCGGCCGTGGCGAAGCCAAGGACTTCATCGCCGACGGCGCCATCGAGCTCGGCGGCAAGCTGCCGCTGAACACCCACGGCGGACAGCTCGGTGAGGCCTACATCCACGGGATGAACGGCATCGCCGAAGGCGTTCGCCAGATCCGCGGGGCGTCGGTCAATCAGGTCGACGGGCTGGAGCGCATCGTGGTCACCGCCGGCACCGGCGTTCCGACCTCAGGGTTGGTGCTCACCGCGAATTAGGCGGCACGACAACCGTTCTCGTCATCTCGGAGAATGCCGGGCACCAGCACAAGGCGTGGCGTCTGTGTCCCCTGGATCCCCGGCGTTCGCCGGGATGACGAGCGCGCTGTCAGGCCGGTTGATCGTGGGTGGCGCAGTGGATACCGCCGCCACCGGCGGCGATCTCATCGACGGAAACAGGCACGATGTCGCGGTCGGTGAAATGCTCTTTCAGAATGGCGCGGGCACGTTCGTCGGCCTTGCGGTCGCCGAAGCGCGGGACGAAGACCGCGCCGTTGGCGATGTAGAAATTCGCATAGCTGGCGACGAATTCAGCACCGTCGCCGGTGATTACGGCCGGGTCGGGTTGCGGCAGATCGATGACCTCGAAGCGGCGGCCGCGCGCGTCGGTGGCCTCGGCGAGCAGCTGCCGGGCCTGATCCGAGGAGCGGGACCACGAGTCCGCCGGAGCGCCGGGAAAAGCGGTGTCCAGCAGCACAACTCCGGGTGCGACGAAGCGCACCAGGCAGTCGACGTGGGCGTCGGTGACATCCTCGCCGCGCACGCCGTCGAGCCAGATGACCTGCTCGACGCCGAGGGTGTCGCACAGCTCGGCCGCCAGCACCTCCCGGCTCTTGCCGGGGTTGCGGTTCTCGTTGACCATCGAACTCGCGGTGACCAGCAGCGTGCCCTCGCCGTCGGTCTCCAGCGCACCGCCCTCGGCTACGAACGGCGCGCGCGTCCGCGGAATCCGGCAGCGGGACAACAGTTCCCGGCCGACCAGTGCGTCGTCGCCGTGCGGCTGCTTGGCGCCCCAGCCGTTGAAGTTCAGATCCACCCCGACCACGCCGCCGGTTTCGCGCACGAACACCGGGATGGTGTCGCGGGCCCAGAGATCGTCGACCGGGAGCGGGATGACCTGGACCCCGGTGCCGCAGGCGCGCTGCGCCGCGTCCGCCTGCTCGGGGCGGGCCAGCATGACCACCGCTTCGTGATAGGCGATGGCGCGCGCGAGTTCCGCGATATTCCAGCGCACGTCGTCGAGGTAGCCGTCCCACACGTCGTCGCGGGCGGGCCAGGACATGAAAGTGCGGGTGTGCGGCTCCCATTCGGCGCCGAAGCGGCGGCCCACGCCGGTCGGCTCGGGGAGCGGGGGAGCTAGGGTAGGCGAGAACGAACCGCGGGACATGAGCTTCTCCATCTCGATGGCTCCGACGATCTGCTATGCGGGTGACTCTAGCCCGGCCGCCGCCTCGCTCCGCGCTTCCGCCGGACGGCCCGCGCGTTCCCGGTACGAGAGGAGTGCGATGACCAGCCGTCACCTCGTCGATGTGCACGTTCTGCTGATCCGCGACGGGCAACTGCTGCTGAGCAAACGCCGCGGCGAAGACGAGTTCGACGGTCTATGGCACCTACCCGCGGGCAAGCTGGAAGTCGGTGAGTCGGCCACCGCCGCCGCCGCGCGGGAGGCACTCGAGGAGATCGGCGTGGTCATCGATCCGGTGGATCTGCGTCACATCCACACCGCCCACGTGGTCGGCCCCGGACACGAGGCCCGCCTCGGCCTGTTCTTCGAGGTCCGCCGCTGGACCGGTGAACCGGCCAACCGCGAACCGGACAAATCCTATGGACTGCAATGGTTCCCACTCGCCCGCCTCCCGGAACCCGAGATCATCGGCTACCCGCTGGCGGGTATCCGAGCCCGCAGCACCGGCGCGACCTACAGCGAGCGCGGCTGGCACTGAGCCCACTGTGGACGGTTGTGGACAACATCACCATCCCTGTTCCCGGGCTCGGTTGATCCGCTACAGCTGATCAGGTGAGCATCGAGTTGGACGCCGATCAGCAGCGGGCGCTGACACGGTTGTCCGAGCTGGTCGATAGGCACGGCCGCCCGGTCGGACGAGGGCGTGGGCTCTATCTGCACGGCCGTCCGGGCCGGGGCAAGACAATGGTGATGGATCTTTTCTACGGCTCGGTCGCCTCGGATCGGAAGCGCCGCTTTCACTTCCACGACTTCTTCGCGCAACTGCATGCAGCGACACATGAATTCGGTTCGATCGACAAAGGGATCGATCGTCTGCTCGGCAAAGCGCGGCTGGTGTGCTTCGACGAATTCCACGTGCACGATATCGGCGACGCCATGCTGATCGCGCGGCTGCTCGACGCGCTGTTCGCCCGGCGCATCGTGCTGGTGGTCACCTCGAACTATCCGCCCCAGGGACTGTTGCCGAACCCGCTGTTTCACGACCGGTTCGAACCGGCCATCGCACGCATCGTCGAGCGCCTGGCGGTGGTGCCGGTGGACGGCGAGGTCGATTACCGCACTCGCGCACCGCAGGACCGGACCGAAGGCTTCGGGTCCGGGCGGTATGTCGTCGAAGCGGCCGGGGGAGCGGGCGCGATCGACGTCCGGATCGGCGCGCACAGCATTCGCGCTCGATCGGTCGACGGTGCGGCGATCAGTTTCGATTTCGCGGCGCTGTGTGGCACCGCGACCTCGGCCGCCGACTATGTCGAACTGGCTCGGCGGTACCAGCACTGGACGTTGTACGAGGTTCCGCCGCTGCGTGAGGTGCCCGCGGACTGGGCGATGCGTTTCGTCAACCTGGTCGACGTGCTGTACGACGCGGACCTGGCGTTGAACGTGTTTGCCCGGGTGGCGTTGGCGGACCTGGTCGCGGGGGTGGCCGCGGTGCCGGATCTGGTGCGAACGCACAGTCGTCTTGGTGAGCTCTCACAAAATCGGGCTGTCCCAGTCGGGCAATCGCCGTGACCTGGAAGTAACAAGCCCCAATATCGATCCAGCGGTGGGACATTCGAACTCGCCGATTCGCCTCCGAGCGGACCGCCCGGCATGTAACTATGTGCCTGTTTCAGGCTGTTCGAAGAACTGGTGGTAACGGGGTGGTCCGTGCGCGCACGCCGATAGCACGCGTGATCGTTCTGATCGCGCTGCTCGTGTTTGCCGCCATCGCGTTGCGTGGCTACATCCCCGGTGCGGGCGCGCCCGGCCGCGGGGCTCCGGTGCCGAACGCGGTGGCCGTCGCGCTGATGCCGGTGCTGCTCACCGTGTCGGTGGTGATCCTGCTGGCGGGGGTGATCGCCAGCCAGCATCGGCTGCCGCTGTCCATGCCGGAGCCGGATCGCGCTACCGAACAGGGCAATTGGCGGCTGGGCCGGATCGGATTGCTGATCCTGGCATTGCTGGCGGCGTTCGGGCTGTTGATCGCGGTGTCTACGGCGGTGTTCTATCTCGGGGTCGGACCCGAGGCCGCACCCGAGGGCTCCGTGCCGCGGACGGTGACAGAAACACCTGCCGAGCAGACGCCCGCGAGCCCGCCCCATCCCAATCCGGCGCCGGAGGCGCTGACCGGAACGGCCCTGTTGCTGGCCACCATCGCCGCGATCGTCCTGATCGTGGTGGCCCTGTCCGGGCTGGTGGTGGTCGCGGTGACGTCGCGGCGCAAACGCCCCGATGCCCCGCTCCCGATGCCCACGGGCGAGGCGACCCCGGCGGACTCGCTGGCGCGCGCCGCCGAAATGGGCTTGGCCGCAATGAACGCGCCCGGCCAGGATCCCCGCACCGCGATCATCGCCTGCTATCTCGCGATGGAACGCGGACTGGCCTTCGACCGTGCCGCCGCACCGCTGGCCTCGGACACGCCGATGGAGGTGCTGGCTCGCGCCTTCGAGCACGGCGCCCTGCACGACGCCTCCGCCCGCGAGCTCGTCGCGCTCTTCGAGGAAGCCCGGTTCAGCCCGCACGACATGCTGGAGTGGCAGCGGCTACGCGCCGAACAACTGCTGCGCATCGTGCTGGCCGACCTGCAAGGGGAGATCGTGGCATGAATCGGACCGCCGTCGTGGTGAGCGCGATCCTCGTCGTGATCGTGCTCGAAGTGATCACCCTCGGGAAGGCGCGGGGTGCGCTGCTGGCCCTCGCCGGAATTCCGGTGCTGCTGTTGATGATCACCCTGATCTGGAACCTGCGGGACCGGTCGCCGGGCACCGGACAGCAGCACGACGAAATCGACAACGGGCCCGCGGAAATGCTGAGCCGCTGGCAGGCGCGGGCCCAGATGCTCGCCGATCGTGCCGACGGCACCCGCGCCGACTGGGACCGGCACCTGCGGCCTCTGCTGGCCAAGGAATTCGAACTGTCGGCCGGCATGCGAGTCGCCAAGAACCGCAAGGCCATCGAAGCCGCCGGGAAACACCAGTTCGGCGCCGACCTGTGGCGCTGGGTGGATCCGGCGAATTCGGCGCTGCGCGATCAGACGACGCGCGCACCTGGACGGGCGGCGCTGGACGAGATCCTGCGCCGTCTGCAGCGAATGTGAGATTGGGTTGAGTTTATGACGATGCCGATGGACGTGACGGTCCAGCGCAGCGAGGCGATACTCCGGGAACTGTCCCGGGTCATCGTCGGCAAGCGCGACGAGATGCAGCTCATCATGATCGCCGTGCTGTCCGGCGGGCATGTGCTGATCGAGGACCTACCCGGGCTGGGCAAGACACTGATCGCCCGATCCTTCAGCGCGGCACTGGGTTTGCAGTTCACCCGGGTGCAGTTCACGCCCGACCTGCTGCCCGCGGATCTGCTCGGATCCACCATCTACGACATGAATTCGGGCCGGTTCAACTTCCGGCGCGGGCCGGTGTTCACCAATGTGCTGCTCGCGGACGAGATCAACCGGACACCGCCCAAGACCCAGGCCGCGCTGCTGGAAGCGATGGCCGAGGGACAGGTCAGCATCGACGGCGAAACCTTCCTGCTGCCGGACCCTTTCATCGTGCTGGCTACCGACAATCCGATCGAGTACGAGGGCACCTATCCGCTGCCGGAGGCGCAGCTGGACCGATTCGCGATGCAGTTGCGGCTCGGGTATCTGTCCGAGGCCGACGAGACCACGATGATCCGGCGCCGATTGGAGCGTGGCTCGGTGCCGCCGCAGGTCGGGCAGGTCGTGGACGCCCAGGGGTTGATGGAGATGCGGCAGTCGGTCGAATTCGTGACGGTCCATCCCGATGTCGTGAGTTACGTGGTCGCGCTGGCCACAGCGACGCGCGGGCACCCGCAGGTGGAGGTCGGCGCCAGCCCGCGTGCGGAATTGGATCTCGTGCAGATGTCGCGGGCCCGGGCACTGCTGCTCGGACGCGACTATGTGATCCCGGAAGACGTGAAGGCCCTGGCGATTCCGGCAATGGCGCACCGGATCACCCTGCGGCCGGAGATGTGGGTGCGTCGCATCCGTGGCGAGGACGTCATCTCCGAACTGTTGCGCCGCCTGCCGGTCCCACGCGCCGCTGCGCCTACCCACCCCGGCGGCGGCGCCGCCTACCTGCCCCCTGGCACATGAGACACCGCGACGCCACCGCCACCATCGACGCCGAATTGCGGTGGCGCCCAGCCCCGCTGGTGTACATGCTGGCGATCTGCGCGGCGGCGGCCCTGTTCGGCGCGGTGGTGCTCGGGCGCTGGCAGCTGGTGGTGTTCGCGGCCCCATTGCTGGGCGTGCTCGCGACGGCGCCGTGGCAGCTGTCGCGCACCCGGATCCAGATCGACGGCGGCGGCACCCTGCGCTGCTTCGAAACCGAGGAAGTGGTGCTCACCGTCGCCGCGTTCGTCGACGCCGGGCACGCGCTGCTGCGCATGAAACCGGTCCAGGCGCCGGGACTGGGGATCACGATCGAGGAGGCTAGCGATTCCGGGGCAGCCCCCGCCGGGCTGCGGCTGGCCCTCACCGCCGATCGGTGGGGCCGGTATCCCGCGACGGTGCGGGTGTCCGCGCTCAGCCCGGCGGGTCTCGCTGTCGCCACCGCGCTGCTGCCCGCGGGGCAGCTCTACGTCTATCCGATCGCCGATCCGCAGTTGATGGGCCTGCCGCGCACCGAGTTTCCCGAACGGCTCGGCACCCACCTCACCCGCAAGCACGGGCCCGGCGTGGAGTACGCCGACATCCGCGCCTACGCGCCCGGCGATCAGCTGCGGACGATCAATTGGCCGGTCAGCGCGCGGCGCGGGCGGCTCTATGTCACCGAGCGGCTGACCAACCGGTCCGCGGATGTGGTTGTGCTGGTCGATACTTCGGAACAGGCGCCTGGACCGGCCACCGACTCGCTGGAACTCTCGGTGCGTGGCGCGGCACAGGTGGTGCAATCCACGCTGCAGGCCGGCGACCGCACCGCCGTCGTCTGCCTCGGCCAAGCCCCCCGCTGGCTCCGGCCCGACATCGGCCGCCGCCAGTTCTATCGCATCATCGACGCGGTGCTAGGCGTCGGCGAGGAACACATCCCGACGACCGGCACCTTGGCCCCGCACGCGGCAGTTCCGCTGGGCGCCATCATCATCGCGTTCTCCACGTTGCTGGACACGCAGTTCGCCCTGGCGCTGATCGACCTCCGCAAGCGCGGCCACGTCGTCGTAGTCGTAGATGTCCTGCGCGGCACACCTTTCCGCGACGGTCTCGACGAAACCCTGTCCCGCATGTGGCAATTGGAACGCTCCTCGATGTACCGCGACATGGGCACCGTCGGCGTCGACATCGTCGCCTGGCCCGAAGGCGCCCGCCTCGACCAGGTCATGCGCCTGATCCCCGAACACCGCCGCACCGCCCGGGTCCGCCGATGACGAGATTCCTGGCCGTCCTCTCCGGCCTCCTACTGATCCTCTCGGTCGCCCTGATGAACCCCTGGGCCGCTATTCCTGCCGTCATCCTGGTCGCCACCGGCTGGTGGTTCCGCTCCGCAGCCGTGCTCGCCGTCCTCTTGGCCGCAGGCATCCTGGCATTCGCCGACACCGCCGTACTGGCCGCCGCCGCAGCAGGTTTGGTCGCCACCACCTACTTACTCAACACCGCCACCGTCACCGCACCCACCGGGGTGGTCCCGACAACAGTGGCCTCAGTCGCGGGCGCGGTCCTCTTCACCGCCTGCGCGGTAGCCGCCGCCTTCACCCCACTACACCTGGCCTGGGCCCCCGTCGCCGCCCCGATCCTGGTAATCCTGCTGTACACCATGGTGATTCAAGGAGTGGCGATGCGCCGGGGCGACACCGAGGCCGACGTCCAGCCCGCAGATTAGCGGCCTCACCATCCGCCGCTGAAGAGCGCCAGCAGCCCCGCCTCCGGGTCGGCCGCGTTCGTCGTATTAGCCACGGCCACAACGATTACGCCCAGCATCAACAACGTGGCGAGCGCACCGTATGCCCCCAGGACGTGCTTGGTACGACGTTCGGCTGTCTTCGCGAATCTCATCCACAACACCACACTCAGCCCGAGGAAGGCGACCGCCAGAACACCAGCCTCCATGGCCATCGCCACGTGATACCGCGCAAAGCCCCCGACCATTGTCTCGAGAGCAGGTGTACTCGGCCCACCCGTACTCAACTGCTCCCGAACCTGATCGAGCGTGTCGTTCGGCCCACCTTCCCCGGTCAACATCGGAAAAAGTGAAGCAAAGGGCGCCACCGCCCCCTGAACATTGGCAATCACCAACACCAATGAGACGAGCCCGCCCGCCGTAGCCCCCACCCCGCCCATCGCGCGCACTCCGCCACCAACCCGCAGAAACCCCTTCCACAGCAAAACCCCAAGCGCGACAAGCGCAATCACCAACCCGGCCGCGAACACCGCCTTGACCGAGTGATACCGGAACCAGTAATCGACAACCGCCGCCAAATCCGGCGTGAACTCCGACCCACCAGCACCCCAGTACTCGACGAACGCCGCCCGAAAGCCCTCACGCAACGCCTCCTCATCGGCGAAGCCCCCGCCCACCAACGCCCGCGGACCGACAACAAACCCAACGCCGAGCACCACGGCACAGGCGACGAGCACGGCCGGCGCGCCCCTGGAAGCCCCGGCCCGCGCGGACGCGGCAGAACGATCGACAGACACGCCCTCACCGTAGCCAACCCCGCTGCGGCGGAACATCATCCGAGAACCTTGGCCTCTTACGCCACGCGAGGCCTCACCTCGACTACGAGGTCGGCGTCCAAAGCGGAGGCCAGCCGTTCGAGAACTTGAAGGCTCGGGACGGTCCCGCCCGCCTCGAATCGTGCGACTGCGGACTGGGTCATACCAGCTGCATCGGCCAGAATGGACTGGCTCCACCCCCGCTGTTCGCGCATCTGCCGGATCGTCCGGCCGAGTTCATAGGCCAAACGAGCCGCCTCGTACGCCTCCTTGGCACCGGGTTCACGCATACGACGGTCCCGGATCTCCCCCCAGTCACTACGTTCAGACATCGCTCTCGTCCTCCTCGGCTGTGTGCTGTTCCGCAACGCACCGCTGCAGCGCTAGGCGCGCACGCCTGACTTCTGCACGCTCCCGCATTTTGGTCTTCGCGAAGACCGTCATCAGGATGATGCGCCGACCCGGTGCGATCCAGTAGGTCACGCGGACAGACTGCCCTTCGAGATGGAACCGCAGCTCGCGCAACTTTCCGTCGAGCTGGAGTGTGTAAGGCTCGCCGAGCAGTGGTCCGTTGGCAGCCAGATTGGTGATCTATGCAGTTTCTGCATAACTCGTTTTGGATTGTCCGGTGCGGGTGAGCGGCTAGTCCCAGTCCGGAACTCCGAAGAGTGCCAGGGTGATTTGGACGAGGTGGGGGGTGAGCGTGGGGAGGGCGGGGGCGCCGGGGCCTTGGAGGCAGTCGCGGATGCGGTCGTCGATGGCGCCGATGAGAGCGTCGAAGATTTCGGGGGGGATTTCGGCGGGGATGTCGCCGGTGTCGCGGCCGATGCGGAAGGCGGCCTGCATGCGCTGGGCCAGCCGGGCTTTCATCTGGCGGCGCTTTTCGGCGACGGCGGGGCCGGCGGCGAGGGCTTCGATGTGCAGGGCGTGGGCGCAGAAGACGTTGTCGGCCAGGGCCTTCAGGTATTCGGCGAGGGTGGTGCGGATCAGGGCGCGCCAGTCCGCGGGCGGGGTGGTGGCGATGCTGGCGTCGAGCACCTCGATCACCAGGTCGACGGCTTGGCCGAAAGCGGCGAGGAAGCAGTCGTCGCGGTCGCGGAACTGCTGGTAGAAGGTGCGGCGGGAGACGTTGGCGCGGGCGACGATAGTGGCGACGGTGGTGGCGTTGTAGCCGCGTTCGGCGACGACTTCGAGGACGCCGATGTACATCCGCATCCGCTGGGAGTGGATGACGTCGCCGGGCGCGAGGCCGTGCGTGCCGCGCGGCAGGCGGGCCCGGTCGAAGCCTGATTCCAATCCCATAGCGCGAGCATAGATCCCGTACCAGTTGTGAGCTGAACCACAGAATCCGGAAATGCCGTGACCGGCGGCTGTCTCAGATAGATCATGGGTACGCCAATGTTTATAACTCGGACGGTGCCTGTCCGGGGAAGAAGGGGTGTTGCATGATCGGGAGAGTTCGCCGCGGCCTGGCCCGCGCCGGCATTGCCACCATGGCAGTGGCGCTGACGACGCTGTGGGTGACCCCGGCTCAGGTATCGGCCGAGACTGCACCCGACGGCGGCGCACTGGCCCAGACATGGCTCGCCGCGCACGATGGCCCGGCCAAATATCCGGGCCGCTACCCGGGTGAGGTGTTCATCGACTTCGATGTGCCGATCACCATGAGCGACGGAACCGTCTTGAAGGCCAACATCTATCGGCCCGTCGACGCCACCGGCCAGCCGGTGAACACGCCGCTGCCGACCGTCCTGAACATGACGCCGTATACGAAATTCGCGTCCTGGCTGGCGGATGTGGCGCTCTCGGTGCCGTGGCTGTCCGACGCGCTGGTCCAGCTGATCGGCGATGCCGACCTCACCGGCACCCCGCTCGAATCGATCACCGACATCACCAAGGCGCTCGGCGGCGGCGCGGCCCGGAGCTTCGGCGTGGACCGCAAGCTGATCCAGCAGGGCTACACCCAGATCGTGGTCGACGTCCGCGGTACCGGATATTCGCAGGGGGCGTGGCAGTTCTTCCAGTCCCGCGAAACCCAGGACACCGTAGAGATGATCGACTGGGCGTCCAAGCAGGCTTGGTCGGACGGCAATGTCGGGATGACCGGTATCTCCTACTCCGGCATCAACCAGTACATGGTGGCCGCGCAGAACCCGCCAGCGCTGAAGGCGATCTTCCCGGTCGAGGGCAGCACCGACAAGATCGACGATGTGGCCGCGCCCGGCGGCGGGCTCGGGCTCTTCGCGCCGGTGTACATCGCCCTGGTCGACATCATTCAGAACATCCCGGACCCGGTCGGCGTGCTGCTCGGTCACCACGACCTGAAGTGGCTACTCGACCGTGTCGCAACACCTTTCGAGTTTTTCGACTACATCCTGATGGCTTTCTCGCCGTCGGTGGACGCGCTCCCGGAACCGCTGCGCAAGGCCCTCGAACCGGGCAGCGAGCTGCGGGACGCGTTCGGTGACAGTCATCCGGAGAACATCCAGGTCCCGACCTTCGCCTACGGCGGCTGGCAGGACATCTTCTCCTCGTCCAGCGCAATGACTTTCGACCGGATTCCGCTGCCCGCCGAGCAGAAGAAACTGATCATGGGCAACACGTACCACATGAATCCGTCCTCGGGAATGGGCCGGCCGTCCGCGCCACCGCGGCTGGATGTCCTGCAGATGGCCTGGTTCGACAAGTGGCTCAAAGGCATCGACAACGGCATCGAGCAGTACGGTCCGGTGGTGCTGTGGCAGCAGGGCGGCGGCTGGATCACCACCGACCGATACCCGCACAGCAGCAACACCATCGACTACCAGCGCATGTATCTGACACCGGAACGCAGCGGCACCGCGAACAGCGTGTACGACGGATCCTTGGCGGCCGACCCCTCGGATGCCCATGCCCGGCTGACTGTTTCACCCCTGACCGGCATCACGTCACTGTGCTCGCGCGACGCGGCCGTCGAATCCGCCGGAGCCCTCTCGGTGCTGCCGTTCTGCGCCAAGGACGATCGCATCCACGAACTCGGCGGCCTCACCTTCACCAGCGCGCCGGTCTCGGAGCCGACCACCCTCTCCGGCCCGATCAACGTCCACTTGAACACCGCCTACGACACCAGCGAAGGCTATTGGGCGGTCACCGTGAACGACGTTGCACCGAACGGGGTTTCGACGGTCCTGTCCAGCGGACAGCTCACCGCGTCCCTGCGCGCGGTCGACGAGGCCAAAAGCAAGCGCGACGCCGACGGTGACTACACCGAAACCAGCTACCTGCTGACCCTGGACACCAGGCAACCCCTGGTCCCCGGCGCGCCGACCGTCATCGACATCGGCGTCAACCCGATCGAAGCCGTTCTGCAACCGGGCCACCGCCTGCGCATCGACGTCTACGCCAGCAACTTCCCCCGCGGTGTGCTGCTGCCCCCACTGTGGCTGGAAAACAGCCTGTCCAACCAGCATGTACTCCTCGACCCCGCTGAGCCGAGCTTCGTCAACCTGCCACTGAGCCGCCCACTGTCCTGACCGAACGCTCCCGCTGGAGCTGGAACCGCTCGCCCCAGTAGCCTCGGACCTGCTGTTCGCAGGAGGGGAAAATCGAATGGAATCCATTAGCGGTGCGCACGATCTGGTGGTCGCGCGCTATCACGAATCGCTCGACTGGGTGCTGGATGTGCCCGATGCCTTTCGGGTGCACATCTATGACAAGGGCGCGGGACCGGTCTCCAAGGCGGTACGCGAGCGGGCGGAAACCTTTGTGTTGCTGCGCAATGCCGGGCGTGAGTCGGATACCTATCTGACTCACATGCTCGAATACGGGCCGGGTGCAGGGGAGTTCACTGTGTTCACGCAGGGCGATCCGTTCGAGCACAGCCCGGACTTCCTGCAGCTGCTGGCCCGGCACGCGGACTGGTCCGATGTGCAAGCGCTGGCGTGGTGCTGGAAGGAGCAAATCGGGTATCCGCCGGCGACCCTGCTCACCCCCGAACGGTCCATCCTGCCGGGTCTGCGTGTGCGCCCGGAGCTGTTCTCGCTCAATACCTTTCAACCGTTGGAGTGGGTCGACAGCGGGGCCGAGGGGATCGGCCGGGGGTACCGGGAGCTGCACCGGTTACCCGAAGGCGTCAACATGTGCGCGCATTTTCTCGACATGTGCGAGTTACCGGATATCGCCGAACTCGCCGAGCAGCACATGACTGGAACACACAGTTACGGAGCCATTTTCGCCGCCCGCAGCCACCTGATCGAAAAGGTGCCCAGCCGCGCACTCGAACGCCTGCGACAGGCGGCATTCGGCGCCTCCGTGCACGGCTACTTCTGTGAACGCCTGTGGCTGCACATCTTCGGCGAGAGCTTCCGGGTCCCGTTGCGACTGCCCGGGGCGGATTGAGAGCGCGGGGCGGGCAGCAAGCAAGCCGGGCCGCGACCGGCGGGTACAGCACCGGTCGCGGCCTGAGCGCTCTTATCGGAGCAGCAGTTCTTACTGGAACCGAAGTACGACATCTCCGAGAACCGGGGCGTCGTCACGTTCGACGACCGACGCCGCCATGACCAATTCGCCTTCGCCACGCCAGATTCGGGTGCGGATGGTCTCACCCGGGTACAGCACACCGGCGAACCGGGCCCGGAAGCTCTGTACCCGAGCGGCATCCGAATCCAGCACCGTGTCGGTGGCGGTCTTCAGCACCAGGCCGTAGGTGCACAGGCCATGCAGGATCGGGTTGGGAAAACCTGCGGCACGGGCGAATTCGGGATCGGAGTGCAGCGGGTTGCGGTCGCCGCACATGCGGTAAAGCAGCGCCTGTTGCGGCAGGGTGGGGGTCAGTACATCGAAATCCGGTGCCCGGTCCGGGAGTTCGGCTTTGACGCTGGGTCCGCGGTCGCCGCCGAAGCCGCCTTCGCCCTTGGCGAAGATGGACGAGCGTGCGGTCCACAGGGGTTCGCCGTCCGAGCCGGTGACGACATCCTCGCGCCAGACCACCGCGTTCGAACCCTTGTCCCAGATGTCGGTGACGCGGCCGGCCGTGGTCGCCTTGCCCGCGGCCGGGATCGGGCGGTGCACGGTGATTTCCTGCGAACCGTGCACCACCTTCGCCAGATCGATGTCGACGCCGGTGAACTGCACCTTCGGCGGATCGGTCTCGTGGAAGCTGGGCGCGACCGTCGCGAACGAGGGCAGCACCTGTGGGTTCTGGTCGTGCAGGTACCGCAGTTCGGCGGGCTCGGTCCAGCGGTTGCCCGCGCCGAGAGCCAGGTTGTAGTGCTGGACATCGGTGGCTGACCAGGCGAATTCGCGGCCGGGGATCTCCGCGCCGAGCGCGGCGTTCAGATCAATAGGCATCAGGTACTCCTTGGGGATGCTTGGGGATAATCCTGCGCGGGATCAGGCCTGCTTGCGCTCGACGATGTCCTTGACGGCAAGGTAACCGAAGGTGATCGCGGGGCCGATGGTCGCGCCGGGACCGGCGTAGGTGTGACCCATCACCGGCGAGGAGCAGTTACCGGAGGCGTACAGGCCTTCGATGACCGTCTTGTCCTCGCGCAGCACGCGCCCGGCGGTATCGGTGATCAGACCACCCTTGGTGCCCAGGTCACCCGGCACGATCTTGGCCGCGTAGAACGGCCCCTGCACCAGCGCCGCCAGGCACGGGTTCGGCTTCACGGTCGGGTCGCCGTAGTACCGGTCGTAGTGGCTGTTGCCGCGACCGAAGTCCTCGTCCTTGCCGGTCGCGGCGAAACCGTTGAACCGCTCGACGGTCGAGTCGAGGTTTTCCGCCGGTACGCCGATCTTGGCGGCCAGTTCCTCGAGCGTGTCCGCCTTGACGATGTAGTCGTTTTCCATCCACCGGGACGGAATCCGCTGGCCCGGCTGTAGCCCGGCGAATATGTACCGGTTGCGGTAGCGCTGGTCGAACACCAGCCAGGCGGGAATGTTCTCGCCCGGCCCCGCACCCTGCCCGTATTCGCCGCCGTACATGGTGTGTACAGCCTCGACGTAAGGAGCGGACTCATTACCGAATCGCTTGCCGTCGGCGTTGACCATGATGGTGCCGGGCAGGTTGCGCTCGGCCAGGGCGAACCACGGCTTGCCGCCCTTGAAGATGGTCGGCCCCCACCACGCGTCCTCCATGAAGTCGACCGAACCGCCGGCTTCCATGCCCGCGACGATCCCGTCGCCGGTGTTCGCGGTCGCGCCCGTGGTCCACTCGGTGGTGATCGGCTGACGCTGGTACTTGGTGCGCATTTCGGCGTTGTGCTCGAAACCGCCACTGCCGAGGACGACGCCGTAGCGCGCGGTGAAGGTGACGGTCTCGCCGTCCTGGGTGGCCTCGACGCCGGTGACGGCGCCGTTCTCCATGATCAGCTTGGTCATCGGAGTGTTCAGCAGCACCGGAACATTCGCGTCCAGGAGCCCCTTGCGCATGGCGGCGATGATGGCCTGGCCCATGCCGAGGATGTGCTTGCCGGTCCACTTGGCCAGGTAGGTGCGCGCGCCGACCCGCAGGGCGCGGGCAATGCCCTTGGGGTGCCGCTTGATCAGATTCAGGCGAACGAAATCGGCCTGCATCACAACAACATTCAGCGGCGCCTTGGCGTACGGCGGTTCCAGGTTCGCGAGTTCTTTTCCAAGGACCTTGGCGTTGAACGGCTTCGGCTCGGAGGAACGTCCTTCGGCCAGACCGCCCGGGGCCTCCGGGTAGTAGTCGGAGTAGCCCGGAACCCACTTCATCTTCAGCGGCGAGTGGTCCAGGACGAAGTCGAAAGCCTCTGCGCCACGGTCGATATAGGTATCGATGCGCTCCTTGGGCACCACATCGCCGATGATGCTGTGCAGGTAGGTGCGTGCCGCTTCGCGATCGTCGGGACGGCCCGAGGCCTTGAGCGCCTTGTTGCCGGGAATCCACACGCCGCCGCCGGAGCGGGCAGTGGACCCGCCGTAGTGCGCGGCCTTCTCGATGATCACCACTTTGAGCCCGTGGTGCGCGGCGGTGAGCGCGGCGGTCATGCCGGCAGCCCCGCTGCCGACCACCACGACGTCGTATTCCCGATCAGTCATGTAGAACACGTTATAGAATGAACGCGCCTTTGGTCTATGTTGAGTGGCAGAAGACCTACTTGGCGTACCACTTGCCGAGAAACTCGTTTCAGTTTCAGATCCGGAGCTCAGTACATGGAATGGGACCTAACCGCCGACGTCGTTGTCGTCGGATACGGAGCCGCGGGTGCGGCTGCCGCGCTGGAAGCCACGGCCGCGGGCGCGCAGGTGCTCGTGCTGGAGCGCTTCGCCGGTGGCGGGGCCTCCTCCATCTCCGGCGGCATCATCTACGCCGGTGGCGGCACCTCGGTGCAGCAGGCGGGCAATGTCAGCGACACCCCCGAACAGATGCTCGCGTACCTGGAGCGCGAGGTCGGCGACGCCGTGAAGCCGGACACGCTGCGGCGCTTCGTGGACGAGAGCCCGGCGATGATCGAATGGCTGAAGGGTCACGGGGTGCCGTTCGAGGCATCGCTGTGCCCGTACAAGACCTCGTATCCGAACGACAGCTACTACCTCTACTACTCGGGCAGCGAGGTGTCGGGTTTCGGGCGCGAGGTCGCCGAACCCGCACAGCGTGGGCATCGGGTCAAGGGTAAGGGCATTTCGGGCCGCATGCTCACCGGACCGCTCGCGGCGTCGGCCTCCCGGCGCGGGGTGCGAGTGGAAACCCTCACGCAGGTCACCTCATTGATCACCGACGACAACGGGGCCGTGATCGGCGCCGAATGCCGGACGCTGCGCGACGCACCCGGCTCGATCCGCGAGCGGTACACCAGGCTGGCGAAGATGGCGGCCAACCCCGGTATCTACTACCCGCCGCTGCGCAAGATGCTGGAGCGGCGGATGGCCCGGCTGGCCGCTCGGTACAGCACGACCATCCGGGTGCAGGCGCGCCGCGGTGTCGTGGTGAGCGCCGGAGGATTCATCGCCAACCGCGCGATGGTGGCCGAGCACGGACCACAGTTCCGCAACGGCCTGTGCCTGGGTACCACCGGTGACGACGGCAGCGGTATCCAGATGGCGCGCCAGGCCGGCGCCGCCACCGACCGGATGGGCAATATCTCGGCGTGGCGATTCATCCTGCCGCCCAGCGCTTTCACCGGTTCGGTGCTCGTCGATACCAAGGGGCGCCGCGTCATCGACGAAACCCGCTACGGTGCGGCGGTCGGGCACAAGCTGATCGCCGACCATGACGGCAAGGGCTGGCTGCTCGTCGACGACATCCTCATGCGCACCGCCATCGCGCAGATCGGCAGCCAGGGCACCTGGTTCCAGCGCGCCCAGTTCGAAATGATGCGGCGGGGCGCGGTGCGGGAGAACAGCATCGAGGCGGCCGCACTCAAAGCCGGTATCGATCCGGCCGGGCTGCGGGCGACGGTGAACGAGCACAACGCCGCGATCGCCGAGGGTCGCCCGGACCCGGTGGGCAAACCGGCCGAATTCGCCAAATCCGTACGTAGCGGGCCGTTCTGGTTGTTGGATGTGGGCATCAAGCCCAGCCTCACCAACCCGTGCCCGATGCTCACCCTCGGCGGCGTCGTCGTCGACGAGGACTCCGGCGCGGTGAAATCCGAAGCCGGACACGATATTCCGGGCCTTTACGCGGCGGGACGCACCGCCGTCGGCATCTGCTCGGACTCCTACGTCAGTGGCCTGTCCCTGGCCGACTGCATCTTCTCCGGCCGGCGCGCAGGCGCGCACGCGGCCGCTTCATCCACAGCGGAAGGAAACTAGCGTGCTGTCCGATGCGGTACGAATCCAACTGGCCGACGAACTCGAAGTCGCCGAACGCGATCGGGTCGCCATCGATCCGCTGGTGTCCCGGCACTCCGAGATCGACGTGGTCGACTCCTACGAGATCCAGCTGATCAATATCCGGCGCAAGCTGGCGGGCGGCGCGAAGGTGATCGGGCACAAGGTCGGTCTGTCCTCGCTGGCCATGCAGCAGATGATGGGTGTGGACGAACCCGACTACGGTCACCTCCTCGACAACATGGAGGTGTTCGAGGACAAGCCGGTCGAAGCTGGCAGCTACCTGTTCCCGCGGGTCGAGGTCGAGGTCGGGTTCGTGCTCGGCGCGGATCTGCCCGGCGAAGACTGCACGGAGGCGGACGTGCTGGCCGCCACCGTCGCCTACGCGCCCGCCATCGAGCTGATCGACTCCCGGATCAAGGACTGGAAAATCGGTCTCTGCGACACGATTTCGGACAACGCGTCCTCCGCCGGTTGGGTGCTCGGCCCGGAACGGGTGGCGCCCGAGGACATCGACATCAAGGCTATCGACGCGGTGCTCACCAAGAACGGCGCGGTCGTCGCCGAGGGCCGCAGCGACGCGGTGCTCGGCGATCCCGTCATCGCGGTGGCCTGGCTGGCCCGCAAGGTCGCCTCCTTCGGGGTTCGTTTGAAGGCCGGCGACATCGTGCTGCCGGGTTCCTGCACCCGCGCCATCGACGCCCACCCGGGCGACAGCTTCCATGCCGAGTTCGCCGGACTCGGTTCCGTCCGTCTGCGTTTCATCTGACACCGACCACACCGAGTAGGAGAAAGTCGTGACTGCCAACAAAGTCACCGCGGCCATCGTCGGCTCCGGCAACATCAGCACCGACCTGCTGTACAAGCTGCTGCGTTCGGAGCACATCGAGCCGCGCTGGATGATCGGTATCGACCCGGATTCCGAGGGGCTGAAGCGGGCTCGCGGACTGGGTCTGGAGACCTCCGCCGACGGGGCGGACTGGCTGCTGGCGCTGCCGGAGAAGCCGGACCTGCTGTTCGAGGCCACCTCCGCCTACGTGCATCGCGCGTACGCGCCGAAGTACGAAGCCGCCGGTATCCGCGCCGTCGACCTGACCCCCGCGGCGGTCGGCCCGGCCGTGATCCCGCCGGTCAACCTGAAATCGCTGGCCGACGCGCCGAACGTCAACATGATCACCTGTGGTGGCCAGGCGACGATCCCCATGGTCGCGGCCGTATCTCGCGTTGTCCCAGTGGAATACGCCGAGATCGTGGCGTCGGTGTCCTCGGTGTCGGCCGGGCCCGGTACCCGCGCGAACATCGACGAATTCACCAAGACCACCTCCAAAGGGGTGGAGACCATCGGCGGCGCCAAGCGCGGCAAGGCCATCATCATCCTGAACCCGGCCGAACCGCCGATGATCATGCGCGACACCATCTTCTGCGCGATCCCCGAGGACGCCGACCGCGACGCCATCACCGAATCCATTCACAACATGGAGAAGTCGATCCAGGAGTACGTGCCCGGCTACCGGCTCTTGAACGAACCGCAGTTCGACGACCCGTCGCTGGTTTCCGGTGGCATGGCGAAGGTTTCGATCTTCGTCGAGGTCGAAGGCGCGGGCGATTTCCTGCCGCCCTACGCGGGCAATCTCGACATCATGACCGCCGCGGCCACCCGCGTCGGCGAAGTACTCGCCAATCAAATCATTTCCGCTCGGGTGTAAGGAGTTTCACCAATGACCGATGTGCTGAAGCCCTACTCGGGCGAGCTCGATGTACGCGTCACCGACACCTCGCTGCGGGACGGATCTCACCACAAGCGCCACCAGTTCACCGTGCAGGAGGTGCGTGACATCGTCACCGCCCTCGACGCGTCCGGTGTTCCGGTCATCGAGGTCACCCACGGTGACGGCCTCGGTGGTTCCTCGTTCAACTACGGGTTCTCCAAAACCCCGGAGCAGGAACTGATCAAGGCCGCCGCGGAGTCGGCCAAGCAGGCCAAGATCGCCTTCCTCATGCTGCCCGGCGTCGGCGTCAAGGAAGACATCAAGATCTCCCAGGACAACGGCGGCTCCATCTGCCGCATCGCCACCCACTGCACCGAAGCCGACGTCTCCATCCAGCACTTCGGCCTGGCCCGCGAACTAGGCTTGGAAACCGTCGGCTTCCTGATGATGGCGCACAGCACCACCCCCGAGAACCTCGCCAAGCAGGCCCGCATCATGGCCGACGCGGGCTGCCAGTGCGTCTACGTCGTCGACTCCGCCGGCGCGCTCGTGCTCGAGCAGGTCACCGACCGCGTCGCCGCCCTCGTCGCCGAACTCGGCGATGACGCCCAGGTCGGCTTCCACGGCCACGAGAACCTCGGCCTCGCCGTCGCCAACTCGGTCTACGCGGTCCGCGCCGGCGCCACCCAAATCGACGGCAGCGCACGCCGTTTCGGCGCGGGCGCCGGCAACCTCCCGGTCGAAGCCTTCATCGGTGTCTGCGACAAACTCGGCATCAAAACCGGCGTCGACTTCTTCGCCGTCACCGACGCCGCCGAAGACGTCGTCCGCCCCGCCATGCCCTCGGAATGCCTCCTCGACCGCCAAGCCCTGATGATGGGCTACGCGGGCGTCTACTCCTCATTCCTCCGCCACGCCGAACGCCAAGCCGAACGCTACGGAGTGTCCGCCGCCGAAATGCTCGTCCGCGCCGGCCAGCGCAAACTCGTCGGCGGCCAGGAAGACCAGCTCATCGACATCGCCCTGGAACTCCAGCGCGAAAAGGCATCGGCCTGACCCTGATTCGAGTTTTCGAGCGAGCACCTCGGGTAGCGAGTGGACACCGCTACCCGGGGTGCTCGCTCGTTCCCGGACTACTGTCGAACAGGGGTGGGCTGGAGGAGGACTTGATGGGCGCGTTACTGGCTGGACGCCGGTCGATGAGAGCAGCGCTGGTCTTCGCCACGGCGGCCGTTCTCTCGAGCTGTCAGACACCCGACGACATAACTCCGGAGTCGCCTGTCGCGACCTGCGACGGCACCATGGCGACCGGCCCGCAGATGATTACCGACCCAGCCTTGTATGCGTTCATGTCTGATTTTCGGCTGCGAAGCGACGCGCAGATCGCCTCCGGGGGATCAACGATTTCCACCTACAGCCCGCACCACGTCGCACTATCGCTCGACCTCTGCCTCTCCGGCTCACCCGGCCTGGATGGCCTGATCTCAGTCGCGACCGAGATCGCCCACGCACTCAAACAACACGACCTCGGTTCCCGCACCAGCGCGCTGTCGATCGCCTATGTAGGCCCGAACCTGTCCAGCCGCCTGGAAGTTCGCGATGCCAATTTCCATCTCCACCCCTGGAACGGAACCCCGTCGCCCGCCGAAGAAGCGCGATTCTGGGAAGTAGTCCCGACCACTCCGAACTAATCGGTGCGCTCCGCGGCGGAGACCGAGGTGGGACTTATCCAGCGGCCGTCGGCTTTGGCTTTCTCGATGGCGGCGAAGCCGGCGGGTTGCATGCGGCCTGCGGCGATGAGGGTTTCGGCTTTGGCGATGTTGATGGCGGACCAGGGGCTGTGGGGGCGGCGGGGGGAGTAGCGCTGGAGGTAGTAGTCGGGGGAGTGGGTGCGGCGGATGCTGTCGATCCAGCCGTAACACAGTGCGCCGTCGAGGGTTTCGGTGATGGTGGGGGAATGTTCGGGGGAGTTCTTCTTGGCGATCAGGATCCAGACGTCAGGGGCGGTGGCGTGGTGGGCGGCGAGCCAGGATTCCCATTCGGTGGCGTCGGTGCAGGTGAGGACGGGGGTGCCGTTGAGCTGTTCCATGAGACCAGCATGGCGGGTTAAGTGCTCAACAATTGAGCACTTTTTGACGGCGGTAGGTTCGGGTGGTGGATATGGGTATGGATACCGTCGAGAAGATCAGAGTGATTGTCGCCGAGCAGAGTGGGCGTCCACTGGGCGACATCGGGCCGTACAGCGATCTGATGACGGATCTCGGGTTGGATTCGCTGCAGATCGTGGAGATCTTCGTGCAGGTCGAGGACGCCTGTGGAGTCCGGATTCCCGAAAAAGACACCGCCGGCTGGCGGACTGTCGGCGATATCGTCAATTACGTTGTAGCAAAGGTGAATTGATTCGGACGGCAAGAACGGCCGGGAGCGCTGCTCCCGGCCGTTCTGGTTACCGGCTCAGAGCCAGGTGTCGAGCGTGGTCGTGGTGAGGAAGTGCTCCAGGTCCGCGCGCCAGGGGGCGGGCGTGGTCTTCTCCGGTTCGATGGCCGTGTACTGGCCCCGGTAGAAGAGCAGGGGCCGGCCGGAGTCGGTGGACTCCGACAGGGCCTGCACCCGGCCGATCACGATGTAGTGATCACCGCCGTCGACGACACTGTCCACCGTGCACTGGATGGTGGCCAGCGAGTCGGCGAGCACCGGGACATCCAATTCGGATGTGTGCCAGGAGGTTCCGGCGAATTTGTCGGGTTCGCGCGAGCCGAACCGGGCGCAGACGGCCTGCTGTTCCTCGGCGAGGACGTTGACGCAGAACTTGCCCGCCTGTTCGATCGCCGCCCAGGACCGTGAAGTCTTGGTGGGGCAGAACAGGATCAGCGGCGGGTCCAGCGAGAGCGCGGCGAAAGATTGGCACGCGAAGCCGACCGGCGCCTTCTCCTCGTCGAAGGTGGTGATGACGGTGATACCGGTGCAGAACTGCCCCAGCACATTTCGGAACGCGCGGGCATCGATCGCCGGCACCTCCTCGGGTGCTGCCTCACTCATTGCTGTCGGGCCTGAATCGAGAAGTCGTGACCCCACAGGCTCACCGCCGTGGACTCCCGGGCGATCCAGGACAGATCGTCTTCGACTTCGAGTCCTTCGGTACCGAATTCGATATCGAATCCACCCGGCGTCTTCATGTAGAACGACAGCATCTTGTCGTTGATGTGCCGTCCGAGCGTGGCCGACATCTTCACCTTCTTGCGCAGCGCGCGATCCAGGCAGAGGCCGACATCGTCGGAGTTCTCCACCTCGACCATCAGGTGCACGATGCCGGTCGGGTTCGGCATGGGCAGGAACGCCAGCGAGTGGTGCCGCGGGTTGCAGCCGTAGAAGCGCAGCCAGGCCGGATCCCCGTCGGCCGGGCGGCCCACGAACTGCGGTGGCAGCCGCATCGAATCCCGCAGCCGGAAACCGAGGACGCCCTGGTAGAACTCCTGCGCCGCGGCATCATCGGTGCAGGTCAGCACGACATGGCCGAGGCCCTGCTCGGCGGTGACGAACCTGTGGCCGTAAGGGCTGACGAACCGCTTGGCGACGTACTGCGCACCGTAGAACGCCTCGAGCACGTTGCCGGATGGATCCTCGAACCGGATCATGCCCTCGACGCGACGGTCGGTGAGCTCTTCCTTGGTGGCCTCTTTGAAGGCCACGCCGGCCTCGGACAGCCGCTCCCGAAGCTCTTGCAGCCCACCGGCATTGGTGACCTCCCAGCCGGACACCTGCAACCGGTCCTTTTCACCCGGCACGATCACCAGCCGGGCGGGGAACTCGTCCATACGCAGGTAGAGGGCGTTCGGGTCGGGACCCGGCGCCTCCATCATGCCGAGCACCTTCAGGCCGTACTCGCGCCAAGCCGCCATGTCGGTGGCCTCGATGCGCATGTAGCCGAGTGCACGAATGCTCATGATTACTTCTCCTTGCGGGATCCGGCGAGGAAATCGGTTGCGAGCCGGTTGAATTCGTCGAACTTTTCCAGCTGTGCCCAGTGGCCGCAACCACCGAACACGTGCAACTGCACCCGCGGGATCATCTTGGTCGCCACGATCGCGCCGTCCAGCGGATTGACCCGATCTTCCCGGCCCCAGATCAACAGCACCGGCTGACGCAGCTTGTACGCCTCGCGCCAGAGCATGCCGAGCTCGAAGTCCGGTCCGGAGAACGACTTACCCATCGCCCGGGTCGCCGCCAGCGACTCCGGGGTGCTCGCCGAGGCGAACCGCTCGTCGATGAGGGCCTCGGTGATCAGCGACTGGTCGAAGACCATGATCCGCAGGAACGCTTCCAGATTCGCCCGCGTCGGTTCGTAGTTGAACTTCGCCAGATGCTTGACGCCCTCGGTCGGGTCCGGCCCGAACACGTTGACGCTCAACCCGCCCGGGCCCATCAGCACCAGCTTGCCCGCGCGTTCCGGGTAATCCAGGGCGAACCGAACTGCCGCGCCGCCGCCGAGCGAATTGCCCAGCAGGTGTACGCGATCGGTGATCTGCAGGTGATCCAGCAGCTCCTTCAGCGCGGAGGCGCTGTGCGAGAAGTACTGCGGATGATCGACCGGCTTGTCGGACTGACCGAACCCGGGCTGATCCACGGCGATGACGTGATGGTTCTGCGCCAGCACCGGAATATTGCGCGCGAAGTTCGACCAGGACGACGCGCCCGGCCCGCCACCGTGCAGCAGCACGATCGTCGGCCCGTTGCCGGCGCCGGCCTCGTGGTAGTGCAGCCGCAGATCCGGCCGCACCTGCGCGAAGCGCGAAGTCGATTCGTAGGTTAGTTCCACCGTCGAAGTCACGAAATCCCCTCCTAGTACATGGTGTCGGTGATCGGCACGCCGAATTCGCCGGAGCCGAACATCGTGTAGGCGCGCTCGGGATCGTTGGCGGCGTGCACTCGTCCGGCGTGCGCGTCGCGCCAGAAGCGCTGCAGCGGAGTGCCGTTGGCCAGGGCGGTGGCGCCGGAGCTCTCGAACAGCTTGTCGATCGAGGCGATCGCCCGGCCGGTGGCGCGGACCTGATCGCGCCGGGCGGCCAGCCGCAGCTCGACCGGAATCTCCTCGCCCCGCAGCAGATAGGCGTATTCGTCGGCGACATTGCCCGACACCTGACGCCAGGCGGCGTCGATATCGCTGGAAGCCTCCGCGATCCGCACCTTGGCGAACGGGTCGTCCTTGGCCTTCTCGCCGGCGTAGGCGGCGCGTACCCGCTTGCCCTGGTGTTCGACGTGCGCGGCGTAGGCGCCGTAGGCCATACCGACGATCGGCGTGGTGATGGTGCTGGGATGGATTGTGCCCCAGGGCATCTTGTACAGCGGATCGGTGTTCTGTTCCAGGCCAGGCGATTTCAGTTCGTTCATCGTCCGGTAGCTGAGGAACCGGTGCTTGGGCACGAAGACATCTTCGACCACGAGGGTGTTGGAACCGGTGCCCTTGAGGCCCACCACATTCCACACGTCGTCGATGCGATATTCGCTGCGCGGGATGAGGAAGCTGCCGAAGTCGACCGGGCGGCCGTCCTTGATCACCGGTCCGCCGACGAAGGTCCAGTCGGCGTGGTCGGAGCCGGAAGACCAAGCCCAGCTACCACTTACGCGGTACCCCGAGCCGTCCTCGACGACGGTGCCCGCACCCATGGGCGCGTAGGAGGAGGAGATGCGGACCTCGGTGTCGTTGCCCCACACCTCTTCCTGGGTTTGCTGGCTGAACAGCGCCAGGTGCCAGTTGTGGATGCCGAGGATGCCCGCGACCCAGCCGGTGGAGCCGCACGCGCCGGCGATCTTGCGGACGGTGTCGTAGAAGATCACCGGGTCACAGGCGTAGCCGCCCCACTGTGTGGGCTGTACGAGCTTGAAGAACCCGGTGCCCTGCAGCGCCTTCATGGTTTCGTCGGGGATACGGCGCAGGTCCTCGGCCGCC
Organism: Nocardia sp. XZ_19_385; assembly: GCF_015355755.1. NCBI lineage: Bacteria > Bacillati > Actinomycetota > Actinomycetes > Mycobacteriales > Nocardiaceae > Nocardia > Nocardia sp. XZ_19_385. The sequence goes on from NZ_JACVEE010000002.1 coordinate 1,580,786, forward strand.
TGGGCCTGCTCGCGCAGGAAGGGCAACAGTGCTTCGACCTTGTCGGTCACTTCTTGCGTCATCGTGGGACCTGCTCCTGCCTGGTCGGGTTGGTTACCGGTAGTCATTTGCCTCTGAGACTAGAACAGGTTCTTATTTCTGTCGAGAACAGGTGCCCGTAACCAGTGTGTCTCGAGTTCGCCCAGCAAGTGGACTCAATCGCTGGCGTGAACGGCGCTCGTTTTGTAACGTGTTCTAGTACAGAAGGAGGAGGAATCGCGATGGCAGTTACCCCCAAGGGGAGCGGTGGCAAGGTTCGAGAGCTCGATGTGGGCTCCACGCCTACCCGTTATGCGCGGGGTTGGCATTGCCTGGGCTTGGCCGAATCGTTCCGCGACGGCAAGCCGCATTCGGTTCAGGCCTTCGGCACCAAGCTCGTGATCTGGGCCGATAGCAAGGACGAACTGCACGTGCTGGACGGCTACTGCCGGCACATGGGTGGCGATCTGAGCATGGGCTCGATCAAGGGCGACGACATCGCCTGCCCGTTCCACGACTGGCGCTGGGGTGCCAACGGCAAATGCACGGCGATCCCCTACGGCAAGCGCGTCCCGCCGCTGGCCCGCACCCGGTCCTGGACCACGCTGGAGCGCAACGGCCAGCTGTTCGTCTGGCACGACGTCGAGGGCAACAAGCCGCAGGACGAAGTCACCATCCCCTACATCGACGGGGCCTACACCGACGCCGACGGCAACCCGAGCGAGCAGCTCGGCGAACGCTGGACCCCGTGGGTGTGGAACACGATGCTCATCGAGGGCGCCAACTGCCGCGAGATCATCGACAATGTGGTCGATATGGCGCACTTCTTCTACATCCACTACGCCTACCCGACCTTCTTCAAGAACGTCTTCGAGGGGCACATCGCCACCCAGTTCCTGGAGTCGAAGAACCGGCAGGACTACGGAACTCAGAAATACGGCGAGGTGCTGCTGGAATCGGTGGCGTCCTACTACGGCCCGTCCTGGATGCTCAACTCGCTGGTCAACAGTTACGGCGGGTTCGAAGTCAAGACGATGCTGATCAACTGCCACTATCCGGTCTCGCAGGATTCCTTCATGCTGCAGTGGGGTCTGACCGCGGAGCGCCCCGAGGGGCTCGACGAAGCGGGCGGCACCAAGCTGGCGGAAAAGATGATGGAAGGCATCAACGTCGGCTTCCTCGGCGACGTGGAGATCTGGAAGCACAAGTCCAAGGTCGAAAACCCGCTGCTCTGTGAGGAAGACGGCCCGGTCTATCAGCTGCGCCGCTGGTACGACCAGTTCTACGTGGACCTCGCCGACGTCAACCCGAAGTCCACGGACCGTTTCGAGTTCGAGGTCGACACCACCAAGGCGAATATCGCCTGGGAAGCCGAAGTCGCGGAGAATCTGAAGCGGCGGGCGGAAGAGGAAGCGGCCAAGGCCGATCAAGCGGAGGCGGGTGTCTGATGATCCGATGGGCTAAAGCACCGGACTTTGCCGACCAGCCGGCGCGGCGGGCCGAGGTGCAGGCCCAAACCGTGGTCGACAAACAGCGCTATCTCGAAAGCGGCATGACGCCGCTGAAGTGTCAGGCCTGTGCGAGCGAGGTTCTGGTGCGCAAATACTCCGCGCACCAGACCTCGGTCCAGTGGACCGGCGACCCCGCCGCCCGCTGCCCCGTGTTCGCGAAACTCAGTGCCGCGGGCAGTCAACCGGGCCGCCCGGACTCCTGCGGTGACCTGGAACGCACCATCCAGTGGGCGCTGGACGAGGGCGTGCTCGAAATCCAGGAGTGATCAGTCCATCCGGAAGTCGGCGAAGTCGAATCCGGGTGCGACAACACAACTCACGAGCACGTATTCCGCACCAGCCGGACGCGCGGCCTGACTGACTCCGCCCGGCACCACCGCCTGCAACACCTGGCCGCGCTCGACATCGGGACCGAGAACGATCTCCTCGCCCCCGATGTCGAGCACCAGCGGCCCACCTCGATGCCACAGCCACACTTCATCCGACCGCACGGTGTGCGGCGCGGATCGTTCGCCGGGCATCAGCAAGAAGTAGATCCCCGTGGCGGCAGCCCGCTTTCCCGCGTACCCGTCGGGCTCGAATTCCACGGCACTGCGCCAGGTTTCGCGAAACCACCCACCCTCAGGATGCGGCTCCAGATCGAGCGCTACGGCCAATGCCGGTCTATTGTCGGTCATTGTCCGATGATGCCGCACGCTCGGCGATTACGCGGAGCTGGCGCGGAGGGCGAACCAGCCGGTCGTGGGGTCGGCGTAGCCGTGGTAGAGGACGGGGATGCGCTGGTCTACGTCGAAGTGGCGGTAGACGGCGAGCATGGCCATGCGGACGGCGTGGTCTTGGAAGTCGTCGACGCGGCGGGGGCCGATGGGTTGTTCGGGGAGGGTGGCCAGGCGGGTCATTTCGTCGGCGTCGGTGGTGTCGAGGCCGATCGGTTCGGGGTCGTTGATCAGGTGATCGTGCAGGACGGCGCGGGTGCGGGCGGCGTCGGCCAGGGTGCCGGTGAAGGTGCGGAATTCGGCGCGGACGGAGCTGTTGGGGTCGACCTGGGATTGCATCAGCTGCGTGAGTTCGGAGGCCAGACGCGTTGTTCCGGCGGCCCTGACGGGGACTTGTTCCACGAGGTGCAGGATGCAGCCGCCCCGGACCAGTGGTTCGGGCGCCAGGAAGAGCGCCAGCGCCGGGTCCGGATACTCGCGGCAGGTCAGACAGACTTTGGTGTGCGTCGGATCAGCCATGGTGCCCTCCTTCGAGGGAGGCTTCGACCACTCGGCTGGACCAGGGAGCGGCCGCTGTCCTATCGGTGAAACCGGCCGTCGGGCGTGAGCCCGAGCGACCCGGGGTTGCCCTTGCAGTATAGGAGCGGGCGCACCCCGATGCGAGGGCCGCTCCCGTGCGACCCTCGCCCAGAGTTTCTCCGCGACGGTCGCGAGAGTTCGAATTCGAATTCGCAAAGCCTTCAAACGTGAATACGGCCGGGCTCCAAGACAATACCGACGCGCCGGAGCAAAACCGCCATTGATCGCGGTCTGGCGGCTGCTCGTGCGGTACCGTTCAGGCGCTGTCGGCCTGATGTCCGAAATGGTTCTCCGGTTTATCTGAAGTTCGTTCCGCTCGAGGTATTCCCACTGCGTAATGGATGCGAGGTTCCGTTGAGAATTGGCCCAGCTATCGGTATCGCGGCGATGACCGCCGCGGCCATCACCGTTGCCGCGGCACCCGCCTACGCGGTGCCGCCGATCACCGGCCCGGCGTCGATCGACTGTCCGCCACTGGAGGATTGGGGAAATCCCGCGGCCCCGATCCCGCCGCGTCCCGCGGAGTGCGGGGAGGACGACTGGGAGCTCCTGCCCGGAGTCCGGATGCGCAGCAGCGCTTACAACCGGGTGTCCACGATCTACGGCCCGGACGGCTCGGTCACCTTCGTCGGCAGCGAGCACTTCCAGGTGCGGGATCGCGCGGGCAACGTGCTGCTCGGCGAAAAGGGTCAGGACCTGCACCATGTGCCCTTCGGTCACGAGGTCCCGCCGCCGCTGCCGCAGGTGCTGCCGGAGGAGACGCCGCACGACCGGGCGGTGCGGGAGGGGTTGTCCCGGGTCCAGGTTTCGCCCCTTCCGGGCTGGGATTACACCGGTGATCTCTCGGACAACTCGGCATTCCTGAACACTCCGATGGGCAGCGTCACCGTGCAGGCCCCGGGAACCGGCCCGGATCCGGACCACCTCATGCCCGGGCCCGACGGTGAACGCCGCTGGCAGCCGATCAACAATTTCCAGGTGCTCGACGCGCAGGGTCGCTACATGCTGGGCAACACCCTCACCTTCGGTTCGCCGATGGCGATCTGGCCGAACGCGGCGGTGCCGTGCCCGCCCGGCACCGTGCCGGTTTCGCAGCTGACGAAGGAGAACGTCGAGGCCGCGCTGACGGCCGACGAGTTGCCGCCGCCGATCTGCCAGGTGCCCGCTACGGTGCCGCTCAGCGGCAACCAGGAGATCGACGACAATCCGGCGGTGCAGCGGCAGAAGGACATCAATGACGCCTACAGCGCCGTGGCCACCCAGTTCGGGTTGGCGGTCAGTATCGGCGGGCTCATCGGCGGCGCTGCCGGTCTGTCCATCGGCTGTCTGATCGGCCTCTTCGGCGGCGCGGGAGCGGGCAGCCTGTCCTCCATCCCGGGTATCGCGGTCGGCACGCTCGGTGGCTGCCTTGCCGGCGCCGCACTGCTCGGCACGATCGGCACTACGGCGGGCGCGCTCCTGCTCGGTATCCCGGTCGGAATCGCCTCGGGCATCAACGCTTACAACACCTTGAGGCTGCAGGGCGATGTGGCGAAGCGAGTCGCCGAGGGCGAGGTCGCGAAGGTGGTCACCGTCAGCGGTCTCTCCGAGCAGCTGACCCCGGTGTTCCCTTGGCTGGCCGAACAGCCGGGACAGACGGCGCAGACGCTCGAGCTGGCCGGGCCGCTGCCCGTGCTCTGACGCGTTAGCTCAACCCTGCGAGGGCCCGGTCGTGCGACCGGGCCTTCGACTATTTCCAGCCCAGCACCTTGACTGCGCCGCGCATTCCGGTCGACAGTGGAGCTGTGCGAACCATGGCGGAAGAACTCGACCAGGCGCCGGAGCGCGGTTTCGATCGGGTGGGTGCGGTCGAGCTGAAACTGTCCCGGATCGGCGCCGGGGACTTTCACGGCTCGATCGACGAAATCGCCCGCGCCGCTGCCCAAATCGGCGGCCAATACTTCCACGTGACCAACTCCCAGGGCGCTCGCATCACCGCGGACGTCTACCGCCGCGCGCCGCGCCCACCGCGCTGGCGCTGCCGGCGTCGCTGATCAGGAGAAGGGGCTGTGCGGGCGGTCCTGTAGTTCGCCGTCGAGGTAGATGTCGACCTTTTCGTTGTAGAAGCAGGCGAGGCCTTGGATCTTTTGGCTCTCCGGCACCGGGGTGCGATAGATCCACACGTAATCGGCGTATTCGTTGTCGTCGACGCGCACGTTCCAGTAGTCCGCGTTGCCTTTGTACGGGCAGCTGGAGTGGGTGTCGGAGTCTTGCAGAAGATCCATGCGGACATCGGTCAGCGGCAGGTAATACCGTGGCGGTAAGCCGGTTTCGAAGAGAATGCGCGGTGCACGGGAATCGGCGACGGTGACACCGTCGATTTCCACTCGGACATGGCGTGAGCTCGCCAGGATGTCGACCCGCGAATACGGATCGCGCGGGTGGACGTAGACCGGTTCGTCTTCCTCGAACCACTCGTCCATCGCATTCCACTCCAGCCGGACCATTTCGTTCAGGCCGGGCACCGGCGAATCGTGGTAGCGCAGTGCGGCATTCTCGGCGGTGATGCCGTTGACGACCACGTCGTATCCCGTACCCGTGCCGAGCGCGGGGGAGTGGTTCGCACCGCTGCTCGGCTCGAGTTTCGCGTGCAGGTCCACCGCGGGCAGGTAATAGGTCGGGTAATAAGGGTGCTCCCACACCAGCGCTGGCCGGCGGCTGTCGGCCACCAGATGGCCACCGAGATACACCCGGACCCGCTTGTGAATGTGCTCTATCTTCACGGCGCCAGTCGCATCGCTCATACCTCTCGACCGTACGCCTGCGGCCCGTCGTCCCGGCGCAAGCGAACGGCACGCCGGGACGACGGGAGCTACGCGGTGTGGGCGAGAGGCCTGCGCGGATTACCGAAAAGCTGTGCGTCCCCGTGGGCGCGCTTGAAGAACAGGTGCGCGTCGTGTTCCCAGGTGATGGCAATGCCGCCGTGCAACTGCACGGTTTCGGCGACGATCTGGGTGAACGCCTCCGAGCAGTGCAGGCGGGCGGCCCACACGTCTTCCGCGGCCGACGGGCTGTTCTCGGCGACGGCGACGGCCGCCGCCTGCGCGGCCGACTTCGCCGACTCCAGCAGCACGTACATGTCGGCCATGCGGTGCTTGAGCGCCTGGAAGCTGCCGATGGCGCGGCCGAACTGGACCCGGGACTTGGTGTATTCGACCGTCGTCTCCAAGCACTGTTCCATGGCACCGACCTGCTCGGCAGCGACTGCGGCCCAGGCGATTTCGCGCAGCCGCGCGATGATCGCGGCGGGCTCCGCGGTGCCGAGGCGCCGACCGGTCACACCGTCGAAGGTGATCTCGGCCAGTTTGCGCGTGGGATCCATGGTGGCAACCGCACGCCGGGTGACACCGACGGCGTCGGCGGCGACCTCGAACAAACCGTCCGAGGTGACGACGATCAGTGTGTCGGCGTGTGTGCCGAGCACGTAATGGGCTGCCCCGCTCAGGGTCTCGCCAACGGCGTGGACGCCGAATTCGTCCCAGCCGTTCGCCCCGGCCCAGCACACGGTGATCGTCCGGCTGCCCTCCGCCACGCCCGGCAGCAGCCGGGCGCACGCCTCGGTGTCACCGGAAAGCAGCACCGCTTGCGCGCCCAGCACGGCGGAACCGAGCATCGGCACATCGGCCAGGGTGCGGCCCAATTCGCCGACCACCAACAGAGATTCGAGCAGCGAGGCCCCGATCCCGTCGTACTCCTCCGGAATCGCGAGCGCCGCAACGCCGATCTGCTCGCAGAGCCGCTGCCACAGCGCGGCGTCGTAACCGAGGTCGGACTCACTCCCGGCACGCACGGCGGCGCTGCCCGCGTGCTTGGTGAGCAGCGCGCGCACGGAGGCGGTGAATTCCTGGTGTTCCGCGCTGGTCATGCTTCGCCTCGCAGGGCGCGGTCTTGGATCGCTTCGTCGCGTAGGGCGCGGGCGATTCGGGAGCGATGTAGGTCTGTTGTGCCCCAAGCGGATCGGAGGGCGGTTACCTTGGTCAGCCACAGCGATAGGTCGTATTCGGCGGTGTAGCCGATGGCACCGTGCACCTGCAGGGCCGCCCGCGCCGCCGCGTAAGCCGCGTCGCCACAGGTGATTATGGCGGCCGAGACGTCGCGACTGCGCGTGGACTCGCCCATGGTCAGTGCGGCTCGGAAGAGTAGCGGCTCGGCCAGATCCAAGGCAATCAGCACGTCGGCGAGCTTCTGCTTCACGGCCTGGAATTCACCGATCGGTTTGCCGAACTGCTTGCGCTGCTTGGCATATTCGGTGGCCTGGTGCAGCAGGGCACGGCCCGCGCCGAGCAGCTGGGCGGCGCAGGCGAGCGCACCGGTGTCGAAAGCGACAGCGGCCGCGTCGACCACCGTCTCGCCCTCGGCCACCGGCTCGCCCGGGCTGACGGTGAACAACCGTCGTGCCGGGTCGACCGAACGTACGAGCGTCCGGTGCTCGGCTTGGCAGAGCTCGGCCCCGTCCACCACCAGCACGACCTCGGCCGTATCGGCGTCCAGGACGACGGGTTCCTGGTCCGGCGCGGCGAACGCGATGGTGCCGAGCGCGGTGCCCTCGGCGAACCCGGGCAGCCAGCGCTGGGCCAGTTCGGCATCCGGAAGTGCTTGCAGCAGTGCGGGAATCGCGCCAGCGGTCTCGACCAGCGGCCCGGGCACTCCGGCCCGGCCGAGCTCCAGGAATGCGACCACCAGGTCGATCGGCTCCGCGCCGACCCCGCCGTTGTCCTCGTCGATAGCGAGCCCGAGCACACCGGAGTTCGCGAGCTGACGGATCAGCGCACGTCCGGCGCGCGGATCACCGGCCGCCCAGGCGCGGATCGCGGCGGGTGTCTGCCCGGCGTCGAGCAGCTTGCGGACGCTGGTGCCGAAATCGAGTTGTTCCGGGCTGAGCGCGAACCTCATCGGCTGCTCCCTCTCGGTAGTCCGAGCAGCCGCTCGGCGATGATATTGCGCTGAATCTCGTTGGTACCGGCGTAGATCGGGCCGGACAGCGAGAACAGGTAGCCGTCGGTCCAGGGCCCGGCCAGCTCGCCCGCGGAACCCAGGACGTCCAGGGCGGTCTCGTGCATGGCGATATCGAGCTCGGACCAGAAGACCTTGGTGATCGAGGATTCCGCGCCGAGCTTGCCCCCCTCGTTGAGCCGGGTGACGGTGCCGAAGGTGTGCAGCCGGTAGGCCTCGCTGCCGAGCCAGGCGTCCACCACCGCGTCCCGTTGCGCGGTATTGGTGCGATCCCCGGTTTCCAGCCACAGGTCGACCAGGCGCTGCGCGGTCGCGCTGAACCGGCCGGGGCTGCGCAGCGACAGGCCGCGCTCGTTGCTGGAGGTGCTCATGGCCACCCGCCAGCCCTCGTTCACCGCGCCGATCACGTCGCGATCGGGCACGAAGACGTCGTCGAGGAAGATCTCGGCGAACCCGGGCTCGCCGTCGAGCTGCGGGATCGGGCGTACCGAGACGCCGTCGGCGTTCAACGGGAACATCACATAGGTGAGGCCGCGGTGCCGTTCGGCTTCCGGATCGCTGCGGAAGAGCCCGAAGGCCCAGTCCGCGAACGCCGCCCGCGAACTCCAGGTCTTCTGCCCGCTGAGCAGCCAGCCGCCGTCGGTGCGCCGCGCGGTGGAGCGGATGCCGGCCAGATCGCTGCCCGCTTCGGGCTCGGACCAGGCTTGCGCCCAGATGTCGTCACCGCGCGCCATCCGCGGCATGATGCGTTCCAGCTGCTCGGGAGTGCCGTGCTCGAAAAGCGTCGGCGCGAGCAGGAAGATGCCGTTCTGGCTGACCCGCCCGGGCGCGCCCGCGGCGTAGTACTCCTGCTCGAACAGCACCCATTCCAGCAGCGAGGCGCTACGGCCGCCGTACTTCTCTTCCCAGGACACCACGGACAGGCGCGCGTCGGCGAGAGTGCGTTCCCAGTCGCGGTGCGCTTCGAACCCGGCCTTGGTGTCCATCGAAGCCAAAGGGGTAGACGGCTTGTTGGCGGCCAGGAAATCCCGTACTTCCCGCTGGAATTCCTGGGTCGCCTGGTCGAAATCCAGATCCACTTACGTTGTCCCGTTCTGCGTTGCGGTGGCCTTCATCGACTTGGCGTTCATCCCGCCCAGCGAATCGGCGCCGACCTCGGCGTTGTGCGCGTGCGCGAAGTGATGCAGACCGAACACCGAGTCCATGCCGTTGCGCATGCCCATCAGGTCTTCGGCCTGGTTCACGGCTTTCTTGGTCAGCGCCAATCCGAATTGCGGCATGGCAGAAATCTTTTCGGCCAGTGCCAGCGTCTCGGCCTCGAGTTCGGCGCGCGGCACGACGCGGTTGACCATGCCCCACTCCTTGGCTTGCGCGGCATCGAACCGGTCGCCGGTGAACAGGAATTCCTTGGCCGCACGCGGGCCCATCACCCACGGATGCGCGAAGTACTCGACACCCGGAATACCCATCCGGACAACGGGATCGGAGAAGAACGCGTCGTCGGAGGCGATGATCAGATCGCACACCCAGGCCAGCATCAGCCCGCCCGCGATGCACGCGCCCTGCACCATCGCGATGGTCGGCTTCGGAATCTCGCGCCAGCGCCGGCACATACCGAGGTACACCTCGGTCTCGCGCGCGAAACGCTGGTCGCCGCCGGCCTTGTCGGTGTGGTCCCACCACAGCGCCGCCTTGTTCGGGTACCGCACATGGTGATCGCGGCCCGGCGTGCCGATGTCGTGGCCCGCGCTGAAGTGTTTCCCGTTGCCCGCCAGCACGATTACGCCGACCTCCGGGTCTTCGACGGCGCGCTCGAAAGCCGCGTCCAGGGCGTAGGTCATCACCGAGTTCTGGGCATTGCGATAGTCCGGCCGGTTCAGCGTGACGATCGCGACCCGCCCCCGGACCTCATAGGTGACGACCTCGCCCTCGTCGGGAACACCGTCCGTCATTTGATCTCCTCACGTAACTGCCGCTTGAGCACTTTCCCGGCGGCGCTATAGGGCAACTGGTCCCGGAATTCGATGAACCGCGGCACCTTGAAATTGGCGAGCACGGTGGCGGCGTGGGCGCGCACCTGTTCTTCGGTCAGCGCGGCACCCTGCTTGCGCACCACATACGCCTTGCCGACCTCACCCATCCGGGTGTCGGGCACGCCGATGACCGCGGATTCGGCGACACCGTCGAGCCGCGCCAGCGCCTGTTCGACCTCGGCCGGGTACACGTTGAACCCGCCCGAGATGTACATGTCCTTGAGCCGGTCGGTGATCTTGAGATATCCGCGCTCGTCGAGCGTGCCGATATCGCCGGTGTGCAGCCAGCCCTCGGAATCGATGGTCTCCGCGGTGCTTTCGGGATCGTCGAGGTAACCGAGCATCACGTTCGGCCCGCGCAGCAGTACTTCACCGCCGTCACTGAGCCGCAGTTCGAAATCGGCGATCGGCCGTCCGCAGGTGTTCGCGATGGTCTCGGCATCGTCGTCGGCGCGGCACATGGTCCCGAACCCGGCGGCCTCGGAAAGGCCGTAACCCGTGATGACGACATCGAATCGGAGCTCCGAGCGCATCCGCTCGACCAGCACCACCGGCACCGTCGCGGCGCCGGTGACCGCCACCCGCAGGGTGCTCAGATCGAACTTGTCCCGGTCCGGGAAGTCCAGAATCGTCTGATAGATCGTCGGCGGCCCGGGCAGCACGGTGATCTTTTCCTCGCTGACCAGCCGCATCGTCTGCGGTACATCGAAAGTCACCTGCGGGACGATCGTCGCCCCGCTCACCAGGCACGCCAGCATGCCTGCCTTGTAACCGAAGTTATGGAAGAACGGGCTGACCACGAGATAGCGATCGTCCGCATTCAACGTGGTGCACTCGGCCCAGGCGCGGACCACCGACAGCGCCTGCCGGTGCGCGACCAGCGTGCCCTTGCTGCGCCCGGTGGTGCCGGAGGTGAAGAGGATGTCGGACAGATCGTCGGGACCGACGGCCTCGGCCCGCTGCTGCGCATCGGCCACGGATACCGCCGATGCGATGTCCGCCAGATCCGAGAAGTTCAAGGTGTGCGCGTCGGTCGGCACCGAAGTTTCGGGCTCGACCGGGATCACGACGACTGTCTCGATGGTCAAAGCCGGGGCTGCCGCGCGCAATTCGGCCAGCCGATCCCGGCCGAGGAACGTGCCCGCGATGAACAGCGCTTTCGCCTGCACCCGTTCCAGCACATCGGCGGCCTCGTCGGCCACATACCGGGTGTTCAGCGGGACCAAAGCTGCGCCCGCGTAGTGCGCGCCGAGCGCCGCCACCACCCAGTGCTGGGTATTAGGGGCCCACATGGCGATGCGGTCGCCGGGCTGTACCCCGCGCGCGATCAGGGCGCGCGCCACCTCCTGGACCGCGCCGAGCAGCTGGTTCCAATCCAGCCGGACCGCGCCGTCGGCGAGGGCGGGTGCGTCGCCATATATCCGCGCGGCGTCGTGCAGTGCCATCGGTGTCGTCTGTGCAGGGGTTGTCACGGTTGTCCTCACCGTCCGCTGGGCCGTTCCGCCTAGAGGCTAACAAAGCAAGTGCTTGGTAGGTTATCCTACCGTCGTGGTTGCGATCCAGACCTCAGATTCCAGTACCGCCGCACAGGATGCGGCCTTTTCCGCTGAAGTGCGGGAGTGGCTGGACGAGAACCTCAATGGCGAATTCCGCGAGTTGTGCGGTCTCGGCGGCCCCGGCCGCGAGCACGAGGCGCACGATGAGCGCCTGGCCTGGGACCGGCACCTGGCCGCGGCGGGGTGGACCTGCCTGGGCTGGCCGAAGGAGTACGGGGGCCGCGAGGCCACCGTCGCCCAGCAGGTGATCTTCCACGAGGAATACGCCAAGGCCAATGCGCCCGCCCGGGTTTCGCACGTCGGTGAGGAACTGCTCGGGCCCACGTTGCTGGCCTTCGGCACCCAGGCGCAGAAGGACCGCTTCCTGCCCGGCGTGCGCAACGTCAGCGAGCTGTGGTGCCAGGGCTACTCCGAACCCGGCGCCGGCTCGGACCTGGCCGCGGTCAGCACCTCGGCGCACCTGGACGGCGACGAGTGGTCCATCAACGGCCAGAAGATCTGGACCTCGCTGGCGCATGTCGCGGACTGGTGCTTCGTCATCGCCCGCACCGAGAAGGGATCGGTCCGCCACAAGGGCCTGTCCTACCTGCTGGTTCCGATGAATCAGCCGGGCATCGAGGTGCGCCCGATCATCCAGCTCACCGGGACCTCGGAGTTCAACGAGGTCTTCTTCGACAATGCCCGCGCCGCCGCCGATCTCGTGGTCGGCGAACCCGGCGAAGGCTGGCGCATCGCGATGGGCACGCTGGCTTTCGAGCGCGGCGTCTCCACCCTCGGCCAGCAGATCCGCTTCGCGCGGGAGCTCGCCGATATCGAGGCGCTGGCCCGGCGCACCGGGGCGGCCGAGGACCCGCTGATCGCGGACCGGATCGACCGGGCGTGGGTCGGCCTGCGGGTGATGCGCGCCCACGCCATGCGCACCATGGCGACCGCCGCAGTGGACGACAGCGGGCAGGCCTCGGTGTCGAAACTGCTGTGGGCCAACTGGCATCGCGGCCTCGGCGAACTCGCCATGGCGGTGCTCGGGCCCAAGGGCCTGATCGCCGACGACAACGACGATTTGAACGAATGGCAGCGCATGTATTTGTTCACCCGTGCGGACACGATTTACGGCGGGTCGAACGAGGTACAGCGCAATATCATTTCCGAGCGGGTGCTCGGACTTCCTCGAGAGGCTCGCTAAATGCCCGATCTTTCTGTTGCGCCGCAGCCGGTTTCCGGTCATGGGCTGCTCACCGGACGCACCGCTGTCATCACCGCCGCCGCCGGCACCGGTATCGGATCGGCCACCGCGCGCAGGCTGCTCGCCGAAGGCGCGGATGTCGTGGTCTCGGACTGGCACGAAAGACGGCTCGCCGAAACCGAAGTCGAACTCAAGGGCGAATTCCCGGACCGCCGGGTGGCGGCCATCGCGTGTGACGTGCAGAGCACCGAGCAGGTGAACGCGCTGGTGCGCGGGGCCGCCCAGGCGCTGGGCCGGGTCGACATCATGGTCAACAACGCCGGGCTCGGCGGCGAGACCCCCGTCGTCGACATGACCGATGAGCAGTGGGACCGCGTCCTCGACATCACCCTCAACGGCACCTTCCGTTGCACCCGAGCCGCTTTGGGATACTTCCGCGAGGCCGGGCACGGCGGTGTGATCGTGAACAACGCGAGTGTGCTCGGCTGGCGTGCGCAATACGGTCAAGCCCACTATGCGGCCGCCAAGGCCGGTGTGATGGCGCTGACCCGGTGCAGTGCCGTGGAAGCCGCCGAATTGGGTGTGCGGATCAACGCTGTTTCACCGAGCATCGCTCGCCATGCGTTCCTCGACAAGGTGAGTTCCACCGAACTGCTGGACACGCTGTCCGAGCGTGAGGCCTTCGGCCGGGCCGCCGAACCGTGGGAGGTGGCGGCCACCATCGCCATGCTCGCCAGCGATTACACGACTTATCTGACCGGTGAAGTGGTGTCGATCAGTAGTCAGCGCGCCTGATCTCATAGCGGTTGTTCGCGGGTCCGACCGCGCGGGGCGAGTGCGCTGTCCGCGGTCGGCCCGTGCGCCTTCTGTCCGTCATCCAGGCGTCCCGCAACATTCCGGCGCAATAGTGCGAACGCCCATCTACATCCGCTATTTGCGCTGCTTATAGGCACGCGCTCAGCTGAAAAACCATTGCGTGTCGATGCCTTTCGTGTGCCATGCTGGGGATGGTCGGATCCCGCAAACTCCCGTGAGGGGCGATGGCTATGGGCCTGGATCGCCCACATGCCCGCGAACAACTGGAACTCGATTTGGTGCGCGAAGTCGTGCTGGCCAGGCGCAGACTGGACAGCATGGTCCTCGCCGCGCTGACTTTCGGCGCCGAACTCATGGACCACCGTTCCGAGCGGGCCACAGCTACCCGGGCCGCGCAGATACTCGAGCAGTACGCGATCGATGAAGGCGAGGTCGCGCGCGATCCGCGCGGTGCGCTACGCGAGGACATGCAGCGAGATCACGAGCGCGCCAAGCGGATCGGACTCGAGCATGCGCCCGGTGCCGGCTCCGAACAGGATCGGCGCCGGCAACGCCAAGCCGCGCTGATGCGTGAGGTGCGGGCCGATCTGCTCGAGGTGGTGCGCCGCTGCCGCCAGTTCCGTTTCGATCGGGTGGCTTTCGCCGACGAGATCGCGCAGGGATTGTGCGCTGCCACCGACAAATTGGTGATCGGTGCGGACATGGACACCTATCACGCGTGGCAGCGCGGCATGATCCTCAAGCTGATCGAGGAACCCACGCCGGACGGACCGCCCCGCGTCATGGCGACAGTCGACGCGGGCCCTGGACGCGGGTCGCTGACGGTCGAATGGGACAGTCCGGAACGAAGATTGGCGCTGGTCGCCCGGCTGGCGCGAGCGGGGATTTCGCCGGTGGTCATCTGCGATCGGCTGCTGGCCGATCTGTCCGTTTCCTCGCCCCTACGCTACTCGTTCCGCTGAGCACCCGCCCCGGCGAATATCGAGGTGACACGTACCGCCCTAGACCAAGCAAATGCTTGGTTGTACGATCGGTTATGTGACCGCACCTGACGCCTCGAAATCAGCAGATGCCTCGAAATCGGCACGGCGCAACGAACTGCTCTTGCTGGCGGCCGACCTGTTCGCCCAGCGCGGGCTGCGTGCCACAACCGTCCGCGATATCGCGGACGCGGCCGGAATCCTATCCGGCAGCCTCTACCACCACTTCGATTCCAAGGAATCCATGGTGGACGAGATCCTGCGCGGCTTCCTCGACGATCTGTTCGGACGGTACCGGGAGATCGTGACGTCCGGGCTGAGTTCGCGCGACACCCTGGAAGCCCTGGTCCTCGCCTCCTACGAGTCGTTCGACCACTTCCACGCCGCGGTCGCCATCTACCAGGCCGAGGCCAAGCGCCTGCGCGGCGCCGAACGCTTCGCCTACATCGACGAATACAACAACGAATTCCGCGAACTCTGGCACAAAGTGCTCACCAACGGTGTCGCGGACGGCAGTTTCCGGGCCGAACTCGACGTCGAACTGGCCTACCGGTTCCTGCGGGACACGGTGTGGGTCGCGGTCCGCTGGTATCAGCCGGGCGGGCCCATCACCGTCGAAAACCTCGCCAAGCAGTATCTGACCATCGTGCTCGACGGACTTACGGTCGCGCACAAGTAGTTTGGAGCTTCACATGTCTGCACCCACCCGCCGCCCGTACGCCCCGGCCCTGGACGCCTACGTCATCGACGCTGTGCGCACGCCGGTCGGCAAGAAGAACGGCGCGCTGGCCGCTGTGCACCCGGCCGATCTCGGCGCGGCCGTGCTGAAGGGCCTGCTGGACCGCAGCACGATCGACCCGGGCCAGGTCGACGACGTGATCGTCGGCTGCGTCGACAACATCGGCCCGCAGGCCGGCAACATCGGCCGCACCGCCTGGCTGACCGCGGGCTTCCCCGAGGAAGTGCCGGGCGTCACGGTGGACCGGCAGTGCGGATCCTCCCAGCAGGCCATCAATTTCGGCGCGCAGGCCATCATGAGCGGCACCGCCGAAGTGATCGTCGCGGGTGGTGTGCAGAACATGAGTGCCATCCCGATCTCCGCCGCCATGCTCGCGGGCAAGGAGTACGGGTTCGATTCCCCGTTCGTCGGCGCGCAGGGCTGGGACCACCGCTACGGCACCGGCGAGGTGTCCCAGTTCAACGGCGCGCAGATGATCGCCGACAAGTGGGGCATCAGCCGGCTGGAGATGGAGCAGTGGGCGCTGCGCAGCCACGACCGGGCCCGCGACGCCATCAAGAACGGCCGTTTCGACAACGAGATCGTCCCGGTCGGCGACTTCAGCATCGACCAGTGCCCACGTGAAACAAGCCTGGAGAAGATGGCCGGGCTGAAGGTGCTGGCCGAGGGCGGCTCGCTGACCGCCGCCGTCGCCAGCCAGATCTCCGACGGCGCGAGCGCCACCCTGCTCGCCTCCGAATGGGCGGTGCAGGAGTACGGCCTGAAGCCGCGCGCTCGCATCCACCACGTCAGCGCCCGCGGCGCCGACCCGATCATGATGCTCACCGGACCCATCCCGGCCACCAAGTGGGCGCTGGAGAAGACCGGTCTGTCCATCGACGACATCGATGTCGCCGAGATCAACGAGGCCTTCGCCCCGGTGGTGCTGGCCTGGATCAAGGAAACCGGCATCGACCCGGAGAAGGTGAACGTCAACGGCGGCGCCATCGCCCTCGGCCATCCGCTGGGCGCCACCGGCGCGAAGCTTTTCGCGACGCTGCTGAACGAGTTGGAGCGGGTGAACGGCCGCTACGGCCTGCTCACCATCTGCGAGGGTGGCGGCACCGCCAACGTCACCATTATCGAGCGTCTTTGAGCTAGGTGATGTCGACCCCGAACGTCGCGTCGGCGGTGGACAACGCGCCCGGTGTGGCGTTCGGGCAGATCGACGGGCCGTGCGGCGCCGCGACCGAGGCGGCGATGTGCGTGAAGACGGCGGCGGTGGGGGAGCCGGGCTCCGGGCAGTAGACGATCATGCGCTGATCGCTGTCGGAGATGGTCAGTACCTGGCAGTCGAAGGCGAGTTCGCCGAGCTCGGGATGCCGGATCCGTTTGTGGTGCCCGCGCCGCACCTCGACGCATTGATCCGCCCACATCTGCGCGAAACGTCGCGAGGTACCGAGCAATTCGGTGACCAGCGCGGCGAGGGCCGGATTGCCCGGGTGGCGGGCGTAGACCGCGCGCAGGTCGGCGACGGTGGAGCGGGCGAAGTTCACCGACGCCGGTTCCGACCACGGTTCGGCGTCGTCGGGCAGCCGGAACATCCAGCGCACCATGTTCCGGTCGGCTTCGGGAACCCGCGCGAGATCGCCGATGAACGGGACGGCCATCCGATTCCACGCCAGGATGTCGTAGCAGGCGTCCACCACGTAGGCGGGCACTGCCATATTGTCGAGCAGCACCCGGACCGGTTGCGCGACAGTGCGATTCGGCCCGACCACGGCCGGCGGATTCTCGCCGGCGATCCGGAACAGATACTCGCGTTCGTCGGTACTGAGCAGCAGCGCCCGCCCGACCGCGGCCAGTACCTGCCGCGAGGGCTTCGCGCCGCGCGCCTGCTCCATCCGGATGTAGTAATCCACCGAAATACCCGCCAACTGCGCCACTTCCTGGCGGCGCAGTCCGGGTGTGCGGCGCTGACCGGTTTCGGGCAGGCCTACGTCGGCCGGGTGCAGCTTGGCGCGATGGGCACGCAAGAACTTCGCGAGCTCGGTTCGATCGGTCACCTCTCCAGTATCGGGGGCATCGGCACGGTGCTGGGTGGTACAGCCTGTACCAGGCTGAAGTGGTCCTCCCCAGGGTGTTCTCGCGGTGCCAGGCTTGGTCCCATGACAACAACGAAGCAGATCGCCCTGATTACCGGTGCCAACAGGGGCATCGGCTACGAGACCGCCCGCCTGCTCGGCGAGCGCGGATTCACCGTCCTGGTGGGGGCCCGCTCGGCGGCACGCGGCGCCGAGGCCGCGGATAAATTGCGCGCCGCGGGGATCGATGCGCGGGTGCTCGAAATCGACGCCACCGACACCGATTCCAGCACCCGGGCCGCCGCCTGGATCGCGGCGGAATTCGGCCGCTTGGACGTCCTGGTGAACAACGCCGGTATCTCGGGCGGCAGTTTCGACAAGCCGTCGGAAACCAACCTGGACAGCCTGCGGGAGGTCTTCGAAACCAACGTCTTCGGCATCGTCGCGGTGACCAACGCCATGCTGCCGCTGCTGCGCAACGCCCCGGCTGCCCGCATCGTCCAGGTGTCCAGTGAGGTCGGTTCTATCGGGTTCCTGATGGACCAGCAGAGCCCGATGTGGTCTGCCGCCGCCATCTCCTACCCCGCCTCCAAGGCCGCGCTCAACATGGTCACCGCCATGTACGCCAAGGAACTCTGGGACACCCCGATCAAAGTCAACGCCGCCAACCCCGGCTACTGCGCCACCGACTTCAACGGCAACAGCGGCTTCCGCACCGCCGAACAGGGCGCTCAGGTCAGCGTCGAGCTGGCCACCTTGCCCGCCGACGGACCGACCGGCCAGCTCTGGGGCTACCGGTGGGGCGCGGAGGACGACACGGTGTTCGGCACCCTGCCCTGGTAACCGAAAGGGCGCCTCCGGTCTATGGGTCGGAGGCGCCCTTGATCGCGGAGTCTGTCATTCGTAGTGGCCGCGACAGGCGATGATCGAGACATCGTCGTCGGTAGCCACGTACACCAGCCGGTGCTCCTGGTCGATTCTCCGCGACCAGAATCCGGATAGATTCGCGCGCAGCGGTTCAGGCTTACCGATACCCTCGGCGTTGCCGTTGCGCACGATGTCGTCGATCAGGCGGTTGATTTTCCCTACCATTCGACGGTCATCGGCAAGCCACGACTTGTAGTCAGCCCATCCGGTGCTCATGAAGATCACTTTGCGGGTCATTCGTCGGTGTCCTCGGTCTCGACATCGACCAGTTCCCGCACCTCGCCTTCACCTGCCCGGTACTGCGCAATGCCCTTGGCCAGCCACGCGGCGTTTGCGGGATTGCCGAGCAGATGGGCGGTTTCCTTCATCGAGTTGTATTCGGCCAGCGAGATCACGACAGCGGAACTCTTGCCACCGGACCGAGTGATGATCACTTCGTCGTGGTCTTCGGTCGCGGCATCGAGTATCGCCGTGAAATTCTCCCGCGCGGCGCTCTGGTGCATGGCCTGCATGGTGGGTCCTCTCAGCTTCGCGGTAACCACACCATCGTAGCAATTCAGTACTTGATCCAGTACGTCATAGTGAAAGACTCCTCCGCTCTCGTGGATCGGAGGAGCCTTTCGGATTGTTCAGGGCTGGGTTGCGGCCGCTGGGGATTCGACGGGAAGTGCGGAGATCGCGCTGATGCGGGCCAGCGCGTCGGTGATGATGCGGTCGATCAGTTCCTCGACCGTGGGCAGATCCTCGATTATGCCGGTGACCTGGCCGGAGGCCAGCACACCCGCTTGCGTATTGCCGTCCACCAGACCGGCTTTGAGCAGCATGGGTGTGTTGGCGGCCATGATCACCTGGGACCAGGTGAGGTCCTTGTGCTTACGCATGGCGAGACCATCCTTGACGATGGTCGACCACTTCATGCCGGTCATGCCCTTGAACTTCAGCGCATTGGCGGCAGCGGCGGCGAATCCGCGGGCCCGGCCGGAGTGCTCCAGCTTCTGCACCAGTTCGGTGTTGAGCACGCGGTGCGGCATGCCGTCCACCCTCGTGGAGACGACCGTGTCCTGGAGGCCACGGGTCAGGTACTCCCGCTTGACCGCCTCCGGCACGCTGCTCTCCTGAGTGAGCAGGAATCGGGTGCCCATGGCGACGCCGGCCGCCCCGTAGGCGAGTGCGGCGGCCAGGCCGCGTCCGTCGAAGAAGCCGCCACCGGCGATCACCGGAATGTCCACCGCGTCGAGCACGGACGGCAGCAGCAGCGTGGTCGCGACGGAGCCGGTATGCCCACCGCCCTCACCGCCCTGCACGATCACCGCGTCGGCGCCCCAGGATGCGACTTTCACCGCATGCTTGGCCGCGCCGATGGAGGGAACCACCACCACGCCATTGTCTTTGAGCCGCGCGATGAGCTCTTTCTTGGGCGCAAGGGCAAAGGAGGCGACCTTCACACCCTCGCGGATCATCAGCTCGCAGCGCTCGGCGGCGTCGAAGCCGTCGGCGCGGATGTTCACGCCGAACGGTTTGTCGGTCTGCGACTTGGTCTTCGCGATGGCCGCTTCGAGCTCTTCGAAGGTCATGGTGGCCGAGGCCAGGATGCCCAGCCCGCCCGCATTGGCGGTGGCGGACACCAGGCTCGGTCCGGCGACCCAGCCCATGCCGGTCTGCACGATCGGGTGCTCGATGCCGACCAGCTCGGTGAGCGGCGTGTGCAGACGCCCGGTCATGCCTGGACCTCCTTCTCCCGGAAACCTCTGGGATCGAGGACGGTACGGATGATCCGCAGCTCTTCGTCGGTGGGCCAACGGGTCTCGCCAGCTTCGCCGAGCCCGGCGATCTCGAACGACGTGTTCTCGGCGACCTCACCCGCGGTCACACCCGGGTGCAGCGACAGCGCGCGCAGGGTGTGGTCCGGGCCGTTGAAGTCGAAGACGCCCAGGTTGGACACCACCCGGTGCAGATGGTGGAACCGGTAAGCCGGGTTCTCGGGATCGATCTTGTCGTAACCGATTCCGGAGACGATATCCACGGCCTCCACGAACACGCGCCGGTTGTGCTTGGGCACGAAGTAACTGGTGGCATGGTTGATGGTGTTGCCGGGCGCGCCGCGCACACCGAACATCTGCCGCGAAGGCTGCTGCAGCGCACCGAAAGCCGACAGATTCTGGTTGCCGTGCCGGTCGATCTGGTTGGCGCCCATCACCACGTGGCGGCGGCCGGAGGCGACCACGTCGAACACCTTGGAGAACGGGATCCAGCCCTCGATCGGAGCCTTGCCGCCGATCGCGGGCACCTCGGCGAAGAACAGCGCCTCACCGTCGGAGAGCAGCAGATCCGGCTCGAAGGTGAGCCGGGCCAGGCGCGCGCCGATGGTGGTGACGGTGGACATCGGGCTGGCCATGATTTCGCCCGCGCCACGGAAGATTTCGGCCGCGGCGACGACGCAGACCTCGGCCCGGGTGATCGTCTCAGTTGTGCTCACTTCTGCTCCTCGGCGAAAGCGCGGACGGCGGCCTGGTATTCGTCCTCGGACACATCCAGGTACCGCGCCTTGAACTCGGCCCACGACTCGGGCGTCTTGGCGGCTTCGACGTAGTGGCGCTGGAACTTCTCGTCGCGGCCGTAGCTGCCGGAGAAGGTGAAGTGCGCGCCGCCCGGCGCCTCGACCACGCCGTCGACCATCATCCGGTTCAGGATGATCGACTGCTGCGGAACGGCTTTCACCAGCTCCTCGGTCTCCACCAGCCGGTCCACCGACAGATAGCGGCGCTCGGCGGCCAGACAGTACAGATCGTCGAAGTAGGGGTCGACGCCGGTGTAGGCGGCATTGCCGTGCTTGTCGGCCAGATCCAGATGGACGAACGCGGCATCGAGGTTCAGCGCGGGCATGGCGACCAGGGTTTCGGTCTTGCCGTCGGTCGGGTACGGCGACTGCACGGTCCGCAGCTCGCCCTCCCAGAAATCGATTACGGCGGAACCCAATCCGGCGCGGATGGGCAGGAAGGGCAGCCGCGCCGCGGCGGCTTGCAGGCCGCACTTGACCATGCCCTCGTCCATTTCGCGCACGGTGATCTCGCCGCCGGTGCGCGCCTTGGCGAACCACGGATCGTAGAACGGCGCGGAATCCAGGGAAACGAAGCCGTAGTAGGCCTTTCGCACCTTGCCCGCCGAACACAGCAGACCCAGATCCGGCCCGCCGTAGGTGACGACGGTCAAATCCTTGATGTCCGAACGCAAGAGCGCGCGGACGAAGGCGAGCGGCTTGCGCCGGGAACCCCAGCCGCCGATGCCGATCGTCATCCCGCTGCGCAGCTCGCCGACCACATCGTCGAGCGACATTCGCTTGTCGCGCATCTACTTCCCCTTCTTCTGTGCGGCCAGGTCGTCGTCGAAGCGCGCCCGGATCTCATCGGCCACACCGGCGAGGTTGAGCTCCATGGTGAAGCCCTGCTCGAAGCGGTAGGACCGGTGCACGTCCTGCACGTCGATGCCGTTGAGCGCCTTCTTGGCGGCGCGGATGACGCGGCGGTCCTTGTTCGCGATGTTCTTCGCGACTTCCATTGCGGCGGCGTCGAGTTCGGCCCGCGGCACCACCTTGTAGACCGAGCCGAAGTGATGCAGCTGCTGGGCGGTGAGCTTGCCCGCGGTGTAGAACATGGTCCGCATCAGATGCTGGGGGACCAGCCGGGCCAGGTGGGTGGCCGCGCCGAGCGCGCCGCGATCGACCTCGGGGAGGCCGAAGGTCGCGTCGTCGGAGGCGACGATGACATCGGAGTTGCCGACCAGGCCGATGCCGCCGCCGAGGCAGAAGCCGTTGACGGCGGTGACCACCGGAACCTGGCAGTCGTAGACGGCGGCGAAGGCTTCGAAGCAGCCGTGGTTGGCCGCGATCAGCTTGGCGTGGCCGACGTCCTCGTTCATTTCCTTGATGTCGACACCCGCGTTGAAGCCGCGCCCCTCGGCGCGCAGCACGACGACCCGGGTCTCCGGGTCGCGCCCGGCCGCCCGGATGGCGTCGGCGAGGGCGAACCAGCCGTCCGAAGGCAGGGCATTGACCGGCGGATAGTCGACCGTGACGACTTCAACGCCTGCGGTTTCGGTGTGACGGTTGATCCCCATCGAATGTCCCATCGTGCTGTGGAGGCCTGAGCATTGCCGAAGCAAGCAGTTGCTTGGTAGGTTAGCACGGTGGCTCTCGAAATCGACCTGTCCGGCCGCGTTGTTCTCGTCACCGGCGGTGTGCGAGGCGTCGGCGCCGGAGTGAGCAAGGCCTTCCTCGCGGCGGGCGCGACCGTCATCGCCTGTGCGCGCCGCCCGGCCGAAGCGCCGGTGTCCAGCGACGGACGGGAAATCGAATATCTGCCCTGCGATGTGCGGGACGCGGATTCGGTCAACGGGCTGATCGAGACCATCGTGCGCAAGCACGGCCGCCTCGATCACGTGGTCAACAATGCGGGCGGCGCGCCTTTCGCGCTCGCCGCACAGGCCAGCAAGAACTTCCATTCGAAGATCGTGGAGCTGAACCTGCTTGCTCCGCTGCTGGTTTCGCAAATCGCCAACGCGGTGATGCAGGAGCAGCCGGACGGCGGCTCGATCGTGATGGTTTCCAGCGTCAGCGGGCACCGGCCCTCGCCGGGCACCGCGGCCTACGGCGCGGCCAAGGCGGGCATCGACAGCCTGACCCAGTCGCTGTCGGTGGAGTGGGCGCCGAAGGTTCGGGTGAATTCGCTGGTCGTCGGGCTGGTCGAAACCGAGCAGAGCGAACTGCACTACGGCGACCAGAACGGCATCGCCGCGGTCGCCGAGACCATTCCGCTGGGCCGGCTGGCCCGCCCCGAGGACATCGGACACTGCGCCGCCTTCCTCGCCTCACCGCTGGCCGCCTACGTCAGCGGCGCGACCCTGCTGGTGCACGGCGGCGGTGAGCGCCCGGCCTTCCTCGCGGCCGCCACGGTCGAGCACCGCTGAATCAATGAATACGAAAGAGGGACAACAGGTATGAGCACCCAGATCTGCGCCGGGCGCGTCGTTATCGTCACCGGCGCGGGCCGCGGCATCGGGCGGGCGCACGCGCTGGCCTTCGCCGCCGTGGGCGCGAAGGTGGTCGTCAATGACCTCGGCTCCGCGCTGAACGGCGACGCGACCGCCGAAACCCCGGCCCAGCAGGTGGTTTCGGAGATCAAGGCGCTCGGCGGCGAGGCCGTGGCCAATGGCGACGACATCGCCGACTGGGACGGCGCGCGCAATCTGATCCGCACCGCCATCGACACCTTCGGCAAGTTGGACGTGCTGGTCAACAACGCGGGCTTCGTGCGCGACCGGATGCTGGCCAACCTCTCCGAGGACGAGTGGGACGCGGTGATTCGCGTGCACCTCAAGGGCCACTTCGCCACCATGCGTCACGCGATCGAATACTGGCGCGCGGAAAGCAAAGCGGGCAATCCGGTCGATGCGCGCATCATCAACACCAGCTCCGGCGCGGGTCTGCAGGGCAGTGTCGGCCAGAGCAACTACGGCGCCGCCAAGGCCGGCATCGCGGGCCTGACCCTCACTGCCGCCGCCGAATTCGGGCGCTACGGCGTGACCGTGAACGCGATCGCCCCGGCCGCGCGCACCCGCATGACCGAAACCGTGTTCGCGGAGACGATGGCCGCGCCCGAGGCGGGCGGCTTCGACGCCATGGCGCCGGAAAACGTTTCGCCGCTCGTGGTTTGGCTGGGTAGCGGCGAGTCCGCGGGCATCACCGGGCGGATGTTCGAGGTCGAAGCCGGCAAGATCGCCGTGGCCGACGGCTGGCGGCACGGCGCGGCGGTGGACAAGGGCGCCCGCTGGGAGCCCGCCGAACTCGGCCCCGTGGTCCAGGATCTGCTCGCGAAAGCTGTGCCGCCCGAGCCGGTCTACGGCGCCTGATCCCCGGTCAACGCCCACTTCTTCGAGCCCCGCGCACCTTTCGTGCGCGGGGCTCGACGCTTGTGTGACGCAAATCGCCTGCGGCGCAGCTAGCGGGCCCCGTCACAGTTCCGCGGTCTCTCTGCGCAAGATCGCAGGGCCGACTAGTCTTATATCCCGTCCGTATAAGTCCCGGAGAGTGTTGCGACCGGGCAAGTGAAACTGCGCTGTATGTGATGAAGGGGAAGGCTGGCGCATGGCCATTGGTCGCACGATGCGAGTTGTCGCGGTAGCTGGGCTGGTTTCCGGCTTCGCGCTACTCGGGCCCGTGGCCGCCTTGGCGCAGCCCGACGGCCGCGTCAGTCCCGAGGCACCGGCACAGGCCGATGTGCTGGCACAGCCCGGATGTTCGTTGAGCGCTGGTTGTCCGGAGCCGGATGCACCGGAAATCGCGGAACAGTGGACGCCGATGACGATTCCGGGGCAGCAGGCGCCCGTCGTCTCCGAACCCACCGACGTAGCCGAGAGCCCGATTCAGCCGACCCAGGCGGTCGGCTCCGGCTCGGCCGCCGGACTCGGTGCGCTGCTCGGCACGGGCTCCGCCGGTCTCGGCGTAATCCTCGGCACCGGTTCTGCGGCAGGCTCCGCGGTCGTCGGCACCGGCTCGGCCGGTGTCGGCACCGTGCTCGGTACCGGTTCTGCCGCCCTCGCCACCGGCTCGGCCGGTACGGCCGCGGTGCTCGGTACCGGTTCAGCCGGGCTGGGTCTGGCGCTCGGTACCGGTTCTGCTGGTCTCGGTGCGGTGCTCGGTACCGGCTCCGCCGGTTTGGGAGTCGTCCTCGGTACCGGCTCGGCCGGTCTCGGCGTAGTGCTCGGTACCGGTTCGGCTGGGCTGGGTCTGGCGCTCGGTACCGGTTCCGCCGGACTCGGCGTCGTCCTCGGCTCCGGTTCGGCCGGATTGGGCGTAATCCTCGGGACGGGCTCGGCGGCACTCGCCGGCACCGGCTCGGCGGTGCTCGGAACCGGTTCTGCCGCAGTTGGTTCGGCGGGCGTAGGTTCCGCCGCTGTCGGTTCGGCCGGTGTCGGCTCCGCCGCGGTGGGCTCCGCCGCAGTCGGTTCGGCCGCGGTCGGTTCCGCGACTCCGCTTCTGCTGCTGTTGATTCCGATCCCGCCGGTGCCCGTGCCCGCCCCGCCCGCGCCGAGCGTGCCGATGGTGATCCCGCCCGCACCGTCCGTGCCCGTACCCGCGGTACCGCAGCTCCCGCTTCCCGTCGTGGCCGCGCCTGCGCCACAACAGATTCCGCCGGAAGCACCCGCGCCGCCTCCGCCACCACCGCCTCCGCCGGCGCCGCCCGCCGCCCCGGCGAAACCGAACCCTGATGTCCGCCCGACCTCGGCGAACGACGGGCTGCCCGAGCCGAACGCGCTCACCGTCATCGGCGGCCTGATCGCGCTCGCACTGGCCGGAACCGGTTCGGGCGCAGTGAGTTTCCAGAGCGCGTCGGCAGCTCAGGCGCGCATCGATGCCGCACGTGCCGAGTTCTTCGGACCCAGGTCGTGAGGGGCAACGGCATGAGTGAAAGCAAGATTCAGAACAGCGCGCGGTCCTACCGCCGGGTGGCCGCCGCGGTCGACGCGGTGTGCGCGGTCGCCGCCGATTTCGATGCCTGCACCCTCGACGAAGTGGTCGAGGCGATCGCCCGGGAACGTGATCGGGAGATCGAAATCGCCAGTGCCCATTTGGGTCCCGGCGTCTGCGGACAGCGACGGCTCTATCCGGACCGCGACGTGATCGTGCTGGCGGCGGCGCTGCCCAGCCGCGAGCACACCCTCGCGCACGAACTCGGCCACATCATTTTCGACCACGAGGGCGCACCGGCCCCCGAGGTCACCCTGGAGGCCAGCGACGATCTGATCGCCTACATGCTCAGCCAGCGGGCGCACCAGCAGATCCTCGACGACGGAGCCGACGAACAGGCCGAATGGGAGGCCGAGACCTTCGCGGCCATGCTGATGACCCGGCTGCGTGTGTTCAACACCCGGGGCGCAGGCGTCTCGGTCCTTCGATTCGACGAGGCACTCGGATGATGACCTTGTGGTTGACAGCCATGCTGGTGTGGATGGCCGCCGGTGCGCGGGTGGGCCGGGTGCTGGTCAAACCGGCGACCACGGCGCGGGTGGCGATCGTGGTCGCGGTCGCGTCCGTCGCCCTCGCCGCCACCGTCGCCGTGCCCGAAATCGCTTTGGCCATCGACAATTTGCTGCCGCGCGGGCTGCACGCGGGCCTGCTTTCCGACGGCGTCGTGGTTTCTGCGTGGATCCTGTTCACGACCGCCACCTCCGTGGTCGCGGCGGCGGCCTGGCCGGTGGTATCGCGGCGGAACCTGGGGCGCATCGCGTCCTACATCTACGCCGGCGGTGTCCTCACCATGATCGTCGCGCTCGCCTGGTCCTACACCTTCGGCTGGGCGTATGTGGTGATCGCCTGCCTGTTCATCGTCACCACCGGTGTGCGCAATCTCGACTGGACCACCCTCGGGCGCGGCATCGCCATCTATACGACCGGCACCGCGGTCGTTGCGGTGTTGTCGGCCTTCAACATTCGGCGCGCGCTCATCGAAGCGCCCCGTGCCGCACCGGGTCTGCCGACATGGGGCTGGCCGGTGTGGGAAATCGCCGCGCTGCTAATAGCTTTCGGTGCGATCTGGATCGTGGTGGAGCTGTGGCTGCGCGCGCGGGTGCTGCTGCGCCAGATCCGGGAGTTGCACCGCTTGATGATCGGCCGCTTCCCCGAGGTGCTCGCGCACGATCAGACCGGAACCTCCACGCAGCTCAAGGCTTCCGATCAGGTCGCCCAGATCATGGACGCGCTGTATCTGCAGTCCGGTGGCGGTGTCGAGCTGGTGGCAGCGGGTAAGCCGCCCGCCTCGATCGTCGAGCGAGCCGACCTGGTGGCCGAGTGGGCCCGAAACCCCTTGGGCGACATCGTGTGTGACTCGCGCTGGATCGCGCCGCCGGAGGGTATCAGCCCGCGCGGCTGGGTGCAGGCCATCGCCCGCTCCTTCGACGCCTACAGCGGTGTGGAAGCGCCGGCGCGGAACTCCGCGCACGGGTGACGATTTCATTTGCAAGTACATCTCGGCCGAGTTTGCCGGAACAGCCCAATTGGTCTGATCTAGCGTCGGAATCGAATTCGACTCGGGCAGCAGAAAATCCGGCACGGCCTATGGCCGAGCCGGACTCAGCTGCTACGACGCATACCCCCCTGGCCAACTGAGTTCGAAGACACATGGGTAATACGTCGGGCACCCCAAAGGAGCCCGCCTTACACACACCACCGCCGACGCCCCCGACAGCCGTCGGGCGGTGACCTTACTGGCCCCTATTCGGTTCCGTCCGGCGGGATTTCGGGCAAGCCTTCACTTGCACGAAGCTTCTCCGCCATCGAGGTGAGGAGGTTCTGTGATTCTTCGGACAGGTCGAACGCTCTACTCGACAGCCGTCGCAGTCCATAGCCCTGCAGCTGGGACAGCAGCTCCAGATCGTGATCGATCTTGGCGGCATAGATGTCGTTGAAGAAGTAGTCCGGCTTGACCTTGAAGAACTTGGCCAGTGCAGCCACCGTTTCGTCCGACGGGTTCGTCCGTTGTCCCGACCGCAACTGCGAGAGATACGGTTTCGAGATCGGATGCCCGGAGGCTGTCAGCGCAGCCGCAACCTCCGCGTTGGTGTGCGGCTTGCGCCCCGGGGGATGCACGGTTTCGAACAGCTTGTTCAGCCGCGCCGCGAAATCAGCCATTGTGAGCCGCCCAATTCCCTTCGCTGTACTAACAGTCGTTATCTCGGATACGTATCATTGATATTAGCGGCTCAGTAACTGAAAACCTACGCCTGATTCCGGATTTCCTTGAAGCTTCTAGGTGTGCCTCGAGCGAAGTCACTGGGACCGTAGCGTTTGCGGGTCACCCCAAGGTCTCTGGTGGAGACGTGGCAAGCACCGGTTCTGGCCCGTCGCAGAGGTCTTCCGCGACGGACCAATGATAGCCGCATGTTAGCTGACGTCTCATCTACTTCTCTGTACCGCCGATTGTGTGGCGTACGACACGTTTTGGCGCTTCTGGGATGAACGTTCAACAAGCGGGCCGGAATCCTGTTGAGCGCTAAAGCCGCTCGATGATGGTGCCGGTCGCGAGGGCGCCACCGCAGCACATCAAGATCATGGCCGTGCTCTTGCCGGTCCGCTCCAGCTCGTGCAAAGCCGTTGTGATCAGCCGGGATCCGGTGGAACCGACCGGATGGCCGAGCGCGATCGCGCCGCCGTTGACGTTCACCCGCTCCATGTCCGGCTTGTGCACCGACGCCCAGGACAACACCACCGAGGCGAACGCCTCGTTGATCTCGAACAGATCGATGTCGGACATGCTCATGCCGGACTTGTCGAGCAGCCGTTGGCACGCCTGCACCGGGCCGTCCAGGTGGAACTCGGGCTCGCCGCCCACCAGTGCCTGCGCCACGATCCGGGCGCGCGGCCGCAAACCCTGCCGCTGCGCGGCCTTTTCGTCCATGAGCAGCACGGCGGCGGCGCCGTCGGAGATCTGCGAGGAGGTGCCCGCGGTGTGGATGCCGCCCTCCAGGACCGGCTTCAGCTTGGCCAGGCCCTCCCGGGAGGTTTCGCGCAGGCCTTGGTCGCGGCTGACGTCCATCGTCTCGCCGGTGCGGTTGCCTTCCTTGTCCACCTGCGGGGCGTCCTTGATGGTGAGCACCTCGCGGTCGAAACGACCTTCGGCCCACGCCTGCGCGGCCAGGCGCTGGGAGCGCTCGCCCAGCTCCTCGACATCGTCGCGGGTGATGCCGCGGCGCTTGGCGATCCGCTCGGCGGCCTCGAACTGATTGGGCATACCGATATCCCACGAAGCGGGCCGGCGCGGCCCGGCGTGCGTGCCGACGTTCGCGCCCAGCGGGACGTGGCTCATGGACTCGAGGCCGCAGGCCAGGCCGGTTTCGATGGCCCCGGTGGCGATCAGCCCGGCGACCAGGCCGACGGCCTGCTGGGCCGAACCGCACTGGTTGTCGATGGTGACCGCGCCGGCTTGCCAGGGGAGTCCGGCGTGCAGCCAGGCGGTACGGGTGACGTTGTTGCCCTGCTCGCCGACCTGCATGACGCAGCCGCCGATGACCTGCTCGACGAGGATCGGATCCAGTTCTGCCTTGTCGAGGATGCCGCGCTGGGCGGCGCCGAGCAGTTCGGCGGCGTGCAATCCGGCGAGCCAGCCGTTGCGCTTGCCGATCGGGGTGCGAGCTGCCTCAACGATTACGGGTGTGCCCATGTCCAAATCCTTCTTTTGCTCAGACCCGGTGTTCGGGACGGAAAACTGGAACGCGTGTTAGTAGGTCCCCTAGATCTTCTTTACTAGTAATACCCCCTGTGCTGCAATGAGTGTAGAACGTGTTTCAGTTCTCAAAGGAGACAACTGGTGGTTCACACTCGTCCTGATCTGCCCGAAGGTTTCGACGTCACCGATCCGGACATCTACGCGCAGCGAGTGCCGGTCGAGGAGTACGCGGAACTGCGCAAGGCCGCGCCGATCTGGTGGAATCCGCAGCCACCGGAAATCGGCGGCTTCCACGACGACGGCTTCTGGGTGGTGAGCAAGCACGCCGAAGTCAAGGAGGTCTCGCGGCGCAGCGAGGTCTTCTCCACCTTCGAGAACACCGCGCTCCCGCGCTTCAACGACGACATCCCACGCGAGAACATCGACATGCAGCGGCTGGTGCTGCTGAACATGGACGCGCCCGAGCACACCAAACTGCGCAAGATCATTTCCCGCGGCTTCACCCCACGCGTGATCAACGGCCTGCGCGCCGAACTGTCCGCGCGCGCCGAGGGGATCGTCAAACGCGCCGCCGAAGAAGGCGCGGGCGACTTCGTCACCCAGGTCTCGTGCGAACTGCCGCTGCAGGCCATCGCCGAACTGATCGGCGTGCCGCAGGAGGACCGGATGAAGGTCTTCCAGTGGTCCAACGAGATGACCGGATACGACGACCCCGAGTTCGCCGGTGTCGATCCGATGGCCTCGTCCATGCAGATCCTGAGCTATGCCTACGAGATGGCCGAGGCGCGCAAGCAATGTCCCGCCAACGACCTGGTCACCAAGCTGATCGAGGCCGACATCGACGGCGATTCGCTCAAGCCGGAGGAGTTCGGCTTCTTCGTGATCCTGCTGGCGGTCGCGGGCAACGAGACGACACGCAATGCCATCACGCACGGCATGATGGCATTCCTTGATCACCCCGAGCAATGGGAGCTGTTCAAGAAAGAACGTCCGGCCACCGCCTATGACGAGATAATCCGGTGGGCCACCCCGGTCACCTCGTTCCAGCGGACCGCGCTCGAGGACACCGAACTCGGGGGAGTGCAGATCAAGAAGGGGCAGCGGGTCGTCATGCTGTACCGCTCGGCCAACTTCGACGAGGACGTCTTCGAGCACCCGGAGCAATTCGACATCCTGCGCAAGAACAACGACCACCTGTCCTTCGGCGGCACCGGCGCCCACTTCTGCATCGGCGCGAACCTGGCCCGGCTGGAAGTCGAGCTGATCTTCAACGCGATCGCCGATCACCTGCCGGACATCAGCAAGCTGGGTGACCCGAAGCGGCTGCGCTCGGGCTGGCTGAACGGCATCAAGGAGTTCCAGGTCGACTACCAGACCAAGGGCGGTGGCGGCTGCCCGGTCGCGCACTGAGAACGAGAAGGCCCCGAATCGGCACGTCCCATGCGATTCGGGGCCTTTCGTGTGCTGACCCGGAGGTCAGCGGTCCTTACTCGGCGGCCTTCATGGTGGCCATGGCGCGCTCGGTCTCCCAGAACGCGCGCAGCGCCGCGATCTTTCCGGCGTCGTTCACCTTGTAGGTGAAGACACCTTCGGCATCGATCTGCCGGCCGGCGATCCGGGTGCGGATCATGCCGGTGTAAGCCACCTCGTGACCGCAGGCGAACGAGTCGCCGAACAGGAATTCGATCGATTCGGTCTTCGCGATCGCCATGTCCCAGAACGCGGCGATCGCTTCGTGGCCGCGGTGGCCTTTGCCTTCGGGGTCGAATCCGGAAGGGCCGATGGGATCTTCGACGATCCCGTCTTCGGCGAACAGGGCGACCCACGCGTCCTTGTCCCGCGCCCGCACGGCGGCCTGTGATGCCTGGCCGGCGGCACGCGCCGGATGTTCGGTGCTCATCGTCTACCCTTTCGGCTTCTCGGAGCCCACGACCCACATGGAGAAGTACTGCGAGCCACCGCCGTACGCGTGGCCCATCGCCTTGCGTGCGTCCTTGACCTGGTAGTCCCCGGCCCGGCCCATGACCTGCTTGGCGGCCTCGGCGAACCGGATCAGGCCGGAGGCGCCGATCGGGTTCGAGGAGAGCACGCCACCCGAGGGGTTCACCGGGATCCTGCCGCCGATCTCCGTCTCACCCTTGTCGGTGAGCTTCCAGCCCTCACCGGGCGCGGCGAAACCGAGGTTCTCCAGCCACATCGGCTCGAACCAGGAGAAGGGGACATAGATTTCGGCGGCGTCGATCTCTTCGATCGGATTGGTGATGCCCGCGGCTTTCCACAGTGCGGCGGCCGCGTCCTGGCCGGCCTGCGGGTTGACCTGGTCGCGTCCGGCGAAGGTGGTCGGCTCGGTGCGCATGGCGGTGCCGTGCACCCACGCGACCTTCTTGCCTTCGGCTTCGACCACGGCGGCGGCTTCGGCGTCACCGATGATCAGCGCGCACGCGCCGTCCGAGGAGGGGCAGGTCTCGTCGAAACGGATCGGGTCCCACAGCATCTGCGAGGCCAGCACCTTGTCGACGGTGATGTCGGGCTGATGCAGGTGCGCGAGCGGGTTCTTGGCGCCATTGCGCCGGTCCTTCACCGCGACCAGTGCGCCGATATGGTTCGGGGCGCTGGAGCGCCGGATGTAGGAGCGCACGTGCGGTGCGAAGTAGCCGCCCGCGCCCGCGCCGACCGGCATGGTGAACGGCACCGGAATCGACAACGCCCACATGGCATTCGATTCGGACTGCTTCTCCCAGGCCACCGCGAGCACCCGCTTGTGCATGCCCGCCTGCACCAGGTTGGCGGCCACGACACCGGTGGAGCCGCCGACCGAGCCGGCCGTATGCACGCGGAGCAGGGGTTTTCCGGTAGCGCCGAGGGCATCGGCCATCATGAGCTCGGGCATCATGACGCCCTCGAACATATCCGGCGCCTTGCCCACGACGACCGCATCGATATCGGCCATGGTGAGGCCGGCGTCTTCGAGCGCACGATCGATTGCTTCGCGGCACATCCCCGACATGGAGACGTCGGTTCGTTTCGTCACGTGATGGGTTTGGCCGGTGCCCAGCACCGCAGCGGGGAGACTCATCGGGTGCCTTCCAGGACGGTAACCAAGTTCTGTTGCAGCGCCGGGCCACTGGTCGCGTGGGCGAGTGCGCGGTTAGCTGAGCCCGCCATAATCGCCCGCGCGGCGAATCCGATGCGCTCCAATCCGGCGGCGAACATCGGGTTTGCTACCAGTGCGCCACCGGACGGGTTGACCCGAGTTTCCGGCTTCAATCCGATCGCCTCGGCGAGGATCAGCTGCTGATGGCTGAACGGTGCGTGCAGTTCGGCGATATCGAAACCGGTGGTGTCGCCACCGGTCACCGCCTGTGCCGCCGCGGCGGTGGAAGGCGAGGCGGCGAGGTCGCGCGCGCCCAGCATCGGGGTGTCGATGCGGTGCGCCATCCCGGTGATCCAGGCCGGGCGCTCGCACAGTTCCTTGGCGCGATCGCCCACGGCCAGCACAATCGCGGCCGCACCGTCGGTGACCGGCGCGATGTCGTGGGCGCGCAGGGGATCGGCCACATACGGTGTGGCGAGCAGAGATTCGAGATCGCCGTCCGCACCGGCGGCGACCGCGGCCATATCCCGCTCCGTCCAGCGGCCCGCGGCCAGTCCGGCCCGAGCCTGCAAACCGGCGATCGCATAGGAATCCGGCCACAGCGGCGTGACGGTGTAGGGGTCGAGCTGCATGGTCAAGACCTGGCGCAGAGTGCCCGCCGAGGATTTGCCGAAGCCGTATACCAGCGCGGTCTGCGCCTGGCCGGACTTCAATTTCACGAAGGCTTCATACAGCGCCCAGGCCGCGTCCATCTCGACGTGCGACTCGTTGATCGGTGGCACCGCGCCGATCGCGTCGACCGCGGAGATGAACGAAAAAGCACGTCCGGCAAGGTAATCCGAGGAGCCCGAGCACCAGAAGTCGATATCGGACTTGGCGATGCCGAGATCGGAGTAGAGCTGCTGGAAGCAGGGCACCAGCATTTCGACACCGTTGGTGGTGCCGAAGGTCTCCGGTACATGCGGCGCGTGGGCGAACCCCACCACCGCGATGTCGGTGGAATTGTCAGTCAACGTACGCGGCCTCTCAGAGGTGATGCTTGTAGGTGTCGTAGTCGGCGTCGGGTTCGCCGGACGGCTCGAAGTGGTCCACGTTGGACAGGCTGAAGCCCCACTCCGCGCGCGGCTTCCACACCGCCTGCACGCGCATGCCCATGCGCACTTCGCTTGCCTCGCAACCGAGTACGAGATGCAGCACCGGGATGTCGGCGCCGTCCAGCAGCACGTAGGCGGCCACGTACGGCGGCTTGATGCGCTGGCCCAGGAACGGCACGTTGACGATGCAGAAGGTGGTGACCGTGCCGTGGTCGGACAGCTCGACATAGTCGTTGGTCGGCAGGCCGTTGGTCGGATTCGCGCCGCGCGGCGGGAAGTAGACCTTGTCGCCGTCGCCGGAGCGGGCGCCCAGCAGCTTGCCCTCGGCCAAGCCGCGCAGGTAGACGGTCTCCTGCGGGGAGGCGTTGTGGCTGTAGTGCAGGTCGACCGGGGTGACGAGCTCGGTGATCGGCTCCCGGTCGTCCTCGGAAGGCGCTGGCGCGGTGGAGGTTTCGCCCGGCTCGAAGCAGGCGATGTCCTTGATGCTGCCGGTGGTTTCGGCGGCCCACCGGGCCCGCACCCGCATGCCGGTCGAAATATCCTGCGGCGCGGCGACATCCACGGCGTGCAGCAGCGCGGTATCGGCGCCGTCGAGACGGATCAGCGCGTAGGCGAAGGGGCGGTCGAAGGGCTGGCCGGGCAGTACGTCGGCCACCCAGCTCCAGGATTCGACGGTGCCGACGTCGGCGACGGGCACGAACTCCGTCAACGGCGCGGCGGTCACCGGATCGTATTCCGGTGGCGGCACCAGCACTCGTCCGTCCGAGCCGCGCACGCCGATCACCTGATGCCCGCGCAGACCGGTCAGAAACTTGCCGATGGTCGGTCCGACGGAGCGGGTGTAGTCGAAGTGCATCCGGAGGGGCGCACTGAGTACATCGGGCGTCGCTGTGTTCAATTCCGCCCCTTTCTCATCCGTAACTACGCCGGATGCGGTATTCCCCTGAGTCACGACATCGAGTAGAACAGGTTCTTATTCTGGTGGCAAGCACCGGGACGGCATAGGGTCCGATGTGAGCTCGGCCACGGCGGTAGCGGGCGACGGAGAAGGAGACACCTGATGAAGTTCGGACTACAGCTCGGGTATTGGATGGCACAGCCGCCGGCGAACGCCGGGGAGTTGGTGCAGGCCGCCGAGACTGCGGGCTTCGACGCGGTGTTCGCCGCCGAATCGTGGGGTTCGGATGCCTTCGGTCCGCTCACCTGGTGGGGGTCCCAGACCGAACGGGTGCGGCTGGGCACCTCGGTGGTGCAGCTGTCCGCACGCACGCCGGCGGCGACCGCCATGCACGCGCTCACGCTGGATCACCTCAGTGGTGGCCGCGCGGTGCTCGGCCTCGGCGTCTCCGGTCCGCAGGTGGTCGAGGGCTGGTACGGGCAGCCCTTCGCCAAGCCGCTGGCGCGCACCCGGGAGTACGTGGACATCATCCGCAAGGTGCTCGCGCGCGAGGCGCCGGTGACCAATGACGGGTCGCACTACCCGCTGCCCTACACCGGGCCGGGCGCGGTCGGTCTCGGGAAGCCGTTGAAGCCGATCGTGCATCCGCTACGTGCGGATTTGCCGATCTGGCTGGGCGCCGAAGGCCCGAAGAATGTGGCGCTGACCGCCGAGATCGCGGATGGCTGGCTGGCCATCTACTACGCCCCGCGCCTGGCGAACATGTACAACGACTGGCTCGATGAGGGCTTCGCCCGGGCCGGTGCGCGCCGCACCCGCGAGACCTTCGAGATCGCCGCGAGCTGCCAGGTGGTGATCACCGACGATCCGCAGAGCGAACTGGAGAAGATGCGCTGGATCATGGCGCTCTACATCGGCGGCATGGGCGCACCGGAGCAGAACTTCCACGCCCAGGTCTACAAGCGGATGGGCTACGAGCGCGAGGTCGACGAGATCGGCAAGCTCTTCCTGTCGGGCAAGAAGGCCGAAGCCGCGGCGGTGGTCCCGGACGAGCTCATCCTCGACACCGCGATCATCGGCACCGCCGAACACGTCCGCGAACAGATCAAGGTCTGGGAGGCGGCGGGCGTCACCATGATGCTGGTGTCGGCCAACAGTGCCGAGCAGGTGTGCGAACTGGCCGCACTCGCGTCGTGATACCCCTTGTTCATTGATAGAACACGTTCTAAATTCATTGAGGTGACGATGACCACTATCGATCCCGATACCCGCCTGCGGATGCCTGTGCACAACGGGTTCAGCCTGCTCGCCGGACTGCGGCGGCACAAGAACGCGCCGGTGGTGACGCTCGGGGACACCGTGCTCACCGGCGCGGACGTGCTCGACGCGATCAGTCAGTACGTCGCCGCGTTCGAAGCCAATGGCATCGAAACCGGCTCTCCGGTAGGCGTTCTCGCGTTGAACCGCCCCGAGGTGCTGTTCACCATCGCGGCCGGGCAGGCGCGCGGCCATCGGCGGACGGCGCTGCATCCCATCGGCGGCCTCGACGATCACGCGTATGTGCTTGCCGACGCGGGTATTTCGACGCTGATCCTGGATCCGGTGCCGATGTTCGTGCAGCGCGCCCGCGACCTGGTCGACCGTGTCGAGGGCTTGACCAAGGTGCTGGTCCTGGGTCCGGTGCCGGACGAACTATCCGATGTCGGTGTGGATTTCCTCGCCGAGGTGGCCAAGTACGAGCCCGGACCGGTCGAAGCCGTGGAGCTGCGGCCCGAGGATGTCATCTCGGTCAGCTACACCGGCGGCACCACCGGCAAGCCCAAGGGCGTGATCGGCACGGCGCAGGCGATGGCCACCATGACCCAGATCCAGCTCTCGGAATGGGAATGGCCGAAGCGGCCGAAATTCCTGATCTGCACGCCACTTTCGCACGCGGGGGCGGCCTTCTTCCTGCCCGTGGTGCTGCTCGGCGGCGAGTGCATCGTGGTGCCGCGTTTCGACGCGGGCGAGGTGCTCAAAGCGATCGAGGAGTACAAGATCAGCGCCACCATGCTGGTGCCGTCGATGATCTACGCGCTGCTCGACCATCCCGATGTGGACAAGCGGGATCTGTCCTCGCTGGAAACTGTGTATTACGGTGCCTCCTCGATCGATCCGACCCGGCTCACCCAGGCCATCGAGAAGTTCGGGCCGATCTTCGCCCAGTACTTCGGCCAGTCCGAGGCCCCGATGGCGATCAGCTACCTGGGCAAAGAGGAGCACGACAAGGAACGGCTCACCTCCTGTGGCCGCCCGTCGGCCGCCCTGCGGGTCGCTTTGCTCGACACCGAGGACAAGGTCGTCGCCCCCGGCGAAGTCGGCGAAATCTGTGTCTCCGGGCCACTTTTGGCCGCGGGCTACCTGAATCTCCCCGAGGTGACCGCCGAAACCTTCAAGGACGGCTGGCTGCGCACCGGGGACCTGGCGCGCCAGGACGAGGACGGCTTCCTGCACATCGTGGGCCGCAGCAAGGACATGGTCGTCACCGGCGGCTTCAACGTCTTCCCGCGCGAGGTGGAAGACGTTGTCGCGGAACATGACAGCGTGCTCGGCGTGGCCGTGGTCGGCGTCCCGGACCCGCAGTGGGAAGAGGCCGTCACCGCCGTCATCGTGCTCGACCCGGCCGTCGCCGCCGACGAAGCCGCGGTGCGGAAGGTGACCGCCGAGATCTCGCGGACCGTGAAGCAGCGCAAGGGCTCGGTGCAGGTGCCCAAGCACTACATCGTCGTCGACCAGCTGCCGCTCACCGGTCTGGGCAAGCCCGACAAGAAGGCCATCCGGATCCTCGCCAACGAGCGCCTGGGTATCGCCTGACACAGACTGCGGGTTGCTTGGTGGTCGAGTTGCCCGTATGAATCTGCCCCCGTCCAGAGCCAGGACGGGGGCAGATTCCGTGGTATCTCAGGCGTTTTCGCGCAGTTCCAGCGGCAGGTCGAACAGCGGGAACAGCTTCTCGGTGTCGAGGAAGAAGTTGAGCCCGGCGATGGCGTCGCCGTCGAGTTCCAGGATCGTGATCGACCACGGGATGTAGACGCCCGGTTCGTCGGCCGGCTTGTAGTGGCCGAAGGCGATGTGGCCGTTGGCGCCCTCCAGGCGGATCATCTTGGAGCCCTTGCACGCGCTGCCGGTGCCGAGCATGAACTCGGCGACGTTCTCCGGGCCCGAGATCCAGAGGTCGAACGGCGGCATGGACAGT
This sequence comes from Nocardia sp. XZ_19_385, assembly GCF_015355755.1. Taxonomy (NCBI): domain Bacteria; kingdom Bacillati; phylum Actinomycetota; class Actinomycetes; order Mycobacteriales; family Nocardiaceae; genus Nocardia; species Nocardia sp. XZ_19_385. The sequence goes on from NZ_JACVEE010000002.1 coordinate 1,618,436, forward strand.
GCCACATCGGCTTTCAGCAAGGTGGTGAGCGCGTCCATGTCGTAGGCCTCGAAGGCCGAGACGAAATTGTCGACGAGCCGGCGCTGGTTCTCGTCGGATTCGTCGAAGTCGTCGAAATCGCTGGGCTGCACCTTCGACATGGTGGCGCGGGCCCGCTGCAGGGCGCTGTTCACCGACGCGGGGGACATGGTGAGCGCCTCGGCGGTCTCATTCGCCGAGAAGCGCAGCACCTCGCGCATGATCAGGATGGCGCGCTGAGTGGCCGGCAGGTGCTGACAGGCGGCGACGAAGGCCAGGCGCAGCGTGTCTTTGGCGGAGGCGTGCTCGGCCGGATCGGCCCCGAAGGCCAGGGCGTTGGGGATCGGTTCGATCCAGACGTAATCCGGCTGCGGCGGCGGCAGTGTCGAATCCGGGCTGCTGGGACCGTTGAGGTCCATCGGCCGGGCCCGGCGCTGCGGACCGTCGAGCATGTCCAGGCAGACATTGGTGGCGATCCGATACAACCAGGAGCGCAGACTGGCGCGGCCCTCGAACGAGTCGTAGGACTTCCAGGCGCGGGTGAAGGTCTCCTGCACGGCGTCCTCGGCTTCGAAGGAGGAACCGAGCATGCGGTACGCGTAGGCGCATAACTCGCGCCGGTGCCCCTCGAACGACGCGAGCACGTCGGGGGTGAGGGTGGCGGATCTGGCCGAGTCGTTCATGGATGTCACGATGCCACAGCCCACCGACAAGTCACAGAGGGCAATTCGCCCGAAGTGGGTATCCGTAAGGCGTCCCGACCAGCGGTTTCAAGATCATTCACCGGTGTAGGTCTTTCGCTTCGCTCAGGACTTTGCGGAAGAGCGATGAGTTTCGGTGCGGGCGTCCGTCCTTATTCGTGTCACCACCGACGCGCGCGAGAGGACGAAAACATGAGCACCAAGATGATTTTCATCAACCTTCCGGTCGAGGACCTGAACCGGTCCAAGGCCTTCTACGAGGCGGTCGGCTGGAAGGTGAACGCGGATTTCACCGATGAGAACGCGGCCTGCATCGTGGTCGATGACAACATCTGCCTGATGCTGCTGACCAAGACCTTCTTCACCACCTTCAGCCAGCGCCCGATCGCCGACACGGTCGCCGCCACCGCCGCCGCATACGCGCTCGCGCTGGCCAGTGCGGACGAGGTGGATGTGCTCACCGACGCGGCCGTGGCCGCGGGCGCCACCGAGGAACACTGCCCGGACAAGCGCGCCCAGGAGGCCGAAGTCGGGATGCACGGCCGGACCTTCATCGATCCGGACGGCCATCAGTGGGAACCGTTCTACATGGCGTACCAGGCCGCCTGAGCACCGAGAAGCTTTCCCGGCGAGAGCCAGGACCCAACTGCGGAGGGTCCTAGCGCTCGCCGGGAAGGATCTACTACTGGCCGGTGAAGTTCGGCTTGCGCTTCTCGGCGAAGGCCTTCGGGCCCTCCTTGGCATCGGCGGACCGGAACACCGACATGCCGATCTTGGCCTCGATCTGGAAGGCGTCCAGCTCGTGCATCGCCTCGGTCTCGCGCAGCGTACGCAGGATCGCCTGCACGGCGAGCGGGCCGTTGTTCGAGATCTGCTGCGCCAGTTCCAGCGCCTTGTCCAGGGCGGTGCCGTCCGGCACCACGTGCCCGACCAGCCCGTATTCCTTGGCTTCGGCGGCGGTGATGTGCCGGCCGGTCAGCAGGATCTCCGCGGCGACGGTGTAGGGAATCTGGCGTACCAGGCGCACTGCCGACCCGCCGAGCGGGAACAGGCCCCAGCGCGCCTCGGAGACACCGAATTTCGCGCTTTCCGCGGCCACCCGGATGTCGGTGCCCTGCAGGATTTCCGTGCCGCCCGCGATGGCCGCGCCCTCCACGGCCGCGATCAGCGGCTTGGTCAGGCGGCGGCCTTTGAGCAGCGCCGGGAGATTGGCCGGGTCGAAACTGGATTCGTTGTCACCCGGGTGGTTGGCGCTCATCGCCTTCAAATCCATACCCGCGCAGAACGTCCCGCTTGCACCGGTGAGGATGGCCACACGAATGTCGGGATCGCTATCGACCTGGTCCCAGGCGTCGCGCATGATCGCCATCATCTCGGCGGACAGGGCGTTGCGAGCCTCGGGGCGATTCATCGTCACGATGAGAACATGATCGCGCTTTTCAACGAGGCAGTGCGGCATAGACCTTCTCCTGACTTGCTGGCCTTTTCGAGTGACCTGACAAGCAGTCACTAGCGGGTGCTTGCCAGGGACAGTAACACGTTCTATTTTAGGCCTGTGAGCTACAACATAGCGGACCTTGTCGAACACGCCATCGACCTCATGCCGGATCGCGTCGCGCTGGTCGACGACGCCCGCGAGGTGACTTACGCGGAACTGGAGGAGCAGGCCAATAAATTGGCCCACTACCTGCTGGAACATGGTGTCCAGCAAGGTGACAAGGTGGGTCTCTACTCGCGCAACACCATCGAGGCCGTGATCGCCATGGTGGCGGTCTTCAAGGCCCGCGCGGTGTTGATCAACGTGAACTTCCGATACGTCGAGAACGAGTTGCAATATATCTTCGACAACTCGGACATGGTCGCGCTGATCCACGAGCGTCGCTACACCGACAAGGTCGCCGCCGTCCGGTCGAACACCCCCAAGCTGGGAACCGTCATCGTCGTCGACGACGATACGACCGGAACGATCGCGACCGCAGCCGATTCAGTGGATTACGCCACAGTGCTCGCCGAGTCCTCGGGCGAGCGGGACTTCGGCGAACGCTCCGGCGACGACATCTTCATGCTCTACACCGGCGGCACCACCGGCCTGCCCAAGGGCGTGATGTGGCGCCAGGAGGACTGGTGGCGAGTGCTCGGCGGCGGCATCAACTTCGTCACCGGCGATCGCGTCGAGGACGAGTGGCAGCAGGCCAAGACCGGCGCCGGCAACGCGCAGATGGTGCGCTACCCGATCCCGCCGCTGATCCACGGCGGTTCGCAGTGCGCGGTGTTCCACGCCCTCTTCGACGGCGGCAAGGCGATCATGCTGCCGGAGTTCAGCGGGCACGGCGTCTGGCAGGCCATCGACAAGCACACCGTGAACCTGATCTTCATCACCGGCGACGCGATGGCCCGCCCGATGCTCGACGCACTGAAGGAGGGCAACCCGGAAACCGGTGAGCCCTACAAGCATTCGACCCTGTGGGCGATGGCCTCCAGCGCGGCGCTGTTCTCGCCGACGCTCAAGGACCAGTTCATGGAAGAGCTGCCGAACACCATGATCACCGACTCGATCGGCTCCTCGGAGACCGGCTTCGGCGGCCTGGCCGTGGTCACCAAGGGTCAAACCCACACCGGCGGTCCGCGGGTGAAGATCGACGCTTCCACCGAGGTGCTCAACGACGAGGGCTACCCGGTCGAGCCGGGTTCGGGCCAGATCGGTTTCATCGCGCGCAAGGGCCACATCCCGCTGGGCTACTACGGCGACGAAGCCAAGACCAAGGCGACGTTCAAGGAGTTCCACGGGGTGCGTTACTCCATCCCCGGCGACTACGCCCGGGTCGAGGCGGACGGCACTGTCACCATGCTCGGCCGCGGTTCGGTCAGCATCAACAGCGGGGGCGAGAAGATCTACCCCGAAGAGGTCGAGGGCGCGCTGAAGATGCACCCGGACGTCTTCGACGCGCTCGTCGTCGGCGTGCCGGATGAGCGCTGGGGACAGCGGGTTACGGCGGTCGTGCAGTGCCGCGGTGACAAGCGCCCGACCCTGGAGGACCTGCGCCCGATCCTGAACAAGGAGATCTCGGCCTACAAGCTGCCGCGCAGCCTGTGGTTCGTCGACGAGATCAAGCGGTCGCCGGCGGGCAAGCCGGATTACCGCTGGGCCAAGGAGCAGACCGAGTCGCGCCCGGCCGACGAGCATGCCGATGCCAGCAGCAAGTAAGTTCGGCTAAGTATCACCGGACAAGGGCTGTCGCGTGAGCGGCAGCCCTTGCCGCTTTTTCGCCGCCCGGAACTGGAGAACGAAAATGGAAGAGTTGCCGCCGCTGGCTTTCTTCGAGGCCACCTCGGATGGTTTCGAACCGCTGCCGTTCGCGCAGAGCGCCTGGTCGCCCACCATGATCAACGGACCGGCCGTCTGTGGTCTGCTGGCCCGGGAGCTGGAGAGCCAGTTCTGTCCGGAGGGCTTCCTGCCGTCGCGGCTGACGGTCGACATGTTCCGGCCGCCGCTGAAGAAGACGGCCACCGTGGTGACCAAGGTGGTGCGTGAAGGCAACCGGATCGTGGTGGCCGACGCGGTCCTGCAGCAGGACGGGCAGGACATGGCGCGCGCGACCGCGATCTTCCTGAAGCAGTCCGAGCAGCCGCCGGGGGAGCGCTGGACCCGCGCCGAGGCGCCGCAGCCGCCGGACGTCCCGCCCGCCGACGGCCTGAGCGTCCCGTGGTGGAACAGCAGCGACAGCGCCGACGGCTGGACCAATCGCATCCGGGACCATCAGAACGACGGCCACAAGAAGATGTGGCAGACACCGATTTCCGCGGTCCTGGGCGAGGCGCCGTCCTCGTTCGTCGGTGCGGCCATCATCGGTGAGTCGACCAGTCTGCTCACGAACTGGGGCAGCGAGGGCGTCGGCTTCATCAACGCCGACCTGACCATCGCGCTGGCCCGTCCGTCGGAGGGGCTGGAGATCGGCCTGGAGGCCGACAACCACATCAGCGCGGACGGCGTGGCCGTGGGTAGCGCGACCCTGTTCGATCGTCATGGGGCGTTCGGTACGTGTGTGGTGACGGCGTTGGCGAACGCGCAGCGCGCGGTCAACTTCGGCGAGGGCTACCGCCACCCCGCGGAAATCGCCGCGCAGTAGGCGAAGCTGTTGGGGGAGTGGATCAGCGGGACTGGGCGGCGTCGCCGGCCAGCAGGATCCGGCCCGAGCGGTACCGATCGGCGACCCGGTGGTGTACCCGGAAACGCGAGCACCACAGCACCTCGGTGACTTTCACGTCCCCGCCGGGGCCGCGCTTGTCGAGGATCGACTGGATGTCCTCGGCTGCCGGGTGCTCGGGAGCCTCGTCCAGGTCGGCACCACGATCCCGCGGCCGATCAGTTCGTCGGCGAGGCCGATTTCTTCGAGCACCTCCAAGGTCCGGGCGTGCACGACGGCGGCGCGAGAAGTGTTGGCGCCCTCGACTAGTCGATCCAGCCAACGCTTGTTGGCTTGAACGGTAGGCCGGTCGGCTGGGGAAGTGAACGGGTGTTGGCCTACACTCGTTGGCGTGACTGTCGAGCCTGACGAAACCCCTGCGCGCCGCTCGGATGCCACGCGCGCGAAGATCTTGGAAGCTGCCCGGGCGCGTTTCGCCGCCGAAGGCTTTCGCAAGGCGACGGTGCGCGCGATCGCCGCGGACGCCGAGATCGACCCGTCCATGGTCATGCGCTACTTCGGCAACAAGGACGGCCTGTTCGCGGCCGCCGTCGACATCGCTCTGGAGCTGCCCGACCTGTCGGCGGCCGCTCCGGACAGCCTGGGCGAGTTGCTGATTCATCGCTTCCTGGCGGTCTGGGAAGAACCGCCGGGCAACGAGGTCATGCTCACCCTGCTCCGTGCCGCCATCACCGACGACGCGCTCGCCGACCGCGCCCGCGCTGTCTTCGCCGAACAGGTGCTGCCCGCCGTCCTGCGCTACGGCGACCCCGCCGACGCGCCCCGGCGCAGCGGACTCATCGCAAGTCAGCTGCTCGGCCTGGCGCTCTGCCGCTATGTCCTGCAGCTGCCGCCGGTTGTCGCGATGACTCCCGATCAGCTCATTGCCGACATCGCTCCCACGCTTCAGGGTTATCTGACCTCGCACCCCGGTTAGGAAGGCACGGCCGAGTTGGCGGGATCGGCGGTGCCGGAAAGGCTTTCGCCGGTTCGGGCGAGCAGGTCGCGGAGGGTGGCCAGGCCATCGGCGCCGAGGGTGCGGGTCAGCTGTTTCTCGATCGACCGAATGTGGCCCGCGGCCACCCGGAGGGCGGTCTCGCCGGACTCGGTGAGGACGACGAGGCGGCCGCGGCGGTCGGCCGGGTCGACACGACGCTCGACGTACCCGCAGCGCTCCAGGTGGGTGATCAATTCACCCATCGACTGCTGGGTCATGCCCGCGGCTTCGGCGAGGGCGCTGATCCGCGAACCCGCCGGGTCGAGGTAGCGGAAGACCGCGTAGTGCGCGGGGCGCAAGTCGCCGTGCAGGTCGGCGTGCAATCGGCTGTTGAGCTCGTCTTCGAAGGTGCGTGTGGTCTGGACGAGCAGCTTCAACAGGGTGATAGGCGGGTCGGCGGCTATTGACACAATACAAAGGTTACCTTCATATTGGAGCCCATGGAGAGCCGGTCCCTCACATTCCGCAATGGCCACCGCGTCACCTTCGTCGAGGAAGGTGTGGACGAGCGCGGCCGCTACCTCCGGCTCGAGCACGAATTGCCCGCAGGCCGTCAGGCTGGGCCGCACTGGCACCCGGTGCTGGCCGAAACCTGGACCGTTCGGCGCGGGCGGCTCCGGTTCCGCATCGACGGCACGGAACTGATGGTGGGACCGGGCGGCACGGCCGCGGCGGCCGCGGGGGTGGTGCACGAATTCTGGTGTGAGGAGGCGGGAACGATCATCGACCACGAGATCCGGCCGCCGCTGCGGCACTGGGACATGTTCCGGCTCTGGCACGCACTGGACGCGGCCGGCAAAACCACGAAAGGCGGTATTCCGCGCAACCCGCTCGCGCTGGGGCTGCTGTGGGACTACCAGGACGGCTACCTCGGCGGCATTCCCGCCGGGCTACAGCGCTTGATTCTGGGTGGCTTGGCCGGTATCGCTCGCCGGGTGGGGAGCGAGCGGCGCTGGCTGGGCACGATGAATCAGGCTGTCTGACAGTCGGAAACGGCCCGGCGGTGAAAACCGCCGGGCCGCTTCGTGTTCTAGGGATCAGGCCGGGTTGGCCAGCGCCGCGCCGATGGCGCGCAGGTGGTCCGTGCCCGCACCCAGGGCGAACTCGTTGTGCTTGGCCGCGGTGAAGTAGTTGTGCACGATGTGGTCGCGGTCGATGCCGACGCCGCCGTGCACGTGGACAACGGTGTGGGCGACCCGGTGGCCGGCATCGGCGGCCCAGAACTTGGCGGTGTGCACCGCCTCGCTGCTGGGCAGCCCTTCGGACAGCCGCCACGCGGCCTGGGTGACCGCGAGGCGCAGGCCCTGGATGTCGATGTAGGCGTCGGCGAGGCGCTGAGCGACGGCTTGGAAGGCGCCGATCGGCTTGCCGAACTGTTCGCGTTCCCGGGCGTAGTCGGCGACCAGCTCCAGTGACTTCTCCAGGGTGCCGAGCTGCTGGGCGGCCAGGCCGATCCAGGCCCGGGTGAGGATCCAGTCCAGGATCTCCGCGCCGGACTCCACCGTGCCGACCAATTCGGCCGGGGTGTCGTGCAATTCGACCTCGAACTCGGCGCTGAAGTCGACCACGCGCTGCCCGGTTACCTTCACCGAGGCATCGGCGGGATCGACCAGGAACAGCGCCGGCGCACCGGAAACGGTGGCGGGCACCAGGATCCGAGCGGCGCGATCCGCGTAGGGAACGGTGGTCTTGTTGCCGACCAGCCGCCAGCCGCCGTCCGCCTCGCGCGCGACAGTGGTGGGCTTGGCGGGCTCCCAATTGTGTTCTTCCGACAGCGCGGCAGTCAGGATGACCTCGCCCGACGCGGCCTTGCCGACCCATTCCCGCTGTGCCGCGGAACCATACGCGGCGAGCACGCCCGCGCCGACCACGATGGAGGACAGATACGGCACTGCCGCAACGGCTTTGCCGAGTTCACGCAGTACCGCGGTCTGCTCCAGGATGCCGAAATCGCCGCCGCCCAGGGCTTCCGGCAGCGCGGCGGCCAGCACGCCGGTCTCGGCGAGGGAGTTCCACAGCGGCTCGTCGTAGCGGCCTTCGGTATCGAGCGCGCGCAGCCGGTCGGCGGTGACCAGCTTGCCGCACACCTCCGCAGTCAGGCCGGCCAGGTCGTTCTGGGCTTCGGTGGGAGTGAAATCCATTGGTATACCCCTGTTCTCAGCGCGCGGAGGCCGGCTGGCGCAGCGCGGTCATGGCGATGATGTCGCGCTGGACTTCGTTGGTGCCGCCGCCGAAGGTCAGGATCAGCGCGGCCCGGTGGAAGCGCTCCAGGCGGCCGCGCAGTTCGGCGCCGGGGGATTCCTGGCGCAGGTAGGCCTGCGGGCCGAGGATTTCCATCAGCAGGCGATAGGCCTCGGTGGCGAGTTCGGTGCCGTAGACCTTGCAGGTGGAGGCGTCCCACATCTTCGGCGCGGCCTCGCCGCCGTGGTCGGCGCCGCTGGCGACCTGCCAGTTCAGCAGCTTCAGGTATTCCACCTTGGCGTACACCTTGGCCAGGTTGATCTGCACCCATTCCTGGTCGATGACCCGATTCCCGTTGGCGGCCTTGGTATCCCGCGCCCACTCGATGGTCTGGTTCAACGCGACCAGCAGCGGTCCGGCGGAGGTGAGTGCGACCCGCTCGTGGTTGAGCTGGTTGGTGACCAGCGACCAGCCGCCGTTCTCCGGGCCGACCAGCGAGCTCACCGGGACGCGCACGTCCTGGTAGTAGGTGGCGCTGGTGTCGGGGCCGGCCATGGTGTGCACCGGCGTCCAGGAGAAGCCCTCGGCGTCGGTCGGCACGATGAGCATGCTGATGCCCTTGTGCTTCTTCGCGGCCGGGTCGGTACGCACGGCCAGCCACACGTAGTCGGCGTAGGCGATGAGACTGGTCCACATCTTCTGGCCGTTGATGACGTAATCGTCGCCGTCGCGCACCGCGGAGGTGCGCAGGCTGGCCAGGTCGGTACCCGAGCCCGGCTCGGAATAGCCGATGGCGAAATGCAATTCGCCCGCGGCGATCTTGGGCAGGAAGAACTTCTTCTGCTCCTCGGTGCCGTAGTGCATGATCGTCGGCGCGACGGAGTTGATGGTCAGGAACGGCACCGGAGCGCCCGCGATGGCGGCTTCGTCGGTGAAGATCAACTGATCCATGGTGGTCCGGTCTTGCCCGCCGTACTCTTTGGGCCAGGCCATGGTGAGCCAGCCGTCCTTGCCCATCTGCTGGACGACTTCGCGGTAGACGTTGCCCTCGCCGTACTCACCGGTGGTGGAGCTCAGCGCCGCCCGGCGCTCCGGTGTGATCAGCCGCGCGAAGTAGTCGCGCAGTTCGGCGCGGAGCTCCTCCTGCTGCTGCGTGTACGCAATGCGCATGGCAGTACCTCAGCCTTCGTTCGAATCTAGTAAGACCGATGATTGCATATGGACTGAAACATGTTCCAGTATTGAGTTCCGATCCCCTCGATGGCGGCACAGCCCGCCGTCATCGCTTGTAGGCTTCGGGCCAGGCCCGATGTAAGGAGTAACCATGAAGGTCGCAGTCGATTTCGACCAGTGCGAGGCCAACGGAATCTGTGTCGGATTCGCTCCCGACGTGTTCGAACTCGATGACGAGGATCAGCTGCACGTTCAGGTGGACGACGTACCGGCCGACCAGCTCGAGGATGTCAAGGACGCCGTGGCGCAGTGCCCGAAGGCGGCGCTGAAGCTCATCTGATCGATGCTTGCCACGTAACAGGAACACGTTCTAGAGTCGGCCCGGTGAGTGAACTTAACTTGGCCGGCAAAGTAGCGATCGTCACCGGGTCCGGCGCCGGACTGGGTAAGGCCGAGGCGCTCGCCTTGGCCGCCGCGGGCGCCGCAGTGGTGGTCAACGATCTCGCCGAGAGCCCGGCCGTCGCCGAAACCCTCGCCGAGATAAGGGCTTTGGGCGCGAAAGCGGAGTTCGTCGCGGGCAGCATCGCCGAGCGGAGCACCGCCGACGCGCTGCTCCGCACCGCGCAAGAATCCTTCGGCAGCGTCGACATCGTGGTGAACAACGCGGGCATCACCCGCGACAAGATGTTGTTCAACATGTCCGACGAGGAGTTCGACGCGGTCGTCGCCGTACACCTGCGCGGGCACTTCCTGCTGACCCGCAATGCCGCGGCCTATTGGCGCGCCAAGTCCAAGGAGGCGGGCGCTCCGGTCTACGGCCGCCTGATCAACACCTCCTCGGAGGCGGGCCTGCTGGGCCCGGCGGGTCAGGCCAATTACGGTGCCGCCAAGGCGGGTATCACCGCGCTGACCCTGACGGCCGCGCGAGCGCTGGCCCAATACGGCGTGCGCGCCAACGCGATCGCGCCCCGCGCGCGCACCGCGATGACCGAGGCCGTGTTCACCGAGGCTCCGGAAGGATCGGTGGATCCGCTCTCGCCGGATCATGTGGCCCGGTTGGTCGCCTTCCTGGCAGCGCCCGCGGCCGAGCAGGTGAGCGGTCAGTTGTTCGTGGTCTACGGGCCGATGGTGGCGCTGATGGCCGCCCCGGTGGTGGAGCAGCGCTTCGACGCGAGTGGCGATCAGTGGGCCGCCGACGACCTCGCGGCGACCCTCGGCGGCTATTTCGCCGATCGTCCCGCCGACCAGACTTTCTCCGCGGGCCCCGCGCTGCGCGAGTTGGGCTGAAGCACAAACGTTGATCACCGCACTCGACTTTGTTAGACATGGGTGTCGATGTGTGTGACGGCTCACAAGGCCTTAAGCAGACAAAACTGACACACGTTGCAAATACATAGGCTGATTCCGGGGATAAGCGCAGTTCAAAAGTGACCAAAACCTCACGGCTATTAAGTGAACATGTTCTAATCGTTCCGAGCGATGCGGCTCCCGGGTGGGGCCGTGCCGTCAGCAACACGAGCACGTTGAGCAAGGAGGATCGCGGATGCACGACGTCCTTGCCGCGCAGGAGGAATCGCAGGAATGAATGATGTCCTCGCCGTACCGTTGCGGGCAGTCGGGGGGTTCTTCGAGCTCACCGCCGCTGCCGCCCGCGCCACGGTGCGGCCACCATTCCAGCGGCGCGAATTCGTCGATCAAGCCTGGTTCATCACCCGAGTTTCCATTTTCCCCACCCTGTTCGTGGCGATTCCGTTCACGGTGCTGGTGATCTTCACGCTCAACATCCTGCTGCGCGAGATCGGCGCGGCCGACCTCGCCGGTGCGGCCGCGGCCTTCGGTGCGGTCACTCAGATCGGGCCGATGGTCACCGTGCTCGTCGTGGCCGGCGCCGGCGCCACCGCGATCTGCGCGGATCTGGGCGCGCGCACCATTCGCGAGGAGATCGACGCCATGCGCGTGCTGGGCATCGACCCGGTACAGCGCCTGGTGGTGCCCCGCGTACTCGCCTCCATGTTCGTGGCGGCGCTGCTCAACGGACTCGTCTGCACCGTCGGCATCCTCGGCGGCTTCCTGTTCTCGGTCTTCCTGCAGGACGTCAATCCGGGTGCGTTCGTCAACGGCATCACGCTGCTGACCAAACTGCCCGAACTCATCATCGCCGAGATCAAGGCCGCGCTGTTCGGCCTCGTCGCCGGACTGGTCGCCTGTTACCTCGGGCTGAACGTCAAGGGCGGACCCAAGAGCGTCGGCGACGCGGTCAACCAGACCGTGGTCTTCGCCTTCATGGCCCTGTTCGTCATCAACGTGGTGGCCACCGCGGTCAGCATCAAATTCGCGGCGCGGTGATCACATGGCCTTTGTAATCAATTCCCGTTTCCCCCGTTTCGTCCGGCGGGTGCGCCGGATGTCCGATGGTTTCGACTCGGTGGGCAAGCACGCGCTGTTCTATGGCCAGTCGATCGGCTCGGTGCCGCGGGCATTCCTGCACTACCGCGCCGAGACCATCCGACTAATCGCCGAAATCTCCATGGGCACAGGCGCTCTCGCCGTAATCGGCGGCACCGTCGTGATCGTCGGCTTCCTGACCCTGGCGGCCGGCGGCACCATCGCGGTGCAGGGCTACAGCTCGCTGGGCAATATCGGCGTCGAGGCGCTGACCGGCTTCTTCGCCGCCTTCATCAACGTGCGCATCGCCGCCCCGGTGATCTCCGGCATCGGCTTGGCCGCCACTATCGGCGCCGGCTCGACAGCGCAATTGGGCGCCATGCGGGTCGCCGAGGAGATCGACGCGCTCGAGGTCATGGCCATCCGTCCGGTGCCCTTCCTGGTCGGCACCCGGATCCTCGCGGGCATGATCGCCATCATTCCGCTCTATTCTCTGGCCGTCATCGCCTCGTTCGTCGCCAGTCGTTTCGCGACCGTGGTGATCTACGGGCAGTCGGCCGGCGTGTACGACCACTACTTCTCGACCTTCCTGATTCCCAGCGACATCCTCTGGTCGTTCGGGCAGGCGATCATCATGGCGATCGCGGTCATGATGATCCACACCTACTACGGCTATCACGCCGCGGGCGGACCGGTCGGTGTGGGAATCGCGGTGGGGAACGCGGTTCGGGCCTCGCTGGTCACCGTGGTCACGGTGACACTGCTGATGTCGCTGGCCATCTACGGCACCTCCGGCAATTTCCATCTCTCCGGCTAGGGGCGGGACATCGTGACAACAAGACCCACAAGAACTGTCGAACAAGGCTGGTTCATCAAACTGATCGGGCTCGGCTTCATTCTCAGCCTGGTCCTGATCGTGACCTTTTGCCTGGTCAGCTTCCTCGGCGGATTCACCTCCACCGCCAAGGTGACCGTCGCCGCGCCGCGCGCCGGTCTGGTGCTCGATCCGGACGCCAAGGTGAAAATCCGCGGCGTGGAAATCGGCCGGGTGGCCGGGATCAAGGAGACCGCGAACGGTGCCGACATCGAACTCGCGATGGATCCGGACCAGTTGAAACTGGTGCCGGCCAACGCCCTGGTCGATATTCGGTCCACCACCGTCTTCGGCGCGAAATACATCAACTTCGTCGCCCCGGAATCACCATCGCGTGAATCGTTGAAGCCGGGCGCGCTCGTGGCGGCCAAATCGGTGACCGTCGAATTCAATACGATTTTCCAGCATCTCAACGATGTGCTGCAGAAGGTGGAGCCGGAGAAGCTGAACGCCACGCTGACCGCGCTCGGCTCGGCGCTGGAAGGGCGTGGCGAGAAGCTCGGGAAGCTGCTCGTCGACAGTGACGCGTTCCTGCGCGAGATCAACCCGATGCTGCCCACCTTGCAGCAGGACCTGGACAAGACCGCGCAGGTGACCGGCCTGTACGCCGACACCGTGCCGGATCTGCTGCGCACCACCGACAACACGGTCGTCACCAGCGCCACCATCTCGGAGTCCGCCCAGCAGCTCGATTTGTTGCTGAGCAACCTCATCGGGCTGGCCGACACCGCCACCCCGATTCTGAACGAAACCGAATCGCCACTGGTGGAAGCGCTTTCACTACTGACGGCCACCACCGGGACGCTGTACGAGTACCGATCCGCGGTCTACTGCACCGTTGTCGGCCTCGGCCAGATGATGCCGATCTACGGCTCGATCTTCGGTGGCCGGTACCCGGCGGTCTCGTTCAACGCCAGCATCATGCCCGCCGGCGAGCCCTACAAGTACCCGGAGGATCTACCGAAGGTGAACGCCACCGGCGGCCCGCACTGCGAGGGAACGCTCGACCATCAGCCCGGACAGATCCACCCGTACCTGGTCACCGATACCTCGGAAGGTCGGGTGTGGACGCCGGAGACCAGGCCGAACCTGGACTCCACCGTGTTCCAGCTGCTGTTCGCCGGACTTCCGGGGGTGAAATGATATGGCGCTCAAACCGCGCGCGGTAACCGTCAAGCTCGGCCTGTTCACCCTTGTCATGGTGCTGGTGCTGGGCATGCTCGGCGTGATCTTCAGCCAAATGCGCTTCTCGATGGAGAATGGCTACCGCGCGGTGTTCACCAGCTCGTCGGGCATGCTGCCCGGCGCCAAGGTGCGCATCGCCGGTGTGCCGGTCGGCACGGTCAACGAGGTCTCGGTCGGCAAGGACAACCTCGCGCACGTCGAGTTCGATGTCGATCGCAAGTACAAGCTCTACGCCAGTACCAAGGTGGCGATCCGCTACGAGAATCTCGTCGGCGATCGGTACATGGAACTGCTGGAAGGGCCGGGCACCTCCGAGGTGCAGCGCGAAGGGTCCACCATCGGCACCGATCGCACCAAGCCGGCCTTGGATCTGGACATGCTGCTCGGCGGGTTCAAACCGCTGCTGCGCGGCCTGGACCCGGCGCAGGTCAATGATCTGACCGAGGCGCTGCTGCAGATCTTCCAAGGCCAGGGCGGCACGCTGGTGTCGCTGCTCAACAGTTCCGGCTCGTTCGGCAAGACGCTCGCCGAACGAGATGCCTTGATCGGCAGCGTGATCGAGAACCTGAAGACCGTGCTGACCACCATCGACGATCGTGATCAGCAGTTCGGCACCACACTCGATGAACTGCAGCGCCTGGTCAGCGGATTGGCCGCCGACAAGGATCCGATCGGCGACGCGATTCCGCGGCTGGCCGGAGCCACCGGCGACCTGACCGAACTGCTGATGCAGGCGCGACCGGACCTGAAGGCCACCTTCAACCAACTCGGTCGCGTCTCGCAGCAGGTGGACGACCAGTCCGCCGAGATCGAGTGGATCATCCAGAATCTGCCGGACGCCTACAAGAAGCTGGTTCGTATCGGTTCCTACGGGTCGTTCCTCAACACCTTCGTGTGCGGTACGGACCTGCTGGTCGACGGTCCGGATGGCAAGCCGCTGCTCGTCAAGCTGCCGGGCGCGCAGACCACCGGAAGGTGCGAGAAGTGAACGAGAATCGCTCGCCCCTGATCAATATGGGCATCGTGGGCATCGTCCTGGCCGTGGCTATCTCGCTGGCGTCCCTGCAGTTCGATCGACTGCCCTTCATCGCCTCCGGCGTCGGATACTCGGCGTACTTCGGTGACGCGGGCGGTCTGGTGCCCGGCGATCACGTACAGGTCGCCGGTGTGCGATCCGGTCGGGTCGAAGAGGTCAGCCTCGACGGCGCCAAGGTGCTCGTGCGCTTCAACCTCGACGAGAACATCGTGCTGGGGACGAAGACCACAGCGGCCATCAAGACGAATACGGTGCTGGGGCGCAAGTCGCTCGAGGTGACCCCGCTGGGCAACGGCACGATGCGAAAGTACGATCCGATTCCCTTGGAGCGCACCACTTCTCCCTACTCGCTCAACGAGGCGCTCAGCGAACTCGCCACCACCGTGCACGGGCTCGACATGAACCAGGTCAACACGACCCTGGACGCGTTGTCGGCGACCTTCGCCGATACCCCGGCGCCGCTGCGGTCCGCGCTGGAGGGCGTTTCCGCGCTTTCTCGCAGCATCAATACTCGGGATCAGGCGCTCACCGAATTGCTGGGCAAGGCGCAAGGCGTGACCAAGGTGCTCTCCGATCGGGCGGCGAAGATCAGTGCTCTGCTCGTCGACGGCAATCAACTCCTCGGCGAACTCGACGCCCGCCGGGCCGCGATCGGACAGTTGATCACCTACGTCAACAGTCTCGCCCAGCAGATCACCGGATTCGTCAACGACAACGAGGCGCAGCTCAAACCCGCACTGGACCGCCTGAATTCGGTGCTGGGTCTGCTCCAGCGCAACAAGCAGAACCTGTCCGACGCGCTCGACGCGCTCGGCCCGTATGCGGCGGCGCTGGGCGAGCAGGTCGGCAGTGGCCCGTACTTCCAGTCGTACATCGTCAATGCGACAAGTAAAGGCCTGCAGCCCCTGGTCGACGCCCTGGTCTGGCCGGAGCATCTGCCCGCTGACCTGAGGTCCTACCTCGACAACGGAAACCATCGGGCCCCAGGCCTTTACCCGGCAGAAACGGAGCCAGGTAAATGAACGCTCTGAAAAACGTGGGAAATTTGCCTCGTTGGACGCGAGTTGTCGCGCTCGTGGCCTTGGTGGCGATAGTGGCCTTCGTCGGATACTCGGCGGTGACCCGCGTCGGCACCAAACAGATCACCGCGCATTTCCCGTCCACCAGCGGCCTGTACGTCGGTGACGAGATCCGGGTACTCGGCGTGCAGGTAGGCACCATCGATTCCGTCGAACCCGGCCCGGAGCAGGTGACGGTGAAGATGACGGTCGACCGCGGCATCGATCTGCCCGCCGAGGCCAAGGCCGTGATCGTATCGCCGTCGCTGGTGTCGGCACGGTTCATCCAGTTGGCCCCCGCCTACACCGGTGGGCCGAAGATGAGCGACGGCGCGACCATCCCGATCCAGCGCACCGCCATCCCGGTCGAATGGGACGACATCAAGACCGAATTGTCCAAGCTGGCAACCAGTCTCGGTCCGGTCGGCACGGACGAGCAGGGGTCGTTCGGCCGTTTCATCGACACCGCCGCCGACAATCTCGACGGCAACGGCCAAGCCTTCCGCGACACGCTGCGGGAACTGTCCGGTGCGTTGAACACCCTGTCGGATGGACGTACCGACCTTTTCGCCACTATCCGCAATCTGCAGCAGTTCGTGGACGTGCTGTCCAAGAGCAACGATCAGATCGTGCAGTTCGGTGGCCGCCTGGCTTCGGTGTCGTCGGTGCTGGCCGGAGTCTCGACCGATCTCGGTGCGGGGCTGGACAACCTGGATATCGCCGTTGCCGATGTGCAGCGCTTCATCGAGGACCGCGGCGGCGCGTTGACCGAGGGTCTGCAACGGTTGACCGACGTCACCCAACTGCTGGTGGACAAGCGACCCGAGGTCGAGCGAGTACTGCATTCCGGCCCGACCGCCTTGACGAACTTCTACCAGATCTACAACCCCGCCCAGGGCAGCCTCGGTGGCTACCCCGTGCTCACCAACTTCGCCAATCCGGTCAGCTTCCTGTGCGGTTCGGTCGAGGCGCTGGGTGCCAACGAGGCCGACAAGAGCGCGGACCTGTGCGCCCAGATGCTGGGACCGGTGCTGCAGAACCTGGCGATGAACTACCCGCCGTTGATGCTCAACCCGGGCTCTAATGCGACTGCCTACCCGGAGCAGCTGATCCCCAGCACCCCGGAGGTGGGGGCGCGCATGGGTGGCGAAGTCTCCGTGCCCGAAAGCCTTGCCGAACTTGCCCTTCCGGGAGACAACTGATGAAGACCATCCGTGGTCGTAAACGCGTAGCCGGCTTGGCGATCGGACTCGCGATCGCCCTCGGCGCCACCGGTTGCCAATGGGACGGCCTGAACTCGCTCCCGTTGCCGGGCGCCAAGGGCACCGGCGAAGGCGCCTGGGAAGTCAAGATCCAGATGCCGAATGTCACGACGCTGAACCGTAATTCGCCGGTCCGCGTCAATGATGTGACCGTCGGCACCGTCACCGGGATCGAGGTGGAGGGCTGGCATGCGCTGGTGACCGTGAGCCTCGAAAAAGATGTGACGCTACCGGCCAATGCCACCGCCAAGATCGGGCAGACCAGTCTGCTCGGCAGCAACCACGTGGAGTTGGCCGCGCCGAAAGATGTCGCGGCCCAGGGTCGTTTGCAGCCCGGTGGCCTGATTCCGCTGGAGCGGGCGGGCGCGTTCCCCACCACCGAGCAAGTGCTGTCCTCACTGTCGGTGGTGCTCAACGGCGGCGGTATCAGCCAGTTGCAGAACATCACCGGCGAACTGAACAAGGCCCTGGTCGGCAACACCGACGCCATCCGCGATCTGCTGCCGCAGCTGAACACCCTGATCGGCACCCTGGATACCCAGACCAAGGACATCATCGCCGCCATGAGCGGACTGGACCGGTTCTCGGGAATCCTTGCCCGGCAACAGGATCAGCTGGCCTCCGCGATCGAGAACATCCATCCGGCGCTGACCGTGCTCGCCGACCGGCGCGAGACCATCACGCAAACCCTCACCGCTCTCGGCGGGCTCAGCGATGTGGTGTCGAGGATCGTCGACAACGGTGGCGACAACCTCACCACCGACCTGGCGAACCTGTGGCCGTTGCTGGACGAGGTCGCCAATACCGGAAACCATCTCAGTACGACGCTCGGGATGCTGCTGACCTTCCCGTTCTCGATGCACCACATGGACGGCGCGGTACGCGGCGACTACCTCAATGTGAAGATCACCTACGACCTCACCTCCGAGCGGCTGTCGAAGAACTTCCTCACCGGCACCCCGCTGGGCAAGCGCTACGCGGGTGTGGAAGGGGTGCTCGGCCAGGCCGGCGGCACCGACGGTGATCCGATCGATCCGACCACGGCGCCGATGCGCGAGCCGAAGGCAGAGAACCCGCAGCAGCCGAGTCTGCCTGGGCTGGGCCCGATTCCCGGACTTCCCGCCATTCCGGGCATCACCGTTCCCGAAGGGAGTGGGAAGTGAAACTCTCCCGTTTCGTCAAGATTCAGCTCATCATCTTCTCCGTCCTGACCGTCATCGGTCTTTCGGTGATGGGCGGGAGGTACGTCGGCATTCCCGCGATGGCCGGGATCGGCCGCTATGACGTAACGGTGAAACTGGCGGCCACCGGCGGGCTCTACGAGAGCTCGAACGTGTCCTATCGCGGGACCAATGTCGGCAAGGTGGAAGAGGTCCGGCTCACCCCCGAGGGCGTCGACGCCCACCTGTCCATCGACAGCGATTACAAGATTCCGGCCGATGTCGATGCCTGGGTGCGCAGCGTCTCGGCGATCGGCGAGCAGTACGTGGATCTGGTGCCGGCCGAAAAACCCAAGGGCGGCAACCTGTCCGACGGTTCGGTGGTCCCGGTCGAGCGCACCAAGCTGCCACAGGATGTCGGTACCTTGCTCGACCAGACCGACCGGCTGCTGAACAGCGTGGCCGACACCAAACTGCGCCAGGTCATCGACGACGCGTTCACGGCTTTCAACGGCGCCGGACCGGACTTGCAGAAGTTCATCGACTCCGCGGCCCTGCTGGTGCAGGAGGCGAAGGACAACACCGAGGTCACCAAGGACCTGATCGACAAGATCGGACCGCTGCTCGACACCCAGATCGACTCCGATACCGCCATTCGGTCGTGGACCCAGGATCTGGCCACGCTCACCGATCAGCTGCGGGAACACGATCCGGCCTTGCGCAATGTCATCGACAAGACGCCCGGGGCCGCCGCCAGCGCCACTCAGCTGTTCCAGGATCTGAATCCGACCCTGCCCATGCTGGCGCGCAATCTCATGAGCATCGGCCAGGTCACCTACCTGTACGACCCGGGCGTCGAACAGCTGCTGGTTACCTTTCCGCCGCTGGTCGCCGCGCTGCTGACGGCGGCCACCAGCGGACCGCTGGAATACGGGGCGAAGGTCGACTTCAAGGTCGGCGTCAACGATCCGCAGGGCTGCACCACCGGCTTCCTCACCGCTGAAGAGCGCCGCTCGCCCGCCCTTCGGGACGCACCCCCGACCCCCGGCGGCTTGTACTGCAGGATTGCGCAGAACGCGCCGTTCGATGTCCGCGGCATTCGCAATACGCCGTGTATGGAATTCCCGGGCAAGCGCGCACCCACCCCGGAATTGTGCCGTGACCCGCAGGGCTACCTGCCTCTGGGCGACAACCCGCAGACCGGCCCGCCCAATCCGGTGACCCCGTCGGGCGAGCCCATTGGCGAACCGGATGGGGTCCGGCCCGCGTCGGTGGAGATCCGTCCGTACGATCCGGGTACCGGAACAATTTTGGGACAAGACGGTCGTAGCTACCGAATCGCTAATATCGGAAGCGATGGCTCCGGCGTAGTTCCGGCAAGTCTGACAGCAATGGTTCAGGAGCAGATGCGATGAAGGAAGCCGAGCCCGCCGAGGCGGCCAAGGAAGCGGCGCTGCCAGAGACAGTGACCGAGCAGGTCGAGTCCGAGGAATCCGCCGAGTCCGCCGGCACGGTGCAGCTCGAGGCCGATCCCGTGATCAGCGAGACCGCGACAGTGGAGCTCACGAAGAAGGCGGAGTCCACGAAGGAACCGGACGAATCCCCGGCCGATGATGAGCCGAAACCGGCAGCGGCCGAAGCTGATTCGGATGCGGCCGAAGGCGATTCGGATGCGGCCGCCGACGACGGCACACCGTCGCGGCGGTCCTGGATCCTCGCGGCGGCGGCGCTCGTGCTGAGCGTGGCTCTGGTGTCGGCGACCGTCTGGATGACGGTCCAGCGCAACAATATCGCCGACCAGCAAGCCATGGGCGCGGACTATGTCCAGGCGGCCAAGCAGGCGATGCTGAACATCACCAACATCAGCGCCGACACCGCGCCGGACGACATCAACCGCGTGCTCGCGGTGACCTCCGGCGATCTGAAGAACGAATACACCACGCGCAAGGACGATTACGCCGCCATCGTGAAGAAGGCGCAGGTCAACGCGAAGGGTGAGATCATCGAAGCGGCCCTGCAGAGTTCGGATGAGCATTCGGCGATCGTGCTCGTCGCGGTGAAGCAAATCGTCACCAACGTGGGCGCGGAAGGTCAGCAGCAGCGGCAGTACCGGTTCAAGGTGACCATCGCCCGCGGCGACAACGGTTTCACGGCAACGTCGATGGAGATGGTGGTATGACCACGAAATTGAGTGGCCGGCTGATCGTGCTCGTCGCCTCGTTGCTGCTGGTCCTCAGTGCCGGCGCCGCCTCCTGGACCGGTTACGGCTGGTGGCGCGACAGCCAGGCCGATACCGCCCGCGACGAGTCGCTGGTGGTCGCCCGCCGCGCGGTCCAGGGCATGTTCGGCTACAACTTCCGGACCATCGACACCCAGATGCCCAAGGTCATGGAAGACATGACCTCGGACTTCCAGGAAGACTGGACCAAGGTCACCCAAACCGTCCTCGCCCCCGGCGCCAAGGAAAAGGAATTGGCCGTTACGGCGACCGTTATCGAAAGCGGCATCATCTCCGCCGATGCGGACAGGGCCGAGGTCATGATCTTCCTCAACCAGAAGAGCATCGGCAAGGATCCATCCAAGGGCACCTTCGACTCGAGCCGCCTGCGGGTCAAGCTCGAGAACGACAACGACCGCTGGCTGGTGGCGGACGTCGACCCGATCTGACCACGCCCTGCATCCCTCAGGCGTTCTCCCGGGGGAGACGGACGGTGAAGGTGGTGCCTTCGCCCTCGACGCTGTCGACGGTGACTTTGCCGCGGTGCGCGGCGACGAGAGCTTGCACGATGGACAGGCCCAGGCCCGTGCCGCCGCTGGTGCGCGTGCGTGAAGTGTCGGTGCGATAGAAGCGCTCGAAGACGCGGGCGGCCTGATCGGCGGGGAGACCCGGGCCGGTGTCGGCGACTCGGAGCAGCACCTCGTTGGACTCCGGAGTCAGATGGACGGTGACCGCGGCGTCGCTCGGGGTGTGGGTGAGCGCGTTGTCGACGAGGTTCGCCAGCACCTGACGGAGCCGCATCTCGTCGCCGGTGATTTCCAATGTGCCCTCACCCGAATGGATTTCGAGCTCGATCCGGCGGCGCGGGCCCGCCGGATCGGCGGCCGCCGCGCGGGCGCGGGCATTGTGGACGGCATCGCTGGCGAGGGTGAGCAGGTCGACGGGACCGAGCTCGAGGGGCCGCTGGGCGTCGAGGCGGGCCAGCATGAGCAGGTCCTCGACGAGCAAGCCCATGCGCTGCGCCTCGTGTTCGATGCGGCCCATGAAGCGGGCAGGATCGTCGGTGGCGCTGCGCTCACCCACCCCGTCGGCTGCGCCTCCTGCCGTCCCCGTTTGGCGATACAGCTCGGCAAAACCGCGGATGGTGGTGAGCGGGGTGCGGAGTTCGTGGCTGGCGTCGGCGACGAAACGTCGCATGGTGGCTTCGGATTCGCGTGCCGACGCCTCGGAGGCTTCGGTGGCGGCGAAGGCGGATTGAATCTGGGCGAGCATGCCGTTCAGCGATTGGGACAGGCGATCGACCTCGGTGTTGGTGCCGCGCACCGGAACTCGGCGGAACAGGTCGCCACGGGCGATGGCGGCGGCGATATTCTCCACCCGGCTCAGTGGCCGCAGGCTGCGCTGGATGACGAAGTAGGCGAGCACCGCGAGCACGGCCAGCACCACGGCCCCGATCATCAACTGCAACTTGATGAGTCGATTGATGGTGTCGTCATTCTTCGTCAGCGGCACGGCCACGGTGGTGGTGGTATCGCCGGCGTGCAGGGTGAGGGCGCGCCACTGGACGGGGGAGTCGTCGAGCGAGCCGATGGTCGCCGCCCGCGGACCATGGATCTGGGTGAGGTCCGGCCGGGCTTCGACGTCGAACGGTTTGAGGATGAGCGCGCCCGCGCCGTTGGTGTTCTCGGTGACGATGTAGAACGGGCTCGGCGGCATGCGCTGATCGACCAGCGGAGCGGGCAGCGCCGGACGTGCGACGGTCACCCGCGACATCCCGGCCTCGCGCAACTGCTGATCGGTCTGACTGAGCAGCGACTTCTCGAAAGCCGAAGTGACAGCCGCCCCCGAAGCAAGCAAACCCAACGCCGACAACGCAACCAGCGCCAATACCAAAGTGATTCGCAACGGAATCGACCCGAACCGCCGCCCAACCCGCTGCCGCACCCGCTGCAGCCGTCCACCCTGGGAGGCGTCCTGTCGCCGGCCCATCAGCGCGGCTTCCGCATCACGTAACCGACACCGCGCAGGGTGTGAATCAAACGCTGCTCACCGGTATCGACCTTCTTGCGCAGATACGACA
The DNA here is from genome assembly GCF_015355755.1 of Nocardia sp. XZ_19_385. Classification (NCBI taxonomy): domain Bacteria; kingdom Bacillati; phylum Actinomycetota; class Actinomycetes; order Mycobacteriales; family Nocardiaceae; genus Nocardia; species Nocardia sp. XZ_19_385. The sequence continues at coordinate 1,640,948 of NZ_JACVEE010000002.1, forward strand.
CGTAGGTCTCCACCACCCCGACCTCGCCGCCGAAGTCGTAGCGCCACACGTGATCCAGGATCCGCGGCTTGCTCAGCACCGTGCCCGCGTTGACCATGAAGTAGCGCAGCAGCGTGAACTCGGTGGGGGACAGGGCAACCGGTTCGCCGGCCTTCCACACCTCGTGGGTGTCGTCGTCCAATTCGATGTCCTCGAAGCGGAGTCGCGAGCTCGCCGGCTCCGGCGCGCTGTGCCCGGCCCGGCGCAACACCACCCGCAGCCGGGCCACCACCTCTTCCAAGCTGAACGGCTTGGTGATGTAGTCGTCGGCGCCCAGGGTCAGCCCGGCGACCTTGTCCTGTACCTCGTCGCGCGCGGTCAGGAACAGCACCGGCGCGGTGATGCCGTCGGCGCGCAGCCGGGGCAGCAGCCCGAAGCCGTCCATGCCCGGCATCATCACGTCGACGATCAGCGCGTCCGGGCGGAAGACCCGGGCCTTGTCCAGCGCCTGCGCGCCATCGGCGGCGGTCTCCACCTCGAACCCCTGGTAGCGCAGGCTCACGGCGAGGAGTTCGACGATCATCGGCTCGTCGTCGACGACCAGCACCTTCGCCTCAGGGCTTTCCGTGGACGCAGCTGGCCCACCCGTCGCCCGACCGCCACCCCTCACGGAATCGCTTCGCGATGCTGTCACGACCTACATCCTGCGCCCCCCTACTGCGAAGTCCCTGGACCCCAGCTGGGAGGTTCCTGTGAACGCCCTACCGGCGCGGCGTCCGGTCCTCCGGGTAGACGTCGTCGTCGGTGAGCAGCGCGCTGCCCGCGACCTGGTCCTGTGCCAGCGCCTCCAGGAACGAGCGGGCCCAGCGGTCCACGTCGTGAGCCAGCACCTGCCGCCGCAGCGAGCGCATCCGGCGGCGTTTGGTGTCGCGTTCGTCCTCGATGGCGGAGACGATGGCGTCCTTCACGCTGTCCAGATCGTGCGGGTTACACAGGTAGGACTGCCGCAATTCGGCTGCCGCACCGGTGAATTCGCTCAGGACCAGGGCGCCGTTCAGGCCGCTGTGACAGGCCACGTACTCCTTGGCGACCAGGTTCATGCCGTCGCGCAGCGGCGTCACCAGCATGACGTCGGCGGCTACGAAGAACGCGATCAGTTCGTCCCGTGCGATCGGCCGGTGCAGATAGTGCACGACCGGGTGCCCGACCTCGGCGAACTCGCCGTTGATCCGGCCCACCTGGCGTTCGATGTCGCCGCGCATCTGAATGTAGGACTCGACGCGCTCCCGGCTCGGAGTGGCCAGCTGCACCATCACCGTGTCGGCCGGATCGATGCGGCGCTCGATCAGCAATTCCTCCAGCGCGTTGAGCCGGATGTCGATGCCCTTGGTGTAGTCGAGCCGGTCCACACCGAGCATGATGTGCTTCGGATTACCCAGCTCCGCACGGATTTTCGCGGCCCGGTCGCGGACCGACTTGCGCCGGGAGAGCTCGTCGAGCTCGGCCGAGGCGATCGAGATCGGGAACGCGCCGACCCGCACGGTACGGAAACCGACCTGCACCACGCCCAGCTTGGAGCGCACCCCGACATTGCCGCGCGAGGTGGGCTGACCCGCCAGCCGGCGCGCCAGGAACAGGAAGTTCTGCGCGCCGCCGGGGAGGTGGAAACCGATCAGATCCGCGCCGAGCAGACCCTCGATGATCTCGGTCCGCCACGGCATCTGCATGAACAGCTCGACCGGCGGGAACGGAATGTGCAGGAAGAAACCGATGGTCAGATCCGGCCGCAGCATGCGCAGCATTTTCGGCACCAGTTGTAACTGGTAGTCCTGCACCCAGACGGTGGCGCCCTCAGCGGCCACCTTGGCGGTGGCCTCGGCGAAGCGCCGGTTCACGTTGACATAGGCGGCCCACCATTTGCGGTCGTAGGTGGGCCGGACGATCACATCGTGGTAGAGCGGCCACAGCGTGCCGTTGGAGAAGCCCTCGTAGTAGTCGGCGACTTCCTCCGCGGTCAGCGGCACCGGATGCAATTCCAGGCCGTCCTCGATGATCGGGTCGACGTCCACATCGGGGACCCCTGCCCAGCCGACCCAGGAACCCTTGTTCATCCGCAGCACCGGCTCCAGCGCGGTGACCAGGCCGCCGGGGCTGCGCTTCCAGCGGGAGGTGCCGTCGGGTAGTCGCTCCAGGTCGACGGGCAGCCGGTTGGCGACGACGACGAAGCCGGAGCCCGCGCCATTGGATTCGACAGGTTCCAAGCCGGAGTTGGGGTCGGCGTTGTCGGAGTCGGAGGACGGCTGGTCGGTCATCTGGTCCATTCACGGATCCTTCGCGCGTCGCGTTTTCCCGTCGGGGTGTCGCCAGGAAGCTAGAGGTCGACGGCGCCGTTGTCGTCGAACGTGGTCGGGTGTTACCCGCCCGCCCAGTCCGTTATTCGCCCCGGCCGACCGGAACGATGCCGAGCATCGACAGCAGCATCCGGCACTCGTCCGCGTCTTCGGCGTAAGCCGCCACTACTTTCTGAGCCTGACGTGCGGTTTCGTCGGCGAGCGGCTCCAGTTCGTCGTCCGCGATGTCGTTCGCGCTGCCCTTCGCGGCCATCTTCTTGTCCTCCCGGCTCATACGCTCGTACCTGCGAATAGTCAATGGTATATGGCCTCGGCGGCCGCTCGCGGCTCCCTATACCGTGGGGGCCAGCATCAAACTCCACGAAAGGGTCGACAATGCCGCTGGCCACGGTAAACGGAATTCCCCTCAACTACCAGGTCAAGGGTGACCGGGCCAAGGGCACCGACGGCAAAGGTGGCGGTCCGCTGGTCGTCATGATCATGGGTACCGGCAGCCCCGGCCGGGTCTGGGAGCTACACCAGGTGCCCGCGCTGGTCGCCGCGGGCTACCGGGTCTGCACCTTCGACAACCGCGGTATCGCGCCCTCCTTCGAAGCCGCCTCCGGCATCGACATCGCGGACATGGTCGCCGACACCGCGGGCCTGATCGAACTGCTCGACGAGGGTCCGGCGCTGGTCGCAGGCACCTCGATGGGCGCGCGCGTAGCCCAGGAGCTGGCGCTGGCCCGGCCGGAGCTGGTGCGTAAAGCGGTGTTCATGGCCGGGCACGGACGGCTCGACCAGTTCCAGAAGACGCTCTCGCTCGGCGAGCATGAACTCGACAGCAGCGGGGTGCAGCTGCCCGCCAAGTACGAGGCCGCGATGACCGCTGTGATGAACCTGTCGCCGGCCACCATGGCCAACACCAACGCCGCGCGCGACTGGCTGGATCTGTTCGAGTTCACCGGTGGCCCCGTCACTCCCGGTATCCGCGCCCAGCGCCGCATGGACCACGATTTCGACCGGGTGCACGCCTACCGCGGCATCACCGTGCCGTGCCTGTCGATCGGGTTCGCCGATGACCGGATGATTCCGCCGTATCTGTCCAGGGAGGTTGCCGAAGCCATCCCGGGCGCGCGCTACCAGGAGATTCCCGATGCGGGGCACTTCGGCTACCTGGAACGACCCGAGGCGGTCAACAAGATCCTGCTCGATTTTTTCGCGGGATGAGGTAACCCCCTACAGGTAACGTCGGCCTTGCTAGTGTCGACACACGCTCGGGGAGTCATCCGGCGCTTCCACTTGTGCTGTGGCACAAGCGGGGCGCCGGACGGGCCCAGGAGCCTTCCCGTACACAGCGCCAGTATCCAGTGAGGTGAAATGAGCACCAACCCCTTCGATGACGAAGACGGCCGCTTCTTCGTTCTGGTCAACGACGAAGAGCAGCATTCCCTGTGGCCGGCGTTTGCCGAGGTCCCGGCCGGATGGCGGGTCGTGTTCGGTGAGGACAGCCGCGCCGCGTGCGTTGAATATGTCGAGAAGAACTGGACGGATATGCGTCCGAAGAGCCTGCGTGATGCGATGGCCGCCGATGATGCGGCCCGTCAGGGCGCCCAGTCCTGACGGCGGTATCTGAATGCTGCGCAGGGGACTTATGCTGAGCCGCCGCCGTGCGCGGCACCGTTAACTCGGTGTCGTGCGGGCGGCGCGCCCGGTTATGATGGCTTCCGCTTAACCCGCCTCCTTAGCTCAGTGGTAGAGCACCGCTCTTGTAAAGCGAAGGTCGTCAGTTCAATCCTGACAGGGGGCTCACACGGAAAAGGGTGGTCACCAATGGTGACCACCCTTTCGTATTGCCGGACTACTCCGGGATGTTCGCGCCGTGGCCCAGATCGCGCAGGGCCGCCTTGATCTTGGCCTGGGCCTCGTCGAGGGATTCGGGGGAGGGGTTCGGGTCGGCGCCGGAGATGTCGAAATCGCCCATGGTGAACGCCGGGAAGACGTGCACGTGCAGGTGCGGGACCTCCAGGCCGGCGATCAGCAGACCGGCGCGCGGCGCGTCCCAGGCCTGGCGCACCGCCTTGCCGATGATCTGGGCGACACCGTTCAGGCGTGCGAACGTCGCGCCGTCGACGTCCTGCCACTGATCGATTTCCTTGCGCGGGACGATCAGGGTGTGGCCCGGGGTGACCGGGGCGATGGTCAGGAAGGCGACGAATTCGTCGTCCGCCCAGACGAATCGACCGGGGAGCTGACCTTCGATGATCGCGCTGAAGACAGAAGCCATGCCTCGCAGCGTAACCCGGGTCAAGCAGCTGCGAAGTGCGACAGGATGCCTTGCACCTCGTAGATGTCGACCTGGCGGTTGAACCGCTTCTGTAGCGGCTCGGCCGTGCCCGCGATCCAGATGACGAGCTCGGCATCCAGATCGAAGGTGCCCGCGGTCTCCACCGAGAAATGCGTGATGGCCCGGTACGGGATGCTGTGATAGCTCACCTTGCGGCCGGTCATGCCCTGCTTGTCCACCAGGATCAGCCGCCGGTTGGTGAACAGGATGGCATCACGGACCAGGAGGTACGCGGCATAGATCTGTTCGTCCTGGCCGAACAGCCGCGCGTATTCGTGTTGTGCCTTGGCCGGATCGAGCCGCCCGGCATTGCCCATGATTCCGTCGATCAGACCCACGGTTGACCACATCCTTCAGATGTGTTGGGGATCAGTGCGTTTAATCCACACCTGTCCCCAACCATCATCCTCTTGGTGCGCCGCGGACGTGCCCACTTAAGCTGTTGGCCGTGCGCGTACTCGTGATCGGCTCCGGAGCCCGTGAACATGCTCTTGTTCTTGCCCTGCGCAAGGACCCCGCGGTGACCGCGCTGTTCGCGGCGCCGGGCAACCCGGGGACCGCGCTGCACGCGCAGAACTATCCGGTCGATCCGTCCTCCGGGGAAGCCGTCGCGGGGCTGGCCGCCGAGCTGTCGGCCGACCTGGTCGTGGTCGGGCCCGAGGTGCCGCTGGTGCTCGGCGTCGCCGACGCGGTGCGCGCGGCGGGCATCGCGTGCTTCGGCCCGTCGGCCGCGGCCGCGCGGATCGAGGGCTCGAAGGCCTTCGCCAAGGATGTGATGACGGCGGCGGGTGTGCGGACCGCGCACAGCGAAATCGTGGACACCCCGGCCGAACTCGACGACGCGCTGGACCGTTTCGGGCCCACCTGGGTGGTCAAGGACGACGGCTTGGCCGCGGGCAAGGGCGTGGTGGTGACCGCCGACCGGCTGGCGGCCCGCGACCACGGCGCCGAACTGCTGGAGCAGGGTCATCCAGTGCTGTTGGAATCGTTCCTCGACGGACCCGAGGTGTCGCTGTTCTGCCTCGTCGACGGCGAGACCGTGGTCCCGCTGCTGCCCGCGCAGGACCACAAGCGCGTCGGCGACGGCGACACCGGCCCGAACACCGGCGGCATGGGCGCCTACACCCCGCTGCCGTGGTTGCCCGAGGAAACCGTCACCGCGATCGTCGAGGACGTGGTCAAGCCGGTCGCCGCCGAAATGGTGCGCCGCGGCTGCCCGTTCTCCGGCCTGCTCTACGCCGGTCTCGCGATCGGCGCGGCCGGTCCCGCGGTCGTCGAATTCAACTGCCGCTTCGGCGATCCGGAAACCCAGGCGGTACTCGCGCTGCTGGACAGCCCGCTCGGCGAACTTCTGAACGCCACCGCCACCGGCACCCTCGCCGAGGTCGCCCCGCCGCGCTGGCGCGACGGCTCCGCCATCACCGTCGTCATCGCCGCCGAGAACTACCCGGGTCGGCCGCGCCTGGGCGATGTGATCAACGGCGCCGGTGAGAGCGCTTCCGACGAAACCACCTCGGTGATGCACGCCGGGACCGCGCTGCGTGAAGACGGCGCGCTGGTCTCCGCGGGCGGGCGCGTCCTCAATGTCGTCGGCATCGGCGGGGACCTGTCCGAGGCCCGCGCGAACGCTTACGCCCGCATCACCGGAATCAAGCTCGCGGGCAGCCACTTCCGCACCGATATCGGCCTGGCCGCCGTCGAGAACCGCATAACCGTCTGACCCGGAACCGCTGGATCCCGGCCAAAACCGTGCCGGGATGACGGTGTGGGCGTCAGAAGCCGAGGCCGTGCACGGCCAGCCAGGCCCGCGGGTCGACGTGCTGGCCGCCCGCGATGACTTCGAAGTGCAGGTGCGGGCCGGAGGAGTCGCCGCGGTTGCCCATGCGGGCGATCTGCATGCCCGCCGGGACGCGTTCGCCGACCGAGACGAAGAAGTCGTACATGTGCCCGTAGACGGTGATGGTGCCGTCGTCGTGGCGGATGCGCACCCACAGACCGAAGCCCTGGGCGGGGCCGGCGTCGATGACGGTGCCGTTGGCGACGGCGTAGATGGGCGTGCCGATCGGGCCGGCGACGTCGATGCCGTTGTGGAAAGTGCCCCAGCGGGAGCCGAATCCGGAGGTGAAGGTGCCGCGGGTGGGGAGCACCATGCCGCCGATGCCGGGCAGGATCGCGCCCGGCGGTAGCGGGGTACCGGCCGACATCCACGGCTGGTATTCGCCCGAGGCGGCCGCGGCGGCTTCGGCTTTGGCGCGGTCCAGCGTGGCGCGGGCGGCAGCGGCGACCACCGCTTGTTCACGGATGCGTTCACCGTTGGCGATGGCGGCGAGATACCGCTTCACCGACGGGACGGTGGATTGGACGAGTTGTTCGTGGGCGAAGGCGACGCGCTGTGCCTCGCCGGGGCCGGGCGTGCGGTCGCTGACGCCCCAGTCGAACGACGAGTCGGCGGAGGCGAACAGCGCGACGGCCGTGAAGACGGCCAGCTTCACCCGGTGCTTGTAGAGCAGTGCGCGATAGTCGCGCTGCTTCTGCTGATTCCAGAGCTTGTGTAGGTCCGGGCGTGGTCTTCGCTTTAGCTCGTCGAGTTGCCGCCGGACCCGTCTCGTCCAGTCGCGCAGATTCGGGGGCTTGGGGCGGTCCTGGAAGCGGGCACGCCAATCGGGTGGAATGACACCGATGCCACCCACTCCGCGTACCTGGTCCAGCCCCGCGCGGCGCACTAGGCCGACCTTAGCCTTTGTCGCGCGGGTGACAAAGGTTGTCCGCGCCCGTGGTGTCCTACGGCCGGAGCGATTACGGTCTCTCGGGTGTCCACAGAATCTCGCCGGTCGATCATTCCCACCTTCTACGTGATGGATGTTTGGAAGGCCGCCGCCGAACGCGCCCGCACCCATGGTGACGTGCTCGTTCTCGCGGCCGGGCAGCCCTCGACGCCAGCGCCGGCGCCGGTGCTACGGGCCACCAAGCAGGCGATCGACGCGGAACTGCTGGGCTACACCGAGACTTTCGGGATCCTGCCGCTGCGGGCGGCGATCGCCGAGCACCATCGCCAGACCTACGGCTATGCGGTGCACGCCGACGACGTGGTGGTGACCACCGGCTCCTCGGGCGCGTTCACGCTGATCTTCCTGGCCGCGTTCGACGCCGGCGACACGGTCGTGGTGGCCCGTCCGGGCTACCCCGCCTACCGGAACACGCTGAACGCGCTGGGCTGCCGGGTCATCGAGCTGGACTGCCGGGCCGACACCAGATTCCAGCCGACCGTCGCCATGCTCGAAGCACTGCCGGAGCCGCCGAAGGGCCTGATCATCGCGAGCCCGGCCAACCCGACCGGCACCATGATCGAACCCGAGGAACTGGCCGCCATCGCGCGCTGGTGCGACGACCACGGCACCCTGCTGATCTCCGACGAGATCTACCACGGCATCACCTACGGCGAGGAGGGCACCTCGTCGTCCTGGGAGACCTCCCGCAACTCGGTCGTCATTGGATCGGTCTCGAAGTACTTCTCGATGACGGGTTGGCGGCTGGGCTGGATGCTGGCTCCGGCCGATCTGCGTCCCGCGCTGCAGCGGCTGGCCTCGAACATGACGGTGTGCCCGCCCGCGATCTCGCAGTACGCGGCGCTACATGCCTTCGGCGCGGAGGCGAAAGCCGAACTGGACGGGCATGTCTCGCGCTACGCAGTCAACCGCGAGCTGCTGCTGGCTGGCCTGGCCGCGCTCGGCATCACCGATCTGGCTCCGGCCGACGGCGCGTTCTACGCCTACGCCGATATCGGTCACCTGACCGAGGATTCGCGCAAGTGGTGCGCGGAGGTGCTCGAAGCCACCGGAGTAGCCTTGGCGCCCGGTATCGACTTCGACACCGCCAACGGGCACCGGACCGTTCGGTTCTCTTTCGCCGGAGCCACATCCGACATCGAGGAAGCACTTGTTCGCTTGGGGCACTACCTGCGCGGCTGAAGACCTGTGCCGGGCAACAAGTTTGCCGAGACTCGCACCTCGGCGGGGTGAATGCGGTAAAACATCGATGGCTGGGATTCCCTCTAACGATTTCGCACGGGTGAACCGATGACGACTGGCACGATGGCACGGTGATAACCGCGACGACCCCCAAAGGTGAACGGCGTCGCCAGGCTTTGGTAGCGGCTGCCGCCGAGTTGTTACTCGAAGGCGGATTCGATGCGGTGCGGCATCGGTCGGTGGCCACGCGCGCCGATCTGCCGTTGGCGTCGACCACGTACTACTTCGAGTCGCTGGAAGATCTGATCGCGCGGGCGGTCGAGTTCAGCGGCAACGCGGAGTTGGACGCGATGCGCCGCCGGGTCGGCGAGGTCTCGCACCGCCGCCGTGGCGCGGAGGCCACGGTCGATCTGCTGCTGGATCTCCTGGTGGGTACCGACGGGCACGACGAGGGCGCGCGCGGTCAGCTGATCGCCCGCTACGAGCGGTCGGTGGCCTCGGCGCGACATCCGGAATTGCGCGAGGTGCAACTACGCCTGCGCGCGCAACTCGACGAATTACTCGGCGATGTACTGCGCCGCTCGGACCGGCTGGTCCGGCACGAACAGGTCCGCCGGTTGGTCGCGGTGGTGGACGGCGCGGTGGTCGCGGCGCTCACCGAACTCGACCCGGAACCGCGGCGGATGGCGCGCGGCGCGCTGCTGGAAATCATCGACATCGTCGCGCCCGCGACGCCCCAGCAAGCGGACAGGTACCGGGCACTAGACTCATAGAACGTGAGCCTTGTCCCGAATGTCCTCGCCACCAGGTACGCCAGCCCGGAACTCGTGCACCTCTGGTCGCCCGAGAACAAGATCGTGCTCGAGCGCCGGTTGTGGCTGGAGGTGCTGCGGGCGCAATCCGAGCTCGGCATCGACGTGCCGGCCGGGGTCGTCGAGGACTACGAGCGGGTCATCGACCAGGTCGACCTGGCCTCGATCGCCGAACGCGAGCGGGTCACCCGCCACGACGTGAAGGCCCGCATCGAGGAGTTCAACGCGCTCGCCGGGCACGAGCACGTGCACAAGGGCATGACCAGCCGCGACCTCACCGAGAACGTGGAGCAGTTGCAGATCCGGCTCTCGCTGGAGCACGTGCACGCCCACGGTGTCGCGGTCGCCGCGCGCCTGGCCGAGCGGGCCGGCGAGTACCAGGCGCTGGTGATGGCGGGTCGTTCGCACAATGTCGCCGCGCAGGCCACCACCCTCGGCAAACGGTTCGCCTCGGCCGCCGACGAGGTGCTGATCGCGCTGCAGCGCGTGCGTGAGCTCATCGACCGCTACCCGCTGCGCGGCATCAAGGGCCCGATGGGCACCGCCCAGGACATGCTCGACCTGCTCGACGGCGACGCCGCCAAGCTGTCCACCCTGGAGCAGCAGGTCGCCCGCCACCTCGGCTTCGCGAACGTGCTGACCAGCGTCGGCCAGGTGTACCCGCGCTCGCTCGATCACGATGTGCTCTCCGCGCTGGTGCAGCTGGGTGCGGGTCCGTCCTCGTTCGCGCACACCATCCGCCTGATGGCCGGCCACGAGCTGGTCACCGAGGGCTTCCAGCCCGGCCAGGTCGGCAGCTCCGCCATGCCGCACAAGATGAACACCCGTTCCTGTGAACGTGTCAACGGCCTGCAGGTCGTGCTGCGTGGCTACGGCTCGATGGCCGCCGAACTCGCCGGTGCGCAGTGGAACGAAGGCGACGTCTTCTGCTCGGTGGTCCGCCGCGTCGCCCTCCCGGACGCTTTCTTCGCCATCGACGGCATGATGGAAACCTTCCTCACCGTGCTCGCCGAATTCGGCGCCTACCCGGCCGTCGTCGCCCGCGAACTCGACCGCTACCTGCCCTTCCTGGCCACCACCCGGATCCTGATGGCCGCGGTCCGCGCCGGTGTCGGCCGTGAGACCGCGCACGAGGTCATCAAGGAACACGCCGTCGCCGTCGCGCTGGCGATGCGCGAGCAGGGCCGCGAGCCCGACCTGCTCGATCGGCTGGCCGCGGACTCCCGCCTGCCGCTCGACCGGGCCGCCCTCGATACCGCCCTGGCCGACAAGTCCGCCTTCATCGGTGCCGCCGAAGCCCAGGTGACCGACGTCCTCGCGGCGGTCGAAAAGCTCGTCGACCGCTACCCGGACGCGGCTCACTACAGCCCCTCGCCAATCCTGTAGTCCCCGTACGGAAAACCCCGCAGGTTAGGGTCGCGGGGTGAATCCGTACACGATTTTCGCCGACATCGTCGCCGGGCAGGCGCCGGCCAGCAAGGTCTATGAGGACGATGATGTGCTGGCGTTCATGGATATTCGGCCGATGACGCCCGGGCACCTGCTGGTGGTGCCGAAGGTGGCGGCGCGGAGTCTGGCCGAGTTGGATCCCGCGGTCGGCGGGAAGCTGTTCCAGGTGGGGCAGAAATTGGCCGCGGCTTTGCGGGAGAGCGAAGTCGGGTGCGATGGGGTCAATTTCTTTCTTGCGGACGGGGTGACGGCGGGGCAGGAGGTGTTCCACGTGCATTTGCATGTGATCCCGCGGACGCCGGGGGATGGGTTCGGGCTGCGTGGGCGGCCGACGAGCCCGCGGCGGGACGACCTGGACTACCTCGCGGGGTCGATCCGGGGCGCGCTCGGGCGCTCGGTCTGAGGGCAGTTACGTACCAAGGAGTTTGCTGAATGGATGCTGCTATCCGGTAAATCCGCCCAGGCTGGGGGTATATCAGATAGCTTGGAGGGCAACAGGATGCGCTGATGGAGGTGGGCTATGCGTCGACCGCTAGTTGCTGTGCTGATATTCGCCCTCGCGGTGGTGGGGCAGGTGATAGTCGGGCCCGCGACCGCCTCGGCCGCGCGGATCGTGCGGATCGACGCGAAGAGCCCCACCCGGTCAGCGGTTTTCATCGACTCCGTGGCGATGGGCCGGACCATTCAGGTGGATGTGCTGCATCCGGCCGACAGTGCCGCGCGCCCCTCGTACTACCTACTCGACGGGCTCGATCCCGGTGTGGGACAGAGCACTTGGACCAACGCGACCGACGCCGAGGCGTTCTTCGCGGGTAAGCGGGTCAATGTGGTGCTGCCCGTGGGCGGTCAAGCCAGCTACTACACCGACTGGCAGCAGGATGATCCGCGGTTCGGCCGCTACAAGTGGGAAACCTTCCTCACCGCGGAACTGCCGCCCCTCATCGACGCGGAGTTCGATGGCAACGGCGTCAACGGGATCGGCGGACTCTCCATGGGTGGCATGGCGGCCTTCACCCTCGCCGCGCGCAATCCAGGGCTTTACCGCGCGGTCGCCGGTTACAGCGCCTGCCCCGACATGAGTATGGCCAGCTCGGCGGTCACATTCTCGATCGCCAATCGCGGCGGCAACCCCGTGAACATGTGGGGCGCGCCCGGCAGCGCCGAATGGGCAGCGCACGACCCCGCGGCCCTGGCGGATCGCCTGCGCGGCAAGACGATCTACCTCTCCACCGGCACCGGCCTGCCCGGCCAGCACGAGCTGGAGATCAAACCGCAGCTGCCCGAGAACGTCGTCTTCGGCGGCCCGATCGAGGCGGGCGTCAACGCCTGCGTGCTGTCCTTCGGGCAGCGTCTGCACGGCGTCGGCATCCCGGCCGAGATCGACCGCAGCCTCACCGGTACCCACTCCTGGTCCTACTGGCAGGACACCCTGCACGCCTCCTGGCCCACCCTGGCCCGGGCCCTGGGAAGCTAGCGGAAGGCTGCATCGCCCGAGGTCTCAGGGCTTCGAACAGTAGGGTAGGGCCCATGTCTGTGGAGAGTGTGGTGGCGGCGCCGGTCGCCAAGAAGGTGCCGGCGGAGCGCGAGCATCACGGAGATGTCTTCGTCGACGAGTACGAGTGGCTGCGCGAGAAGGACGACCCGGAGGTCATCGCCTATCTGGAGGCGGAGAACTCTTACACCGAGGCGCAGACCGCGCACCAGCAGGGGCTCCGGGAGAAGATCTTCGACGAGATCAAATCGCGGACCCTGGAGACGGACCTGTCCGTGCCCACCAGGATCGGCGACTACTGGTACTACGGGCGCACCTTCGAGGGCAAGCAGTACGGGGCGAGCTGCCGGTGCCCGATCGACGCGACGGCCGAGGGCATCGAGGCATGGACGCCGCCGCAACTCGAACCGGGCGTGGAGATTCCGGGGGAGGAGGTGCTGCTGGACCAGAACGTGCTGGCCGAGGGGCACGAGTTCATCTCCATCGGCACGGTCGCGGTCAGCCGCGACGGCAACCTGCTCGCCTATTCGGTCGACATCGTCGGCGACGAGCGCTACACCCTGCGCTTCAAGGATCTACGCACCGGTGCGGAGCTGGCCGATGAAATCCCGGGGACCGAGGGCAGCGTCACCTGGTCGCACGACGGCACCCACATCTTCTATCTGACGGTCAACCAGTCGTGGCGTCCGGATACCGTGTGGCGGCACCGCCTCGGCACCGAGCGCGCGCAGGACGTCAAGGTGTTCCACGAGCCCGACGAGCGGTTCTGGGTCGGCATGGACAGCACCCGCTCGGAGAAGTACCTGATGATCGGGCTGTCCTCCAAGCTGACCAGCGAGATCTGGCTGCTCGAATCCGATGATCCGGAAGGCGAATTCCGGGTCATCCTGCCGCGCCGGGAAGGCGTCGAATACTCCGTCGAACACGCGGTGATCGGCGGCGAGGACCGCTTCCTGATCCAGCACAACGACGTCGTCGACGGGGTGAAGGCGGTCAACTTCGTCCTCTGCGACGCCCCGGTGGACGATCCGCTGAACATGACGCTGCTGATCGGGCACCGCGACGATGTCCGGCTGCAGGGCGTCGGCGCCTTCCGCGACCATCTGGTGCTCGGCTACCGGCGCGAGGCGCTGCCCCGGATCGCGGTATGGCCGCTGACCGAAGCCGGTTACGGCGAGCGGCGGGAACTGGAATTCGATCTGGAGCTGTGCACCGTCGGCGCGAGCGGAAACCCGGAGTGGGAGCAGCCGACGCTGCGGATCGGGCTCACCTCGTTCCTCACGCCGATGCGGGTCTACGACTATGTCCCCGCCACCGATGCGCTGCTGTTGCGTAAGGAACAGCCGGTGCTCGGCGGGTACAACTCGGACGAGTATGTGCAGCAACGTGATTGGGCGGTCGCCGAGGACGGCACCCGGGTCCCGATCTCGCTGGTGTGGAAGAAGGACGCGGTCGCCGACGGTCCGAAGCCGTTGCTGCTCTACGGATACGGGTCCTACGAATCCGAGATCGATCCGTATTTCTCGGTGCCCCGGCTGTCGATCATGGACCGCGGCATGGTGTTCGCGATCGCGCACGTGCGCGGCGGCGGCGAAATGGGTCGGCTCTGGTACGACCACGGCAAGATGCTGTCGAAGAAGAACACCTTCACCGACTTCATCGCTTGCGCACGGCATCTCGTCGACACCGGGGTCACCACGGCCGACCGGATGGTGGCCGACGGCGGCAGCGCGGGCGGCCTGCTGATGGGCGCGGTGGCGAACATGGCGCCGGAGTTGTTCCAGGGCATCATGGCCAACGTCCCGTTCGTGGACCCGCTGACCTCCATCCTGGATCCGGAGCTGCCGCTGACCGTCACCGAGTGGGAGGAGTGGGGAAACCCGCTGGCGGACAAGGAAGTCTACGACTACATCAAGTCCTACTCCCCGTATGAGAACGTCGAGGCCAAGAACTACCCGGCCATCCTGGCCATCACCAGCCTCAACGACACCCGCGTCCTCTACGTCGAACCGGCCAAGTGGGTCGCCAAACTCCGCGCCACCAAAACCGGCGACTCCCAGCTGTTGCTCAAGACCGAAATGAGCGCGGGTCACGGTGGCGTCAGCGGCCGCTACGAGAAGTGGAAGGAAATCGCCTTCGAGTTCGCCTGGCTGCTCGACACCGTCGGCCTGGCCAGCGAATAACACTGTGCGGCAACTGATCCCGGTCTGCGTGGCAGGCCGGGATCAGTGCTGTCAGACTCCGCAGTTCACGATGTCGTCGACCATCTGCTGCCGGTTCTGCTCCCGAATATGTTCGATCCCCCGATAAGCCCCCTTCGAATCCAACACCGCGATGTAGACGTCCGCGATCTGCTGCGGCGTCGCATCCGGCCGCTGCGCCCGCACCTTGTCCGCGAAAGCCTTTGCCGCCGCGCACTTCTCCTCCTGCGTGAAGATCGGCGGCGGATCGCCCTCGTCGGCCAGCGCCGCGCCGGGTGCGAGTAGAAGTAGCGGGGTGACCAATGCGCTCAACAATGCTGTTCTCACCTCCGCAATCCTAGACATCGTTCGCGCACAACGGATTCTGTCTGCGGACGCGGAATCCGTTGCGACTCGAGCTACGGTCGTGCACCCGGCATCGCCACCGGTAGGCCCTGCTGGTGCGCGAAATTGGCCATCTGCTCGTCATAGGTGACCAGTGCGAGAAGTTCTCGGCCCAATTGCATGGCACTGGCGACGTGAATGGCATCCGCTGCCTTGAGCCCGCGCGGCATGTACATTGCCAAATCGCAGATGCTGTCACTTACAGAGATTCTGGCGTATTCCACCGACAACTCGCTGATCAGGTTCGGGTAGTCGCCGTAACGATCACTTCGCAAGACGGATTCGACGAATCCGATGGCGTTGGTGGCGAGCCTCGCTGTCCGATTTTCCTCGATGTAGTTGTTCAGCGCATGCACATGTCTGCGCTTCGTGACCTTCGTAATGATCGCCGATGCGTCGAGGTAGAGGATCATCGATCCCAGTCTTTGTACTCGTCGCCGTAGACAGCGGCGTTGGCCTCTCGCGGGTCCTCGCCGCGCGCGAGCCGGTCGAGGAGCTCCTCTCGCTGGTCTTCTTCTCTATCCCATTGCTCCATTGCGGCATCGCCTGCGGCGTGGTCGACGACAACGTCCTTGTACAGGTCCTTCCAGCGGTCGAGCATGTCACCGGCGGTCTTATGGCGCCCGCCTTTCGGTGGGATGAGAATCCCTTGCTCCACCAACCTGTCGTAGCCGTCCTTCTCCGCCGGAGCCGGCGGTCCGATAACGGCAATGGTCTTTCCATGTTTGGTCACTTCGATCGTCTCCCCCTGCTCAACGGCAGCGAATATCGCGCTCGGGTTGTAAGAGAACTCTCGGACGGAAACTTTTCGCACTGTGACTCCCTCTCTCACGAGGGCCGACTCGGGACTCACATGGGTGGAGATCGAGACCGAGGGAAACGTACCTACCTGAGGGTACAACGTGTAGGTACTCGACGAAAGGCCTGGTAAGGGCCCTGGACAAACATCGTGACGGGGAGTTCGCCACTTGGTCACGTGCCCTGCACGCTGAGTACATTTCCGTTTGGCACCGTAGGTTCATGAACGCTGAGTTGCTCGTATCCATATCGGGGATCCGGGACACCACCCGGGATGCGGCGATCGAATTCGCCGCCGAGATGGATCAGCGGGACATCAGGTTGTCGCTGCTGGTCGCGCCGCGGTTGAAGGGCGGGTATCGGCTGGCCGCGGATCCGGCGACGCAGTCCTGGCTGCGCGGGCGGCGAGCTCGCGAAGACGCGATTGTGCTGCACGGGTACGACCAGGCGGCGACGAAGCGGCGGCGGGCGGAGTTCGCGACGCTGCCGCGGCACGAGGCGCGGTTGCGGTTGACCGCGGCGGATCGGGTGATGGAGCAGGTGGAGCTCCGGACTCGATTGTTCGCCGCGCCGCGCTGGGACGCGTCCAGCGGCGCGATCGCGGCATTGCCCGATGTCGGATTCCGGCTGGCGCTGGGGCTGACGTCGATCCTGGATCTGGAACGCAATGCCGCGCAGAAGACCCGTGTTTACGGGATCGGTGAGGGGTTCCGCGCCGAGCCGTGGTGGTGCCGGGCACTGGTTTTGGGTGCGGCCCGCACGGCTCGGCGTGGAGGTGTGCTGCGCCTTGCGATTTCGGCCGCCCAGTTGCAGCGGCCCGGACCGCGGCAGGCGATGGTGGACGCGGTGGATCTGGCGTTGTTCCACGGCGCGAAGAGCGAGGTCTACCGCTGGGAGCCGTTCGTCGCGGCGCGCGCGGCCTGATTACGGGACGACGGGGCGCGCGTCGTGGGTGAAACCACCCGCCTCCTCCTGGCTGAGTCCCATCGGGTGTTTGCCGAGTTGGCCGAGGCAGCGCTCGATGTCGTCGATCAGCAGGTCGGCCATGTCGACGGAGAAGCCGTGCCGGATGACAGCGCGCATGATGGTTTCGTTGCCGCGGTCGGCGGGCAGGGGATAGGCGGCTATGGTCCAGCCGCGGGTGCGCAGCCGGTCGGACAGGTCGTAGAGGTTGTAGTCGTGGCCGCTGCGCAGCCGCCAGGAGACCGCGGTGATGCCCTTGGCCGGGTCGCCGTCGTGGACCATGTCGAACATTCCGAGGTGCACCAGTCGCTTCGCCAAATGCCGTGCGACCCGGTAGATCTCGGACTGCACCCGGTTGTAGCCCGCACGGCCGAGCCGGATGAAGTCGTAGTACTGGGTGATGACCTGGCCGCCGGGCCGGGAAAAATTGAGATTGAAGGTGGACATCGAGCCGCCGAGATAGTCGACGTCGAAGACCAGTTCATCGGGCAGGTCGGCGGCGCTGCGCCAGATCGCCCAGCCCGCGCCGAGCGGCGCGAGCCCGGTCTTGTGGCCGGACGCATTGATCGACTTCACCCGCGGCAGCCGGAAATCCCACACCAGGTACGGCGCGCAGAACGGGGCCAGGAATCCGCCGCTGGCGGCGTCCACATGGATGGGAATGTCCAGGCCGGTCTGCTCTTCCAGCCGATCGAGTTCCCGGCTCACACCGGCCACGTCCTCGAACAGCCCGGTGAACGTCTGGCCGAAGGTGGGCACCACCATAATGGTGTTCGCGTCGCAGGCGGCGGCCACGTCTTCCGGGCGCAACGTGAATTGGTCACCCCGCAACGGTAATTGGCGAATTTCGACGTCGAAGTAGCGCGCGAATTTCTCCCAGCACACCTGCACCGGGCCGCAGACGAAATTGGGTGTCCCGGTGCCGCCGCGCTGGCGCCAGCGGAATTTGGCGGCCAGCCCGCCGAGCATGGCGGCCTCACTGGATCCGGTGGTGGAGGTGCCCCGCGTCGCTTCCGGATCGGGGCAGTGCCACAGGTCGGCAACCATTCGCACGCAACGCTTTTCGAGTTCGGCGGTCTGCGGGTACTCGTCCTTGTCGACGATGTTCTTGTCCAGCGATTCGGCCATCAACCGGCGCGCCTGATCGTCGAGCCAGGTGGTGCAGAAGGTCGCCAGGTTGATCCGGGAGACGCCGTCGAGCAGCAGCTCGTCGTGCACGATCTCGTAGGCCGCCTGCGGAAACATCTCCGCGGCAGGGAAACCCGCCCGGGGCGCGCCACGCCGCAGGCCGGGCATGGCGAACAGGTCGTCGGAATCCGGATTATCGAGCATCCACACGCCTCCAGGAGCACTCGCCGCGATGGTTGGCCGACCCAGAATCGCATATCCGGCGGTCGTCGTATTGCCAATCGTTCGCGACACGGACCATTCGGTCCGATATGGGCACTCGAAGGGCTGGCCGCCGCGGCTCGAATTGAGATAGCGAGTTGATTGCTATAGGTGGTTTGATCCGATACTTCCGGGCCGTCGGAAGCCGCATGGGTATTGTCGGACTGCTGATTCCCCACCTGTTCTACCGATTCCGCAAGCCGAGTTGGAAATCCGGACAACCACAGGAGATACCGGCATGACCGCCGATGGGCCGCAGACCGCCGAATTACGCACGCGCATAGCCGCTTTGATGCCGCAGGCGAAAAAGGATCTGACCCAGCTGGTCTCGTTCAAATCGGTGGCAGACCCGCGGCAGTTCCCGCCGGAGGAGTGCGAGCGCACCGCGCAGTGGGTGGCCGACGCGTTCGCCTCGGTCGGGCTGTCGAAAGTCGGCCTGCACGAAACCCCGGACGGCAGTAAGGCGGTCATCGCCTCCCGCCCCGCACCCCCCGGCGCGCCGACCGTGCTGCTGTACTGCCACTACGACGTGCAGCCGCCCCTCGATGATGCCGCCTGGCGCACGCCGGTGTGGGAGCTGACCGAGAGGAACGGCCGCTGGTACGGCCGTGGCAGCGCGGACTGCAAGGGCAATATCGTCATGCACCTGACCGCGCTGCGCGCCATCGGTCCCGATCTGCCCCTTGGCATCACGCTGGTGTCCGAGGGCTCCGAGGAGCAGGGCACGGGCGGCCTGGAGCGCTTCGTCGAAGCCAACCCCGGCCTCTTGCGCGCCGACGCGATCGTGGTCGGCGACTGCGGCAACTTCGCGGTCGGTGTTCCGACGCTCACGGAAACCCTGCGCGGCAACGTGAATGTCGTCGTGACGGTGGAAACCCTTGCCGGACCGTTGCATTCGGGCATGTTCGGTGGCGCGGCGCCCGATGCCCTGGCCGCCCTGATCCACCTGCTGGCCACACTGCGTGACGAGCACGGCAACACCACCATCGACGGCTTGTCCAATGACCAGCGCTGCTCCGGCGTGCAGTACCCGTCCGAGCAGTTCCGCACCGACGCCGGCGTCCTCGGCGGGGTCGATCTGCTGGGCGAGGGCACCGTCGCCGACATGCTCTGGGCCCGACCGGCTTTGACGGTGCTCGGCATCGACGCTCCGCCGGTGGTCGGTTCCACGGCCGCCATCCAGCCCGCGGCCCGCGCGCGCCTGAACCTGCGCATCCCGCCGGGCACCGACCCGAAGGCCGCCCTGCACGCCCTCACCGAGCACCTGACCGCGAACGTGCCCTGGCACGCGAAACTGACGGTCGAGACCGAGGCCATCGGCGCGCCGTTCCGGTCCGGCCGCGGCGGACCGGCGCGCACCGCGATGGAGGCGGCGCTCGCGGCGGCTTACGGCAGAGCGGCGACCACGCAGGGGCAGGGCGGCTCGATCCCGCTGTGCAACGTCTTCGCCGACACCTACCCGGACGCGGAGATCATGCTGCTCGGCGTGGAGGAGCCGAAGTGCCTGATCCACGCCCCCAACGAGAGCGTGGATCCGAACGAGATCGAGAAGATGGCCTTGGCCGAGGCGCTGTTCCTGCGGGCCTACGCGAAACGTTAGAAGTCGCGGTGGTCTTCGGGCTCGAGCACCGTGAATTCGGTTCCGGCGGGCCCCATTTCGTTCAAGCGGCCGAAGTAGATACCCTGCGCCGCCGGCTCGATGATCCCGTAGTGGATCGGGAAGGCAGTGCGCGGATTGACCGCGCGCAGATAGTCGACGGCCTCGCTGAGCCGCATCCACGGCGCGGCCGCCGGAATCGCGAGCACGCCGACCGGCACCGGCGGCACCCACAGCGAATCGCCGGGATGCACCAGCTCGGCCGGATCGTCGGCGGTGCCGAGCTGGAAGACGGTGTTGTCGACCACCGGGATCTCCGGGTGGATCACCGCGTGCCGGCCGCCGCCACCGGTGATCCGCAGGTCGTCGAGCTGGACGATATTGCCCGCGTGCACCGCCTCCCACTTGCCGCCGCGCTGCTGGGCGGTCTGCGGATCCGAGAACAGGCGCGCGCCGGGGTTGGCGTCGATCAGCGCGTCGATGCGCAGCGGATCGATGTGATCGGGGTGCTGGTGGGTGACCGCGATCGCGTCCAGACCGGTGATGCCCTCGAAGCCGTGGGCGAAGGTACCGGGATCGAACAGCACCTTCTTGCCGTGCAGCTCGACGAGGAGACACGAGTGGCCGAAGTGGGCTATGCGCATGCCGCCATCGTATTGACCCCGGAGCCTGGCCGGACGAAGTCAACAACTACGCTGCTCAGATATACCCCCCACCACCACACCTGAGGAGCAACGCGTGGCACGAGTCGTGGTCGAGGTGATGCCGAAAGCCGAGATCCTGGATCCGCAGGGGCAGGCAATCGTCGGTGCGCTCCCGCGTCTGGGATTCGCCGGTATCTCGGATGTGCGGCAGGGCAAGCGATTCGAACTCGATGTGGACGACAGTGTCAGCGACGCCGAGCTCGAGCAGATCGCTGAAGCACTGCTCGCCAACACCGTGATCGAAGAGTGGAAGGTCGTCCGGCTGTGACGGCTCGAATCGGTGTGATCACCTTTCCGGGCACGCTCGACGATGTCGACGCGGCCCGCGCGGTGACCAGGTCCGGCGCCGAAGCGGTCAGTCTCTGGCACGCCGACGCCGACCTGAAGGGTGTCGACGCGGTCGTCGTGCCCGGCGGCTTCTCCTACGGGGATTACCTGCGCTGCGGCGCCATCGCCCGGTTCGCGCCGGTGATGGGCAAGGTCGTCGAGGGCGCCAAGGCCGGTATGCCGGTGCTCGGCATCTGCAACGGCTTCCAGGTGCTGTGCGAGGCCGGTCTGCTGCCCGGCGCGCTGACCCGCAACGAGGGCCTGCACTTCATCTGCCGCGATCAGTGGCTGCAGGTCGAGTCGGTGAACACGGCCTGGACCTCGCGCTACGAGGCGGGCGCGCAGATCCTGGTTCCGTTGAAGTCCGGGGAGGGCCGTTTCCAGGCCTCGACCCAGGTGCTCGACGAGCTGGAAGGCGAAGGCCGCGTGGTCTTCCGCTACGCCGGGGAGAACCCGAACGGTTCGCAGCGCGGGATCGCGGGCATCGCCTCGGCCAACGGCCGGGTCGTCGGCCTGATGCCGCATCCCGAGCACGCGACCGAACCGCTGACCGGTCCGAGCGACGACGGCATGGGCATGTTCCTGTCCGTGCTGGACAGCTTGGTCTCGGCCTAGTTCCTTCGAAGAGCACCCCGTCACCCATGGTGGCGGGGTGTTTCTCGTTCAGCAGATGCGGTCGATGATCTCGAAGTCGACGCCGTTCGCGCGGGCGATATAGCCCGGTTGGATCACCTGGTTGCCGCGGAATCCGCGCACGCCGCCGGGAGTTTCGTACCGCACGCCGTCGAGCAGTGCGCGGTGGATGCTGGGCACGTCGAGGGAGCCCACCGCGTCGGCCAGGCCGCGCAGGGTGTGCACGGCCTCGTAGGTGGCGTTGCCGAAACTGGTCATAGCGGGGGCGAAACCGCCGTGCCGGCGCCGGTAGCGGGCCTTGCGTTCGATGCCGTCGACGAGTTGCCCATCGAGGAAGAAGCTGGACGGGACGAACAGGTTGTGGTTGGCTCCGACGCCGCCGGCCAGCAGCACGTTCTCGTCGGCTGCCGGGCTCACCCGCACCTGGGCGGCCGCGCGGCCGGTCGCGGCGAACTGCCGGTTGAATCGGGATACATCGTTGCCGACCATGAGGATGATGACGCCCTGCGCCCGATCCAGCGCGGGTTCGGCCAGGAAGCTGCCGAAATCCGGGCTGCCGAGTGGCACGAACCGTTCCAGCACAATGGCATTCGGATCCGCCAGACTGGTGCGGACGGCGTCGGCGGTCTCGCGGGGCCAGATGTAGTCGTTGCCGATGATCGCCCAGCGCCCGATGCCGTACTCGCGCTGCATCCAGTGCACGGCGGGCAGGGTGTGGCTGCCCGGGTGCTCGCCCAGCAGCAGCACGCCGGGGAGTTCGTCGGTCCGGCCCTCGTTCGCAGTGGCGTAGATGTAGGGCACCCGCCCGGCATTGGCCCTGGCCACCGCTCGCCGGACCGGCGAGGTGTGCCAGCCGGTGATCGCGTGCACCATTCCGGTGGCCAGAAAGGCGGCGACCTCGTCGGCCACCTCGTGCGGCGGGCGGCCGCCGTCGATATGCGTGGTGCGAATTTCGCGCCCGAGAATTCCGCTGCCGCTGTTGATTTCGTGTACCGCGAGGGCAATCGCCGCATCGCAGGAGGGAGCCACGATCCCGCCGGGTCCCTGGCGCGGGACGATGTCGAGGATCTCGATGATGCCGTCTGGGCTCTCGCCGAACGGAGGCATTCGGTACTCTTCTTCTCGTTCGAGCACAATCTTTGAAATGAACAGCATGGCGGGCAGGAAACAATGACGACCATTGTAGGCCGACATTCCACGCTGCATGGAGCGCTGCGAGCCGCGGAACGCCGTTGGCTGCAACACCTCGACGACGCATTGTGTGCCAGGCGACTTTCGCCGGATCAATGGTCGATGCTGTGCAATTTGTCCAGTGCTACCGGGGTCACTATGAGCGAATTGGCGGTGCGCTCGCAGTTGGCTCCGTCCTCGGCCACCCGGCATGCGGACTACCTCGCCGAACGTGGCCTGATCTTCCGGGTGGCAGCCGAGGAAGATCGGCGGCGCATCCTGATCGGGCTCAGCACGCTCGGTGCGGAACTGGTCGAGTCGGTGCGGGCCGAGGAGGCGCGGGCCGAACAGGAGCTGCGCGCCCGGGTCGGCGCCCGTCGCTACAGCGAATTGCTGCGTGTGCTCGAGCTCATATCCGGCACCGAGGTGCCATAATCCCACGCCGTTGGTCTCGGTGCGCTTTCGCTCGGGACTCATATGTCCCAAAAGTCCCCTCTCGAATCGCCTGCCTCCCGCAACTGATCTTCTTCCATTACATTTCATTTCCATATGGAATTACTTTGATGGACGCGAGGAGCAGACGATGGGAAACGAATCGGTTGTGTCGAACCCGGACACGGTCAATGTCGCGGTGATCAATCACGCGATGCCGCGCCTGCATTCGCGCCCGGAGGTGCTGGCCAACTGCTACCGGATCGGACACCTCATCGATGGCTTGAAACTCGGCCACCGCGACGTGGATCTCGTTGTCCTGCCCGAATACTCGACGATGGGCGTGATGTACGACGAAACCGAGCTGTACTCCACGGCCACGGTGATTCCGGGTGCGGAGACCGAGGTCTTCGCCGAGGCCTGCCGCCGCAACGAGGTATGGGGCGTCTTCTCGCTCAGTGAGCGGCACGAGGAACATCCGCTGCGTCCGCCCTACAACACCGTGGTGCTGATCAACCACCTCGGCGAGATCGTGCAGCGCTACCGCAAGCTCGCGCCGGCCCCCGAGGGCGGGCCCTGCTATCCGGGGGAGACCACCTATGTCTGCAACGGGCCCAAGGGAATCCAGCTCGCGCTGATCATCGGCGAGGACGGCAACTACCCCGAGGTGTGGCGCGACTGCGTGGCCAAGGGCGCCGAACTGGTGGTGCACAGCCAGGTGCTGCGCGGCTGCCAGACCGAGCAGCAGGTGGGCATGGCCAAGGCGATGGCCTGGGCCAACAACGTCTACGTAGCGGTGGCCGGTGCGTCCGGATTCGATGGGGTGCACTCGTATGCGGGGCGCTCGGCGCTCATCGACCACGACGGCCGCACCCTGGGCGAATGTGGATCGGAAGTGAACGAGCTGCGCGCCGCCCGCCTGTCGCTGCGCTCGATCCGGGAAGCCCGCCATTACGACCGCGACCACTTCGGTCCCTACAGCCTGCTGCACCGCGGCGAATCGCGCGGCGCGGACGCGTTCGGGGTGGCCGACTGCCCGCTCGAGTTCTATCGGACCTGGATCAACGACCCGGTCAAGGCGCAGGAGCAGGTCGCGGAGATCGCCGGGAGCTAGCGCGCCGAACTACGATCGTGATCATGCCCGCGACAACTACCGCTGCCACGGCCTCGGGCCTGTGCCAGTTCATCGATGCCTCGCCGAGCCCGTTCCACGTGTGCCAGACCGTCGCGGCGGAACTGGACGCGCACGGGTTCACCCGGCTGGCGGAGGCGGCGGCGTGGCCCGCGGCCGCGGGCCGGTACTACGTGGTCCGCGGCGGTTCGCTGATCGCCTGGGTGAGCACCGACGACACCACCCTGCCGTTCCGGGTGCTGGGCGCGCACACCGACAGCCCGAACCTGCGGGTCAAGCAGCAGCCGGATCTGTCGAGCGCGGGCTGGCAGCTGGTCGGGCTGGAGCCCTACGGCGGGGCGTGGCTGAACTCCTGGCTGGACCGGGAGCTCGGTATCTCCGGGCGGCTGAGTGTGCGCGAAGGAAATGCCTTGCGCGACAAGCTGGTTCGCATCGATGATCCGATCCTGCGGGTGCCGCAGCTGGCCATCCACCTGTCCGAGGATCGGCGCGGTGTGCAACTCGATCCGCAGCGGCACGTGAACGCGGTGTGGGGTGTGGCCGCCCGGCCGCAGCCGTTCCTGGATTTCGTCGCCGAACGGGCGGGCGTCGATCCGGAGGCGGTGCTCGGCTGGGAACTGATGACCCACGACCTGACCCCGAGCCGGTTGGTCGGCCGCGATCAGGACCTGCTCAGCGCGCCCCGCCTGGACAACCAGACCACCTGTTACGCGGGCCTGCACGCCTTCCTCGCCGCGATCGCCGAGCCCGGCGCGGCCGTGCCGGTTCTGGTCATGTTCGATCACGAGGAGGTCGGCAGCCAGTCCGACCGGGGTGCGCAATCGGATCTGCTGCCGACGGTGCTGGAGCGAATCGTGCTGGCCCGCGGCGGCGGCCGCTCCGAATTCCTCACGGCGCTGGCCGGTTCCGTCGTCGCGTCCGGCGATATGGCGCACGCGACGCACCCGAATTACCCGGATCGGCACGAGCCCGCGCACCGCATCGAGGTGAACGGCGGACCGGTGCTGAAGGTGAACCAGAACCTGCGCTACGCCACCGACGCCGCCGGTGCCGGCGCCTTCGCGCTGGCCTGTGCGCAGGCCGGAGTTCCGTTGCAGCGCTACGTCCATCGCGCGGATCTGCCGTGCGGCTCCACCGTCGGCCCGATGACGGCCGCGCGCACCGGCATGACCACCGTCGATGTCGGTGCACCGCAGCTGGCCATGCACTCGGCCCGGGAAATGATGGGAACGGCCGACGTGCCCGCCTACGCCGCCGCGCTCGCCGCCTTCCTCACGCCCACCGCCGAGGACTGAACGGCCGCGAAAATCAGCACCGCGAGCGCGGCCAGCACGTAGCTGCTGCCGACGAGCTGCTGCCACCAGGTCCAGTCGAGCTCGCGCTGCCACGGCAGGTGCCACTGCGGCCCGATCAGCAGCAGGGCCGCGAAGGCGGC
The DNA here is from genome assembly GCF_015355755.1 of Nocardia sp. XZ_19_385. Taxonomy (NCBI): domain Bacteria; kingdom Bacillati; phylum Actinomycetota; class Actinomycetes; order Mycobacteriales; family Nocardiaceae; genus Nocardia; species Nocardia sp. XZ_19_385. The sequence goes on from NZ_JACVEE010000002.1 coordinate 1,666,490, forward strand.
GACCGCACCGAGGAACCACGGGTTGCGGTTGCCGCGCTCGATGGCGCTCGCCGCGACCAGCAGGGCGGGCGCCGTCCACACCCAGTGGTGGGACCAGGACACCGGCGAAACGAGCAGCAGCGCAAACGCATTCACCAACAGCGCGGTCACCGTCGCGCCCTCGTCGAGCAGCCGGCGCATCCAGACCACCGCGAGCGCGAGGGCGACCGCCGAGAGCGTGAGCCAGAGCGCGGTCGCCACCGGTGTGTCGAGCCCGAGCCGGAACAGCATGCCTTTGAGCGACTGATTGCCCGCGAAGTGCGGCGACCCGATGCGGCCGGTGTCGGTGACGGTGTGGAACCAGTACTGCACCGAATCCTTCGGAAACAGCAGGAATCCGGCACCCACCGCGGCGACCGCGGAAATCCCGATGTTCCGCAGCGCCTGCCAGTCTCGGCGCAGCAGGAAGTACAGCAGGAACGCGGCCGGGACCAGCTTGATCGAGATCGCGATCCCGATCAGCATCCCGCGCGGCCAGAACGGTTTGCGCACCAGGCAATCCGCGGTGACCGCCGCCATCAACAGCAGATTGATCTGGCCGAACCCGAGGGTCTGCCGCACCGGTTCCAGCAACTGCGCCACCGCGACCGCGCCGATGACCAGCGCCAGGACGGCCGCACGCGGCAGCTCGGGCCGGATTCGGACGAGCACCAGCCACAGCGTGACCCCGAGGCTCAGCACCGACAGCGCGATCATCACCACCGCGGCCGCGGTCAGCGGCAGCAACGCCAGCGGCGTGAAGAACAGCGCGGCCAGCGGGGGATAGGTGAACGGCAGGTGGATGCCCAGCACCTGGGGCAGCTCGCCGTAGAGGTCGTTGCCGTCGAGCCAGGCCTGGGCGCCGTTCCGATAGACCAGCAGATCGATGTAGCCGCGCCACCACTGCGCGCGCAGCGAGACCAGCACGGAAGCGGCGAACGCCACGACGGCAAGGAGCAACCACCAGCCCTGGCGGACCGGCGTCACGTCCGGCTGACCGCTCGAATTCGGCACCGCTCGATCGCTCATGACTCCGCCTCGCTGCCCCTGGGTTCCATCATGACTGAGTGAGCCACCGTGTGACTTTCGCTGCGTGCGCTCACGGCCGACAGCGTAATGGCGCTCACCCGCGCTGTAGCGTCTTCCGCAACCGGGCGTTTCGCAAGCAAATAATGGCTCCTGACAAGGGGTTACAGCGGTCGTTGCGAAAAACCTCGAGACGCAGGGCAATCTAAGGGCAAATGCCCCCCGGTGCTCTACCCGGGTAGGCACAGGCCGAGCGAGGCGCTCCCTCTAGACTGAGCCGCAGGCACCTCGCCGTATTCCCCAGGCCAGGCCGAAAGGACCCAGGTACTCCGTGACTCCGCAGGTCGATACCGTCAGCGCAGCCGCAGCAACCCCCGATGCGCCGCAACCGTACAAAGAACTCGGCCTCAAGGACGACGAGTACACCCGCATCAAGGAGATCCTCGGCCGCCGGCCCACCGATGCCGAGCTGGCCATGTACTCGGTGATGTGGAGCGAGCACTGCTCCTACAAATCCTCGAAGGTGCACCTGCGCTACTTCGGTGAGACCACCACCGACGAGATGAAGGCCTCGATGCTCGCGGGCATCGGCGAGAACGCCGGCGTGGTCGACATCGGCGACGGCTGGGCGGTCACCTTCAAGGTGGAATCGCACAACCACCCGTCCTACGTGGAGCCCTACCAGGGCGCGGCCACCGGCGTCGGCGGCATCGTGCGCGACATCATGGCCATGGGCGCGCGGCCCATCGCGGTGATGGATCAGCTGCGCTTCGGCGCGGCCGATCACCCGGACACCCGGCGCGTGGTCGACGGTGTGGTGCGCGGCGTCGGCGGCTACGGCAACTCGCTCGGCCTGCCGAATGTCGGCGGCGAGACCGTGTTCGACGCCTCCTACCAGGGCAACCCGCTGGTCAACGCGCTGTGCGCCGGTGTCATGCGGGTCGAGGACCTGCACCTGGCCTTCGCGTCCGGCACCGGCAACAAGATCATCCTGTTCGGTGCGCGTACCGGCCTCGACGGCATCGGCGGCGTCTCCGTGCTCGCCTCGGACACCTTCTCCGGTGACGAGTCCGGCAGCGGTCGTAAGAAGCTGCCCGCTGTGCAGGTCGGCGACCCGTTCACCGAGAAGGTGCTCATCGAGTGCTGTCTGGAGCTGTACGCGGCCGGTCTGGTCGTCGGTATCCAGGACCTCGGCGGCGCCGGACTCTCGTGCGCCACTTCCGAACTCGCGGCCGCGGGCGACGGCGGCATGCACATCGACCTGACCAAGGTCCCGCTGCGCGCCGCGAACATGACCCCCGCCGAGATCCTCTCCAGCGAATCCCAGGAGCGGATGTGCGCGGTCGTCACCCCGGAGAACGTGGACGCGTTCATGGCCGTCTGCAAGAAGTGGGACACGCTGGCCACCGTCATCGGTGAGGTCACCGACGGCGAGCGCCTGGTCATCTCCTGGCACGGCGAGACCGTGGTGGACGTGCCGCCGCGTACCGTCGCGCATCAGGGCCCGGTGTACGAGCGCCCGGTGCAGCGTCCCGATTACCAGGACGCGCTGATCGCCGACAGCACCGACAACCTGTCGCGACCCAAGACCGGCGACGAACTGCGCGCCACGCTGCTGCAGATGCTGGCCAGCCCGCAGCTGTGCAGCCGCAAGTGGATCACCGAGCAGTACGACCGCTATGTGCGCGGCAACACCGTGCTCGCCGAGAACGCGGACGCGGGCGTCATCCGGATCGACGAGAAGTCCGGCCGCGGTATCGCGCTGGCCACCGACGCCTCCGGCCGCTACACCAAGCTGGACCCCTACGCCGGTGCGCAGCTCGCGCTGGCCGAGGCGTTCCGCAATGTCGCCACCACCGGCGCCACCCCGAAAGCCGTCAGCAACTGCCTGAACTTCGGTTCGCCGGAAGATCCGGGCGTGATGTGGCAGTTCCAGCAGGCCGTGCGCGGTCTCGCGGACGGCTGTGTGGCCCTGGGCATTCCGGTCACCGGCGGCAACGTCAGCTTCTACAACCAGACCGGCCAGGACGCCATCCTGCCGACCCCCGTGGTCGCCGTGCTCGGCGTCATCGACGACGTGCACCGCCGCATTCCCACCGGCCTCGGCCTGGAGCCCGGCGAGACGCTGATCCTGCTCGGCGAGACCCGCGACGAGCTCGGCGGCTCCATCTGGTCGCAGGTCGCCCACGATCACCTCGGTGGCGTGCCGCCCAAGGTCGACTTCGAGCGCGAGCAGCTGCTCGCCGAGGTCCTGAAGTCGGGTTCGCGCGACGGCATGATCAGCGCCGCGCACGACCTGTCCGAGGGCGGCCTGGCGCAGACCGTGGTGGAGGCCGCACTGGCCGGTGAAACCGGTTGCCGCATCCTGCTTCCCGAGGGCTCCGACCCGTTCGTCCAGCTGTTCTCCGAGTCCGCCGGCCGCGTGCTGGTGGCGGTGCCGCGCACCGAGGAGACCCGCTTCACCAAGATGTGCGACGCCCGCGGCCTGCCGTGGGTGCGCATCGGCGTGGTCGACCAGGGCTCCGACGAGCTCGAGGTGCAGGGCCAGTTCACGGTTCCGCTGGCGGAACTGCGCACGGCCTACGAAGGCACGCTGCCCGCACTCTTCGGCGCACACACCGCCTGATACGCAACGAAAGGCGGGTCCGGTACACCCCTCGTGTACCGGACCCGCCTTTTCGCTGTAGTCAGATCGTCTTGAACGGATCGTGTTCGGCCATCAGCTTTTCCATCCGCGCCTGATCGATCCGGGTGTGCAGGTTCTCCGATTCGTGCTTGTCCCGGATCACCTTCGCCAGCGTGAAGGTACTGGTCACCAGGAACAACAGCGACATACCGAGGAACCCGCGCTGCCACGCGTCCAGGGGAAGATAAAAAACGCCGACGCCCGCCCCGAAAAAGCTGATGCCGAACGCGATCGCGGCCTGCGCGATGAATGCCGACGTGGTCTTCGGCTGTGCGTTAGGTGTGCTCATAACCACAGCATCCCGAAAACCATTGCGCCACAACCCTGTGGAACTACTCGAGTCATCTGCGTAGTGCCGCCCGACCAGCCCGAACAGCGCGTTATCGGGGAAGCGAAGCGCCCCCGATAACCACCTCACGTCTGGTAGGCCTGGCGAAAGCCGAGCGCAGCGAGGTGTCGCCAGGCCTACCCCGGCATACTGTTCGGGTGCTCGAGAAGGCTGGTGCCCTGACGAGGCTGCGTACGCGTGGCGTCGTGGTGGTGCGCCGCGTCGAGGACATCATCGATCTCAACTATGTCGGGTTGATCTTCGCCACGCTGTTCTTCGCGCTGTCGGTGACACCGTCGCTGGTGCCGCGGGACTGGATGTTCCAGGGCTTGATCAGTGGGATCAATGCCGCCCTCGGGTACGGCGTGGGGTGTGTGCTGGAGTGGCTGTTCCGCGTCTGGATGCACCACTCGCCCAAGCTCGGGCCGCGGTTGCTTGCGGCCATTCCGCCGACCTGGGTGCGCTATTCGGTGAAGTCGTCGATTCTGCTCACCGCCGCGCTGACCGCCGGACTGATGCTGGTGCAGTCGGCGCGCTGGCAGCGGGAGATCACCGCGCTCATGGGTATGGAAGGCACCACCACCCCGGCCTACCTGCGGACCGGCCTGCTCAGCCTGGCGGTCGGCGCCGCCGTGGTCGCGGGTTACCGCACCATCCGGGAAATCGTGCTCGCCCTGGCCCGTCAGCTCAACCGCTGGATCCGGGTGCCGCGCGAATTCGCCCCGGCCCTCGGCTTGCTGCTGCTGACGATCTTCACTTTGACGGTCGTCAACGGTGTTGCTTCCCGCGCCTTCTTCGCCGTCGCCAACTCCGCCTTCAGCGTCCGCAACGACCACACCTCCGTGAACGCGGTGCAACCGCAGCTGACCGAACGGTCCGGCAGCCCCGACTCCCTGGCGCGGTGGGAAACCCTCGGCTTCGAAGGCCGCTGGTTCGTCTCGCACGGACCGACCGCGGCCCAGATCGCCGAGGTCACGGGAAAGCCTGCCCGCGAACCGATCCGCGCCTACGTGGGGCTGGAATCCGCGGCCGACCCCGAGGCCCGGGCCCAGCTCGCCGCCGCCGAACTCGAACGGACCGGCGCCTTCGACCGCAAGGTCATCGTGGTCGTCACCACGACCGGCACCGGCTGGGTGAACTCGCTCGCGGCCGGCTCCGTCGAATACATGTACGGCGGCGACACCGCGATCATCGCCTCGCAGTACTCCTATCTGCCCAGCGTCCTGTCCTTCCTCGCCGACCGCGGCAAGGCCGCCACCGCGGGCAAGCTGGTGTTCGACGCGGTGCACACACATTGGTCGGCCCGCCCTTCGGGGGCGCGCCCGAAACTCCTCGTCTACGGCGAGAGTCTCGGCTCGCAGGGCTCCGAAGCCGCCTTCGACGGCCTCTCCGACCTCCGTGCGAAGGTCGACGGCGCGCTCTGGGTGGGCCCACCCAACTCGAATCAGATGTGGAAGCAACTGGTTTCGCGCCGTGACCCCGGTTCCCGCGAAGTCGAGCCGATGTACGCCGACGGGCTGGTCGTCCGCTTCGCCGCCGGCAGTTCCGATCTCGCCCGCCCCACCACCGAGTGGCGGCCCCCGCGCATCGCCTACCTGCAGCACCCCTCCGACCCCATCGTCTGGTGGTCCACGGATCTGATCTTCTCCCAACCGGATTGGCTCGCCGAAACGCGCGGCTCCGATGTGTCCTCGCAGATGCGCTGGTGGCCCTTCGTCACCTTCTGGCAGGTGGCCGCCGACCTGACCAACGCCCAGGGCGTCACCGACGGCCACGGGCACCGCTACGGCTCCCTGGTCCTGGACGGCTGGGTCGCCATCGCCGAGCCGCCCGGCTGGACCGCCGACCTCTCCGACAAGATCCGCACCCAACTCGAGGCCGCCGAGGACCTCGAGCGCGAGCTGAAATGAACGGTTACTCTTCGTTAGCGTCCGGAGTCGGCGGCCCGGCGGAAACTGCTGCTGCCGTTGGTATTCCACTGCTCTGGAACAACGTCCTATTGCCTGGCCTGCGCCTGAATCTGCGCGGGCGCACGGCGGCCAATGCCGCATTCGCCACCGGCTATGCCCTGGTGTTTCATGGTGCACCGCAATGGCTTTCGGCTCGCGGATTGCGGGTCGGGCTCGCATCGGCAGGTGTCGCCGCCGCCGGATACGGTGTGGCGCTGTCTGTTCCGGCTCTGCGTGCGAAGCTGATCGAGTTCGCCGATCAGGAGCCCGAGGTCTCACCCATCGAATGGGCGGCAGTGCACATCCCGATCGGCACCGCCTACAGCGAGGAACTGATCTTCCGCGGCACCCTGGAACCCTTGCTGGCCAACACTTTCGGCCCGCGCACCGGTCCCATGCTTGGTGCGCTGACCTTCGGCCTGTGGCACATCCACCCGGCCCGCACCGCCGGCGACAGCGTCCCGGGCACCGTCGCCCTCACCACCCTCGGTGGTCTGGCCTTCAGCTGGCTCCGCCGCCGCGGCGGCAGCACGACCGCTCCCTTCCTGCACCACTGGGCCCTCAACGCGGGCGGCGTCCTCGCCCCGCGCCTGGCCCGCCGCTTCGGGCCTGTCGGACCCGCGCAGTAATCTCGCCCAGGTGGCAGGACGAACGACCGTTGACCCCGCCGAGCTGCGAGCAGCCGTGGCGGCAGTGACCCCTTGGCTGGTGGACGACGCCCTCGACGCCCCGCCCCGATCCGCGCTGGCCGCGGCCGTCCGCGCCACCGCGCGCACCCTTGCCGCGTCCGCGCCCGGCCACTCGGTGGAGGTCCGCGTTCCGCCCTTCGTCGCGGTGCAATGCATCGAGGGCCCCCGCCACACCCGCGGCACCCCACCCAACGTCGTCGAGACCGACCCCCGCACCTGGCTGCTGCTGGCGACCGGCCTACTCGACTTCGATTCGGCCGTCGACGCGGGCACCCTCACCGCCTCCGGCAGCCGAGCACCCGAAGTCGCCCACTGGCTTCCGATAGCCAAACCGGCCGCCGGCTGAGGCCGCCCGCCCCGATCACCGTCGCCAGAAGAGGTGATGCACCACGCCGCTCGGACTCGGGATCTGCTCCAGGTGAAAACGGTCGGCAAGTTCCTCGGGACTCGTCCACAATCTTTCACCGCGACCGAGTTCGACCGTCGGCGCCACGGCGACATGCATGGTGTCGATCAGGTCGGCGTCGAGGAACTGCCGCACCGTGGCGACACCGCCGCCGATTCGCACGTCCTTGCCCGCGGCGGCCTCGAATGCCTGCGCCAGTGCGTCCTTCGGAGCCGCATCGAGGAAATGGAACGTGGTGTCCGCCAGCGTGAACGAAGGCCGCACGTGGTGGGTGAGGACGAAGACCGGCGTGCGGAACGGGGGTTCGGCACCCCACCATCCTTGCCAGTCATGGTTCTCCCATGGCCCGCGCTGTGGACCGAATTTGTTGCGCCCCATGATCTCCGCGCCGATGTTGTTGGCGAAGTCGCGAGTCATGTAGTCGTCGAGGCCATAGGTTCCGCCGGGGTCGGTCCGGTTGGGCCAGTGCGCGGTAGCACCCGCCCAGGACATGAGATCGGCCGGATCGGCGTGGCCGAACGGGCGCTCGAAGCTCTGCCCCTCCCCGGCGCCGTAGCCGTCACTGGAAACGGCGAAGTTGTGAACGCGGACCAACTGTGTCATCGGAAGCCCTTCTGGTTGCAATATGCAAGCGGTTAGCAACCTACCTAGACTGATCCCATGGCGCAACCAGTTGCTCATGACAAGCTCCCGGTTCCCCCGGGCAAGTCGGGCTGCCCGATCAACATGACGATCGAGCTACTCGGCGACCGATGGAGCCTGATCGTGCTGCGCGACATCATGTTCGGCGGCAACACCCACTTTCGTGAACTGCTCGCCGGCTCCATCGAGGGCATCGCATCGAACATCCTGGCCAACCGCCTCGCGAAACTCGTCGCCGCGGGCCTGCTCACCCGCGACGACGACCCGAGCCACCGCCAGAAGGTCGAATACCACCTCACCGAGGCGGCGATCCAGCTCGTCCCGCTGCTGGCCCAACTGGGCGCGTGGGGTGCCCGCTGGCTGGACACGACGCCGGAACTGACCGTGCGAGCCGAACTGCTGGCCGCCGGCGGTCCCGCACTGTGGGAGCGATTCATGGCCGAACTCCGCGGCACCCACCTGGCCGGAGCGCCGGCGCCCGCCGATGGCGTGCTCGCGGAACTGACCGCCGCCTATCACCGAGCAGTTGGCGAGAGCCAGGGCTACTGACCGACGACGACCTCCGAGCCGCGATGCAGGCCCCTACGGTCGTAGAACCGGGTGACCAGCAGGCCGAGGACCAGGCCGATGGCCAAGCCCAGCAGTGACATCCAGAGCCCGCGCGCCAGACCTGCCTGGTAGTTCCCGTCGAAATAGAGGATCGACCGCACGCCGAGGAAGACCTGGTGCATCGGCTCGAACTCGGCCAGCCAGCCGAAGTACGGGGGAGTCGCCTCGATCGGGACGGTGCCGCCCGAGGAGGGCAGGCCCAGGATGATGAACAGGATCAGGTTCACCAGCAGGCCCGCGGAACCGATCGCGGCGAGGATGGACAGGCCGGTGATGCCGACGGCCGCGATCGCGAGGACGCCGAACAGATACAGCTCCGCCGAATTGCTGATCGACATGCCGAGGCCCTTGCCGACCAGGACGAAGACCCCCGACACCACCAACGATGTCAGGACCATCACACCCCACTTGATCAGCAGGGTCTTGAAGCGGGAGATGCGTGTGCGCGGATAGTGCACGAACCACGGCCCGTATTCGGTGGGTACGACGCCGAGCGCCGCGTCGAGCATGGTGTGAATCGTCATCGAGCCGACCAGACCGGCGAGCAACAACAGCAGCGCGTAGAAGAAGGCCGTCAAACCTTCGCCGGTGCCCGAAGGCAGCTGGCGGAACGGTTCGACGATGATGTCGACGGGATTGGCCAGGGCGAGCCGGGTGGCGCCGGTCAGCTCGGGGGCCGGCCCGCCGTCGGGCGGTATCAGCTGGGTCTTCACCTGCTGGGTGAGCTGCTCGCCGACCTGTTTGTCGACCTGTGTCAGGGCTTCGTTGCCGACCTTCTGCACGATATTGGTGACGAACGCCCCGGTACGCGGGTTGGTCTGCAGGGTGATGGTCGGCTTCTGAATGTCACCGGGTATCACGCTGCCGACGCCGAGAATGCCGAGTCGCTTGCTGAAGTCGCTCGGAATCACGATGGTGCCGTAGACCTTGCCGTTCTGCATCTGCAGTTCGGCCTCGTTGATGCCGAGCTCGCGCAGCTCGACCTTGTCCGCGGGGATGCCCTGCTTCAGGGCCGCGGCGATCTGGTCGCCGAAGTTCACTTTCTGCTGGGCGTCCGGTGGCCCGGTGACGTCGCCCTCGTCCTGATTGACGAGCGCGATCGGGAAGTCGTGCAGATTCTTTTCCGGGTCCACCACGTAGTCGAGGTACATGGTGCCCAGCAGGGCCATGAACAAGGTCAGCACCACGATCGGTGCGAGCCAGGCGCGCGGCCGCAGTCGAGGGTTCCGGGTGATCTCCACTTCCTCCGATGTCGTCACGTCCCGGACCGTAACAGCCGATGAAGCCGATATTCGGTACCTCCGGCCGGTGTCCCGGGTCACTCTGTCCGGTGGATTGCCGCCGGTATGCGGTGGCGGTGCTCCGCCCGGGATTTCCATCCGTAGAATGAACTTGCCCCCAGCCCGCCCGAATAGGGAGCAAACGTTGACCGACGTCAGCCAGGCAGTCATTCCCGATCAGGACGAGAACGAACCACGCGAAGAGTGTGGCGTTTTCGGTGTCTGGGCCCCGAGCGAGGACGTGGCCAAGCTCACGTACTACGGGCTCTATGCGCTACAGCACCGCGGGCAGGAGGCGGCGGGTATCGCGGTTTCCGACGGTTCGCAGATTCTGGTGTTCAAGGATCTGGGTCTGGTGAGCCAGGTCTTCGACGAGCAGACCCTTGCCGCGATGCCGGGTCATATCGCCGTCGGCCACTGCCGCTACTCCACCACGGGCGGTGTCACCTGGGAGAACGCGCAGCCGATCTTCCGCACCACCGCCGTGGGTTCCGGACTTGCGTTGGGCCACAACGGAAATCTCGTCAACACCGCCGAATTGGCGACCCGCGCAAGGGAACTCGGCCTGGTAGGCGCGCCGATACAGGGCGGCCGGCCGCAGCCGGTGGGCGCCACCTCCGACTCCGACGTGGTGACGGCCCTGCTTGCGCACGCCGCCGCCGATTCGTCCATCGAGCAGGCCGCGATGGAACTGCTGCCGACCCTCAAAGGCGCGTTCTGCCTGACCTTCATGGACGAGCACACCCTCTACGCCGCGCGGGATCCGCACGGTGTCCGCCCGCTCTGCCTGGGCCGCCTGGACCGCGGCTGGGTGGTCGCCAGCGAAACCGCAGCATTGGACATCGTGGGCGCCGCATTCGTCCGCGAGATCGAACCGGGCGAACTGCTGGCGATCGACGCCGAGGGCGTGCGGTCCATGCGTTTCGCCAATCCGGAACCCAAGGGCTGTGTCTTCGAGTTCGTGTACCTGGCGCGCCCCGACTCCACCATCTCCGGCCGCTCGGTGCACGCCACCCGCGTCGAGATCGGCCGTCGCCTGGCCAAGGAGCATCCGATCGATGCCGATCTGGTGATCCCGGTGCCGGAGTCCGGCACTCCCGCCGCGGTCGGTTACGCGCAGGGCTCGGGCCTCCCGTACGGCCAGGGCCTGATGAAGAACGCCTACGTCGGCCGCACCTTCATCCAGCCCAGCCAGACCATCCGCCAGCTCGGCATCCGGCTGAAGCTGAACCCGTTGCGTGAGGTGATCCGCGGTAAGCGGCTCATCGTCGTCGACGACTCCATCGTGCGCGGCAACACCCAGCGCGCGCTGGTCCGCATGCTGCGCGAAGCGGGCGCCCTGGAGATCCACGTCCGGATCGCCTCGCCGCCGGTGAAGTGGCCGTGCTTCTACGGCATCGACTTCGCCTCGCGCGCGGAGCTGATCGCCAACGGCGCCGGCGCCGACGACAGCTACGACGACATGATCGAGGCCGTGCGCCGCTCCATCGGCGCCGACAGTCTCGGCTACATCTCCACCGAGGGCATGATCGCCGCCACCGAGCAGCCGCGCTCGCGCCTGTGCTCCGCCTGCTTCGACGGCGAGTACCCCATCCCGCTGCCCACCGAGGCCGCCATCGGCAAGAACGTCCTGGAGGGCATGCTCAGCGGCCAGTCCGAGGCAATGCTGTTGAGCGAGAACGCGAATGCGAGCGCACTGAGCCGCCCGTAATACCGAGTCCATACATCGAAGGCGTCCCCGCGGGGGCGCCTTCGTTCGTTTCCGGCACCATGTCAGCCCCGGTGTCGTGGCCTACTCGAGACACGGAAAATGGGAAATCCGGGCCAACCTGGACATATGACCTGTCAAGGGGGCTCTGCCGCCGCAGGACTCAGTACGTCTGCTAACACCCCGGTGATTTTTTCTTCGAAAACGCAACTCGCCGGAAATGGTTCCTGGGTAGGTTCCCCGGATATATCGGTAGTTCACCGTGCCCGTGCCGCGCCTGTGATCCAGGAATCCGCGGTGCGGCCACATGCTCGAGATGGGGCCTGAGTTGATGGTTTCAAGGACGCCGGGGCGGCGCGCCCGAACGAAATGGGTCGCGGCGGTCGGTCTGGCCGCGCTGACGACGTCGGTCGTGGCGGGTTGTGGTTCCGGGAACAAGGATGAGGGCGGCGACGCCGGACTGCTCGTCGGTACGACGGACAAGGTTGTCGGGTTGGACCCCGCGGCCGTCTACGACAACGGTTCGCTGGTTGCCGAGACCCAGATCTATTCGTATGTACTGAATTTCGAACCGGGCGATACCACGCCCAAACCGGACGCGGCGGAGAAGTGCGAGTTCACCTCGCCGACCGTCTACAGCTGCAAGATGAAGCCGGGCTTGAAGTTCGCCAACGGAAACCCGTTGACCGCCAAGAGCGTCAAGTTCTCCTTCGACCGCGTGGTCAAGATCAACGACCCGAACGGTCCGGCCGCGCTGCTGGCGAATCTCGAGAAGACCGACGCCCCGGATGATCTGACCGTCAACTTCACGTTGAAGGAAGCCAACGATCAGACCTTCCCGGCGATCCTGCCGACCAACGCCGGCCCGATCGTCGACGAAAAGGTCTTCCCCGCGGACCGCACCATCCCCGACGAGGAAGTGGTGGCGAACAAGGGTTACTCCGGGCCGTACACCATCCTCAGCTACCAGAAGAATCAGCTGGTCGACTACCAGGCGAACCCCGACTACAAGGGCATCCTGGGTACTCCGAAGACCAAGCGGGTCTCGGCGAAGTACTACGCGACCGCCGACAACATGAAGCTGGATCTGCAGAACGGCGCACTCGACGCCGCCTACCGCTCCTTCACCCCCACCGATATCGAATCGCTGCGCGGCTCGGACAAGTTGAAGGTGACCGAGGGCCCCGGTGGCGAGCTGCGCTACATCGTGTTCAACATGCACACGATGCCCGGCGGCACCCCGGAGCAGAAGCTGGCTGTCCGCAAGGCGATGTCTTCCTCTGTCGACCGCGCCGCGCTGTCGCAGAACATCTACAAGGGCACCTTCGCGCCGGCGTATTCGCATGTGCCGCAGGGTCAGCCGGGTGCGACCGAGCCGTTCAAGGACCTCTACGGCGAGAAGCCGGATAAGGCCAAGGCCGCGAAGTACCTGGCCGACGCGGGCGTCGCGACTCCGGTCGAGATCAACCTGCAGTACAACCCCGACCACTACGGTCCCTCCAGCTCGGAGGAGTACGCCGCGGTGAAGTCGCAGCTGGACGCCTCGGGTCTGTTCAAGGTCAACCTGCAGTCCACCGAGTGGGTCACCTACAACCGGGAACGCACCCGGGATGCCTACCCGATCTACCAGCTCGGCTGGTTCCCGGACTTCCCGGACCCGGACAACTACCTGTTCTTCGGCCCGAACAACTTCCTGCAGTCGCACTTCGAGGACCCGGCGATCAACGCCCTGCTGAGTGCGGAGCGCACCGAGACCAACAAGACCAAGCGGCTCGAGATTCTGTCGCAGCTGCAGAAGGAACTGGCGGACAAGCACATTCCGACCCTTCCGCTGCTGGTCGGTAAGCAGATCGCGGTGTCCGGTAAAGACGTCCAGGGCATCACCTTGGACGGTTCCTTCAAGTTCCGATACACCACGCTGAGCAAGTGAGTTCAGTCGAAAAGACCGGGTCCGAATCGGCAGTCGAGACCGAAAACTCGACTCCGATCCGGACCCGGCGGTTCGGGCTGCCGCAATGGGTTTCGGGCGATTCTCGCCACGCTGCCCTGCTGCGCTATGTGGGTGTTCGGTTGCTGATGATCCCGCTGACCGCGTGGATCCTGGTGACCGTGGTGTTCTTCTTGATGCGGGTAATCGGTGACCCGATCACGGCGGCCATGGGTGGCCGCATGACTCCGGAGCAGATCGACGCGCGCAAGGAGGCGGCCGGGCTGAATCGGCCGATCCTGACCCAGTACTGGGAGTATCTGTCCGGGCTGCTGCGCTTCGATTTCGGCAAATCCCAAGACAATCGGCAGATCAGCGAGGTCATCACGACCTACGGCGCGGCGACCCTGGAACTGGTGTTCTGGGCGCTGATCGTGGCGTTCGCGGTGGGTATTCCGCTGGGCAGATACGCTGCGACGCACCGGGATTCGGCTGCCGACGCCGGGCTGCGAATGTTCGCGATCCTGGCCTACGCGGCGCCGGTGTTCTTCGTCGGGCTGCTGCTGAAGCTGGTGTTCTCGATCAAGCTGGGCTGGCTGCCGGTGGCAGGCCGGGCCAGCACCAATGTCGAATTGCGGCTGCAGCATGTCGAGCCGAAAACCAACATCATGGTGGTCGACGCGATCCTTTACGGGAACAACGATTATCTGATCGATGTGCTCAAACACGCTGTGCTGCCGTCGATTACGCTGGGATTGCTGACCGCGGGCGTGTTCTTGCGCCTGGTACGGATCAATCTGATCCAAACCTTGCGGTCCGGCTATGTCGAAGCCGCCCGCGCCCGCGGCTTGTCTTCGCGGGTGGTCACCGGGCGACATGCCTTCCGTAACTCGATGATTCCGATCGTCACGGTGATGGGCATGTACATCGCCATGCACTTCGGCGGCGCGGTGCTCACCGAGACCACCTTCGAATGGAAGGGGCTCGGCTACCAGCTCGCCGAATATCTCAAGGCCCGCGATTTCATTGCGGTACAAGGGATTGTCGCGTTCATCGCGGTGATGATCGCGGTGGCGAGCTTTCTGGTCGACATGGTGGTCGCGATGATCGACCCGAGGGTGAGGTTCTGATGGCCACACCGGAACTACTCAACGAACCGGTCGCCACGGCCCCGGTTCCGCCGGTCGTCGGCAAGCGCGGGATACCCGGATTGCGCCTGTTCACGATGACCTCGGGATTGCAGCGGGTGACCCTGATCTTCGGTCTCGCGCTGATCGCGATCTTCGTGCTCGCGGCGATCTTCGCACCGCTGCTGGCACCGTACGGCTTCTCCCAAATCCAGGAGAACGGAACGGATTTCGTGCGCCACCAGGCGCCCTCGGCCGAGCACTGGTTCGGCACCTCGGTGCGTGGCGAGGATGTGTTCTCCCGCGTGCTGTTCGGGGCCCGGACCGCGCTGTACGTGATTCTGACCTCGCTGGTCTTGTCGCTGTTCGTCGGCGTGCCACTGGGTTTGGTGTCCGGCTATGTCGGACGTTGGCCGGATCGCGTGATGGTGTTGTTCATGGACGCGATGTACGCCTTTCCGACGCTGCTGCTGGCGATCGTGGTGTCCATCGTGGTCGCGGGCGGGCAATCCAGCAGCTTCGGCGGTGTGCTGTCGGCCGCGATCGCCATCACGGCGATCTTTGTGCCGCAGTACTTCCGGGTGGTGCGCAATGCCACCATCGCGGTGAAACAGGAACCGTATGTGGACGCCGCCCGGGTCACCGGCGCGTCGACCACGCGGATCCTGTTCAAGCACATCTTCGCCAATGTCACCCAGTCGCTGCCGGTGATCATCACCCTCAACGGCGCCGAGGCCATCCTCACGCTGGCCGCGCTCGGCTTCCTGGGGTTCGGTATCGAACCCACCCAGGCCGCGGAGTGGGGCTATGACCTGAACAAGGCGATTTCCGATGTCTCCAACGGCATTTGGTGGACCGGGATCTTCCCCGGCACCGCCATCGTGCTCGTGGTGCTCGGGATGACGCTGGTCGGGGAGAGCCTCAACGAGGTGCTCAACCCGCTGCTGCGGACCCGGCGCACGGCTCGGCCGACCACGGTCGGCACCGATGTCATCGTGAGCGACGCCGGGACTCCCGAAGGCACTGCGGTGCAGCAGAATCCGGTCAAGGAGGGTGGCGATGAGTAGCCAGCACACGGTCCCGGCGGCGGATGGACCCGCGCTGTCCATCCAGGGGTTGTCGGTTACTTTCGCCACCGATGCCGGTCCGGTACACGCGGTCTCGAACGTGTCCTACGAGGTGTTCCCCGGCGAGGTGCTCGCCATCGTGGGGGAGTCCGGTTCCGGCAAATCGGTGAGTTCGCGCACCGCCATCGGCCTGCTGCCGGGCACGGCACAGGTCACCGGCCTGGTCACCCTGGGTACCCAGGCCATCACCAAGATGAGCGAGAAGCAGCTCACCGCCCTGCGCGGCGGCGCCATCTCGATGGTGTTCCAGGAGCCGGGCTCGGCGCTGGATCCGCTGTTCACCGTCGGCTTCCAGATCTCGGAAGCCCTTCGCGCGCACAGCGATATGAACAAGAAGCAGGCCAAGGCGCGCGCCGTGGAACTGCTGCGGCTGGTCGGGCTGCCCGATCCGGAGCACCGGGTGGACTATTACCCGCACCAGCTCTCCGGCGGGCAGAAACAGCGCGTGATGATCGCCATCGCCATCGCCTGTGAACCCAAGGTGATCATCGCCGACGAACCCACCACCGCCCTCGATGTCACCGTGCAGGCCGAAATCCTGGAGCTGCTGCGCGATCTGCGCGATCGCATCGGCAGCGCCATCGTCCTGATCACCCACAACATGGGCGTGGTCGCCGACCTTGCCGATCGCGTGGTGGTGATGTGGAACGGCAAGGTCGTCGAAACCGCGCCGGTGGACGAGCTTTTCGCGCATCCCAAGGAGGAGTACACCCGCAAGCTGCTTGCGGCGGTACCGCACCTGGGCGCACGCAAAGAGCCGGTTCAGGTGACCGAGCCCACCCTCGGGAAATCAGAGCCCAAGGTCGCACCGGACAGCACGCCCGTGCTCGAGGTGTGCGATCTGGTCGTGGAATTTCCC
This sequence comes from Nocardia sp. XZ_19_385, assembly GCF_015355755.1. Lineage (NCBI taxonomy): Bacteria > Bacillati > Actinomycetota > Actinomycetes > Mycobacteriales > Nocardiaceae > Nocardia > Nocardia sp. XZ_19_385. Next base: position 1,682,871 of record NZ_JACVEE010000002.1, read on the forward strand.
GGCCCGTTCGGCCGCCCCCGCTTCCGGGCGGTCGACACGGTGAGCTTCACCGTCGCGGCCAGCGAAACCCTCGGTCTCGTCGGCGAATCCGGCTCCGGAAAATCCACCATCGGCCGGTGCGTGGCCGCGCTGCAGCGACCCAGCTCCGGCGTGGTGCGGGTGCGGGGCGAGGAGATCTCGGCGATGTCGCAGCGGCAGCTGCGGCCGATCCGTAAACGCTTCGGTTTCGTCTTCCAGGATCCGGCGACCTCGCTGAACCCGCGGCTCACCGTGGGCGACTGCGTGGCCGAACCGCTCCTGGTGCACAAGATGGGCAGCGCCGCCGAAATCCGGGACCGGGTGCGGCGCATGCTCGACGAGGTCCAGTTGCCCGCGGGCGCTGAACGCCGGTACCCGCACGAGTTGTCCGGCGGCCAGCGCCAGCGCGCCAGCCTGGCCCGGGCCCTGGTGACCAATCCGGATCTGCTCGTCGCCGACGAACCGACCAGCGCGCTCGACGTCTCGGTGCAGGCGGCGGTGCTCGACTTGTTCGCCGAGCTACAGCGCGAGAGTTCGTTCGCCTGCCTGTTCATCAGCCACGACCTGGCCGTGGTGGATCAGCTGTCGGATCGCATCGTGGTGCTGCGCAACGGCGCGGTAGTCGAACAGGGCGACCGGGACCGCATCCTGCGCGATCCCCAGCAGGAGTACACCCAGCGCCTGGTCGCCGCGGTGCCCGTCCCGGACCCGGTCGAGCAGCGCCGCCGGCGGGCCGAAACCGCGGCGCTGTTCGCCACGGACAGCGCCGGCTGATCTCGAATGCGGCCCCGTTGCGGAGTGTTGTCAAGGGAACGAGCCAACTCCGCTGCGGGGCCGTTATCCGGTTCCGGTAGCGTGAGCAGGCATCTATCCGCCGATTCGGTTTGGAGCTTTCCCCGAAAATGACTGAACAGACCCCCTCCGGCGCTGGAGCTTCGTACGCCGCGGCCGGCGTGGACATCGAAGCCGGTGACCGCGCAGTCGAGTTGTTCGGACCATTGGCGAAGAAGGCCAGCCGTCCCGAGGTGCAGGGCGGTCTGGGCGGATTCGCCGGATTGTTCGCGCTCAAGGGTGGCTACCGCGAACCGCTGCTCGCCGCCTCCACCGACGGCGTCGGCACCAAGATCGCGGTCGCACAGGCGATGGACAAGCACGACACCGTCGGGCTCGACCTGGTCGCGATGGTCGTCGACGACCTGGTGGTCTGCGGCGCCGAGCCGCTGTTCCTGCAGGACTACATCGCCATCGGCAAGGTCGTTCCGGAGAAGGTCGCCGAGCTCGTCTCGGGCATCGCCGAGGGCTGTGTGAAGGCCGGCTGCGCGCTGCTGGGCGGCGAGACCGCCGAGCACCCGGGCCTGATGGACCCCGACGACTACGACCTGTCCGCGACCGGCGTCGGCGTCGTCGAGGCCGACTCGGTGCTCGGCCCCGACCGGGTGCGCCCCGGCGACGTGGTCATCGCCATGGGCTCCTCGGGCCTGCACTCCAACGGCTACAGCCTGGCCCGCAAGGTGCTGCTCGACATCGACCGGATGTCGCTGACCGGGCACGTCGAGGAATTCGGTCGCACCCTCGGTGAGGAACTGCTCGAGCCGACCCGCATCTACGCCAAGGACTGCCTGGCGCTGATCGCCGAAACCGATGTCCGCACCTTCGCGCACGTCACCGGCGGCGGCCTGGCCGCGAACCTGGGCCGGGTGCTGCCCGCGGGCATGGTGGCCGAGCTGGACCGCGGCACCTGGAGCCCGGCGCCGGTGTTCAAGATGATCGCGCAGCGCGGGCGTGTCGAGCGGGTCGAGATGGAGAAGACCTTCAACATGGGCGTCGGCATGGTCGCCGTCGTGGCGCCGGAGGACGTGGACCGGGCGCTGGCGGTGCTCACCGCCCGCCACATCGAGTGCTGGACGCTCGGCACGGTCAAGAAGGCCAAGGACGCCGACGCGGTGCGTTCGATCCTGGTGGGCGAGCACCCGCGCTTTTAGAAACCTGCGAAGACACCGAAAGCCCCGGCCGGAAGGCCGGGGCTTTTGTGTTGAGAGTCAGTCACTTTCGCTGAGCTGACGACTCAGCGCCCCGCATCGGAACGATGAGGGCGCTGGTGTCGATATGCAAGCCTCTAGCGCTGCGAATCTCAGCGACGCCAGTCGTCGTCATCCCATCGAGATGACGGCTCGTCTGCGTCGTGCTCGTCGGACAGCACTCCACCACTCATCGGAGTGTTGGGGCTACCCGCGAGCTCGCGCTGAAGGCTCGCGAAGTCGGTGTTATGCGTGCTGTATTTCAGCTCGCGTGCAACCTTGGTCTGCTTTGCCTTAGCCCGGCCACGGCCCATGGCTGACCCCCTCGCGTCACTGCGGGGCGGCCTGGGGTGTGTTGGCGGCCCCGTTCGAATTAATACTCTTCCTGACAGACACTTTAGCGTGTGTCAGGCGCTCGCGCTTCCAGGAGTGGGGGAAGTACTCCGGAAGTGGGGTTGTTTGCCCGGTTGTCGCCGTCCGGCCAGGTGCCTAGAGCGTGCCGGGGATGGCTCGGATCACCCCGACCCGGGCGCCGCCACCCATGATCGGCAGCGCCGCGAGTTCGGTGTGGGCGTCGGTCCATTCGATACCCATGCGCTGCAAAATGGCCAGCGTCAAGGGCATTCGCGCCCGGTCGTGGCCGTCATCGATCTTGTAGGCGAACGCCGAGCCGTCCGGCAGCGCGCCCGCGTGCACGCCGTCGGCGCCGATTTTGCAGACCAGGCCGGGTGTGGCTCGCATGGCCAGCAAGTCCGGAGCGTTCGTGCCGGAAATCACTCGCGGATGCGATCGGATCGCGTCTGCGACACGGCGCTCGGGCGAGCCGGGCGCGGCGGTGGCCATGGCCGCGAACGCGCGGGCCAGATTCACCAGCGAGACCGGAATGATCGGCAGGCCACAACCATCGATGCCGAGATCGGTTTCGGGTTCACCGGTGAGCTCGGTGATGGTGGCGATCACCGATTGCTGGAGCGGGTGACTCTCGGCCAGATACCCCTCGGTCGGCCAGCCGTTGATCTGGCAGGTCGCGAGCATGGCGGCGTGCTTGCCGGAACAGTTCATGTAGACCTTGCGCGGCTGGCCGGCGGTGACGGCGGCGGCGCGGGCGCGGTCCTCGAACGGGTAGTCGGCCGGGCATTCGAGCTGCTTCTCGTCGAAGCCGAAACGCGCCAGCAGCCGCTCGACCAGGGCGACATGATCGGGTTCACCGAAGTGCGAGGCCGTGGTGATCGCCAGCTCGGCATCATCGACGGGTTCGAAACCGTTGCGCAGCAGCGTGATCGCCTGCATCGGCTTGTTGGTCGAGCGCGGGAAGATCGGCAGGTGCACCTCGCCGAGTTCCAAGGTGGCCTCGCCGTCGGCGCCGAGGATGACCACCGAACCACGGTGCACGCACTCACGGAACCCGGACCGAACAACCTCGACCAGTTCGACACTCAAGACACTGCCTCCGTTCGCTGGGCTACGGCGCGGGCGGCGTTCGCGTGCCGGCGCGCATGTCGTTCGATCTGCATGCGGACGTCGTCGGAGAGCGACGGCTCCACCTCGAGCAGCAGGTTCAGGCGATCCATGTCCGCACCGGCGAACAGGTCCCGGGCGGTGATGCCGTGCTCGGGAACGTGCACGACCCGAACCTCGTCACCCGCGCCGACACTGCCCTCGGTCAATACGCGCAGGTAGGCGCCGGTATCGCTGCGCAGCGCGAAGCGCTTGACCCAGTGCGCCTCGCCGGCCCAGTGCTGGAAGACAGCACACGGCACGCGCGGGGCGCTGACCTCCAGGAGAGTGTCGCCGATCGCCCAGCGGGCACCGAGCACCGCGTCACTGACCGCGAGCCCGTCGATCCGCAGGTTCTCGCCGAACCATCCGGCAGGCAGTTCCCGGCTGAGTTCCTGGGCCCAACGCTGGGCATCCGCCTCCCCGTAGGCGTAGACCGCCTGGTGGATGCCGCCATGAAACTTGGTGTCGGCGACATGGTCACCGGCCAGTCCGAGCCTGCGCACCCCGACCCGGCCGGGCACCGGCCGTTTGTCGATGGCGGTCCGCCCGACGCGGCCCGGAACCTCGAGCTCGGCGTGCACCACACAGACCGCGAGAACCTCGGCCGTCATCACCGGCCGCGCAAGCGATCGACGGCGAGCCGCCCCGCCTGTGGAGTGTCATCGACCGGGACCGAGTCGGGGTCGATCGCGGCGGCGGTCGGCCCCGCGGTGAGTGCGGTGTCGGCGGGAACGGCGCGCTTGATCAAAGCCAGTGCGATCGGCCCGAATTCGAAGTGATCGATAACGGTGCCGAGCCGCCCGACCGTACGCCCGCCGGCGGTCACATCGTCACCGGGCACCGGCCGCTCATCAGCGGACCCATCCAGATGCAGCAGCACCAGGTGCCGCGGCGGTTTGCCGAGGTTATGCACCCGCGCGACGGTCTCCTGCCCCCGGTAGCACCCCTTGTTCAGGTGCACCGCGCCATACTCCTCGATCCCGCCGATCCAACGCGCCTCGTGCGGAATAGTGCGGTCGTCGGTGTCCTGACCGATACGCGGACGCACGGCAGCCACCCGCAGCGCTTCGAAGGCCCACATCCCCGCGGGTGCGGCACCGGCCGTAGTCAACGTGGCCCACCAGTCGGCAAGGCGCTCGCGGGGAACAACCAGATCGAAGGAATCCTCGGTCGGCCACGGCATACGGCGCAGGAACCCACCATCGGGCAGCGGCACGGCTTTCAGAACATCAGGCAGCTCGGCGATCCCCAGCGCCGAGGTCAGGCCGGCGACACCGGGACCAAGCAGGCTCAGCACCACGAAGTCGGCAGCAACCGGCTTCGCATCAGCCCAGAACACCATCTTCTGCAAGAACGACAGCAGCTCGGGCCCACGCTCGGCCTCGGTGTCGATCCACACGGTCCCATCGAGCTCGGTCAGCACGAAGTGGTTGAGCACCCGCCCGTTGAGATCGAGGTCAAGATTCTCGGCAGACTGCCCATCCCCAAGATCCGCAACATGCTGGCTGGTGATCGTATGCAACCAGCTCAGGCGCTCTTTACCGGTGATGTTCAGAACGAACCGATGCGACCGATCAACAACAGCCACCCGCTGCGCAGCAGCACGCTGCTCCCCGAACGGATCCCCGTAATGCCAGGCCACCGCGGCATCCGGAGACCCCGGAACCCCCGCAACAGCATCCGAGACGGAAAGAAGAGGACTGGGCACAACGACCACGGACACGTAAACCACTCTAGGCCCCGCCCCACCCCGAGCGCCGCTCACCATGACAAGAACTACATAACCTCAGGGCGAACGCCGAGCGAAGCGAGGCAAGCCCGAAGCAGCGCAGCACCGGGGAAGCGAAGCGCCCCCGGTGCTCCTCCGGAAAAGCTAATCGGCAGGACGAACGCCGAGCGGCAGCGAGGTGTCGTCCTGCCGATTAGGCTCCAGGCATGGTAGATCGAGTTCTTGTAACACTCGACGGCGCGGTCCGGGATGCGGACGCGCCGTTGCTGTTTGCCGACGATATCGGTGTGCTGCGCGGTGACGGTGTCTTCGAGACGGTGCTGGTGCGTAGCGGTAAAGCGTGTGCGATCGAACATCACCTAGGTCGGCTACGCCACTCGGCGCAGGCGCTGGACCTACCCGAGCCGGAACTGGCGCGCTGGCGCGAGGCGGTCGAGACCGCCGCCAAGGAGTGGGGCAGTGAGCGCGAGGGCGTGCTGCGGATGGTGCTGACCCGGGGGCGCGACAGCGATCTGCCCGGCGTGAAAGACAGTGTCACTTCGGGGGATCTGGCGGCCGCGGTGCCGGTGCCTACCGCGTACGTGCTGGTGTTGCCGGTCGGGGCACGGGTGGCCAAGGCCCGGACCGAGGGCATCAAGGTGGTTTCGCTGGCCCGGGGGATTTCGATCGATTTGGCGCAGGCCGCGCCGTGGCAGCTGCTCGGCGCGAAGACGCTGTCCTACGCGACGAACATGTCGGCGCTGCGGTTCGCGCAGCGGATGGGCGCCGACGACGTGATCTTCACCAGCAATGAGAACCGGGTGCTGGAGGGTCCGCGTTCGACGGTGGTGATCGCGCGCGACAAGCAGTTGCTGACGCCGCCCGCGAAGAACGGTGTGCTGCCGGGTGTCACGCAGCGCGCGTTGTTCGCCGAGGCGGAGAAGGCCGGCTGGGAGTGCGTCTACAAATCTCTGTTCACTGCGGATTTGCTCACGTGCGACAGCGTCTGGTTGCTGTCCAGCATCACCCTGGCTGCCCGGGTGAACTCGCTGGACGGGCTGCGGATGTCGGCGCCGGACAATGCCCAAGTGATCATCGACCTGGTAGATCGGGCTGTCGAGAAGACGGGATCGGCCCGCGACTGGTGACCTGGCCGCACGCTAGCAAATTGCTGGCGTGTCGTGTCGCAGCGCACGTTGAACCGGGCACCTTCCGGCGTATCGTTTACTACGACATGTCGTAGATCGGCTGGAGGTCGGATGAACGTCGTCGACGTCGCGCGTTGGCAGTTCGGAATCACCACCGTTTATCACTTCATCTTCGTGCCGCTCACGATCGGCTTGGCGCCGCTCATCGCCGGCATGCAGACGGCCTGGGTGATCACGGGCAAGGAGCACTGGAAACGTCTCACCAAGTTCTTCGGCAAGCTGTTCCTGATCAACTTCGCGCTCGGTGTCGCCACCGGCATCGTGCAGGAATTCCAATTCGGCATGGGCTGGAGCGAATACTCCCGCTTCGTCGGCGACGTCTTCGGCGCACCGCTGGCGATGGAGGCGCTGGTCGCCTTCTTCCTGGAGTCGACCTTCATCGGTCTGTGGATCTTCGGCTGGGACCGGCTGCCGAAAAAGGTGCACCTGGCGTGCATCTGGCTGGTTGCCATCGGCGTCAACGCCTCCGCGTACTTCATCATCGCGGCCAACTCGTTCATGCAGCATCCGGTCGGCGCGCGCTTCAACCCCGAGACCGGACGCGCTGAACTGACCAGCATTTGGGAAGTCATCACGAATGTGACGACGTTGGCAGCCTTCCCGCACGTGATCGCCGGGGCCCTGCTCACCTCGGCCACTTTCATGGCGGGTATCGCCGGTTGGTGGATGGTCCGGACGATGCGCAAGGGCGATCCGGCGGGTATCGAAGACGCGCGCATCATGTGGCGACCGGCCGCACGCGTGGGCCTGTGGCTCATCCCGGTCTCCTGCATCGCGCTCATCTACACCGGCGACGTGCAGGGCAAGCTGATGTTCGAGCAGCAGCCCATGAAGATGGCGTCGGCGGAATCGCTGTGCCACACCGAAACCGATCCCGAATTCTCCGTCCTCACCGTCGGCACCCACAATAACTGCGACAGCGTCGAACACCTCATCGAGGTGCCCTACGTGCTGCCGTGGCTGGCCGAGGGCAAGTTCAGCGGCGTAACCCTCGACGGCGTCAAAGATCTCCAGGCGTCCTACAACGAGATGTACGGCCCCGGTGACTACCGGCCCAACCTGTTCGTCACCTACTGGACCTTCCGGGCCATGATCACCTGGATGGCGGGTTCGATCCTGCTGGCGCTGGTCGGCTTCTGGTTGACCCGGCGCGGGCGGGTGCCGGACCAGAAATGGTTCGGATGGCTGTCGCTGCTGGCCATCGCCACGCCGTTCCTGGGCAACAGCGCCGGTTGGATCTTCACCGAGATGGGCCGGCAACCGTGGGTGGTCGCACCCAACCCGACCGGTGACCCGAACATTCGAATGACAGTGCAGCAGGGCGTATCCGGAGTATCCGCGGGCACCATCCTGACCTCGCTCATCGTCTTCACGCTGCTGTACGGCCTGCTCGCGATCGCCTGGTTCTACCTGCAGCGGCGCTATGTGATGGCCGGGCCGGAACCCGCGGCCACCGAATCCGACAACCCGGAGCTGACCGGCGAATCCGTCGACAAGCTTTCCTTCGCCTACTAGGAGACCCGGATGAGTCTGCAAGTGTTCTGGTTTCTGCTGGTCGCCGTGCTCTTCATCGGCTACTTCGTGTTGGAGGGCTTCGACTACGGCGTCGGGATGCTGATGCCCATCATCGGGCGCAAGTCCGAGGTGAAGCGGCGCGTGGTGCTCAACAGCATCGGGCCGGTGTGGGACGGCAACGAAGTGTGGCTGATCACGGCGGGCGGCGCCATGTTCGCCGCCTTCCCGGAGTGGTACGCGAGCCTGTTCTCCGGCTTCTACCTCGCGCTGCTGCTGATCCTCGTCGGACTGATCACCCGAGCCTGCGCTATCGAATGGCGCAGCAAGATCAACGACGACAAGTGGCGGCGCTGGTGCGACGTCGGTATCGGGCTGGGCTCCTGGATCCCGGCTATCGCTTGGGGTTTGGCGTTCGCCAATATCGTGCGCGGGGTGCAACTCAACGAGAAGCGGCAGATCGAAGGCAACCTGATCGATCTGCTCAACCCCTACGCGCTGCTCGGCGGTCTCACCACGCTGTTGCTGTTCCTGTTGCACGGCGCGATCTTCCTCCGCCTCAAGACCGGCGGCGAGGTGCGCGACGACGCCCAGGCTGTGGCGCGGAAGCTTTTCATTCCGACCGCGGTCGTGGTGGCGGCGTTCGGTATCTGGACCCAGCTGGCCTACGGGCATGGCTGGACCTGGATCCCGTTGGCGCTGGCCGTGATCGGGCTCGTGGTGGCCGGGCTGGCCTACACCCGGGGCCGGGACGGCTGGGCTTTCACCGGAACCGCGCTCACCATCCTGTCGGCCGGTGCACTGCTGTTCGGCTCGCTGTTCCCCGACGTGCTGCCCTCGAACATCGACCCGGCCTTCAGCCTCTCCGTGGACGGTCGCGACGGCACGGTCAGCGCCTCGTCCACGCACTACACGCTGGTGGTGATGAGCTGGGTGGCGGGAGTCATGGTGCCGGTGGTGCTCGTCTACCAGGCATGGACCTACTGGGTGTTCCGCGCGCGGCTCACCATGGACCACATTCCGAACCCGATCGGACTGCTCCCGGAGAAGGCACGGAACTGAATCATGGCTCGACCGGTCGACCCGCGCCTGTGGCGGCACGCCCACTCGGCACGCAGGTATCTCGTTCTGAGCGTGGCGTTGTCGCTGGCGGTCACGATCTGCATCGTGACCGCGGCCCTGGCCCTGGCGCGGGTGCTGGCCGGTGTGATCACCGACCCGTCCCGGCGTGAGATCGGCTCGTGGACAACCGAACTGGTCATCCTCGCGATCGCCGTGGGGTGCCGGGCCGCCGCCACCTGGTGGCAATCCCGGCTGGCGCACCGCGCCGGAGCGCAGGTGGTGGCGGAGCTGGAGACGGCCGTGGTGGCCGCCGGAGCCCAGCTCCCGCCGCGTGAATTGGAGACGCGGCGAACGGAATTGGCGGTCGTGGCGGCCTCCGGACTGAGCGGCCTGCGCGCCTACCTCGCCGGATACCTGCCCGCCCTGCTGCTTTCGATGCTGGTGCCGCCGATCGTCTTGGCTGTCATCGCCTTTCACGATCTGATCTCCGGCGGCATCGTCCTGGTGACCCTGCCGCTCATCCCGATCTTCATGATCCTGATCGGGCTGCTCACCCAGGGCAAGGCCCAGGACACCCTGACGGCCACCACCCGGCTGTCGGATCAACTCCTGGACCTCTTCGCGGGCATGCCGACCCTGCGCGCCCTCGGCCGCGAGAGCGGCCCCGATGCGCACCCGGACTCGTCACGCACCAGCATGGCGGGCCGCGTCCGCAACCTCGGCGACGCACTGCACAAGCGCACCATGTCGGCCCTGCGCATCGCCTTCCTGTCCTCGATGGTGCTGGAAATGCTCGCCACCCTGTCCGTCGCCCTGATCGCCGTATCCATCGGCATGCGACTGGTTTTCGGCAACATGGGCCTGTACGCGGGCCTGGTCGCGCTGATCCTCGCGCCGGAGGTCTACCTGCCACTGCGCATGGTGGGGGAGCGATTCCACGCCGCACAAGACGGAATAGCCGCCGCCGACAAGGCATTCGCGGTATTGGACCCGTCGTCCCCGCAGACACCCAAAACGTCGTCTCCGCACGCATCCGTCCCGTCGTCCCCGCAGGCGTCTGCCTCGTCGTCGCAGCAGATACCCGCCTCGTCGTCGCAGCATGAACCCTCCCTGTCGTCCGGGAGTGCTTTTGGCTGGGACGCAGCAGTACCGCCTGAGTCGCGGCCGAATATGCGACGGGGCGACGGGGCTGGCCGCGTCGAAGTTCGAAACCTCGGCGTACGGGCTCGCGACGGCATGGCCCCGTCGGGCCTGTCGGCGGTGTTCCGCCCAGGCGCGATCACTGTGCTCGCCGGCCCGAACGGCAGCGGGAAATCGACTGCGGTGCAGGCGATCCTGGGCTTGATCACGCCGGACAGCGGTTCGGTGACTGTCGACGGCACCGATGTCCGCGAACTCGATCCCGACTGGTGGTGGTCGCAAGTAGCGTGGCTGCCACAGCGCCCGGTCCTGGTGCCCGGCACCCTGCGCGACAACCTCAAGCTCCTCGGCGCACCGGCCGGCCCGGACCAGGTGGACGCAGCCTGCGCCGCAACCGGATTCGACGCCGTCCTCAACAGCCTGCCCGACCGCTGGGAGACCACCGTCGGAAACGGTGGCACCGGCCTGTCTCTGGGCCAACGTCAACGCCTCGCCCTCACCAGAACTCTCGCCGCACCCCGCCAGGTGCTGCTGCTCGACGAGCCCACCGCCCACCTCGACGACACCAGCGAGACAACAGTTCTCGCCGCCCTGGCAGCCCGCGCCCGCGCCGGTGCCACCGTGGTAATCGTCGGCCACCGCCCGAGCGTGCTCGCGATCGGCGATCACGTCGTTCGCGTGCGGGCCGCTACGTCGATCGCGGATTTCGATCCTGAGAAGGTCGCCGCAGGGGACCGGGTGGGCACAGCCGAGGTGGTGGTGTGATGCGAGCCCTATTCGCCGACTTCCGGTCGGCCGGGGTGATCGTCGGCCGCCGCCCGTGTCCGCTGATCGCTACTAACCGGGGGCTCGGGGTGCGTGGTTGCGCAACCTCGGGCCGGGCAACGGATTCCGAGCCGATCGGCGGCACAAGCCGGTTGGCGCTGCGCGGGACTGATTCCGAGGTGGCTTTGCGATGAAGGCCTTGTTTGCCGACTTTCGCCGGATTCGGGAACTGCTGGAGCTGTCGCGGTGGCGGATGGCTGTGTCTATCGGCTGGGGGACGCTGGCGCTCGGTAGTGGGCTGGGGTTGGCGGCGCTGGCTGCCTGGCTGATCGCGCGGGCGTGGCAGATGCCGCCGGTGCTGGATTTGACCATTGCTGTCGTAACCGTTCGCGCGCTCGGCATTTCGCGCGGGCTCTGTCGGTATCTGGAACGACTCGCCACCCATGATATGGCGCTGCGGGCCATGAATACCGCTCGCACGACTACGTATCGAGCGTTGGCGGCAGCTGATATTTGGCGGCCGCGGCGTAGTTCGGCTGTGGGCGCGACCGTCGGTGCGACCGCGGTGGCCGGTTCGGAAGGCGTTGTGCGGAAGGGCGATTCGTCTGATCTGCGCCGGGGCGAGCTACTCGGCCGGGTGCTGGGGGACATCGACGATCTCGGGGCGGTGGTGGTGCGGGCGTTCGTGCCCATCGCCGTGGCGGTGATTCTCGGACTCTTCGGGGTCGGTTTGCTGCTGCCGATATCGGTGCCTGCCGCGCTGATCCTCGCGGCGGCGCTGGCGGTGGCGGGCATTGTCGCGCCGTGGCTTTCGGCTCGGGCGGCGCGGGAGGCCGAGCTGGCGGTGCGCACCGACCGGACAGAGTTCACGGCCGCGTCGCTCACCGTGCTGGATCACGCGCCGGAACTGCGCGTCGCCGGGCGACTGGACGCGGCGCTGGCAGCCGCCTCCGCCGCCGGGCAGCGGGCGGTGGCGGCGGAGGATCGGGCCGCCTCGCGCAGTGCGTGGGCGGCCGCGGCGATCCCGCTGTCCATCGGCGTGACCGTCCTCGGCGCGCTACTCATCGGAATCGTGCTGTACGGCACGGGTTCCGGCGCACCCACGGCCGGTTTCCAGACCATCGCGCCCGGCGGCATCTCGCCCATGGCGTTGACCGTGCTCGTGCTGGTGCCGCTATCGGCTTTCGAAGCCGTCGGCGTCCTCCCGGCCGCAGCGCAGGCACTCACCAATGGGCGTGCGGCGCTGCGCCGGATCACCCAGTTCGAGAACGGCGAATCCGCCGTGCCGCGAATGGACCTGCCGGAGCTGCCGGAGGGTCGTCGCATCGCGGTAGTCGGACCCAGCGGTTCGGGCAAGACCACCTTGCTGATGCACTGGGCGGGCTTGTTCGACACCCCGCGGCCCGGGGTCACGTTCTTCGCCGAGGACGCCCATCTCTTCGGCACCACTGTCCTGGAGAACCTGCGCGTCGCCCGCGGCGATGTCACGGAAGCGGAAGCCGAGAAGGCCCTGCGCGCAGTCGGTCTGGGTGACTGGCTGGAGTCACTGCCCGACGGCCTGCACACCGACCTGATCGGTGGCGCGGCCGCGGTCTCCGGCGGTCAGCGCCGCCGCATCCTGCTGGCCCGCGCCCTGATCTCCCCGGCCCAGGCGTTGCTCCTGGACGAACCCACCGAGCACGTGGAAGCCGAAGCGGGCGAACAACTCCTGCGCGATCTCCTCGACCCCGCCTCCGGCCTGGTCGAACCCGAACGCACGGTTGTCGTTGTCACCCACCAACTCCCGGGGGAGCACGAGGCCGACGCCGTCGTCCACGTCGACGCCGCCGGGCAGGTTCGCGTAATCAGCGGTACTTCAGTAGCTGGAACAGCCCTTTAGCCGGTTTGTACACCTGGTCGGGGAAGTTCTCCACAAGCTTCCACACGCACCCGTTGACGGTCTTCGGATGCCAGCTCGGATCGGTGGCCTCCAGTTGCGCGATCAGCTCGGACCACCGCAGACCGGCGGGATTCCGATCGAGCAGCGCGAGGGCTTCCGCATTGATGCGCCCGGTGATGGTGGTCGGCTCGCTCATCGAATCATCGTAGCTCCGGATCGCCGCAGGTCAGGGACCTGAATTAATTCCGTTGCCGGGCAAGGAGGATTCCACTAACTTCATCGGTACACAAGGAAGGAGGTGGTTCGAGAAATGTATTTCCAACGGACGCGTGAGGTGGCTGTCCGCTAGCGCCACCGCTGCTGGTGGATTCCCCGCGCGAGCGCTGGCGAAATTCCAGGCAGTCACCCGGCCCCCGAGCCCCCGGTCTTGTCCGACCGGGACCCGTGCAGGAGCAATCCGCACCGGTATGGCTCGGGGGTCGTCCCATTTCTTGGGAAAGGTACAGCTGGGGAGGTCTGGGGAGAGATCAGCCGATGTAGCGCTGAAGACGAGCCGACAGGCGCGGCTCGAGCGGACCGTCGGCCACGACGCGCTCCTCGACGTAAGCCAGGTCGCCACCTTCGACGATGCCGTACAGGCGTTTGGCGCCCCCGACGACAATGCCGGACTGCGAGCGGATCACCACATCGGTGGCCAGCTCCCAGGAAGACTGGGTCAGCGCCGTGCCGTAGAAGAGCTCCACGATGCCGCTGGAATGGGACAGGAGCAGTTCGATGACCTCGTCGTCGCCATCGGTGCCGACCCGCCAGAAACCGCTCTCGCGCAGGTCCGGACCGCTGTAGGCGCCTTCGGAGTCGAGCACCCAGGAGCGGGATTCCCAGGACAGGTAGTCGCCGCCGTCGTGGGCGACGATGATCTGCTGACCGAAGCGATAGTCGCCGCGTTCGGCGGAGTTGCCTTCGCCCTCACCACGCCACACGCCGACCATGGGCAGCAGCGCCAGCATGGAGGAGCTCAGGTCGGGACCCAGGCGCAGGTTCGCGGTGTCCTCGGGCAGCGGCAGATCCGGCAGGATCGGGATGTTGCGGCCGGCCGTGGACTTGGCGCGCTCGGCCGCCTCGGCGACCGCTTGATCGCCACTGCGGCGTGTTTCTACTACGTCATCACCCGCCGCGGCGGGCTGACCGTTTTCGTTCATATGCTCGCTCGCTCGCTCGGCCGGTTCGGAACCTTCGCTCGCGAGATCACTCATGACTCGGTGAACAGCCGGTAGGCGACGTAAATGCCGAACCAGGCGATCAGCACCGAGCAGAGGACCAGCAGAACTTCGAAGAGGAGGACCACAGTGCGAGTCTAACGACTCCTCGCGCCGGGCAAAGCAACGGCCCCGGAGGTTCGAAACCTCCGGGGCCGCAGACGTAGAACAGGGTGACTAGCGCGCGACGGCGACTTCCACCTCGTGGATGCCGGTGCCCTCGGGGCGGACCTCGGCAGAGCCGTTACCGGCCGAGGAAAGCGCCCGCACGGTCCACGCGCCCGGAGCCGCGAAGAACCGGAAATCACCGGTGCCCGAGGCAACGACCTCGGCGGTGAAGTCACCGTTGCCGTCGAGCAGGCGCACGAACGCGCCGCCCACCGGCTGGCCGTCGGTGCTCAGAACGCGGCCGGTGATGACCGTTTCCTTCTCCACATCGACGCCCGCGGGAATGGCCTGACCCTGGGTAGGTGCTGCACACATATTGATTACGCTCCCAACTCGATCGGTGCACCGACGAGGGAGCCGTACTCGGTCCAGCTCCCGTCGTAGTTCTTGACATTGCTGTGGCCGAGCAGCTCCTGCAGCACGAACCAGGTGTGCGAGGAACGCTCGCCGATCCGGCAGTAGGCGATGGTTTCCTTCTCGCCGTCCAGGCCCGCTTCCTTGTACAGCTCGGCGAGGTCGGAGTCGGACTTGAAGGTGCCGTCCTCGTTCGCGGCCTTGCTCCACGGCACGTTGATGGCGCCGGGGATGTGGCCGGGACGCTGGCTCTGCTCCTGCGGCAGGTGCGCGGGCGCCAGGATCTTGCCGGAGAACTCGTCGGGGCTGCGCACGTCGACCAGGTTCTTGGTGCCGATGGCCGCGATGACCTCGTCACGGAAGGCGCGGATCGTGATGTCGGGCGCGGCGGCCTTGTAGGTGGTGACCGGGCGGTTGACTGCGTCGCGCGAGAGCGGACGACCGTCGAGCTCCCACTTCTTGCGGCCGCCGTCGAGCAGCTTGACGTCGTTGTGGCCGTAGAGCTTGAAGTACCAGTAGGCGTAGGCCGCGAACCAGTTGTTGTTGCCGCCGTAGAGCACGACCGTGTCGTCGTTGGCGATGCCGCGGGTGGAGAGCAGATCGGAGAACTGCTCCTGGTTCACGAAATCGCGGCGAACCTGGTCCTGCAGGTCGTTCTTCCAGTCGAGGCGCACGGCGCCCTCGATGTGGCCACCGTCGTAAGCGGAGGTGTCCTCGTCGACCTCGACGAAAACGACGCCGGGGGTGTTGAGGTTCTCTTCGGCCCAGTCAACGGAGACCAGGACATCGGAGCGAGCCATGTTGTTCCTTTCAGAAAGACTTGTGATGGTCAGTTCGGTGCCGGGGACGGGGTGGTCCGGCGGAGACGGGCGGCCAAGGGGTAGATCTGGCAGCCCAGGCAGATCCCGAACGCCGCGTTCAAGAACGCGGCGAACAGGGCGAAGCCGGCGAACACCCCGCCGACCGCGGTGGAGCCGGCCAGGAATCCCAGCAGGCTGACGGCACTGAAGACCAGGCCGAGCAATTGCGCGAACCGCAGCGGAGCCACGGGTTCGGTTTCGGTTACCGGACCGTTGCGGGGCGCGATGACCGCCGCGTAGATCCGGCCGTAGGGGGAGCGCCGCGGGCCGTTCAAAGCGCCGAGCGCGAACACGACTGCCTGCAGTGCGATCAATACCGCGGCAGCGGCGGGGGAGACGACAGCGAGAACCAGGACCAGCACGAGCACGGCGCTGGTGATCCAGGCCGCGAAACGCGGGCCACGGACGTCGACGCTGTCGGGAGGTATGGCTGTACGGGTGTCGAAAGGCATTGGAGATACTCCTGCGCTGAATATGTCTGATTAGCGGGGACGTTGCCAATTGGCCGGGGATCCGAAGATCACTCGCGCGGCAGAGACAACAGGTCGGCGTCAGGAAATTGGGGAGGCCGACCGATCAGGCACACAGGCAGCAACAACCACCGAGGCGGCACAGGTCTACTGTGCGGCGTCGGGTGAGCATCAGCTCGTGGTTGGTTTGCACGAGAGCGAGTTTACCCGGTTCTTCCGGAGAATTGGACCCGGGGTTCGTCACACTTGTCCGAGTGCGGGCACGTACCCGGATTTTCCGGGCTCGGAAGGGTGATTTTCCGGTGGGAAACCCGCAGCGCCACAAAAATTTTCAAACGGTCAGCGGAGCCAGGGCGGTGCGCAGGTCCGCGGCCTTGGGTACGCCGGAGATGCGGAAGCGCTCCTTGCCCTCGGCGTCGAAGAGGAATGTGGTCGGTAGCGACAGCACGTTCAACTCCCGCGCCAGCACCGGTTCGGCGTCGATATCGACCTCGATGTCCTGCGGCGGCCGGGCCGTCTCGGCCAATTCCCCTGCGACCGTGGCGACTACCCGCCGCACCGCCACGCATGGTCCGCACCAGTCGGCCGAGAAGTGCAGCACCAGCGGACCCGAGCCGGTAAAGCCGGTGGCGGAGAGCAACTCCGCGCGCGTCGGGGTATCCGCGGCGGGCGCCGCGGTGTCGCGCACCTTGCCTTCGCGGCGCCGCCACAACACTCCGACCACTATCGCGGCCAGGAGTACGACGATCAGAATTGTGATTTCGGTCATGGCTGCTGCAACCGATCCAGATCGAGGACGACGTTCTCGGCTTCACCCTCGACCACGATCTGCCCGCCGAGCGCGTACACCCGCTTCGGCTCCAGACCGAAGGGCAGTTCCTTGGTGTTGATGGTGTGGGTGAAACGTTCCAGCACCACCGCCTGGCCGGTCTCCGGGATGCGCGCGGCCGGGTTCGGGTCGGAGCTCTTCTCGACATAGAAACCGGTGGCGAGGATCTTCACCTGATCGCCGTCGAGCAAGAGGTCGGCCTTCACCTTCACGTTCTGGCCGCCGAGCGGCTTGCCGTACACATCGGTGAGGTTGAAACTCGTCGGCAGCGTGCCGGTGAGCACCAGCGCGCCCGCCGTGGTCATCCCCGTTCCGCCGGACCCGCCGGTGCCGTCGGATTTATCCGCCGGGCGCGAATGAACTTGCAGGTCAGGGATTTTGAAGAGCCGGCCGAGCTCGACCGGCTCCACCCGCATCAACGCGGTGACCCGGCTCACCGGGACGTTGCGCACATTGCCGTCGGCCAGATCCCGGAACGGCAGGCGCGCGTCGCGCAGGTTCGCCTCGACCGAGATCTCACCGGGAATATCGGGCCGCATGTAGCGCGCCCGGATGTCCACGTTCTCGTACTCGCCGTCGAGGGCTTGGCCGAGGAACGGGAAGCCGTGGATCGTCACCTCCGGATCGGCGGTGAGGTCGGCGCCGGCGCGCAGCGCGCGGGACACGCGGTACTCCGAATAGGCGGCGGCCGTGAAGTCGACAACCACGGCCAGCCCGGCGAGTACCAGCAACCCGATGATCAGCTTGCGCATGACAGAAACCCTATCGGGCGGCGGGTTTGCCGGATGAACTGTGTCGTTCCTGGCATAACGGTCACCGCATCGCGTGGTCTCGGGGGTTCACGCGCTAATCTTGCATCCGATTACCTGCGATCAGCGACGTGGCCAACAGCAGTGTTGCTGGTGACTTGCGTAGCCATGGCTATGAGATGGGAGGAGGGCTTGTGGAGCTGCTCCTGCTGACCTCCGACCCCAACCCCGAGTCGGTCCTGCCCTCCTTGGCGCTGCTTGCGCACAATGTGCGGCCGGCACCGACCGAGGTGGCGTCACTACTGGAGGCGGGCACGGCCGATGTCGCGCTCGTCGACGCGCGGACGGACCTGGCCGCGGCCCGCGGTCTGTGCCGTTTGCTGGGAAGCACCGGTTCGTCGGTGCCCGTGGTCGCCGTGCTCACCGAAGGTGGGCTGGTAGCCGTGAACGCCGACTGGGGCCTGGACGACATCCTGCTGCCCGGGACCGGTCCCGCCGAACTCGATGCCCGCCTGCGTCTGCTGGTCGGGCGCAACGGCGGCGTGGCGAGCCCGGAGAACACCGGCAAGATCACCCTGGGTGAGCTGGTGATCGACGAGGGCACTTACACCGCGCGGCTGCGCGGTCGCCCACTCGATCTGACCTACAAGGAATTCGAGCTGCTCAAGTACCTCGCGCAGCACGCGGGCCGGGTCTTCACCCGCGCCCAGCTGCTGCAGGAGGTCTGGGGCTACGACTTCTTCGGCGGCACCCGCACCGTCGACGTGCACGTCCGGCGCCTGCGCGCCAAGCTCGGCAGCGAATACGAATCGCTGATCGGCACCGTGCGCAACGTCGGCTACAAGGCGGTGCGCCCGTCGCGTGCGGCCAGCAAGGGCGAGCAGGTGTTCCCGGACGAGGACATCGACGGCGACGACGCGCCGCTGAGTCCGGTCAAGAATTCCTTCCCGTAACTCGCTCCGCGCCGGAATGCCGCGAGCGTGTGCGGTGCTGTAGGACATCAGGCGTGCACGCTCGGTGGCGCGCGAACGCGAAAGGGGTACGGCCGTGAACGAGGCTGCGCTGGAGTGGGTGGAGCGGCTGCCCGAGGATCTCGTCCCGGAGGTGCGGGGCGTGCTCGCGCGCGCGACCGCCGCGGACGGCGTGGCGCCGATCTCCGAGCAGGCCGTGCTGTCGCTCACCGCCGACGCTCCGGCCCGGCATCTGTTCGTCCGGCGGGCCGGAGCGGTCGCCGGTTACGCGAATCTCGTTCCCGCGCACGGCGAGCACTCCGCCATGGCCGAGGTCGCGGTGGATCCGGAGTTCCGTGGTCAGGGCATCGGCGCCGAATTGGTGTCCGCGGTACTGGCCGAAGGCGGCCCCGGCGCCCGGGTCTGGGCACACGGCGACCGCCCGGCCGCCAAGGCCGTCGCGGCCCGGCTGGGTTTGGTGACAGCGCGCGAACTCTGGCAGATGCGCCGCCCGCTGGCTACACCGGAGCTACCGGAACTTGCCGTCCCGGACGGCATCGTCCTGCGCACCTATGCCGGCCCCGCCGACGACGCCGAATTGCTGCGCGTCAACGCCGCCGCTTTCTCCTGGCATCCGGAGCAGGGCGGCTGGACCGAACGCGACATCGAGATCCGCCGCGACGCCGACTGGTTCGACCCGAAGGGCCTGTTCATCGCGGCCGACCCGGCGGATCCGGCCCGCATCCTCGGCTTCCACTGGACCAAGGTGCACCTCGACGAGGATCCCGCTATCGGTGAGGTCTACGTCGTCGGCATCGATCCCGCCGCCCAGGGTCGCGGCCTCGGCCGGCTGCTCACCCTCGCGGGTCTGCACTACCTGCGGGAACGCGAGCTCGGCGAGGTCCTGCTCTACACCGAGGCCGACAACACCGCCGCCGTGAACACCTACACCAAACTCGGTTTCGCCCCGGCGCACATCGACGCCGCCTACGCCGCCTCCTGATCCTCGACTAGCGCTCGTCCACCTCCGGCCAGCAAGATGGAGCCCGGTACCGAGCGGGGATGAGGGGGCAAAGAGCGTGACAGACAAGGCAACCGGGCCGGACGGCCAGTCGCCACCGGATCCGCAGCAGACCCGGGTGTTCCCGGAAACGGAGGAACCGGCGCCCTGGTGGCAGACCGCCCCCACTACCCAGCAGCCCAGTTATCCGCCTCCCGAGGCACCGCCCGGATATCAGGTCCCCGGCCCCGGCGGGCAGTGGCCCGGCTACCCGCAGCAGGTGCCGCAGCAGCCTTACTACCCTGCTCAGCAGCCGTTTCCGGGATATCCGCCACCCCCGCGAAGCAATCAGGCGGGTTTGATCGTCGGCATCGTGCTGGCGGTCGTGGCCCTGGTCGGCGCGGGCATCGCCGCGGTCGCACTCGGTGGTAGCGATTCGTCGTCCAACCAGGTCGCGGCGACTACGACAGTCACCCAGACCACGCCCGCCGTCGTAGCGCAGCCCGGCTTCAAGACCATCGAGGTCCCGGCACTCGGCATCGCCTATGAGGTGCCGTCCGGGTGGTCCGCGGGCGCCGGTCCCAGCTCACACGGCGGCCTGACCGCATACGGCCAGGCGGGCGAGGGTGCGAAGTATTGCCCCGGGTCGGCCTACCGGACGCTGAGTTTCGTTGTCCGGTCGGAGCTCTCCGACCTCACGGCGGCCGCCCAGCGGGTGGCGGAGATCGCCGCCGAGACCGGATATTCGAACTCGAACTCGGGCGACCGCAACTACACCCAGCCGAATTCCAGAACCACCCGCGCCGGCCTTGCCGCTCGATTCGTGCTCGGCACCGGCCCATGGCAGCCCTCAGCACCTGGATGTACGACCGACGGCTACGCCGTCTACAGCCTCGCCTTCGAGGGGCCGAAAGGTGAGACGCTGGTGCTTGCCATCGAATCGGACCGGAACACCACGGGTCAGATGACCCTCGACGAAGTGGGCATAATTCTCGATAGCGTCCGTGCGAAATAGCGCCTCTGGTAACACTGCGGCAAACGTCACACCGCATCGTGCGCAATCGCGCCGGGCTGTTCACTTTCCGTTCACCCAGCTCGGGCCGACTGTCAACCGGGTGACCCTACGTTACTTATGGGTGGCTCAGCTGCCTGGTGCGCAAGTTCCCCGCGAACGGCACCACAACACCCGCCCGGGCCGGTGAGGGACCGGGCGAGTTCGGATGCGATTCCCCGGAGGAATAGTGAAGTTCAAGCGCAGCAGCGCCTTCGTCGGAGTGCTGGCCGCCGTTGCCATGCCGCTCGCCGCCTGTGGCAGCGACGACAACACCGGTACCGGCAACGGGACCGCCGCCAACAGCGACGTGCAGTGTGGCGGCAAGAAGGCCCTCAAGGCCAGTGGCGCCTCCTCGCAGAAGAACGCCATGGAGCGTTTCGTGGCCGCCTACGAGGCCAACTGCGACGGCTACACCCTCAACTACACCTCCAGCGGCTCCGGTGCGGGCGTCAACGAATTCATCGGTAACCAGACCGACTTCGGTGGCTCCGACTCCCCGCTGAGCTCGAAGAAGGAAGAGCCGGCCAAGGCGCAGGAACGCTGCGCGTCGCCGGCCTGGAACCTGCCGGTCGTGTTCGGCCCGGTCGCCATCACCTACAACGTCGACGGCGTCACCGACCTCGTGCTGGACGGCCCGACCGCCGCCAAGATCTTCAACGGCGCCATCGCCACCTGGGATGCCCCGGAGATCAAGGCGCTCAACCCGAACGCCAAGTTGCCCGCGGACAAGATCAACGTGATCTCCCGCTCCGACGAGTCGGGCACCACCGACAACTTCCAGCTCTACCTCGACGCTGCTTCCGAGGGCGCCTGGGGCAAGGGCGCGGGCAAGATCTTCAACGGCGGTGTCGGCGAAGGCGCGAAGGGCAACGAGGGCACCTCGGCCGCCATCAAGGCCACCAAGGGCTCGGTCACCTACAACGAGTGGTCCTTCGCCAAGGCGCAGAACCTCTCGGTCGCGCAGGTCGTCACCTCGGCGGACAAGACCCCGGTGAAGCTCACCGTGGAGACCGCAGGCAAGGCCATCGACGGCGTGAAGATCAAGGGTGAGGGCAACGACCTGATCCTGGACACCACTTCGTTCTACAAGCCGACCGTGGCGGGTTCCTACCCGATCATGATGCCGACCTACGAGATCGTGTGCTCGAAGTACAGCGACGCGGACACCGCCAAGGCGGTCAAGGCGTTCCTGACCTCGGCCACCAGCAACGGCCAGAAGGGCCTGGAGGAGAACGGGTACATCCCGATCCCCGACCAGTTCAAGACCCGCCTGACCACCGCGATCAACGCCATTTCCTGATCTGATCCGAAAGTCATGACCGTGCACCCTGAGGTGACCGCACCGGGCTCGTCGAATTCGACGGGCCCGGCCGCGGCCGGAGATACTGCGCATATGCCGAGCGAACCCCAAGACGACGTGAACCTCACGAAGGAGGCTCCCGAACCGGAGTCGACTGTCGCGGTCCGTCGGCCCCACAGTCAGCGGGCGGAGACTGTTTTCCGGTCTCTCGCCACCGCGGCGGGCGCGATCATCGTCGCTTCCATCGCGTTGATCGCGCTGTTCCTGCTGATTCGCGCGATCCCTTCACTCCGGGCGGACGAGGCGAACTTCTTCACCAGTACCGAATTCGCCACCACCGATGCGAACAACCTGCGCTTCGGCATCAAGGACCTGTTCATGGTCACGGTGTTGAGCTCGGTGTTCGCGCTGGTGATCGCGGTGCCCATCGGCGTGGGCATCGCGCTGTTCCTGACCCACTACGCGCCGAAGGCGGTGGCCAAGCCGGCCGCCATGCTGGTCGATCTGCTGGCGGCGGTGCCGTCGATCGTCTTCGGCCTGTGGGGCTTCCTGGTGCTGGCGCCGCAACTCGGCCCGGTCCAGACCTTCCTCAACGACAACCTGGGCTGGTTCCCGCTCTTCGCCGACGGCAACGTGTCGATCAGCGGCGGCGGCACCATCTTCGTCGCGGGCGTGGTGCTCGCGGTGATGATTCTGCCGATCATCACCTCGGTGTCGCGTGAGGTCTTCAACCTGACTCCGGTCACTCACATCGAGGCCGCGCAGGCGCTGGGCGCCACCAAGTGGGAGGTCGTCCGGATGACGGTGCTGCCCTACGGCCGCTCCGGTGTCATCGCGGGCTCCATGCTCGGCCTGGGCCGCGCGCTCGGTGAGACCATCGCGGTCCTGGTCGTGCTGCGTACCGCCGCGCAGGCCGGGCAGTGGTCGCTGTTCGACGGCGGCTACACCTTCGCCTCCAAGATCGCCTCGGCGGCTTCGGAATTCAGCTCCCCGCTGCCCACCGGCGCCTACATCGCGGCGGGCTTCGTGCTGTTCGCGCTGACCTTCGTGGTGAACGCGCTGGCGCGGCTCGCGGCCGGCGGAAAGGTCAACCAGTAATGGCGACGACGACCACGCTCGAGAAGCCGATCAAGGCGCCGACGTTCCGGCATGTGAGCACCGGCCGCCGGATCAAGAACAACCTCGCCACCGGCGCCTTCGCCGCCTGCTTCGCGATCGCGATGATTCCGCTGGTGTGGGTGCTGTGGATGGTGATCAGCAAGGGCATCACCGCGATCGCATCCGCCACCTGGTGGACCAATTCCCAGAAGGGCATCCTGCCCGACCAGACCGGCGGCGGTGTGTACCACGCGATCTACGGCACCATCGTGCAGTCCGCGGTGGCCGCGGTGATCGCGGTGCCGCTCGGTGTGATGGCCGCGATCTACCTGGTCGAATACGGCCGGGGCCGGCTCGCCAAGGTCACCACCTTCATGGTCGACATCCTCGCGGGCGTGCCGTCCATCGTGGCCGCGCTGTTCATCTTCGCGCTGTGGATCGCCACCCTGGGCTTCCCACAGAGTGCCTTCGCGGTGTCGCTGGCCATGGTGCTGCTGATGCTGCCCGTGGTGGTGCGTTCGACCGAGGAAATGCTCAAACTCGTCCCCGACGAACTGCGCGAGGCGTCCTACGCGCTGGGCATTCCGAAGTGGAAGACCGTCGTCAAGATCGTGGTGCCGACCGCGCTGCCCGGCATGATCTCCGGCATCCTGCTTTCGCTCGCCCGCGTCATGGGTGAGACCGCGCCGGTGCTGGTGCTCGTCGGCTACGCCAAGTCGATCAACTCCAACCTCTTCGACGGCAACATGGCTTCGCTGCCGCTGCTGATCTACCAGGAGCTGGCCAACCCCGAAGCCGCCGGCCGGGAACGCGTCTGGGGCGCCGCCCTCACGCTGATCCTGCTCATCGCGCTGCTGTACGCGGCGGCCGCGGTCGTCAACAAGCTGCTCACGCGGAACCGATAGGAAACTCTGATGGCCAAGCGGATCGACGTCAAAGACCTCAACATCTACTACGGCAAGTTCCACGCCGTGGCCGATGTCTCGCTGACCGTGCTGCCGCGCAGCGTGACCGCCTTCATCGGTCCCTCGGGCTGCGGTAAGTCCACCGTGCTGCGCTCGCTGAACCGCATGCACGAGGTGACCCCGAGTGCCCGCGTCGAGGGCGTGGTCGCGCTCGACGGCGAGGATATTTACGGTGCCGCCATCGACCCGGTCGGTGTGCGCCGCACCATCGGCATGGTGTTCCAGCGCCCGAACCCGTTCCCCACCATGTCGATTCGCGACAATGTGGTGGCCGGGCTGAAGTTGCAGGGCGTGCGCGGCAAGAAGGAACTCGACGAGGTCGCCGAGCGCTCGCTGCGCGGTGCGAACCTGTGGAACGAGGTGAAGGACCGTCTGGACAAGCCGGGCGGCGGCCTCTCCGGCGGTCAGCAGCAGCGGCTGTGCATCGCCCGCGCCATCGCGGTCTCGCCCGACGTGCTGCTCATGGACGAGCCCTGTTCGGCCCTGGACCCGATCTCCACGCTGGCGATCGAGGACCTGATCACCGAGCTGAAGAAGGAATTCACCATCGTCATCGTCACCCACAACATGCAGCAGGCCGCGCGCGTGAGTGACCAGACCGGCTTCTTCAACCTGGAGGCCCAGGGCAAGCCGGGCAAGCTGGTCGAGATCGACGACACCGAGAAGATCTTCTCCAACCCGGGCAAGAAGGCGACCGAGGACTACATCTCGGGCCGCTTCGGCTAAAAGCTCCCTGTATGACGAAGGCCCGCACCAGGATCTGGTGCGGGCCTTCTGTCGTGTCGGTGGAGGTGACTCTCAGACAACGGGTTCCGGGTCGGTGTCCGGGGGCAGCACGCCGGTGACCAGGAAGATGACGCGGCGGCCGATCTCGACGGCGTGGTCGGCGAAGCGCTCGTAGTAGCGGCCCAGCAGGGTGACGTCGACGGCCGCGGCGACGCCGTCCTTCCAGTCCCGGTCCATCAGCAGGGTGAACAGGTGCTTGTGCAGGTCGTCCATCGCTTCGTCGTCCTGATTGAGCTGGGCGGCGCGCTCGGGATCGCGAGTCTCGAGGACTTCCTTGGCGCCCGCGCCCATGTTCACCGCGATGCGGCCCATTTCGGCGAAGTAGCCGTGCACCGACTCGGGCAGGGCGGGGTTGGGATGGCGCCGGCGGGTGGTCTTGGCGACGTGCAGGGCGAGGGCGCCCATCCGGTTCACGTCGTTGACGATCTGGATCGCGCTGACGACTTGGCGCAGGTCACCCGCGACCGGGGCCTGCAGCGCGAGCAGCGCGAACGCGCGCTCCTCGGCGTCTGTGATCATGTCGGCGATCCGGTCGCCTTCGCTGATCACCTGCTCCGCGAGGGAGAGGTCGGCCTGGAGCAGCGACTGGGTGGCCCGCTCCATCGCCGAGCCGGCCAGTCCGGCCATCTCGCCCAGCAGGTGGGCAAGATCGGCCATTTGCTCGTTGTAGATGACACGCATGGAACAGAACATTAGTTCTCGTCCCTGACCGCGTCACCAACAGTGGGTAAATGGCAGGTGCCGAAGCCCTACTTGCAGGTCTCGTCGGCCGCGTTGACGTGCTCCAGATCCGAGGGCAGCGCCACGGTTGTGGCGTTCGTCGCGGACGTGGTCGGCACGTTGGTGATCGAGTCGCCGACCGGCACGGGAGTGCGGATGGTGCCGGTGAAGTCCCTACCGAGGACCACCTCGATGATGCCCTCCAGTTCGGCGTCGGCCTCGAGGCTGGCGCCGGGCACCGCCGAGGCCACGGTCGCGGCCTCGGCCTCGTGACCCGGGGCGAACCGGACTTTGGTGGTCTGCGACCCACCCGTGAAGGTGGCGACGTTGTAGATATTGAAGCCCTGGTTGCCGAGCTTGTTCGACACCTGCAACGCCCGGCCCTGCACGTCGGAACCGTTGGAGACCAGCAGCGAGATGGTGTCGGGATCGACCGCGGTGTAGGTCGGCGGCGTGGCCGGGGTCGACGGGGCAGACGCGGGTTCGGCGGTCTTCTCGCCGGGCAGCGGACGATCTTCCCGGATCGCGCTGAAGATGGCCTTGATATCGGTTTCGCGCGGGATCTCGTTGCCGTAGGAGGTGGTGCCCGCGGTGGGGATGGTCAGGAAGGTGACCGCTCCGGCTTCCATCTTCTGCAGCGAACGGCCCAGCGTCAGCAGATCGTTCGGGGTGACCCCGTCGACGAAGGTGTGGTCCTTGAACGCGTTGACGAATTTGTTCAGCGTGGGGAAATCGAAGAGCACCTTGCTCGACATCGCTCCGCGGAGCAGAGATGCCATGAACCGCTGCTGCCGGCTGATCCGGTCGTAGTCGCTGCGCTCTTCGCCGTAGACGTGGCGGGCGCGCACATAGTTCAGTGCCGTCTCGCCGTTGACCCGCTGCTTGCCCCCCTTCTCCAGCACGGTGCCGAGGACGCCGTCGATGATCGGTTTGGGTGCGCAGACCTCGACGCCGCCGATCGTGTCGACCATGCTCTGGAAGCCGGCGAAGTCGATGCCGATGAAGTGGCCGATGCTCAGACCCGTCATCTTGCGGATCACGTTCACCAGGCACTTGGGGCCGGCCAGGGCGTAGACAGCGTTGAGCTTGTCGCCGATCGCCGAGGGGAAGGTCTCCTTGGTGTAATCGCCCTTGTCGTTGTCCCAGCCGTTGCACTGCGGCCGGGTCACGTCCAGGTCGCGCGGGAACGACACCGCGACAACACGTTTCCGATTCTTGGGAATGTGCACCAGCATGACCGTGTCGGCCCGGGCGCCTTCGGCGTCGTCGAGCGTGCCCGCGCCCATCCCGCCGTTCAGGCCGGCGCGGGTGTCGGTGCCGACGATCAGATAGTTCTCGTCGCCCAGTTGCAGGTCGGCGTTGACGACGTCGTGCGGGTTGTCGCCGAGGCCGGTGGCGACCTTGGTCAAGCTGTCGCCGGCCGAACGCACATAGCTCCAGCCGCCGCCGGTGATCAGCAGGATCAGCACCGCGACCAGCGCGGCGCCGACGCGGCCGCTGGTCTGGAGCCGGCGGGTGCGCCGCTTCTTGCTCGCGGCCAGCCGGGACAGGGACGGGCTGCCAACTGTTTTGGGCGCGGCGGTTTTCGGTGCGGTCTTGGACTTTCCGGTGGTGGGCCAGGCTGCCTTGCCGGGTCGCTTCGACTTGGCGGGCTCCGGGTTTTCGGCCTCGGCGAGCGGGGCCATCACGTCGGTGACTTCTTCGGGCCGCTCGGGGCGCCGGGCTTTCCGCTTCGGTGCGGGCAGACCGGTCGCGGGAGTGCCCGCGATGTCGTCGACGACCGCGGAGGGACGCGCCGCGGCGCGCTGGCGGGAGGTGGCGGGCCGCGCGGTGTCGCCGGCGGGTGTGGCGGGCGGGTTGCCGGGGGTCCGGGCCGGGGCCTGGGGCACGGCCTTTGCGGGCTTGTCCGGACGTTGCGCGGAGGAAGCTGGACGGGGTGTGCGCGCGCTGGGGTGCGGCGCGGGGTCGGCGGCGCGTCCGGCGGATTCGACCGGGCGTGCGACGGATCCGGTCGATCGGGGCGCGGATTCCGGTGTGCGGTGCGCGCGCTCGGCGGGATGGGCGGGTGCGGTCTCCGCGCGGCGGGCGGCGCGTGCGCCACCTTCGGCGCGGCGCCGGCGGCCGCCGCGTTCGTTGTCGACCTTCTGAACGAGATCCTGAACCGTCAGAGGTGCGGACCCGGATTCGGCCGCCGTGTCGGTGTGCCGGGCGCGACGGGACGTAGTGGAGCCGTCTCGTTCGGTGTAATCCGCCGTGGGATAGCGCTCCCACGGGGCGCGATCTCCGGGCCGTGGCGCTTGCCCGTGCCGATCGTCACCCACCAACGAACCTCGCTTTTCGTCTTCGCCGTCGTCCGGGTCGAGCTCGACCCGGCATGACCGATTCCGCCAATGATAACGATTCCGCCACAGCGAGCCAGCCGAGTACGAAATCGAAGACGCCGCAATGCTGTTACCCGGTTCGCCGCCGTTCGTTTGCTGAATATTAGCGATCGGCCGAGTGATATCTCCGATGCTGAGGCGTAGCCACGGGCTCGAGTTTGCTGGAACAACTACCCCTGGCCAGAGTGCTACCGGATGGACAGACCGCCCATTCGGTACCTAGGTGTGATCTGCCCGACAGTGCAATACCGCTCGGTCAGCCGCCGCTGTGCATGACGTCGGCGGCGGTCGGGACGGTGTCGTCCTCCGGGTCGTCGAGCCAGCCCTCGGGCAGCGCGACCTTGGCCTGCGGCGACCCCTGTCTACCGCGCGGGCCGGTGGCCTCGGTCGGGAACGGGATGTCGGGCGGTAGTTGCGCGATCAGGTCTTCCAGCTGGGTGAGGCTGGAGACGGTGGCGAACTCGCGGCGCAGCTGGGAGCCGACCGGGAAGCCCATCAGGTACCAGGCCATGTGCTTGCGGATATCGCGCATCGCCTTGTCGGCGCCGTCGTGCTCGACGAGCAGGCGGGTATGCCGGTACAGCACCTCACCGACCTTGCCCAGGGTGGGGCCCGTCGGGATGGGCTCACCGCGCAGGGCGGCGCTCAGCTCGGCGAACAGCCAGGGCCGGCCCAGGCAACCGCGGCCGACGACCACACCGTCGCAGCCGGTCTGATCCCGCATGAGCAGCGCGTCCGCGGCGGAGAAGATGTCGCCGTTGCCGAGTACCGGAATGGTGGTGACGGCTTCCTTGAGGCGGGCGATCGCGGACCAGTCCGCGGTGCCCGAATACAGCTGTGAGGCGGTGCGGGCGTGCAGCGCGACCGCGGCGGCGCCTTCGGCCTCCGCGATCCGGCCGGTGTCGAGGTAGGTGTGGTGCTCGTCGTCGATGCCGATCCGGAACTTGAATGTCACTGGGACACCGGCGGGTTCGGCGGCCTTGACCATCTCCCGCACGATGTTGGCGAACAGCCGGCGCTTGTAGGGCAGCGCGGAACCGCCGCCGAGCCGGGTCACCTTCTTGACCGGGCAACCCAGATTGAGATCGATGTGGTCGGCCCAGCCTTCGCCGACGATGATCCGCACGGCCTCGCCGAGGGTCACCGGATCGACGCCGTAGAGCTGCATCGAGCGCGGATGTTCATCGGCGTCGAAGGACATCATGTGCAGCGTCTTCTCGTTGCGTTCCACCACCGCGCGGGCGGTGATCATCTCGCACACGTAGATGGAGGTGGAGCTGCCGAACTCGCGGCACAGCCTGCGGAACGCTCGATTGGTGATGCCCGCCATCGGCGCGAGCACCACCGGCGGATCGACCGGATACGGCCCGATCGCCAGCTTGGTCTCCGCTTCAGCAGTCACAGTCACACCGTCCAGTGTCTCAAATGGTGATCGGCCTGGCCGAATGCCATCGGTGTGGTTCCCGGGGGCCCAAAGTGCCCCCAGGTGACCTCAGTAGCCTGTACCTGGGACATTGCGCACGGAACACCCATCGGAGAGGACCCAATGGCAGACAACGAAGCCGACCAGACGGTGAAGCTGGACAAGCAGAACAGCGCCGGCCCGGCCCCGGAAGCCGCGCCCGTCTCCGGCGCCGCGCACCCCGCTCCGGCCCGGCAGTCCGGCGCCACGGTGTCGCTGCCGGTGTCCTCGGTCCTGATGGGTGCTGTAGCCACCCTCTTCTTGGTGCTGGCCGCTGTATTCGGGTTCCTGTGGATCTCGGCCAAGGGCGATCTGGACGAGAAGAACGCCCAGGCCGCCGACGATCGGCATGCCGAACAGATCGCCACCGATTACGCGGTCGGCGCGGCCACGGTCAACTATCAGGACATCAATGCCTGGGTCGCCAAGCTGAAAGCCAATACGACCCCGCAGCTGGCCAACAAATTCGATGCGACCGCGCCGAAACTCGAACAGATCCTGGTCCCGTTGAAGTGGACCTCGACCGCGACGCCGATCACCGCCAAGGTGATCTCCGACGACAATGGCGTCTACAAGGTGAACGTATTCGTCAACGTCTCCTCGACTAATGCGCAGAGTCCCGAGGGCGCACAAACCACGGTCACCTACAACGTGACTCTGGACCAGAAGTCGGATTGGAAGATCACCGATGTGGGTGGCGTGGACGGCGCATTGCCGTTGAAGTGATCTTCGAGGTTGAAGCAATAACCTCGTCGCGGCGTTAATGGATTGACGAACGAGCCGCCCCGGAGAATCCGGGGCGGCTCGTTTCGTATTCGATTGTGTTGCTGGGAGCGGGCTTTTCAGCTCCGTGCGCCGGACTCCACGAGTTCGCGCTTCTTGGCCTCGCGGGCCAGCATGCGGTCGCGCTGTTCCTCGAACTTGATGACGTCGCCGGCCAGCTTCTCCAGGAACAGTCCCAGGCGCTCGCGCACTTCCTCACCGCGTGCGGTGAAGTCGGTGCGCTCGAAGATGTTCCACTTCTTCAGCACCGGCTGCACCACTTCCTCGAGGTGCTGGCGCAGGTCGTAGATGCCGTGCTTGGCCATCAGCACGCCGTTGCGGCGGAAGTTGGGCATACCCGCGCCCGGCATCTGGAAGTTCTCCAGGATCAGGGTGATCGCCTCGATGGTCTGGTCAGGGCTCAGATCCAGGGCGGCGCCGCACATGTTGCGGTAGAAGATCATGTGCAGGTTCTCGTCGGCGGCGACGCGCTGCAGCATGCGGTCGGCGATCGGGTCGTCACAGACCCGGCCGGTGTTGCGGTGGCTGACCCGGGTGGCCAGTTCCTGGAACGTCACGTACGCGACGGAGTACAGGAAGCCGGCGTCGACCTCGGCGGGGGAGGCGAATCCGTTGGTCATGTGGATCATCCGGGCCTGTTCCAGCGCGACCGGATCGACGCCGCGGGTGACCACCAGGTAGTCGCGCATCACGATGCCGTGCCGGTTCTCCTCGGCGGTCCAGCGACCGACCCAGGTGCCCCAGGCGCCGTCCATGGAGAAGTTCTCGGCGATCTCGCGGTGGTAGGACGGAAGGTTGTCCTCGGTGAGCAGATTCGTGATCATGGCCGCTTTCGCGACCTCGTTCAGCTGGGACTGCTCCGGATCCCAATCCACCCCGCCGAGTGCCGCGAAGTTGCGGCCTTCATCCCACGGGACATAGTCGTGCGGATGCCATTCCTTTGCCAGGGAGAGGTGCCGGTTGACGTTTTCTTCGGCAACCGGCTCCAACTCCGTGAGCAGCTCGAGTTGAGTCAGATCCCTTGCCATGTAATAGCCCTTCATGAGTGCGTCCACGCTTGCAGGTCTTCCCCGAGTAGACCATGCCGATGCGGCCATACCTTACGGCACCGTAGGTGTGATGCGAAACGCATACACCTGACAAATCGAGCCCGGTGATGCACCTCATACGACATCGTCGGCGTACCGCGTGAGCCCGAGTGTATGCCTCCACGGTGAATTCCCCGGTGGCACCGGATCGAGCCTTGCGGGCATCGGGTGGTCTATCGGCGCGCACCGGAAGTTGTTAGCGCGCCGGGTGTGGCGCGTGCTGTGGACGGCTCCCCGGCAGGCGCGGCGAGAGCTTCGCGGTGCCGAGATCGGCTGTCCGGACCAGGAAACGAGTCAGGCGCCCGGTGGGATACCGGGCGCCTGCGGGAGTGCCCCCAGTAGGGCTCGAACCTACGACCTGCGGATTAAAAGTCCGTAGCTCTACCAACTGAGCTATAGGGGCGCGAGGGGCAGTGTAATAGGCGTGGGGCGGAACCCATAACCGGGGGAGTGGTCGGGTTCGGTTGCGGCGCGGGCCGGCGGGGCGCCCGCACGGTGCGGGGTAACGCCCGGGCCGGTCGTAACGATCTTGGCGGTAACTGGTTGCCCCCCAGCTTTGTTCATTCCCGCAAGTCCGGGATATCATCGAAAGATGTTGTGCACCAAAGGCTTTGAAGCCGTTGGGGGTGTGGAGACGAAGTCCGGGGGCGGATGGCTGGAACGCGCGGCGCAGGCGCGCGTGGCTCGGGCCGGCGGGGACCGCGTCGGCCGGTTCGAATGAACAGCGCTGCGGCGCTGGCGAATTGGGACACCAGCGGCACCGGCCCTGAGGTTTGCGGATCATTTGCTGTAACGCTAACTTCGGCATCCTGGCTATCTGACTCTTCAGTTTGCCGCGTGTCGGATGTCGATTCCAGGTACCGTTACGCATTGGTGAATTCCGGACGAATCGTCGGCGCGGCCGGTGGTCCGGAATTCGGCTTATCGTTGTTGTGCCCCAACGTGTCGCGACTGGTACGCACCAATCGCGGCCAGTCGCAAGCGACGCCGCAGGAGGCTGATCCGAGAAGAAGGCGAACCCGGGTGCGCACCCCCTGCAGCGCACCCGGGCAGGAAAACTATACCAGCTGGTGTGTTTCAGGTTTTCGACAAGTTTTCATACCAAAAGTTTGAAACCTGGGCGATAAACCGGTTTGAAGTATTGAAAAATCCCATAACTTCGCGCCAAGGGTCCGTTCCATTTCGGGGGGTTCGATTGGCGGCGATAAGGCTTCGGAGGCGTTTCGAGCATGGCACGGCAGCAAGAGCGGGCCCGCCGGACACGTGCGGCGATAATCAGGTCCGCCGCCGTTGAGTTCGGGAAGAGCGGCTATGCCGCTGCATCGCTCAACCGCATATTGGAAGGTTCCCGCGCGACCAAAGGCGCCATGTACTTCCATTTCGATTCCAAGGAAGACCTGGCGCGTGCGGTCCTGGAGACGGCGGTGGAGCGTTATCGCGCCTCCGCCGAACGTTGGCTCGCACGAACAGATCTCGGTCCCCTCGACACCCTGCACGGGATGATCGACGAGATGGCGCTGCGACTCGAGCACGACATCATCGTGCAAGCCGAGAATCGGCTCATCATCGAACCGGACTTCTACCGGGACGTGCAGTCCGGTGGCGGCCGCATCCTGGCCCGGGCGACTCGCACCCTCGCGGTGCGGGCCATCGAGCACGGGCAGCTACGCACCGACGCCGACCCGGACCGGTTCACCCGCACCCTCACCGCCGCCCTGGCCGGCCAGCGCTGGCTGGTCGATACCCTCGGTGGCGGTGTTGATCTGCGGGCTCGGTTCGCCGAAGCGCTGGAGGTGATCGTCGAGTCGATGGCCACTCCGGAGTGGACCGAGAAGTTCCGCGCCGACGGCTGGCGTGCCTCCGCGCGGCTCGAAGAGCTCGGATTGGCGCTCTGACCAGCCGATTTGGAACTCTCACACGGCCTGTCATAAGCTATGCGAGCTCCCAACGGAACGCAACACACCGTTGAAAGCCGGTCTGGAGTAATCCAGGACGAGCCCCCTTCGTCTAGCGGCCTAGGACGCCGCCCTTTCAAGGCGGTAGCGCGGGTTCGAATCCCGTAGGGGGTACGGTCTTCGGACTGTTGGTAGCACAGTAAGGCCCTGTGGCGCAGTTGGTTAGCGCGCCGCCCTGTCACGGCGGAGGTCGCGGGTTCGAGTCCCGTCAGGGTCGCAAGTGTGTGAACGCCGGAGTAATCCGGCGTTTCGCATTAAGCATGGCATTCGTTCCGGGTGCCTGCGGCCAGGTAGCTCAGTTGGTACGAGCGACCGCCTGAAAAGCGGTAGGTCGCCGGTTCGATCCCGGCTCTGGCCACCACAATCCCTCTGATCCATTCTGGGTCGGAGGGATTTTTTTGCGTCTATACCCGTCTGGTTACCCGGGTAGCACGCGTTCGAGGGCCGCGACGGAGCCGTCGACGGCAAGTCCCATCGTCATCGCCGTCCGCAAGGTCACCGCCGCGGTGAAGAGCGCGACGAACACCTGCGGCGGCGCGGTGACCGTAGCGTCGGGCCGGCGTTCGGTCGAGCAGGGGCGCACATCGATCCGGCCGCGGTCGGCGATGATGTCGCAGCCGTCGCTCAGGTCGCCGAGGCGAACGACGCTCGCCGGCTTGTCGGGAGTGGAGTCCCTGCACAGGTGGCGCAGCGGGAGCGAAAACCAGTGCACCCGAAAAGCGTTGTCGTCGGGTGGGACAACCATCAGCGGGGCGCCCCACCGGGTCAGCTCGCGGACCACGCCCCCGAGATCCCGGCCGCGTTCGGTCAGGCTGATCAGCGTGGCAGCGACCGGCGGCGGTTCGTCGTGGCGGGTGATGAGCCCGGTGCTCTCCATGTCGCGGAGGCGATCGGCCAGCAGGTTACTGGCGATGCCGGGCAGCCCGCGGCGCAGGTCGGAGAAGCGGCAGGGCCCCTGCGTGAGCAGCTCGCGGACGATCAGCAGGACCCAGCGGTCGCCCACCAGGTCGAGAGCGCGGGCCATCGAGCAGTACTGGTTGTACGAACGCATATCCACAGACTAGCAAGGTGGTTTAAAATCTCTATCAGCTGGTTTAGTTTCTCAATCACATTTCTAGGTAAGGGAGATCGCTATGACCGTCGTCAACGACCACGCACCCGCCGTGCTCAGGGAGTACTACCGGATCCTCACGGGCGGGATCGAGAACTATGGGGACGGCCGGGATCTGGCGCCGCTGCTGGCCGACGACCTCCACTTCGAAGGGCCGATCGCGGGGCAGGTGACGGGGTCGGCGCCATTTCTGCAGGGGGTGCGTGGGTTCATCGCCAATGTCCAGAAGATCGACCTGATCCAGGAGGTCCACGGCCCGAACGGCACCGCCGTGCTCTACGACGCCCACCTGCCCGAAGGCGCCTCCCGGCTCACCGAGTTCTTCACCTTCGCCGAGGGGAAAATTCAGCGACTGTGCATCCTGTACGACCCCGCCGACTACCTCGCCAAGGGCGGCGCCTGATCGCACTCCGGCGTCATCTCGGAATCCCGCGTCGTAGTCGCGGGATTTTCCGTTGTTCGGTGGGATGCTGGGGGTATGGCTGATGAACAGTGGTACTACTGCATGAAGCATCATCGGGCTGAGCAGGGGAAGAAGTGCTGGTTCGGGGATCGGTTGGGGCCGTACCCGGATCAGGCGACTGCCGAGCGGGCGCTGGAGATCGTGAAGGCGCGCAATGAGCGCGAGGATGCCAAGGACTCGTGGGGGAACTGACGGAGTTCTGCGGGGTCTAGGTGGAACTGCTCAGGGCACGGTCAGATCGATCAAGTACGGTTTCTCGGTAAGTTTCGTAGGAATCCGACGAATGCTGGTGAGCAGGGAGGGCGACCCTTGAGGGTTACCGTTGTTGTGCCGACCTACAACGAGCGGGAGAATCTGCCGGTGGCGGTGGAGCGGCTGACGGCGCTTCCGGTGTCCGACCTGCATGTGCTCGTGGTTGACGATAATTCCCCGGACGGGACCGGTGAGGTGGCCGACAAGCTGGCGGCCGAGCTGCCGAACGTTGTCGGGGTGCTGCACCGAACCGAGAAGGACGGGCTCGGGCGCGCATACATCGCGGGCATCACCCGCGCGCTCGACGAAGGCGCCGACGTGGTGATCCAGATGGACGCCGACCTGTCGCATCCCGCCGAGGTCATTCCGGCGATGCTGGAGAAGCTGGAGACCACCGACGCGGGCGTGGTGCTCGGGTCGCGGTACGTCCCCGGCGGCTCGACCGCCTCGGAGTGGAAGTGGTACCGCAAGGCGCTCTCGGCGTGGGCCAACTTCTATGTGAACCTGCTGCTGCGGCTCGGCGTGAAAGACGCGACCGCCGGGTTCAAGGCGTGGAAGGCGGATACGTTGCGCGCCATCGACGTTGCCTCGATCAAGAGCAACGGCTACTCGTTCCAGGTGGAGATGAACTACCGGACCGTGAAGAAGGGCTTCCGCATCGCGGAGGTGCCGATCCGGTTCGAGGAGCGCACCCTCGGTGCGTCCAAGATGAGCCTGAAGGTGCAGCTGGAATCGGCGCTGATGCCGTGGAAGCTGCTGTTCGGCCGCTCGGTTTAGCTTCGGCAACGAGAAGGGCCCTGCATCCATGGGATGCAGGGCCCTTCTCGTTCGCAGGTGTCACCCTTCGATCAGCTTGCGGCGCAGGCCCTCGGTGGCGACGACCAGGGCGGGCACCAGCGTCAGGTGCGTGACCGACAGCGCGATGGTGGACGCGGTGTCGAAGTCGGCGCTGATGGTCATGGCGATGGTGCCGACGGCGAGTACCGAGCCGACCACCGCGGCGACGCGCAGCACGCCGACCCACTTGTAGGACAGCAGCGCGGCGGCGCCGAGGCCGATCAGCAGCGGGACGATGGTCAGCACGATGATGCCGCCGGGTGCGACGCTCGCCGTCTGGCCGGCGTCGGTCATTTCGAAGGTGCCGCCGGCGGCCGCGCCGATCAGCCAGACGAGGACGTTGGCCAGCAGTGCGGCGCCGATCGCGCCGAAGACGGCGACGGGACGGCTGAGGGCGGGAATGCGGGCGGTGGTTCCGGTGATGGCGGTCGCGGTGCTCATGATGATCTCCTGTGGTGAAGCTGTGAAGTTCGTGTGAGACCTATCCTGAAACCTCAACAATTGTCGAGGTCAATCCCGTTGGGCCGCACTGTGTCCCACTTCACTCTGGAGATGTTCCTAGCGAGCCGCCTCGTCCCGCGCTACTTCGGTATCAGGCCAGTCCAGCAGGGTATCGAGGTAGAGCTGCCGGACCGCGGCGACCTCGTCGTCCATATCGGCCGGATCCCAGCCGCTGACATCGATGGGTGGCAGCAGGGCGACATCGACCGTGCCCTTGCGCGCGATCATCGAGTCACGCCAGGAGATTTCACCCGCGTTGCGGATCACCACCGGGATCACCGGAACCCCGGCCTGGTGCGCGATATGGAACGCGCCCTTCTTGAACGGGCCGACTTCCGGTGTGTAGGACCGGGTTCCCTCCGGCGAGATCGCGATCGACAGCCCGGCCTGCAGCGTCTGCACCACCGGCGCCAGCGCGGCTCGCGTCTGGCTGGCGTTGCTGCGGTCGATGAAGGTGACGCCGACGAAACGCATGAGCGGTCCGAAGATCGGATTCCTGGTCAGCTCCTTCTTACCGATGCCGGTGACACCGCCGTCGAGCACCTTGGGCACGATGATCACGTCGAACTGGCTCTGGTGGTTGAACAGGAACACCGCGGGCCGGGGATCGTGCGCGTACTCGGCGCCGGCGGTCACCCGCAGGCGCACGCCGAGCACCTTCAGGGTGGCGCTGGTGCCGTAATCCATCAGGGCGTCGGCCATTTTGCGGCGCTGGCGGGTGTAGGACTTGCTCAGCACGCCCGCGAACGCGCCACCGAGCAGCGCGATGAACGCCGCGATGGTGCGGACGTAGTCGGCGGGGCGCGGAGACTGGCGGGGCCGGAAGGTCAGTGTCGGCCAAAGGCGTTCGGTGGCGGCGACGGTGAGCTTGCGCTCCGGGTTGACCGCTGTGGGATGCGCGACCAGCGCCAGCAGCGGCAGGTCGGAAACACCGTCGCTGTAGGCGTAGCTCCGGGTGAGGTCGAGGCCCCGCGTCGCCGCGAACGTGCGCACCGCATCGGCTTTGCCGTTGCGCCACAGGGTCTTGCCCGCCGCATAGCCGGTGAGCGCACCGTCGACGGTGGCCATCGGCGTGTACAGCACGTGAGCGATGCCGAGCGCCGCGGCGGCGGGCGCCACCTGGAAGCGGGTCAGCGCGGTGACCAGCAGCACCGTGTGGCCCGCGGCCTCGTGGGTCCGGATCAGCTGCCACGCTTCGGGATACAGGTGCCCATAGATGGTGCTCTTGAACAGCTTCGCGCCCAGCTCGTCGAGTTCGTCCTCCCGCTGACCCGCCAGCGCGAAGGAGGCCTGCTGCAGGAACCGGCTGTACTCGCCGTCGGTGAGCCCGTTGCGGATGCCGCCGAGCAGGGTCGCCGCGGCGGTCGCTCCGCGCTGGAACATCCGCCGATACAGCCGGGGCCGTACGAAACCGTCGGCCACGGCGCCGAAGTCGAACACGGCCGCGATCTGCGGGCCCTGCGGCCCGGTGCGGATCGCGTCGATAGTCTCCTCGAGGTTCACCGCGCGGGCTCCCGGTTGGACGGGTCCAGTGCGGCGGCCCGGGAGATGCGGGCGGTGATGGTGCGCAGCTGCCGGGCGAAGTCGCCGCGGCGCTCGGACAATTCGGCGCGATCCGTGGCCGACTCCGCTCCAACCGGCGTCAGCAGGCCGTGGTTGTCGGCGAGTTTCAGTGCGCTGGTGAACAGTTCGGTGGAGACCGACTCGGGGCTGTGCAGCCGCTGCTGCAACATCATCTGCTTGCCGACCTTCACGCATTCGTCGATGAACTGCTTGCGATCCACCTCCACCCCGGGGTCGCGGGCCTCCAGGCGTTCGGCGACCACCAGTTGCGCTTCGAAGAACGAGCGCAGCACGCGGTGCGCCATCATGAATCCGGAATCGGTGAGCTTGCCCAGGATGTCGGTGCCGAAGGTGTCCTCGCGGGTGTGGCTGCGCCACTCCGGGTCGACCCGCAGCATCTCGTCGGTCATCTGCGCGGCGAATTCGCTGCGGTCCGGGAAGAAGAATTCGAACTTGAGCAGATCGCGCAGCCGGAAGGCCTCCTCCCAGCCGGCCTGCAACTGGTCGGAACCCTCGGAGGCCATCGCGGCCAGGATGGATAGTTCGAGGATGGCCCGGTTGACGAACCAGTGCACGCCGCTGTTGCGATAGAACGCGGCTTCCAGGTGCGCGCCGGGTTCGATGGAGTACACCGGTTCCAGCCCGCCCCGATAGATGGTGACCACGTTGGCCAGCGAAAGTTGTTCCAGCACAACGGCGAGGCTCTGCTCGTCGCGCAGCGCCGCGAGTTCGCCGCTGGGCAGGCCGCGTTTGTCGATGTAGTAGAGCACCGGGTCCAGCACGGCCCGCACCTCGCCGAGGGTGAGCGCGCGGTCGTGCACGCCGAGCAGCGCCAGGGTGGCCAGGGCATTGACGGTGATCGGGGTGACCGCGTTGATGCCGACGGCGATCTCGAAGGCCAACCGCTGTACGGCTTTCCGCTCCAGCGCGTCGATCTCGGCGTCCGGTCCCGAAACACTGTCCACGCCTTGGGCGTCGGTGCGGTGCAGTGGAATCGAGGTGGGCGGATCGGTCATCGGGTCACCGTGGGCCGCGAGCCGGTCGCGGGCCGAAAGCGGTTCACCGAAGCGGACATACACGTGCCCGGCGGAGTGCTGCTGGCTGCGGACATAGCGGGCCAGCCAGGCCAGGCCCTCCGGCTTCTTCTTCCCGCCGACCTGTTCGTGGGCGATCGCGCCGAGCTCGTTGAGCCGCTCGTAGGTGATCGACACCGGCACCAGCAGGACGTCGTCGACCCGGTTCCGGCGGACCGCGGCCGCCAGGTAATTCAGCAGCCCGTAGCGCGGCGGGCGGAGCTTGCCGGTGCGGGTGCGCCCGCCCTCGAAGTACCACTCCAGGTTGAAGCGCTTGGTCAGCAGGTAGGCGAAATACTCCTCGACCACCGCCTTGTAGACCTCGTCGTCGCCGAAGCTGCGGCGGATGAACACCGTGCCGGTGCGCCGGGCGATCGGTCCCATCGGCCAGAAGCTCAGGTTCGCGCCGCCGATGACGTGGTTCGGCGGAAAGTCGTTGCGGGCCAGCACGTCACCGAGCACGAACGCGTCCACGTAGGAGCGGTGCGAGGGCAGGAACACCAGCGGGTAGCGCCGGTTCAGCGTTTTGAGGCTGGTCAGGCCGGATTCGTCGGTCTCGACCTTCCAGGTGGAGGCGTGCACCGGACGCATGGCCTGGGTGAACAGGTCCGACACCATCCGGGACTGCGCGGCGACGAGTTCGTTGAGCCCTTTCTCGGCGCGGCGGTACACCTCGTGGGTCGGCGTATCGATCTGGTCGGCGATCAACTCCAGCCGCCGCAGGAACTCGGGGCGATCCAGGATCTCCTCGGCCACCAGCCGCGGCACCTTGTACCGGTCGCCGATGATGGTGCGCTCGGCCCGTTCGAGCGCGACCACGCCGGCGCGCACGATGGCGCGGGCGAGCGGCTCCCCGGAGCCGGCCGACAGCATCGCGGTCGCTTCGCGATTATTCGCTCGAAGTTCGCTGAGCAGGGCGGGCTGGCCGGTGAGGACCACATGCCGGTCCGGGTCCTTGCGCGCCAGCCGCCGCTGCGCCAGGCGATTCGGCTTGCGCGGGTTGGTCATCGTCGCGAGGTCGGTGAAGGTGATGCGCCGCACGCCATCTCGCTCCGGCGGCAGCCACAGCACCCGCACCGGCACCACCAGCGGATCGTCGTGCCGGCCGACCAGCCGGGTGGCGATGGCGCCCGCGTCCAGATCCAACTGGGTGACCGGCACCGCGCCGCCGAACTCCTGGGCGATGCCGCCGGCGTTCAGCCAGTCCCCGATGATCTGCCGTTCGACGGGTGAGGACGCTTCGATCAGGGCCACCACCGATTCGGGCGTCGTGCGCTGAGCCGGTGTGGATGCACCTCGGCCGTGATCGATCATGATGTCCCTCCGGAAACTGGCGATCCCCCTATTCAAGCGTCACCGAACGGATCCCGCAGGTATCTCGGGCTCCCGAGTGGCACCGAGCCGCCGAAGCCGGCGAATTCAGGCGCGGCCCGCGAGGAACGCGGTCAGCGAGTCCAGCAGCATGGTCGAGCCTTGCTCGGCCATATCGCGTTCCTCGGCGGAGCCGCAGTTCTGGCTGAGCACCACCTCGGTGCTCTGTCCCTTGTCGGTCAGGTCGAGCTCCATGGCGGTCTCGCCCATCGGGGTCTGCATGCTCAGCACCAGACGCTCCTTCGGCTGCACCTCGAGGTAGGTGCCGCCGAGCTCCGTGCGGTTGCCCTCCGGATCCACGATGGCGGCGGACCATTCGCCGCCCACGCGGACATCCAGGTGGACCGAGCCGGCCTCGGCGTAGGACCACTGCTGGTACTGGTCGGCGATGGTCCAGGCCTGCCACACCGTGTCCACGGGCGCGGCGATGGTGCGGGTCAGGCGGTAGGAGAAGTCGCTCATTGTCATCATCTCTTTCTGTTTTCATCGAGTGGGTTCGCTGTTAGGACGGCGAAGCCGGGGCGAACTTATCGCGAATCCGAGTGGCCTGCATCACATCTCCGGTCCAAGGCCACCGACCTGCAAGTGGACCGAGACGACGGCGGGTCGGCAGGCCAGGATCGAATCATGTTGGAGACGGCGGCGATTCTCGGAGTGACGGCTGCGGCCTTGGGGTTGGTGCTGACCCCGGGGCCGAACATGATGTATCTGGTGTCGCGGACCGTGTCGCAGGGGCGACGGGCCGGGTTCATCTCCCTCGGCGGGGTGGCGGCCGGGTTCGGCGTGTACCTCGCCGCGGCGACGGCTGGGATCACCGCAGTGTTCGCCGTGGTGCCGGGGCTGTACGTGGCGGTGAAATTGCTTGGTGCGGCGTATTTGCTGTGGCTGGCCTGGCAGGCGATCCGGCCCGGCGGGACCTCGGTGTTCGCGCCCGGTGAGTTGCCCGCGGATCCGGCGCGGCGGCTGTTCACCATGGGGCTGGTCACCAATCTGCTGAATCCGAAGATCGCGATCATGTATATGGCGCTGATTCCGCAGTTCGTGGCGCCCGAGCGCGGCCAGGTGTGGTTGCAGAGCCTGTGCCTGGGCGCGGTGCAGATCGTGGTGGCGCTGACGGTCAACGGGCTGATCGTCGCCGGCGCCGGCGGGATCTCCGGGTTCCTGTCGGGGCGGCCGCTCTGGTTGCGGACGCAGCGGTGGGTGATGGGCTCGATGCTCGGCGCGATCGCGATCAAGTTGGCCACCGACAAGGCTCGCCCCGTTCCCGCCTGAGCCGAACCCGGGTGTCGCGGAGCTCACGGCGAGTCCCACGTGCCAACCTGCAGGGCAGGTGCGCACGAAGGGAGCGATAGATGAGCGCTGGGGCCGACCTCATGGCTGGGCAGCTGGTGGAGGCTGCGCAGCGCAGCGGTGAGCTGCTCGGGGTCATCGCGTTCGCGACCTCGGGTGCGTTGCTGGCGGTTCGCAAGAACCTCGATATCTTCGGCATGGCCGTGCTGGCCTGCTCGACAGCGCTCGGCGGCGGCGTGATCCGCGATCTGCTCATCGGGCGCACACCGCCCGCCGCGTTCACGGATCTGACCTACTTGACCGCGGCGTTGCTCGTCACGCTCGTCATCTTCTTCCGGCATCCCTCGGCGCGGCTGACCCGGGGCCCGCTGGAGATCGCCGATGCGATCGGCCTCGGATTGTTCTGCGTGACCGGCACCGTCGTTGCTTTCGCGCACGGCGTCGGCGCACCGTCGGCCGCGCTGCTGGGCATGGTCACCGCCATCGGCGGCGGCGTGATCCGGGATCTGCTGGGCGGGCAGGTGCCGAGCGTGCTGCGCCCCGATCAAGACCTGTACGCGGTGCCCGCGCTCTTCGGTGCGGCCACCACCGCGGTACTGCTGCATTTCGGCGTGTACCAGGCCTGGACCGGATTCCTGGCCGCCGCGCTGGCCATCGTGTTCCGGCTGCTCGCGCGCCGATTCCAGTGGCGCGCACCGCAAGCGCGCCACACCACGGCTTAGACGCGAGCGCCCGCGCGCAGTCGGCGCACGCCTTCGTCGATGGTCGCGTCCTTCTTGCAGAAGGTGAAGCGCACCAGCGGATCCCACGACTTCTTGTCATCGGCGAAGACGCTGACCGGCACGGCCGCGACGCCGAGCCGTTCGGGCAGCTCGCGGCAGAACTGGAGCCCGTCGGTGCTGCCCAGCGGCGTGATGTCGGCGCAGACGAAATAGCCGCCCGCACTGGACTTCACGTCGAAGCCGGTGGCGGCGAGGGCGGCCGCGAGCCGGAGTCGCTTGTCCGACAAGGTGTCCCGCAGCGCCGCGACCCAGCCCAGTTCGTGCTCGAGCGCGTGCGCGACGGCGGGCTGGAACGGCCCGCCCGCGACGAAGGACATGAACTGCTTGGCGGCGATCACGCCGTCGATCAGATGCGCGGGACCGCAGGCCCAGCCCGTCTTCCAGCCGGTGACGCTGAAAGTCTTGGCGGCACTGGACACTACGACGGTGCGCTCGGCCATGCCGGGCAGGGTGGCGATGCTGATGTGCTCGCGTCCGTCGAAGACGAGGTGCTCGTAGACCTCGTCGGTGAGCACCAGGAGGTCGTGCTCGCAGGCGAGTTCGGCGATGGCGGTGAGATCGGAGCGGTCCAGGATGGTGCCGGTCGGGTTGTGCGGGGAGTTCACCACGATCATCCGGGTCGCCGGGGTGATGGCGGCGCGCAGGCTGTCCAGGTCGAGGACGAAGCTGTCGCCGTCGGCGACCAGGCGCGCGGTGCGCCGGGTGGCGCCGGCGAGTGCGACCGAGGCGGCGTAGGAGTCGTAGTAGGGCTCGATCAGCACGACTTCCTGGCCGGGCTCGACCAGGCCGAGCAGCGCGGCGCTGATCGCCTCGGTGGCGCCGACGGTGACGAGCACCTCGGTGTCGGGGTCGTAGCGCATTCCGTAGCGGCGGGCGCGGTCGCCGGCGATGGCGCCGCGCAGCACCGGCATGCCGCGGCCCGGCGGGTACTGATTGAGCCCGTCGGCGATGGCCTGGCGGGCGACTTCCAGCATGCCGATGGGTCCGTCGGTGTCGGG
The DNA here is from genome assembly GCF_015355755.1 of Nocardia sp. XZ_19_385. Classification (NCBI taxonomy): domain Bacteria; kingdom Bacillati; phylum Actinomycetota; class Actinomycetes; order Mycobacteriales; family Nocardiaceae; genus Nocardia; species Nocardia sp. XZ_19_385. Next base: position 1,726,150 of record NZ_JACVEE010000002.1, read on the forward strand.
GAAGCCCTGGCCGAGATTCACCGCGCCGTGGCGGACGGCGAGTTCGGTCATCTCGGCGAAGATCGTCGAGGCGAAAGGGCGCAGGCGGGCAACGGTCGCGGAGCTGGTGGGCACCCTCGAAGAGTAGCCCAGCGGTCGCTATCGTTGCCATGCGATAGCGAAAGGCTATGTTTCACATTTGAATTGACGCCTCTACCTGCATGGTTGTGCGGTTTCTGGAGGGCGGCTAGCCTCGCCGTGTTCTATCTCACATACCGCCCGTCGGGCGGAATTCTCGAAAGGGGCGCTCATGGCCTCGTATCTCGACCTGGTACTGCAGCCGGCCGCGTCGGAGGTCGCCGGATCAGTACTGGGTTACCTCCGCGACATCGCGCACGACCTGATCGGCGGAACCTTCCTCGGATCCGCCACCGGAGATTTCTTCGGCGGTTCCTCGACCGGCAACCACGGCACGGGATCCTCGACGGGTGATTTCTTCACCGGCTCGACCACGCCGTAGTCACGAGTAGGTGCCGGGCCGGGCGATGAGGGTCCGGCCTGGTCACCTACAGGCGAACGCCGGACAGTTTCGCGGGATTGGCGTGATCGTAAGTGCCCCAGACGGTCCCGTCGCTGACGGTGAAGCCGACGACCCGGGCCGGTCCGTCGTCCCGCTTCAGGATCAGACCCAACTGGCCGTTCACCAAGGCGAATTCGTAATGCATGGTGGCATTTTCGGCGTCGCCGAGGTCGTACTTGGCGGTCAGGCCGAGCAGGAATCGGGCGATCCGCTCCGCGCCGTCGATCACATTGACCGCCGTGGACGTGGTGCCGTTGGCATCGCCGACCATGCGCGAATTCGGGTGCAGCGCAGCGGTTACCGCCGCGACATCACCGGCCGAGAGCGCGTCGAGCAGGCGGCGCACCGCGGCCTCGTGCTCGGCATCCGGCACCGGCTCCGGAACTCCCGCCACCGCTTTGCGAGCCCGTACCGCCAGCTGACGCGCGGCATCGGCGGAAATTCCGAGGATGTCCGCGATTTCGTCGAAGGGCACCGAAAGTCCGTCGTGCAGTACGAAAGCCACGCGCTGCGGCGGTGTCAGGGTGTCCAGCACGACCATGGCCGCCAACCGGCATTCCTGTTTGCGCACCACCTGATCCAGGGGGTCGGGCGCGCGCGACGCGGTCATGCCGGTGACGACCGGCTCCGGAAGCCATTGCCCCACATATGCTTCGCGCCGTGCGGCGGCGCTGCGCAGGCGGTCCAGGCAGATTCGGGTCACGACGGTGGTCAGCCAGGCCCGCAGATCGTCGATCTCGGATTGGTGCACGCCCGCCAGCCGCAGCCAGCTCTCCTGGACCGCGTCCTCCGCGTCGCTGACACTGCCGGTCAACCGGTAGGCGACAGAAAGTAGATGCGCCCGATGCGATTCGAACAGATCAGCGAGAAAAGCGGCTACCACCGCTGGGATTCTACGGGGCCCGGAGATCCGCCCGGCGCACCGGATGCGCATGACACCATGAATGCTGTGGAGGAACGCACGCTCTCTGACGGCGCCGTGGTGCTGTCGCCGCCCACCGAGGCGGATATCGACACCATCACCGCCTGCTGCCAGCACCCCTCGATCGGCGCATGGGTGACCATCCCGATCCCGTACCGGCGCGAACACGCCGAGGCCTTCATCGAGGACGGGGTTCGTCCCGGCTGGGCCAACCGCAGCCCCACCTGGGCGCTACGGCCGGACAAGGACGGCCCCGTGATCGGCATGATCAGCCTGGAGGCACTGGATGCCTCGGCCGCCGAGGTCGGCTATTGGCTTGTCCCCGAGCAGCGTTCGCGCGGGCTGATGTCGCGGGCGCTGCGCATGGTCTGCGATTACGGTTTCGACCCCGGGACGTTGGGGCTGCAACGAATCAACTGGCGCGCGTTCGCCGGCAATCGCGCGTCGGCGGCGGTGGCGGCGCGCAACGGGTTCCGGTACGAGGGCATGATGCGACTGGGCAGCGTGCAGCGCGGAGCGCGCCGGGATACCTGGGTCGCGGGGCGGCTGTCCACTGATCCCGGACTGCCGGTCATGGACTGGCCGGTCTGATCGCGATGGCGGATGACGCGCGGTTCCGGTGGATCGTCGAAACCATGGATGTGGGGCCTGCGGATCGGGTGCTCGAAATCGGGCCGGGCTCCAGCGATTCGATCGCGTGTATCTCCGAACGCCTGGACGACGGGCACTACGTCGGCATCGACCGCTCCGCCACGGCGATCGCCCGTGCCGTCAAACGTTATGCGGCGCTGATCGATTCGGGCCGGGTGCGGCTGGCGCAAGTGGGCCTCGAAGAGCTGCGACTGGATCACACGATAGACGGAATTGCCTTTGCCCCAGGCGATTTCGACAAGGTACTCGCTGTCAACGTGAATCTGTTCTGGACCAAACAGCCGACCGCCGAACTCGCCGTGCTCCGGCAGCTGCTCGGCCCTGACGGAACACTCAACCTGTTCTACGGCTACGGCAGTCCCGACGCGGCTGCGACGAGCCCGAAAGTGCCGCCCGGCAAGCTCGTTCAGCATTTGGCGGCGGCGGACTTCACCGCACGCGCAATAGTCGCGGGCGACCTGCTCGGCATCATCGCCCGGCCACGTTGACTGCAGCGCTGGAATTCTCCCTAACTTGTTGTGCATAGCTCACATCCCGATATGTGGAGTTGATGGAAAGCTCCAGAGCTCCCTCCGGGCTGGGCGTTTCCGGAACCTAACACCGTTAGCCTCAGCTTCCGGCAAGACGCCAACGGTGGCGTCCGAGGAGGTTTGCGAGATGACACGACGTAACGGACTAGTGCGAGGCAGAGCGCTTATCGGCGCGGTGATCACGGCGGCCGCCGCGCTGCTGATCGGGATCGAGGCGCCCGGCGCGAGCGCGGACGAATCCGAGGTCCTGACCGAACAGGGGCTCGCCGATTACATCAACCAAGGCCGTCGCCCGGTCGCGGTCGCGAACTCCGGAAGCAGTTCCGGATCGTCTGGAAGTCGCGCATCCGTTGCCCTCGGCTCCGGACCCGAATTCAGTGCCGCCATCGCCGCTTTCGGCTATGGACTGTTGCATCCGAACGCTGCCCCCGCCGGGGTCAATGACTGGAATTGCCGACCGAGCCAAGCGCATCCGCGCCCGGTGGTGCTGATGCACGGCAGCTGGATGAACGCCTTCGACAGCTTCGCCTATCTGGCGCCGCGCCTGGCACGAGCCGGATTCTGCGTCTTCGCGATGAACTACGGTCAGTCGAACCTGTTGGAGGGCGGCGGATTCGGAGCGATCCTGCCCGGACGCAACGGTGTCGGGTACATGGAGGCCTCCGCGCAGCAGATGGCCGGCTTCGTCGATCAAGTGCTCGCGGCCACCGGAGCGGCGAAGGTCGACGTGGTCGCGCATTCGCAAGGCGGCACCGTCGCCAACCAGTACCTGAAGTTCGAGAACGGCGCGCCGAAAGTGGAACGGCTGATCGCCTTCGGCGCCACCTATCACGGCACCTCACTACTCGGGATCGCGACGCTCGGCCGGATGATCAACAACCTCGGCATCGATATTCTCGGCTTCAACGAGATCTTCGTCGGGCACGCCAATATTCAGCAGGCCGTCGGCTCGCCGTTCCTGGTCAACCTGAACCGGGATGGCGACACCGTGCCCGGAATCGCCTACACCGCAGTCGGTTCGCGCTACGACGAGGTGACCAACCCGTACCAGCTGACCTTCCTGGCGGCTGGGCCGGACGCAACGGTCGACAACATCACCCTGCAGGACGGGTGTGAGCAGGACTTCTCCGATCACCTCACGATGATGTATTCCCCTCGCACAGCGTCGATTACGCTGCGCGCGCTGGATCCGGCCGGATATCCGGAGCTGGAGTGCTCCTTCAATCCCTGGCTGATCGGCGGCGGCGGCGCAATCTAACTAGACTTGCCCGGTATGAGTGGCTGGGACATTTCGGACATCCCTGATCAGACGGGCCGGCGGTTCATCGTCACCGGCGCGAACAGTGGATTGGGGGCCGCGGCGGCACGGGCGCTGGCCGGTGCGGGGGCCGAGGTGATCCTGGCCTGCCGGAATCTCGACAAGGCCGCGAAGGTGGCCGCCGAGATCGGCGAGCGGGCGCAAGTGCGGAAGCTGGATCTGGCGGATCTGACTTCGGTGCGGGAGTTCGCGGCGTCGGTGGACCGGGTCGATGTGCTGATGAACAACGCCGGGGTGATGGCGATTCCGGCGAAGCGCACCGCCGACAACTTCGAAATGCAGTTCGGGACAAACCATCTCGGACACTTCGCGCTGACCGGGCTGCTGCTGGACAAGATCAGCGACCGGGTGGTCACCGTGTCCAGCTGGGCGCACCGCTTCGGCCGGATCAACCTCGACGATCCGAACTGGGAACGCCGCCGCTACGACCGCTGGCTCGCCTACGGGCAGTCCAAAGTGGCGAATCTGCTGTTCACCGCCGAGCTGCAGCGCCGGTTCGCCGCCGCCGGTTCGCCGCGGCTCGCGACCGCCGCCCACCCCGGCTACGCCTCCACCGAACTGGGTACCCACACCGAATCGTTCTTCGGCTCCATCGTTTCCCTCGGCGACCGGCTCATCGCGCAGAGCGCCGAAATGGGCGCGCTGCCACAACTTTTCGCCGCTGTCGCCGCGGACGCCGAACCGGGTGGGTACTACGGGCCGGAAGGGATCGCGGGCCTGCGCGGCTATCCGGTCCGCTGCGGATCCAGCTCGGGCGCGCGCGATGAGCGGATGGCGGGCGAGTTGTGGGAACTGTCGGAAAAGCTGACCGGCGTCACCTACAAGATGCCCAGGTCGTAGAAGAGCTGGTACTTGTCCGGGTCATCCGGCAAGAACCAGTGCAGACCCTCCAGTAAGAAGACCGAGACCAGGTTGACGACCAGCACGACGCCGAGGAACCACAGCGCCAACTGGCCGATGACGCGGTGTCCGCCGGTGGCGGCGAAGCCGGATGCCGCGGTGTAGTGCCCGAAAGACAGCGCAAGGCCGATCGCGAACACCGCGGCTACGAACAGCACCCACGCCCAGACGTACAGGTGCAGACCGAGCACGGTGCCGCCGTAACCTACGGGGCCGTCCGGCTTCTGCCAGTCGTTGATGTGCAGCATCGTCTGCCGCCACGCGGTGAAACCGCCTGCGACACAACCCAGCAGGGCCAGGCCCCAGCCGGTCATGTAGTCGCGGGCGGTGATGATGCCGAGCATGCCCTTGCGCACGATGATCGCGGCGCCGAGCGCGGCCAGCGCCATGAACATGCGCTGCAGCATGCACAGCGGGCACGGGTAATCCCAGGTGCCGAACTGCACCGCGAGGCCGCCGCAGATGACGCCGGTCCAGCCGACGACGAAAATGCAAGCGAGCCAGTACTGCAACTGTCCCGCGAAGCTCGAGCGCAGGCCCGCGGCGGTCTCGGGAACGACGGTTTCGGTGACGACCGTTTCGGTCACCACTCGATGGTGGCGGCCGGTGGGTTCCGGATCGGTCATCGGGTCACCACGTCAATCCGAGGCCGAGGCCGCTGGTGATGTGATGCTTCAGCAGCACCAGGGACGCGATCAGCACAACCCACCAGGCGGCGATCACCAGCCGCCGGGACCGCTGTGTGTAGATCGCGAAAAGGGTGAACAGCAACCCGCCGAAAATTAGCGTGTCCATGCTTCGGGACGCTACTCCGTCTTGCCTTGACCAGCGGGAATGACACGCTCGCGCACCGATGTCACACTTCGCGGCACCGTTTCGTCGTCTCCATGAAGCCAACAAACACAGCACGGAAGAAGGCCACATCATGGACGCTCGCTTCAACTACTACGGCAACGACAACGGCGCCAAGTTCACCAAGCGCATCGGCAACGCCGGTCTGGTCGTGGACAACTCGACCCTCCCCAAGCCCACCCAGGAACTGGTGAAGCTGCGCGCCAGCCAGATCAACGGCTGCGGCTTCTGCACCGACATGCACTCCAAGGACGCGGCGCACGCCGGCGAGACCCAGGTCCGCCTGAACCTCGTCGCCGCCTGGCGCGAAGCCACCGTCTTCACCGAAGCCGAACGCGCCGCCCTCGCCCTCACCGAGGAGGGCACCCGCCTCGCCGACGCCCACCACGGCGTCACCGACGAAACCTGGGCCCAGGTCGAAAAGCACTACGACGCCGACCAAATCGCCGCCCTGATCTCCCTCATCGCCTTGATCAACGCCTACAACCGCATGAACGTCATCGCCCGCATCCCGGCAGGTGACTACCAGCCCGGCCAGTGGTGAGGACCCGCGGCGGCCGGACTCTCAGCGGGTCCGGCAGCCGCGAGGATGAAACAGACAAATCGGTCGGTTAAGGTACGTCCCTCTGAAGGAGGGGCGAATGAAAACCTGGCGCGATCTGGACCGGGCCACCCGAAAAGCATTGCTACGCGGGGAACCTGCCGCGGACCCGGAGACCGATTGGGCCGCCCAGGTCTATGCCGAGAAAATGCTTCGGCAAGGGACTGTTCGGACGCTCCTGGTCGCCGCCCCAGTCTGCATCGCTCTCGGCGGGCTGCTGGGATACGCCTCGGGGACCGCGAATCTGAGCTCCGGAGTGACGGTGGCGCTGCAGGCCGCGGGCATATTTCTCATCATGCTGGCGATGGTCATCGTCTCGACCCGCCGGAAGCTCGCTCTGATCCGCATCTTGAACGTCAGTCGCGAAGCACCGAAGTACGACATCGCCCCCGGTTCACGTGAGCGGCTCGAGGTGCGGATCCCGGTCGGCGGGGTCTTACGCTTCGCCGTGCCGCTCCTATTCGTGACCATTGCTCTTGTCATGCTGGGACTGGCCTGCATGGTGGCTGGTATGGCGGGGCTGGGAGCCCCGCTGGCCGGGATCGGCGTGCTGGTAGGAATTCCTGTCCTCGCGTACCTCGGCAATCTCCTGGCCTGGTCGCTTCCCGGGCATCCGCAGTTCGTGCTGGATACCCAGGGGATGCACACCCCGAAGAACGGGGTTCGGGTCGAGTGGGAATCGATTCGCGAGATCAGGGTCATTCCACTGCGCGCGAACCCGAACGACACCCGCCGGGTGATCGCGTTCCTGCTCCACGACAACCAGGTCTACCTGCGGCAACTACCGCGGTGGCAGGCCATGATCGCGAACATGAACACCCGGACCTACCTGTCCCCGATGCTCATGACGGACCCGCTGGTCGACAAGTCGATCGACGTGATCGCCGAATCCGCGGCTGCCCTGTCGGGCCTTCCGGTCTCCCGGTCGGCTCAGCTCGCCAAGCCGTAGGCCCGCGACACCGGCGAATGTGACCTTCAGCGCCTCGTCGATCGTGCCTGGTTTGTCCCTGCTACAGTAAGCGACGTGCAGCGCGCATATTTTTGGTTTAGCAAGCCGGCCCTGGGTGGGCCGGTCTGCGGCACCTGCCTGCGCTGACCAACCTCCACCCCGAGCCGGATGATGACCGGCTCGACGGGTTCTCCAAATTCCGTGGGCCGGCCTGATGAAAAGGAACCCACACTATGACCACCGCAGTTGATGTCGATGCGCGGCACTCTGATCTGGATGACCAGCGGACCTTGTCTGTGAGCCCGTTGCGCTCGCCGGCCGAGGTTCGCCGGGTGCACCAGATCACCGATGCCCTTGCCGACACCGTGCGTGCGGGCCGTAAAGCCACTGTCGACGTGCTCAACGGGGACGATGACCGCCTGATGGTGATCGTCGGCCCATGTTCGGTGCACGATCCCGCCGCCGCGATCGAATACGCGCGGCTGCTCGCCGCCAAGGCCGCGGAGCTGAACGACCGCCTGCACGTCGTGATGCGGGTGTACTTCGAGAAGCCGCGCACCACGCTGGGTTGGAAGGGTCTGATCAACGACCCGCACCTGGACGGATCGTTCGACGTCAACACCGGCCTCGGCATCGGCCGCAAGCTGCTGGTGGACATCACCGGTCTCGGACTGCCGGTGGCGTGCGAGTTCCTCGATCCGATCACCCCGCAGTACATCGCGGACCTCGTCTCCTACGGCGCGATCGGCGCGCGTACCGCGGCCAGCCAGGTGCACCGGCAGCTGAGCAGCGCACTCTCGATGCCGGTCGGCATCAAGAACGGCACCGACGGTGACGTGCAGGTGGCGGTGGACGGCGTGCGCGCCGCCGCGGCCAGCCACGTCTTCCCCGGCACCGACCTGGACGGCCGCGCCGCCCTGATCCGCACCAGCGGCAACCCGGACTGCCACGTCATCCTGCGCGGCGGCAGCACCGGCACCAACTACGACGCGGAGTCCTGCGCCGAAGCCTGCCTGCGCCTGGAGAAGTCGGGTCTGGCCCAGCGCCTGGTCGTCGACGCCAGCCACGGCAACAGCAACAAGGACCACAACCGTCAGGTCGACGTGGTCACCGATATCGCCGGTCGCTTGGCCGCCGGTGAGCGGGGCGTGGTCGGCGTGATGCTGGAAAGCTTCCTGGTGGCGGGCCGTCAGGACCTGACCCTGGGCCGCTCCGATGAGCTCACCCACGGCCAGTCCATCACCGACGCCTGCCTCGACTGGGAAACCACCGCCGCCCAGCTGGACCGTCTCGCCGACGCCGTCCAGCAGCGCCGCGACAGCTGAGCCCCGCCTCCGACGCCGCCCGACCCCGGCGAACATCCGGGCAGGGCGGCGCAGCGGGGAACAAATCGGTGCGGGTGGACGCTGAAGTAGCGCGGGCCGCTGGTTGTCGGTGGGGTCAGGGAGAATAAGGCGACCTCGCGAGAGCGTTCGGGCCGGGGATGGTCCAGCTGTTGCCAACAAGGGAGAGATCTGTGACCGATGGTCCGTTGATCGTTCAGAGTGACAAGACGCTGCTGCTCGAGGTCGACCACGAGCTGGCCGATGCGGCGCGGCAGTCGATCGCGCCGTTCGCCGAGCTGGAGCGCGCGCCGGAGCATGTGCACACCTACCGGGTGACGCCTCTGGCGCTGTGGAATGCCAGGGCCGCCGGGCACGACGCCGAGCAGGTCGTGGACGCGCTGGTGAATTTTTCCCGGTACGCGGTGCCGCAGCCGCTGCTCGTCGACATCGTCGACACCATGGCACGGTACGGACGTTTGCAGTTGATGAAGCACCCGGCGCACGGGCTGGTATTGAACAGCTTCGATCGCGCGGTGCTCGAGGAAGTGCTCCGGCACAAGAAGATCGCGCCGATGCTGGGCGCGCGCATCGACGACGACACTGTCGTGGTGCATCCGTCCGAGCGTGGGCGGATCAAGCAGATGCTGTTGAAGATCGGCTGGCCCGCCGAGGATCTCGCCGGGTACGTCGACGGTGAGGCGCACCAGATCGACCTCGACTACGAGGGCGGGCACTGGGAGCTGCGCGATTATCAGAAAATGGCGGCGGATTCGTTCTGGGCCGGTGGGTCCGGTGTGGTGGTGCTGCCGTGTGGCGCCGGTAAGACGATGGTCGGCGCGGCCGCCATGGCAAAGGCCAAGGCCACCACGTTGATCCTGGTCACCAACACTGTCGCGGGTCGGCAGTGGCGGCGTGAGTTGCTGGCGCGCACCTCGCTGACCGAGGACGAGATCGGCGAATACTCCGGTGAGCGCAAGGAGATCCGCCCGGTCACAATTGCCACCTATCAGGTCATCACCCGCCGCACCAAGGGCGAATACAAGCACCTCGAGCTGTTCGACAGCCGCGACTGGGGCCTGGTCGTCTACGACGAGGTGCATCTGCTGCCCGCACCCGTCTTCCGCATGACCGCCGATTTGCAGTCGCGCCGCCGGCTCGGCCTGACCGCGACGCTGGTGCGCGAGGACGGCCGCGAGGGCGATGTGTTCTCGCTGATCGGCCCGAAGCGCTACGACGCGCCGTGGAAGGACATCGAGGCGCAGGGCTGGATCGCCCCGGCCGACTGCGTGGAGGTGCGGGTCACCCTCACCGACGCCGAGCGGATGTCCTATGCGACCGCCGAGCCCGAGGAACGCTACAAGCTGTGTTCTACGGCACGTACGAAGATCCCGGTGGTGCAGTCGATTCTGGCCAAGCACCCGGGCGCGCCGACGCTGGTGATCGGCGCCTACCTCGATCAGCTGGACGAATTGGGCGCCGCGCTGAACGCGCCGGTGATCCAGGGATCGACGAAAACCAAAGAGCGCGAAGAACTTTTCGAGGCGTTCCGGCAGGGTGAGATCCCGGTTCTGGTGGTCAGCAAGGTCGCGAACTTCTCCATCGATCTCCCGGAAGCCTCTGTGGCAGTGCAGGTTTCGGGCACATTTGGCTCCCGCCAGGAGGAGGCGCAACGGCTCGGCCGGCTGCTGCGGCCGAAACACGATGGTGGCCAAGCCCACTTCTATTCGGTCGTCGCGCGTGACACGCTGGACGCCGAATATGCCGCGCATCGGCAGCGTTTCTTGGCGGAACAGGGGTATGCCTATCGCATAACGGATGCCGACGACTTGCTGGGGCCGGCCATCGGATAAGCGGAGGAATTCTCTCCGCTACGTGTGCTAGGAAGAATACGTGCGACGCTTCGAATTCCCGGTGGACCACAGGCACGCCCATGCGGTGAACGAAGTCCTCGCCGACGTGCGCCGCCTGCGGGTTTTGGCGATCGCCGGCGCGCTCGTCGCCGGGCTGATCGCCGCCTACCTGATCTGGCTGGGCAACGCCTGGTCCTACCTCCTGGCCATCGCGTTCGTGCTGGGCGCGGTGGTAGCCCTCTGGGTGACGGTCTGGGCCCCACGCCGGTTCAGCATCGACAAGCTCTACGCCACCGGGGAACTCGTGCCCGCGGTGGTCTCGGAGACGCACCCGGGCGGCGTGGTACTGCTCGCCCTGGTCGACGTCGCCAAACCCACCGCCGCCGACCCGCTCTACGCACTGGTGATTCGCAAGGTCCGCGACCTGCCCGGCCACGAGAAGCGCGCCGGAGAGCGGGTGCCGTCGGTCGCGGTGCGCAGCGAGCGAGCACCCCGCCAGGTGGGGGAGCGGTGGCAAACGGTGCACCCGATGCCGATCGCCTGGGGCACCACCGACGGCGCGGTCATCGACCGCGCCCGCGCCGCCATCAGCGAGACCGAATGGCGTTTGCTCACAAACAATCTCGGCCTCGCGTCCAAGGTGCGCCGCACCTCGAACAAACGCCTGCTGCTCGATCCGCAGCAGCTGCCAGACGATTTGGGGAGCTAAGTCCCGACTACCCGGATTAGACTCGATTGATGATTCCGGTCGCAAATCTGCTGGCTTTCTCGGCCGCCGCCTTCATCATCATCGTCGTGCCGGGCCCCGGTGTGCTCTTCGCGATCGGCCGGGCCCTCGCGCTCGGGCGCCGCGCCGCGATGCTGTCGGTCATCGGACATTCGGTGGGCGTGCTGGTTTCGCTGCTGCTGGTCGCGATCGGCCTCGGCACCATCCTCACCGCGTCGGCGCTGGCGCTGACCATCGTGAAGTTCACCGGTGCCCTGTACCTGATCTACCTGGGCGTCCAGGCGATCCGGGACCGCAAGTCGTTGCGCGACGCCCTGCATGTCGAGGCGCCGTCGGTGCAGGACACCAAGGTCATCCGGCAGGGCATCATTGTCGGCCTGACCAATCCGAAGGCCGTCATCTTCTTCTCGGCAGTGTTGCCGCACTTCATCGATCCGGCGGCGGGAGCGTATGTGGTGCAGCTGCTGATCCTGGGCGGCATCTTCCTGGCGATCGCGCTGGTGTCCGATAGCGCGTGGGCGCTGGGCGCCGCCGCCGCGCGCGGCTGGTTCGCCCGCTCGCCGCGCCGGCTGGAAGCGGTCGGCGCGACCGGTGGGGCGATGATCGTGGGGCTCGGCGCGTCGGTGGCGCTCAGCGGCGCGGCCAAGTAACCGGCTACCATCGCCGCTGTGCCAATGCTCGCCGGCACGATCCCGAAGTTCAGGTGATCGAGAGAGGCGGTTGGTCGAATGAGGTTGTCCGGCCTGTGTTGTGCGGTCGTCGCCGGGGTCCTAGTCGTCGCGTCACCGGCTGCGGCGCAACCGGATCCGTTCCTCGGCGCACCGGGCCTGGGTGATCCGTACTACCCGCTCGACGGCAACGGCGGCTACGACGTCGGGCATTACGACGTCGCCATCGACTACGACCCGCCGAGCCGGCACCTGATCGGGAATGTGCGCGTCGAAGCGCGCGCCACCCAGGCGCTGCGCGCGTTCAACCTCGACTTCAGCGGCCCCGACGTGCAGATGGTGACGGTGAACGGCCAGCCCGCCGGCTGGGATCGCAACGGCGAGCACGAATTGACCGTCACCCCGTTGCTGCCGTTGCTGCCGGGCCTGCCGTTCGTCGCGATCATCGATTACGCGGGCCCCGCGGTGGACGCGGTGGGCGAGGGCTGGACCATCGCACCCAGCGGCGGCGCTTTCGTTGCGGGGGAACCGCATTCGGCCGCCACCTGGTACCCGCTCAACGACACCCCTTTGGACAAGGCCACTTTCGCGCTGCACGCCACCGTGCCCGCCGAATGGGAGGTGATGTCCAACGGGCGGCGCACCCGCAACGAGGTGCGCGACGGCAAACGCGTCGTCAGCTGGGAATCGAAGCACACCGTGCTCGGGTATCTGACCACCGTCGCCATCGACAAGTTCAGCTTCCTGGAGCAGCAGCGCGCCGACGGGACGCCGTTGCTCAGTGCGTTCGCGCCCGAGGCGGAAGGCAACCGGGAGACCGAGCAGCGGCTTCCCGAGATCCTCGATTTCGCCGAAAACCTGTACGGCCCATACCCGTTCGATGCCGCGGGCGGCATCTATGTGGATGCCGAACTGGAGTTTTCGCTGGAAACCCAGACCCGCCCGATCTACGCGCCCTGGACCGACCTGCAGACCGTGGTGCACGAGATCGCGCACCAGTGGTGGGGTGACGCGGTGTCGGTGCGCCAGTGGTCCGATATCTGCCTGAACGAATGCTTCGCCAGCTACACCGCCGACTATCTGTGGCCGGAGCAGAAGGAAGGCGTCGACGTCGACGCCAAATACCGCGAGACGCTCGCGAAATACCTCGGCAACCCGAAGTTCTGGCAGATCCCGCTCGACAATCCCGGCGCCGGAAGGGAATTCACCTCGGTCTACTACCGCGGCCCGCTGTTCCTGCACGCGCTGCGCAAGCAGATCGGTGACGAGGTGTTCTTCGGCGCGGTCAAGGAATTCCTGCACGACCATGCCTACGGCAACGCGTCGATCGCGCAGTTCCGCACGTTCATCCAGTCGAAGTACCACCCCGATCTGACCGGGTTCTTCCACGCCTGGCTCGATGTCGAGGAGCCGCCGGCGGACGAGTACCTGTATCCGGGCGCGCTGCGCGTCTAGTCGACGCGTTCGCGGGCCCGCTCGACCCAGCGTTCGACCCGGTCGAGCTGCCGCTGGGCGGACCGAAGTTGTTCCTGCGCAGTGCGTTCGGTGGATTTCGCGAACTGCTTCTCCTGTTCGGCATGCTCGAGGTCCGCGCGCAGCTGGGCGATCCGCGCTTCGGTATCGGCCAGGCGCTGTGCCGCCTGATCGGTGTCCTCCTGCGCGGAATCCCTTGCTGCCTGGGCTGATTCGAGCGCCTCGAGGGCGTCGTCGAGCTCCTGTTGCGCGGTTTCGGTGTCGGGCTCGGGCGCCTTCTTCTTGGCGCCTTTGTGCTCGGTGCCGCCGACCGAGACCAGCGCTGGACTCTCCGGCCCGAATCCGTCGTAGGTGGCGGCGGTCGCCAGCGTCCCGGTGTGCACCCGCTCGGCCACTTCGTCGTCGGCGAGCGCCGCGGTCAGGGTCTGACCCACCTCCCGCAGCACCGACTCGCTGGCGGGGTGCCCGTGCTCGGCGGCCAGTGCTGCGGCCTGCTTGGCCAGGGCGTTGACGACTTGCTGCCGTTGCGTGGTGAGCGCCCGCAGCTGTTCGCCGGACAGTTCCCGCTGCGCCGACCGCAGTGCCGCGCCGAGTTGCAGCAGGGCGTCCACGTCCTTCGGCGCCGAGCGGGCCAGCAGGTTCACCGTCCAAGCGGTGACCGTGGGTTTCCGTAGCTTGCCGATAGCCGTGGCCAGCGCCTTGTCTCCGGCGTCCTTGGCCGCCTTGACCTGCTCCGTCCGCGCCGCTACGAACTCCGCGGGATCCAGCCCGTACAAGTCGCGGGCAACGTCGTCGACCGTCATACTTTCCAAGCGTAACGACCTGAGGCCTCGAAACGACAGACTCCGTGAATTGGACAATCGTCCACAAAGTGGACGACCTGTGGAAGGCATTGCTAGTGAACAATTTTGGACTTCAACTGCTTACCAATCTGCCCTCGCGTCTGCTGAGCTTCTCGCTGCTGGGCATGCTCGGTCTGGGCATGCTCTAAGCGTCGCCGGCAGATGCGGCCACCGCGGGCGTGACGGTATCCTCACCGCGTTCACGATCAACCGTGAACAGGTTCGGTGAGAGAGGTTTTTCCGTGAGATTCCCAGGCGCCCTCCTGGCGGTGGCCGCAATCGCGGTCGCGGTGACCGGTTGTTCCGACGATGCGAGCAAATCCGATGTGGCCGGGACCAAAGTCGGTGATTGCATCAACATCACCGACAACGCACCAAACGCCAGCAAGGGGGAGGCGATCGACTGCTCCGCGCCGAAGGCGGTCTACAAGGTCTTCCAGACCTTCGACAAGGACACCGCGTGTGCCCAGGGATACACCAGGTTCTCCCAGCCGGCGGCGAACGGCGGTACCGCCTTCATGTGCTTGGCGCCTAATTTCAAGCAGGATTCCTGCTACAACGAGGTCGGTTCCGCGCCGTACAAGTGGGCCGAATGCGGTTCCAAGGAAGCCACCATCAAGGTGGTGAAGCGCATCGACGGTTCCGCCGATGAGTTCCAGTGCAGCGGCAACTCCAACTTCATCACCATCGCGGACCCGAAAACCGTGTTCTGCCTGGGTAAGCCCTAAGCATCCAGGAGTGCGACCGACGCGATCCGGTGCAGCGTGAAGTGCCGGACCGAGCCGGTCACCGGGTCGAGCGCGTCGAGCTGACCGTTTCCGACCTTCAGCGGTTCCACCACACGCTGTGACGCCACGCCTTGCGCGTCGACGTATCCGATGTTCACCGGCCGCCGCACCCGCGCCGCCAGCTGCAGCAGCGCCAGGGTCGCGGCGGTATTGGTGCGGGTGCCGTCGGCGCGCACCGCCTGACCGGATTTCGCACTGGCCGCACGGTCCCCGGCTCGCAATTCCGCGACCAGTAGTTCCAGCTGTTCGGTGCTCGGCGGCGTCGGCCGGTAGGGCGCACGGGCGTTGGGGCGCACCGTGATTCGCGCGCCCCGCGGGCGCAGATCGACGATCGTGCCGGAGGAATCCTCACCGGCGGGCGCGAATCCGGCGGCCCGCAATTGTTCGAGCAGCTCGCCGAGCGGCGCCTGCGCGATGGCCACGGTGGGCGCGATGGCCCGCAACGCCAGCGCGCTCGCCACCGGAGCCGCGAGCACCTGCGCGAGCAGCGCCGGATCGTCACTGCGCACAAAGGATTGCGCCATCCCGGCCCGCAACTGACCGTGCCTGCGTGCGACGTCGTCGATCAGATAGGTCAGCGCCTGCGGGATCGGCGTCCGGGAGTGCGTACTGAACAGGGCATGCAGTTCGGCGGCGGTCATCCCCGCGTCCAGCGCGCGCCGCACCGAAGCCTCACCGATCCGGTAAACCGTTGCCGCGCCCGCGGATTCGACATCGGCGACGAGCGCGACCCGCTGCTGTAACTCGGGCGTGAGCGGCCCCGGCGCGACGACCGTCAGATCCGCTTGCACCAGAACGTAATCCAGCGGCGCGGGCAGCGTGGCTTCCATCTCCGCTTCGGCGTCCGCGGCACTGGTCGCGGTACCGTGCAGCAGCGCCCGGGCCGCCGAGGCCAGCGCGCCGCGCCCGATGAAACCGAGCTCGGCCGCCTCGCGCAGCGTGTGCTCGACCGCCTCCAGCCGGAAATGCCTGCGCCAGCGCGGTTGCCGCCAGGCAAGCAGGCGGCCGATGTCGGCGGGTTCGAGCGCGGTGCCGGTCGGGAATTCGGCGAGCAGCGCGAGAATGGTCCGGCGGTCGCGTGGCGCGTTCGGCATGCGCAGCTCGAAAGACAGTGCGGCCAGAGGCTTGTCGTTGGCGTCGCGCATGCCGATCAGCCACGGCATGCGATCCAGCTCCAGCCAGGCCAGCGCGAGCGCGGTCCAGCGCCGCGCGGGCGGCGAGTCGAGCCAGCCGTCGGCGGCCGGTGTCGACGCCCAGTAGTCGTCGGCGTTGTCGTAGCCCGGCGCGGGTTCCGGTAGGCCCTTCCCGACCAGCTTTGCGGCAGCGAGCAATTCGACCAGCAGCCCGGCGCGGGTCTCGTCGACACCGGTCTGCTTGGCGATGCGGCGCAACTCCCGCACGCCGAGCCCGCCCGCGCGCAAGGCCGGCGCGGGACCCTGACCGAGCGCCTCGAGCACGTCTTCACAGTGCCGCAGTAGCTCGCCGACCTCGCCCGCCGCGACGGCGTTCACCTCGGCGGGAGTCTGCTTGCGCAGTTCCGGTTTCGGCGGTGTGAGCGCATGGGGATGGGTGACGGGTTCGCGCCGCAGCACCTGGCCGACGGTGACCGGCAGCTCGACGGTCTCGTCATCGATCCAGTGCAGGAGCCGGCGGCTGAGCAACTGCGGCACCGGACGGTCGGCGGGGGTACCGGGCGCGGCGTCCTTGGTGCGGCCGAGCGGGCTGGTGGTGGCCAGCTTGTCCAGCAGCGCGCGGGCGGCGTGCGGCAGATCCCGCAGGGCCTCGATCACCTCGGGTTCGGTGAGCGCGTCCGGGATCTCGGTGGTGGCTCCGATCGGCCACGGCAGCGCTTCGACGGCGGCCGCGACCAGGTGCAGGTCGTCATCGTCGAGCCAGACGAGCGCACGGGCCGTCAGCCGCTCCAGCGCCGCGTCCAGCGCGACTTTGGTGACCCGGCCCTTCAGCTGCGCCTGCAACGCCTTACGGCCCAGCGGAGCCGCCTCGTTCGAGGCCTTGTGCACGGCAAGGGTTTCCACGATCGCGAACTCGAGCGTGTTCAGATCGTCGGTGGCGCGCAGCACCGAGGCCCGCTGTTCGGCCCGCGCCCCGAGCACCTGCATGGACGACGGCAGCGGCACCGCGAGATCGGGCCGCAACTGCAGCAATGCCACGAGCTGGGCGTCGGACCGGGCACCTAGCCACCCAGCCAAAGAGGTCGCGCTCATGCTTATCCGCCTCTCCGCGTCTTCAGGCCAGACCTAGGTGCCACACCGGTCGCGCGGGCGGCCGGCGGTCTGGCGGCGGGTGCGTTAGCCCGTCCCCGACGAGTTACCCATGTGCTATCGAAATCAGATGTTGCTTTATCGACATTAGCTGTGGGGCCGCAGCGGGACAGGACGGGGTAGCCCCGCTAACATGTGGCCGTGGTGAACAAATCGAAGAAACCGTATGTCGACAATGGCTGGCCGAAGCTGGCCGAGGGTGACCACGCGGTCACCGAACTGTCGTCGTCCCGCTCCGGTGGGCTTTCGCCGTTCGGCGAGGACACCGAGTTTCCGGTCCCGGCCGAGCAGTTGCCGTACATGCACCCGCACACGGTGATCAACCGCTGACTTCCGGGCTGGAAAGGGCCCGCGCCCAGCGCGGGTCTCCCGGCGAACGCCGGGACCCAGACCAAACAAGGCCCCCGCATCGACAGTGATGCGGGGGCCTTGTTTGCTGACGAACGTCGGGTCAGGAGGGGAGCAGCCCCTTGTTCGCCTCGTAGAAGTTCACGATCGCGGGGTCGAGCTTGGCTCCGTTGCCCTTGGCGGCATTGAAGAAGTCGAGGGCCGGCTGCGGGATCTGCACACCCTGCTGCTGCACCAGCGCGACGGCGCGGTCGACAGCCTGGTAGATCTCCTGGTGCGTGTCGGGAGCCTGCACCTGGGTCGGGTTCCACTTCGGGGTGGTGGGCTCGGCGGGCACGTCGCGCGGGGTCGGCGCGCTGCGCAGGCCCAGGGAGGACGAGCAGGAGGGCCAGGCGCCCCAGCCCTGCGAGGCGAGGACCTTCTCGGCGACGGCGATCTGCTCTTCGCGGCTGGCCTGGTTCGCGGTGGGGGCGTATTCCTTGCCGCCGTGGGCGTTCCAGGTGCTGGGGGAGAACTGCAGGCCGCCCTGGAAACCGTTGCCGGTGTTGATGGCCCAGTTCCCGCCGGCCTCGCACTGCGCGAGACGATCCCAGTCGGAGTCGGGTGCCGCGCTGGCATTTCCGGCCAGGGCCACACCTGCGGTGCCGATGATGGCGCCGGTGACGGCGACCTTGGCTACGGTGCGACCGGTGGAGGTCGGTTTGCGATGGCGTCCACTCATATCCGGTGTCTTCCTCTCGTCCGCACCTGCGAGATCTCGCTCGGAAACGGACTGAGAGGTCGTCCGTCCCGCCCTCACCCCTGATCCAGTCGGGGTCCGGTACCCGCGGGGTGAGGCTCGGTGCGGCGGGCCGGTGGTGCCGGGGTGCCCCGGCTGGAATAGACGGTACGACGATCTCCGCGAAAAATCACTATTTGATAACCGGCGTGTATGCGAAAGTCTCGGCGCGGGGGCCGATGGCGCGAAAGTGCTTCTGCGCAGCTAGAAGCGGATCGCATTGCCCGGTAACGGTCCGATGCCGCCCCGTGACCGCTCCGTTATGTGATCAGGATCACATCTAGGATTCGGTAACGAGCGGCTCGGGTAACTCACCTGGCGCGCCGCCCGGACCACAGCGCGTACCCCAGGCCGAGGATGAAACCGAGCGGGGCGAGCATCGCGGCGAGGTACAGCCAGAGTCCGGGGGAGCCATCGCTGAGGATCGGGATCAGGAAGATGGCGACGACCGCCAGCAACCCGAGCGCGAACAACCCGAGCGCCATGCGCAGAAACCAGTCGCTGGGCCGGCGCGGAGGTTGTGGTGCGGAAGGGTTCGTCACCGGACGACCGTAAAACTGGTGTGCTCTGGGGGATGCCACCGGGGTAGACTCTGGGGCAATCGCGTCCTGCAGGCTTGTGGGGCGCGTTCTTTTCGCAAGCAGAAAATTTGCTCGGGCCGTTGGGGTTCCGAGTGCCGATGATGAACGGGTGAGCGCAGTGCCGACCGGCAGGGTGAAGTGGTACGACGTCGAAAAGGGCTTCGGCTTCCTTTCCCAGGATGAGGGGGAGGACGTCTATGTCCGGAGCTCGGCGCTGCCGCAGGGCATCGAATCCCTGAAGCCGGGACAGCGTGTCGAATTCGGAATGGCCGCGGGTCGCCGCGGGCCGCAGGCACTGAGCCTGAAGCTGCTGGAAGCGCCGCCGTCGGTAGGCCGCGGACAGGAACGCGAGCGGGGCCCGCAAAAGGATCCCGCCGCGCCGCGCCGCACGGCCGACGAGCTGCACGGGATGGTCGAGGACATGATCACCCTGCTGGAGACGAAGGTGCAGCCGGATCTGCGTAAGGGCAAGTACCCGGATCGCAAGATGGCGCAGCGTATTTCGGAGGTCGTCCGGGCCGTCGCGCGCGAGCTGGACCACTAGGTCCCGTCATCCCGGCGAACGCCGGGACCCACAAACGAAAAGGGAGCCCATCCGCGGATGGGCTCCCTTTTTCTCTGTTCTCTAGGCCTTGGCTGTGCTGATGGACCAGGCGGCGTGCGGCACCCAGCCCTCGCGACCCATCTCGTCGCGCGCCAGGATCGGCAGCTGGATCTCGATACCGATCAACCGCAGCTCCGGGAGCGGCCGCGAATCGATCGTGATGGCCCGTGCACCCTCCGGGTATTTGTCGCGCCACTTCTCCTCGACCACGAGCTTCCCGTCCTCCCTGAGGTAGACCAGCGTCGCCAGCCAGGGTGCATCCACGATCTGGCTCGGCAGCGACACCTGCAACGGGTAGCCGGGCGGCACGTCGAGGAAGGCGGTCCGGCCCTTCTGGCAGTCCGATTCCTTACAGGGCAGTCCGTCGAACACCGAGCCCGCGGCGTCGGCGGGATTCTGCGGCAGCACGCGGCAGTCACGCATCGTGACGGCGCAGTAGGCGAAGGGCGTGACGTCGACGGTTGTCCCGTGCGCGTAGGCGGTGAGCTCCGGGGCGTGCCACGGCGCGTTGCGGACAGCGTTGAACACCACTGCTCCGACCGCGACGCCGACGACCAGCGCACCCACCGCGAGTAGGGCAATGATGGTGCGGCCACTGAGCTTGCGTCGCTCACTCACTGAGGGGATCTCCAGTCGGTCGGGGGATGAATGTCGTTGTGCCGGGCACCTTCTGCTCGACGTGCTGCGGCCGGTTGCCGGTCATGAAGGGCAGCAGTGAATGGCCGCGGTAGCTGAGGTAGGTCTGCGCCAGGCCCAGCACGAGTATCACCGAGACGAGCGCGAAACCCTTCCACCACTCGGTCGGCATCAGCACGCCGGCGGCGCCGCCGATCACCCAGGACAGCTGCAGCACGGTCTCGGACCGGCCGAAACCGGAGGCGATCGACTCCGGCGGCAGGTCGTCCTGGATCGCGGCGTCCAGTGACACCTTCGCCAGCGCGCTCGCGCCGGAGGCGACCAGCGTCGCGATGGCCGCGCCCAGCAGGTTATCGGCGAGGATCGCGAAGATGGCCACCAGGGTGCAGGCCGCGGTGCAGCCCACCACGATCAGGGAGGGGCGGCCCAGTTTGAGGCGGGCGCCGGTGGCGTTGCCGGTGAAATTGCCGACCGCGGCGGCCGCGCCGACGATGAGCAGCATCATGGCCTGCTGCGTCGGCCGGTGCTCGGTGGCCTTCGCGACGAAGGCCACATAGAAGGTGAGGAAGCCGGTCAGTACGCGGATGGCGCTGTTGCCCCACAGGCCGGTGACCACGGCCCGGCCCAGCGGCTGCCGGCGGCGGCGCGGCGGAACGTCGGGCGGGACCTCGCGGATGACTTCCGTGCGGGCGTCTTCGCCGTGGTAGCCCAGTGTCGCGGGGACCTCGCCCTCGGTGACCTCGACCCAGCGCGGAATCCGCAGGCTCAAATAGGCGCCGGCCAGCGCGATCAGTACGGCCAGGATGAGCGCGCCGTTGGAACCCGCGAGGTAAGCGGCCAGCGCGGCCAGCGCGCCCGCGCCGATGGTGCCGCCGACCAGGCCGAAAACGGTGAGCCGGGAATTCGTGCGGACCAGGTCGATTTCCGGTGGCAGCACGCGTGGCGTCACCGCGCTCTTGAGGACCGAGAACGATTTGCTGCCGATCATCATGCAGAGCGCGAGCGGATACAGCGCGATGTTGTTGAACTGGAAGATCAGCATCACCGCGACCACCGCGCGCACCGCGAACGAGGTCGCCAGCGCCAGTCGCCGGCCGCGCTGCAACCGGTCCAGCAGCGGGCCGATCAGCGGGGCGATCACCGCGAACGGAGCGATGGTGATCAGCAGATACAGCGCGACCTTGGATTTGCTCTCCGCGGTCGCGCTGGCGAAGAACAGGGTGTTGGCCAGCGCCACCGCGATCGCCGCGTCCAAAGCGAAGTTCGTCATGGTCGCGTAGGTGAGCGCGGTGAGACCGGACTTGTCGGCGCCGTCGGCTTTCGCGGCGCGCTGGAAAGTCGCGATGCCCTTCCCGGTCAGCTCGCGGCCGCGCATGACGGCGACGCGGGTGACGGTCAGTTTGCGCGGCACGCGTTGCGCGGCCGGTTCGGCTTGCGGGATCTGCTGGGTCTGATCCGGTGGCGGAGTTTGGTTGTGTGGCCGTGTCTCCGGGAGCGGCGGCAGAGTTTGGTGGTGCGGCCGCGTCTCCGGGAGTGGCTGCGGCTTCGGCCGATTGGGGAACACGCGACGCGGGGTGCGGTGCTCGGAGCCCAGCGGTGGCAACGGCATGGGGCGGGTCGGCGGCGGATAACTGTCGAACCCGGGATGCCGATGGAACGGTGGTTCCTCCGCGCCATCCCAGGGACCACGGTCGGGACCGGTGGGATCGCGAGGAGTAGTCACACGCTCAATTCTGACTGATCGGCAACTGTGAGGTATCCAGGCCGTCCGGTTCGGTGTCTCACACCGGGACGAAACGCACCTCGAAGATCGTCGGCCAGTACTTGCCGGTGATCAGGAAACGGTCGGTGCCGGGCAGGTGAGCGATGCCGTTGAGGACATCGGTGCGCGCGCGTTCGGCCGGGGTGAGCAGCCCGCGCGCGTCGATCACCGCGAGGACACGCCCGGACTCGGGATCGATACGGAGGATCTGATCGGTGGGGTAGTCGTTCGCGTAGACCGTGCCGTCGGCGGCGCAGTCGAGTTCGTTCAGGTGTGCGCCGCGGTAGCCGCCGAGCGTGACCGAGCCGGTGACGGCGAAGCTGACCGGGTCGCGGAAGGTCAGCGTGCCGGTGCCGTCGCTCATCACCAGGCGGCCGTCGCGGGTGCACAGACCCCAGCCCTCGCCGTCGTAATCCGCCTGGCCGCGCAGCGCGAGGCTGTCCGGGTCGCGGGCGTAGGCGATGTGGTCTTTCCAGGTCAGCTGCCACAGCGTGGCGCCCGCCCGGGTGATGCCCTCACCGAAGACGTCGTCGGGAACGCCGGCGCGCGCCAGCTCCGCGCCGGTGTCGAGGTCGCTGGCGCGCACCCACGACGCGCCCGACAGGCCGGTGCTCTCGTACAGCACGCCGTCGTGCACCTCGAGGCCCTGCGTGAAGGCCCGCGGGTCGTGCGGGCGGGTGCCCACGACCTCGATTCGAAGCCGTTCGGGGTCATCGTCGGCGCCGCCGCAACCGCCCACTGTGAGCAGGCAGAAAAGAACAGCCATGGCCAACGAACGCGGATTGCGTTCCATACGGCAAAATGTAGGCCGTGAGCGCAGTTAGTGTTTCGGAGCCCGGTGTAAGGCCCTTGCTGGCCGATGCCGTGGACGTGGCCCGCCGTGCGCTCCTGGAGCTGGAACCGTCGGCGGTCGGCACCCACCTCGGCGTGTCCGCCGAGGACGAGAGCGCGGCGACACATCGTTTCGAGGCGACCCTGCCCGGCTATCGCGGCTGGCAGTGGGCGGTCGTGGTGGCGGCCCCGCCGGGTGCCGACCATGTCACCGTCAGCGAATCGGCGTTGTTGCCCGGGCCCGACGCCCTGGTCGCGCCCGACTTCGTGCCGTGGGACCAGCGGGTCCGCCCCGGCGATCTGGCCCCCGGCGACCTGCTCGCCCCCATCCCGAACGACCCGCGCCTGGTGCCCGGCTACGTCGCCACCGGCGACCCGGTGGTCGACGAGGTCGCCTACGAGGTCGGCCTCGGCCGCACCCAGGTGCTCAGCCTGGAAGGCCGCGCCGAAGCCGCCGACCGCTGGTACGCCGAACTCGGCCCCGACACCGACATGGCCAAGGCGGCCCCCTCCACCTGCGGCCTCTGCGGCTTCTACCTGCCCCTGGCCGGCGCCCTGCGCGCCGCCTTCGGCGTCTGCGCGAACTCGATGGGCGCCGACGGGCGCGTCGTCCACAACGAATACGGCTGCGGCGCGCACTCCGACGTCGAGGCCCCGACCGGCGGCGGATCGCCGCTCTACGAGGCCTTCGACGACGCGGCCTACGACGTGATCCCGGCCGAGGCGCTGAAGAAGCCGCAGCAGGCAGCCAGTGATTCCAGCGCCGAGGCAACTGCCGTGCCCGAGGCGACTGCCGCGCCCGCCGCGTCCGAAGCGACCGTCGAGCCTGCCGCTGAAGTGGAGTCACACGCGGCCGTTGCGCCGGGTGTCGAGGCGGTCGCGACTGCCGAGACCGAAGCCCTCGAGCCGGGTGTGGAAGCTGTAGCGCCTGCTGCACTCGCGAGCGAGCCCGCCGCCGACTCGACCGAGTCCGCGACTGCGGTCGAGTCCGAGGCAGCTGCTGAGCCCGGTGCCGAAGCTAGCAAGGCCTCGTCGAAGAACGGTGTGGCCCAGGCGAACTCAGTAGCGGGGGCCGAAGCGACGGATCCTGCGGCAAGCGAACTCGAGGCCGAGGCTACGTCCACCGTGGTGAGCGTTCGGCCGAAGGCGGATGTCGCTGTTCGCGCGGACGCGTCCGAATCCGAATCCGGTGCCGAGGAGTCCGTGACCTACGTGGCGGACAGCAAGGGCGAGGTCGTCGCGGGCGGGGAGGCGGGCGAGTCCGCCGAGTCCGCGCCGCAGGAGTCCGTGACCTATGTGGCCGACAGCACGGGCGAAGTCGCAGTGGCCGAGCAGGTCGAGATGCTGGGCGACGCCGCGGTCGAGGGCTCGGAGTCCGAGTCATCGCGCAACTGAGCGCCGCCGACCCGTTCGGCACTTCGAAGCTACGCGCGGGAGTCCTTGCCGCCTGGCGCGATTCGCCGACCCGCCTGCGTGAGGACGCCGCCACCGAGGCGGACCTGGTGCGCGCGGGCTACCGCGACCGGTTGCTCACCGAGTTGGCTCAGAACGCTGCCGACGCCGCGGCGAAGGCCGGCGTACCGGGGCGGGTGACCGTCCGGCTCGATGGCCGGGCCCTGCGCATCACGAATACCGGCGCGCCCCTGGACCTCTCGGGCGTCCACGCCCTGACCGCACTGCGCGCCTCCGGCAAAGCCGACCACGGCACGAGCGTCGGCCGCTTCGGCGTCGGCTTCACCGCTGTGCTGTCGGTGAGTGATGACATCGAGGTGCGCTCGACCACCGGCTCGCTGCGCTTTTCCCGAGAGCTCACCGCGAACGCTTTGCGGGAGAACGGGATCCAGATCCCAGGTGGATCGAGCCGTACCGTCGATCAGCGGAATGCGGGGCACAACCCGGCAGGAGCCTTCTCCTCTGCCGGCGGCGGATCACCCTCCGACGGTGCGGCAGTGGATCCGGATTATCCCCAGCCGGACGCGTCGGCAACGGTGGGTGATCTTCACGGGCTGAGCACTGGCGCCACGTCTGCCCAGAACCGCGAGCCGGGTTCTCAGCTAGACGCGTCGGCAACGGTGGGTGATCATCGCGCGCTGGGCGCTGCCGCCACGTCTGCCCAGAACCGCGAGCCCGCCGAGCTCGGCTCCGAGTCAGCTGAATCGTCTGAGAGCGCTGTACCCGGTCTTGCCGGGAGCCGTGGATTATCCGCTGGTGCACCGGGATTGACTCCTCCGGCGCTGCGCCTGGCGTGGCCGATCATCGACGAACCCGAAGCAGGCGCGGACACCGAAGTGGTGTTGCACCTTCGTGGTGATGTGGATGCCGACGCACTGCTCGAAGGCATGCGCGCCGAGGCAGCCGATCTGCTGCTGGAACTGCCCGCGTTGCAGAGCATCCAGATCGGTGACGACGAAATCGCCAGTGCCGTCAGTCCGCTCGGCAACGGTTTGCATGAACTGCGTATCGACGGCCCCGGCATCGAACGCCGGATCTGGTGGCAGTACCGGACATCTCGGTCCCGCTGGCTGCTGCCAGTGCGCGCCGGCAAGCCGGTACCGGCCGGGCACGACGTGCTGCGGGCGCCTACCCGGTCCGACGAGGAACTGTCCCTCCCCGCGATCCTGATCGCCGATATCCCCATGCAGCCGGATCGCCGTCGACTGTTGCCCGGCGCCCGGATCGGCGAATTGGCCAATGGTTACGCCGATTTCGCACGTGCACTGCCGCCCGGTGACCGTCTCGTCCTGGTCCCGTCGCCGGGCTTCGCCCGCAGCGAGGCCGACGGCCTGATACGTGAAGCGGTGGTGCGAGAGCTGCAAACGGCCTCCTGGCTGCCTGTGGTCGACGTACGCCCCGACCCCGGCCACTCCGAGCGGGATGTCGACTCGACCGGGGACGCTGCGGATCTTGAAGTGTTGGGCGCTGTCGACGCACGCGCCGATGGGATTGCGTCGGATGAGGACGAGTCGCGTTGGAGCGACGATTTTTTCGGGCAGGGCCGCCCGACAAGAGGTACTTCCGCGGGATCAGCACCGCGCGCTACCGCCGTGCCTACGCGGGCGAGCGTATTCACCGGGCTGACAGTGGAGTTGGCCGAGCTGCTCGCTGATGTCGTCGGGCCGTTGGTGATTCCGGAGCTGTCCGGGCGCAAGCACGTCGAGGTGTTGGGCGTGCTCGACGTGCATCGGCTGGGATTAGCGCGGCTTGCGGAACTTTCGGGTGGGCTGGAGCGGGAGCCCGGTTGGTGGCGGCGGCTGTACGACGCGCTGGAGCCGTTTGTGATGGATCCGCTGGCAGCCGAGGAGTTGGGTGCCCTGGCGGTGCCGCTGGCCGATGGCAGGGTGGTGACCGGGCCGCGCACTGTGATTTTGGATGACCAGCTGGAGATGGCTATTCCGGTGCATTGGGCCCGGCTGGTGCATCCGGAGGCGGCGCATCCGCTGCTGGCCCGGTTGGGGGCGCGTTCGGCGACGGCCGAGGATCTGCTCAGCGATCCTGGGTTGCGGGCGGAGCTGGAAGATCGACCGGACGACGAGGACACCGTCGATGCGGTGCTGCGGCTGGCGGTGCACGCCAACCCGGCGGTCCTGCCAGATTGGCTCGGCATGCTCGAATTGCCGGATGCCGCAGGGGAACTGCGGTCCGCCGATGAGCTGTTGCTCCCGGACGCGCCGCTGTATCCGCTGCTGGTCGCGGACGCGCCGTTCGGCACCGTCGACAAGGCAGTGGTGGATGCCTATGGCGCGCAGGCGCTTCGGGCGATCGGTGTCGGCTGGGATTTCGGTGTGGTCACCGAGGAGGATCCGACCGGTCCCGATCATGATCTCGATGACGAAGCGCAGTGGTGGGCCGGGCTGGCGGACGACCCGCGGGAGCTGGCCGCGGTGCGTGACCTGGATCTGGTCGACGAGGTCGCCTGGCCGGATGCGTTGCTGCAGTTGGTATCCGAGCCGCACACCCGCCGCCTGCTGGCCGACCCGAACGGATACACCGCGTGGTGGCTGCGCAAGCATGCCCGCATCGACGGGACCCCGCTGGGCTTGCTGCGGCACCCGGCCGACACCGAATTCGCCGGTCTCTTGGACGAATTCGGGTTCGAGGGCTTCGGCCGAACCGACCTCGACGCACTGCGTGCGGTCTTCGCCGATCCGCGGAGCATGTCTCCGGAGCTGGCCGCCGCGCTGCTCGAGGCACTCGCGGATACCGCGAAAACACCTGATCCCGAAGTGATTTCGCGGGCGCATCGCAGGCTGGCGACGGCGATCGCCACAGACCGGCTCGACGTCGCCGTTCTCGACCTACCGGATCGGGTGCGCGCCCTGTCCGGCGCGGTTATCGATCCGGGCGACGCACTGGTCCTGGATCAGCCCTGGTTCGGCCTGGCACTCCCACCGGAGCGCCTGGTGTTCGGCGGTACCGAGCACGCACCCGCGCTGGCGACCCTGCTGGACCTGCCGCTGGCCTCCGAGGCGGTCACCGCGGAGGTGCTCGGCGAAGGCCGCCGCGCCGCTTGGGCCGCGGCGCCGCTGGGCGTGGTCCTGCGCGAGATGTTCACGCTGCCAACGCAAGACGGCGACCTGGTACTGCACGACGAGCTGCGAGTCCGCCTCGGCGGCGCGGCGCAGGGCACCGTCGAGGTGCCCTGGTGGCAGGCGGGAACCACGACGCACGTCCGAGTCCCCGAGGGGCGCTGAAGCTCAGCGACCGGTGGGAACCGTGTAGTTGGTGAGCATTTCGCTGAGCAGGTCGAGCTGCCCGCGCACGGCTTCGCTGTCGTTGTCGACCAGCCAGCGCAGCACCATGCCATCGATGACCTCGAGCACGAATCGGCTCAGCGACTGCACCGGGACCGTCCACTGGTTGGACGTGGCATCGCGGGCGTGGTCGAGGATGTCGGCCACGGTGGCGTCGTTGAACGCGTACTGTTCGCGCGCGATTGCGAGTTTCGCGGGGGTTTGCTCGCCTTCTCGCAAGGCGTAAGTAGTGGTTTCGTAGGTGAGTAGTTGACGCTCGGGTGTGGCTTCAATGTTGAGCCACATGAGTTCGAGTGCCGCGCGCACCAATTTTTGAAGTGCTTCTTTTCCACTTCCGACGTCTTGCCATACCGTTTCATTGGCGTCGACGGAATCGCGTAATTCCATCGCCAGCGCCTTGACCAGCTCGGTCATCAGCGCGTCCTTATTTTCGAAACAGTAATGCACCACACCGAGCGAGACACCTGCCGCCTGAGCCACATCGCGTGTGGTCACACCGGCAACGCCTTTTTTCTCGGCTAGCCCAATGGCCGCCTCGATAAGGTGGGCCCGTCGTTCTTCGACGCTCAATCGGGAGGACACCCCAGGGAGTTAAGCGCTCGTGGCGCGTGCAGTCAATTCGCTGGCTTGAAAAACTTACACTGGACGATCGTCCAGTTCTGTGGTTCAGTGCCATCGGAAGACTAAGGAGTGCACGTATGTCGTTGTCGCGCAGGACCGTTCTCGCTGGGACCGTAGTGGGGTCGGCGAGTTTGGCCACCGTCGCGGCGGCAGGCAGTATTCCGGGTGCGCTGAGCGCCACCGCCGCGGCCGCGCCCGCCGGCGGCTACCTGATCGGCATCGGTCTGTCCGATATCACCGGTCCGGCCGCCGAATGCGGCATGATGGGCTACTCCCAGCTGGAGCAGACCACGGCGGGCATCCACCTGCGTCCGAGGGTGCGGGCGTACATCATTGCCGACGGCGACAAGCGCGTCGCCTTCGTCGTGGCCGACAACGGCATGATCTTCGGCTCGGTGCATCGCGGCGTAATGCTGGAGCTGGCACGGCGTTTCGGTGATCTCTACTCCGAGCAGAACGTGCTGCTCACCTCCACCCATTCGCACGCCACCTGCGGCGGATCCAGCCACGACCACGCCTACAACCTCGCGATTCTCGGCTTCCAGCAACAGGTTTACGACGCCGAGGTGAACGGCATCGTGGAAGCCATCGCCGCCGCGCACGCCGATCTGAGCCCGGGCACGCTCGCACTGGGCCGCGGCGAACTGCACGACGCGAGTGTCAACCGGTCTCGCATCGCCTACGACCGCAACCCCGACGCGGACAAGAACTACTTCCCGCCGGCCGGCATCGACCCGGCGGTCACTGCGCTCTCGATCACCAAGGGCGGCAAGCAGGTCGGGGCCATCACCTGGTTCGCCACGCACAACACCTCGATGAGCAACAAGAATCGCTTGATCAGCGGTGACAACAAGGGTTACGCCTCGTTCGCGCACGAGCACACCGAGCACGGCGTCCGATACCTCGACGGTCAGCCGGATTTCGTGTCCGCGTTCGCACAGACCAACTCCGGCGACATGTCGCCGAATCTGAACCTGGGCCCCACCTCCGGGCCCACCGAGGACGAGTTCGAGAACACCCGCATCATCGGTGAGCGTCAGTATCGGGCCTCGAAAACCGCACTGGCGCAGGCCCGGACGATCGGCGGCACGGTCGACTCGATGCTCTGCTACATCGATCTGGCCGATATCGCGGTCGACGGGCGCTACACCGGCGACGGGCTACCCAAGCGCACCTCGCCCGCCGCGGCCGGCGTCGCGCTGATCGCGGGCAGCACCGAGGACGGGCCCGGCCTGCCCGGCATCCCGATCCCGGAAGGCGTGCGCAATCCGTTCCTGGACGCGGTCGGCGACCCGCGGCAACCCGCCCCACGCTGGCTCGCGGATGCCCAGGCGCCCAAGGCGATTGTGGCGCCGCTGGGCCTACTGGGATGGGTGCCCAGTGTGGTGCCGATCCAGATCATGCGCCTCGGCGAGCTGTACCTGGCCGCCGCGGGCGGCGAGTTCACCATCGTGTCCGGGCTGCGTATCCGCCGCGTTGTCGCCGACACACTTGGCGTGCCGCTGGAGCAGGTCCTGCTACAGGGATACGCGAACACCTATCACGAATACGTCACCACCCCTGAGGAATACGACGCCCAGCAGTACGAGGGCGGCTCAACCCTGTTCGGCCGCTACACACTTCCGGCCTACCTCCAGGAATTCACCCGACTAGCCGGGGCCTTCGTGGCCCGACAGCAGATCCCGCGCGGTCCCGCACCGCGCGACGTGTCGAATATGCAGCCGAACTTCGCGGCCGCGCCCGGCCCGGACACCACCCCGGCGGGTCGTGCCTTCGGCGATGTACTGACCCAGCCCGCCGCGTCCTACCAGCGCGGCAACCAGGCGGCCGCCGAATTCGTCTCCGCCCACCCGAAACACAGCCCGCGCCGCAACGGCACCTTCCTGGAAGTGCAGCGCCGCAACAGCTCCGGTGACTGGGTGCGGGTAGCCAACGAGGGCGAATGGGCGGTGCGCTACCACTGGAGCAAACGCGGCAGCTCCGAATCCGTGGCCCGGTTCACCTGGGACATCCCGGCCGACGCCGAAACGGGCGCGTACCGCTTCGTGCATTTCGCCGACAGCCTGGGCGGTGACGGCGCACTGCGTCCCTTCACCGGCACCAGCAGCGAATTCGCGGTGACCTAGAGCCCGGTCTGCGCGCCTTTGTCGCCGCGGCGCGCGCCTCGCCGCTGAATCAGGAAGATCGTCAGGCCCAGCAGGCCGACACCCATCCCCATCAGGCATACCGGCCGCAACGTTTCCCAGCGGTCCCCGCTGACCCACACCACGATGGTCGCGATGAACCACAGCGCACTTCCGACCGCCAGCACGGGCCGCGGATCGGTGAAGCGCGGCGGGATCTCCGGAACTTTCTGGGTCACCTAGCAAGCGTAGCTACCGAACCGCCTGCCCGCCCTCCGCAGGTCCCGTATCGTTTGCCCTTGTGACAACGCCATCGGATGTTCGAGCCCTCGCGGGCGAGCTCTCGCTCGCCGTGGTACGGCTGACGCGACATCTGCGGGGCCGCCGCGCCGATGCACAGATCTCGTTGACCCAGCTGTCCGCATTGGCCACCCTGCATCGCGACGGCGCCATGACCCCGGGCGCGCTAGCCGCGAAAGAGCGGGTGCAGCCGCCGTCGATGACCCGGGTGATCGCCTCGCTCACCGACCTGGAACTGGTGGAGCGCAAACCGCACCCCACCGACGGCCGGCAGATCATCGTCTCGCTCTCCGACGCGGGCCGCGCCCTCATCGATGACGAAGCCAGCGCCCGCGAAGCCTGGATGACCGAGCAGCTCTCGCAGCTCACCGACGAGCAACTGGTCGTCCTCACCCGGGCCGTCGGCATCATGAAGCAGATCGTCACCGACTCCGAATAGGAGTCACCGCGCGTACTCCCGCGCCCCGAAAGGCTGGTCGCTGTCGACGATTTCGCGCCCCAGCGGGAACAGCGACAGCGGGATCATCTTCAGGTTCGCCCACCCGAACGGGATGCCGATGATCGAGACGAACAGCGGGATGCTGGTCAGCAGATGACCCAGCGCCAGCCACCAGCCCGCGAAGACGAACCAGATGATGTTGCCGATCATCGAGCCCGGCCGCACTCCCGGCTTCTCCACCGCGCTGCGCCCGAACGGCCACAGCGCGTAGGCCGCGATCCGGAAGGACGCGATGCCCCACGGAATCGTGATGATCAGGATGCAGCAGATGACACCGGCGATGACATAGCCGATCGCCATCCAGAACCCCGCGAAGATGAGCCAGAGGATGTTGAGAACCAGCTGAATCGGCTTCATGAGCCCCAGGATACGACTGGATGCTGACAGGAACCTGGGATGTTGGTCTCAGAAGTGCCAGCCGAGCTCCGCCTCGCGTTCCGCCGAGAAGGCGTGTTCCAGGTCGTAGACATGCCGGGAATCCTTGGCCTGCAAGCGGTTTGCCGCGGCGTACACCCGTGCCGGATAGGCCCCGAGGTACAGGCTGCCCAGCACGTCGATGCCGAGTTCGATATCCGGAGCTCGGGTGGTCGGCGCGCATTCGGCGTGACCGTCGCGGACGGTGAGGGCGAAGGTGCCGCCCGCTTCGCGGAACGGATCGCGCACGGCCAGAACAACATCCAGATCGGCGCGGTAGGCACGGGCGGTCAGGGCGGCCGGGACATCCATGAGACGGAGCCACAGGGTGTCGTGCCGGCCCTCGGTCCGGACCAGCCGCAGGTCGGTCAGCAGGTAGGGGAGCGGGTCGTGGTCGGGGAGGAACGCTTCGATGTGGGTGACGAGTTCCAGGCCGAACAGTGCGCGCCAGAGCGCGGCGTGCGCGTCGGTGGTCACCGTCCGCATCTCGACGATCTCGACCGCCGTTCCGGCGTCGCGATGGTGGTATCGGTAGAGGACATACCCGTCCGGGTGCAACAGCACGAACAGGGCGGTGCCACCGCCACGCCACGCCTCCGGGTCGCTGAACCGGATCTCCCAGGACGCGTCCGGACGGACCTGCGCGCCAGGGGTGAGCCTGCGCCACCGGTCGTAGATCTCTTTGATCCGCGTGCCCGCCACCGGCAGTTCGCTGAGGTCGACACCACCCGGATCCGGTGCGGTAGAGAGGAATTCGGCGAATCGCCGGTCGATGGTGACCCGGCTCTCCCGGATCGCCGGCCCATACCCGAAGCGCCCGTAGATGCCGGCCTGACTGGCGGTGAAGATCGTCAACGGCAACCCCGCCGCCTCCGTGCGCCGATGCTGTTCGGTGTACATCGCCCGCAGGATCCCGCGTCGCCGATGTGTCGGCGCCACCGCGACCCCTGCGATGCCTGTCGCCGGTACCGTCCGCTCACCCGGCACGGTCAGCGTCATCGTCCGTGCCTTGGTCCGGCCGACCACCCGGTCCCCCTCGACCGCGACGATATCGTCGGCCGGCGCGAACAGCCGAGCCGACCGCTCCCGGTACTCCGGGTCGGAATGCATAGTGAATGCCGTCGCATGCAGCAGCCGAGCCGCATCCTCATCGGCAGGCTCGGCCGAACGAATAGTGACCTCGGATCCCATCGTCATCATCCGACCATCCCATGCCTCACTCGGGCGCGCACCCGCTTTCTCGCGGCGCGGCCACCGGTGTGCGGGCTCGAGCTGCCGACCAGGCAGGATAGGGCCGTGGCTGAAGTGATCGATATCGACGATCCCGCGGATCCGCGGGTCGACGATTTCCGCGATCTCTCCTCCGCCGACCGCAGGCCGGATCTGCCCGGGCGGAAGGGGCTGGTGATCGCGGAGGGGGTGGTCGTGGTGCAGCGGATGCTGGATTCGCGGTTCACGCCGAGCGCGCTGCTCGGGGTGGGGAAGCGGTATGAGCTGCTGGCCGATGACCTGGCCGGGATGGATGTGCCGTACTACCGGGCCAGTGCCGAGGTGATGGCCGAAGTGGTGGGGTTCCATCTGAATCGGGGCGTGCTCGCAGTCGCGCCCAGGCCGGCGGAACTGACCTTGGATGAGGTCCTCGCGGACGCGCGCACCGTCGCGGTGCTGGAGGGCGTCAACGACCACGAGAACCTCGGGTCCATGTTCCGCAATGCGGCGGGGCTGGGCGCGGAGGCGGTGCTGTTCGGGGATCGTTGCGCGGATCCGCTGTATCGGCGCAGCGTGCGGGTCTCCATGGGACACGTGCTGCGGGTACCGTTCGCGTCCGTCCCGGACTGGCCTGGTGGTTTGGATATACTGCGCCGCAAAGGCTTTCAGATCATCGCGCTGACCCCGGACCCGGCCGCGGTGAATCTGGCCGCCGCGATGACGGGGGAGCGGGTGGCATTGCTGCTGGGGGCGGAGGGGCCGGGATTGACCGAGGAAGCCATGCGGGCCACCGACATCCGGGCCCGGATCCCGATGTCGCCGGGCACGGATTCGCTGAATGTGGCGACGGCCGCCGCGATGGCGTTCTATGAGCGGGTGAGGACATCGTGAATCCAGGGGAGTATCGAGATCCGACACCGTGGGCGTCCGGGATCACCGTGTCGGTGCTGGTCGCGCTGCTGACCGCGGCGGCCGTCTTTTCCTTCGGCGATGCGCTCGCACGGGTGCATCCGCTGCTGTCGATCGTGGTGAACCTGGTCGCGGCGGGCGGCGCCGCACCCACCGCCTGGCGTTGGCGCGCGGCGCCGGTCACCAGGTGGGTGGTCGCGGGGATCGCGGCCGGGGTGCTGCTGGCCTGGTTCGCGCTGTTCCTCGGCCTCGTCTTCGGCTGAGGTCAGGAGACGCGGTCGCGGCCCCGGATCCAGTGCAAGATGCTGCGGCGCTGGGGCCGCACGGCTAGATCGGGTTCCTCCGGCGGCAGCAGGGTGGCCGGGTCCGGCGCCTGCCCCTTCGGATACAGCGTGAATCCGCAGACCGCGATATCGCGCGGGGTCAGTGCTTCCGCCGGGGCGGGCGCGCGGTAGCGGAAGCCGAGCCACTCGTTGTTGGCGGCGTCGGCGAAATCGGGGGGATCGAAGGGCAGCAACTGCGGGTCGGGTAGTTCACCCGCGCGCCAGCGCACCGGATGCTCGCCCGCCCAGAACGGCCGTTCCCACACCAGCGGCAGGCCTTCGTCTTCCAGGATGTTCACCCGGGTGGAGCTGAAGGCGCGGCGGAATTCGCCACGCTCCCAATGCGCGTAGGCGCCCCAGCTGTAGGCGGAGTCGAAGGCGATCAGGTAGGTGTGTTCCGAGGCGAGCGGGCGCACCAGCAATTCCGGCAGCGCGGTCGGGCGGATCATCGCGGCCTGCGCCGAACACACCACGGTCACACCGGGATAGCAGCCGATGTACACCTCGCCGACGGGCGGTCCGGCGCAACCGGAGAGGGTGCCGACCATGATCGGCAGCACGTCGCGGTCGGCATGCAGCTGTTTGGCCAAGGCCAGGGCGGCTTCCGGGTCGGGGTCGCGGTGATCCCGCAACACCGCCAACGGGTCTGGGGCGTCGACGTACCAGAGAGTCGAGGCTTTGGACAGCATTGACGGTACCTCCCGATGGTTGCACCAGCGACGCAAACACTTAGCAACTCTCGGCGTCGGCGAACCCCTTCCGGCTACCGCGAACTGCCCGCCACCGACTGGTGTGTCGAAGGCTCACATCAAAATCTACCCGCACAAATCGGTCAATGCCGCCGGTTCGGCATGCGAACACGCCAGGCAGACTCAAAAATTCGAGTTTCAGATAGCTGCCAGCAACTCGGGACAGCTGCGCGCGAATCGGGTACGGACTACTCAGTGACCGGAGCTGCGGACGCCGAGCAACACGTCTTCCCAGGACGGCATCGGCGCCTTGCCGCGCTTGTTGCGCGCGGCCTTGGCCGGAGCCGGCTTGGCGGGCTTCTTCTCGGCCGCCGGAGCGGGATTCGAAGTAGCGGCGGCGGCCGGGGGTGCGGCCGGGGTGCTCGGCGGCGGGGCGGCGGGCTGTTCGGGAGCGGTGCCGCCGACAGCCGGAGTGGTGCTGGTGCCCGCGGCGACGGCCGGGGTGCTCGCCGCTGCGGGAGCGGGTGCGGCGGGTGCGGCAGGCACTGTGGGTGCGGCCGGCGGCGGGGTGCTCGCAGCCGGAACGGCGGCGGCGGTACCGCCCGCGGCGACAGCGCGCTGCGGTTCGTAGTACTCGTCCAGCGCGGGCTGGCTCTGGCGGGCCGCCGGACGCGGCGGGACGATGGCTTCGCGCGTGGCCGGCCGGGTCTCGGCGGGGCGCGGCGAGGGCGACTCGGCCACCACGGGCTCCGGCTCCGCCACGGGCGCTTCGATTTCGGCCGCGGCGGGCAGGATGGTCGCGAGCCCGCGCAGGGCCCGCCCGAAATCGGGATCGACCAGGTCGGCTGCGGGATCGTCGAGGGGGGAGACCGAGCCGCCGTGCGCGTCGGGCTGGTAGCGCCAGTGCGCGGCGATCTCGGAATGACCGTTCTGCCACTGCAACTGGGCGACCCAGTAGCCCTTTTCGTCCTTCCAGGCATCCCACTCGGCATTGTCGAGGGTATGCCCGCGCTCGGTGAACGCGGCGGTGACGATATCGATCAGGATTTCCACGGCGGGCCCGTCGGGCCGCACCGGATGCGCTTTTTGTGCGAGCTCGGCGGCCCGGGCGCGTTCCAGCAGCACCGGGTAGGCGAACCGCTCGACCCGGCTGGCGGGCATGCCGGATTCTTCGGTGACTTGTTCTACGGAGGCCCCGGCACGAATACGAGCTTGAATATCGCGGGGACGCATAGTTGCTTCCATCTCGATCTCAATCTGGCCGAATCGGGCAAGGTCTCCGCGGGCTGCGGCTCGAAGCTTGTCGTCGGCGGGCAGCCGGTACTTATTTCCGGTCTCGGTGTCGATACACACGATGTGCGTGGAGTCGGGCGTCACCCCGATCACTCGAAGTTCACGCACCGTTACCTCCTTATCGCGTCGGCTCGCGACACCGCCCACTGCTCTTGCGCCACAGTAGTGCACAGTTGTTGTTCTCGAGGCAGGACACGCGGGCCGAATGTCGGCCCAGAACGCGCTACACCCGCTAATCTGCTCTGTTCGACTCGCGAGAAATCGATCTACGGCGTGTCGAATTCCGGTGTGTCGCAGGAAATCAACTGTGCACTACCGCTGGCTACTACTTGCTAGGCGAGGCTTTCGACGACCCAGTCGATGCAGCGGGTCAGCTGCGAGACGTCCTCGGGGTCGATCGCCGGGAACATGCCGACGCGGAGCTGGTTGCGGCCCAGCTTGCGGTACGGCTCGGTGTCGACGATCCCATTGGCCCGCAGCACCTTCGCGACCTGCGCCGCGTCCACCGACTCGGCGAAGTCGATGGTGCCCACGACCTGCGAGCGGTGTGCCGGATCGACCACGTACGGGGTGGCGTATTCGCTGGACTCGGCCCAGGAGTACAGGCGCGACGAGGAATCCAGGGTCCGCTTGACCGCCCAGTCCAGACCGCCGTTGCCGTTCAGCCACTCGATCTGGTTGGCGAACAGCAGCAGGGTGGCCAGCGCCGGGGTGTTGTAGGTCTGGTCCTTGGTGGAGTTGTCGATCGCGATCGGCAGCGAAAGGAACTCGGGGGTCCAGCGGTTGGAGGCTTTGATCTCCTCGACCCGGGCCAGGGCCGCCGGGCTCATCAGCGCGACCCACAGGCCACCGTCGGCGGCGAAGCACTTCTGCGGCGCGAAGTAGTACACGTCGGAGTCGGCGATGTTGACCGGCAGACCGCCCGCGCCCGAGGTGGCGTCGATGGCGATCAGGGCGTGCTCGGAGCCCGCGGGGCGCTGCACCGGGATGGCCACACCGGTGGAGGTCTCGTTGTGCGCCCAGCCGATCAGGTCGGCCGAGGGGTCGGAGGTCGGGGCCGGCGCGCTGCCCGGCTCGGATTTCACCACGATCGGGTCGCCGATGAACGGGTTGCCCTTGGCGACCGCGGCGAACTTCGAGGAGAACTCACCGTTGGTCAGGTGCAGCGAACGCTCCCGGATCAGGCCGAAGGCCGCGGCATCCCAGAACGCCGTGGTGCCACCGTTGCCCAGCACCACCTCGTAGCCCTCGGGCAACGCGAACAGCTCGCGCAGACCGCCGCGCACCCGCGCCACCACGTCCTTGACCGGCTTCTGCCGGTGCGAGGTGCCGAATACGGAAGCGCCGGTGTCGACTAGAGACTGCAGCTGTTCCGGGCGCACCTTGGAGGGGCCACAGCCGAACCGTCCGTCGGCAGGCTTGAGGTCGGCGGGGATGGTCGGGAGCGCAGTGGTCATGGCGAACAGACTAGATGGTGGTATTGCTGTGCCCGAGACCACACTCCAGCTAACGTAGCCGCCCATGGACCTGGCGTCGGCTAACTCGGGGTGGCTGTTGCGCGCACGACGATCTCGCGCCTTCGGCGGGCGGAACGGAACGTTGTCCGACTCTGCGCGACGGGAACTGCTGCTACACGGTGCCGCCGGCTCCGCGACCGTGCTGGGGGTGCGCCAGAGTACTTCCGGCGGAACGGAATCCGAGTGTGTGTTCACGGTGCAGGTGCAGCTGGACGGGGCGC
Source organism: Nocardia sp. XZ_19_385 (assembly GCF_015355755.1). Classification (NCBI taxonomy): domain Bacteria; kingdom Bacillati; phylum Actinomycetota; class Actinomycetes; order Mycobacteriales; family Nocardiaceae; genus Nocardia; species Nocardia sp. XZ_19_385. The sequence goes on from NZ_JACVEE010000002.1 coordinate 1,763,796, forward strand.
GGCCCTACGACACCCGGGTGCGGCAGCGGGTGCGCGTAGCGGACCTCGAGGGGATGCAGCCCGGTGACGTGGTGTGCTGCCGGGTGGACCCGGGGGATCCGGACCGCCTGGTGCTCTACGTGCCGGACTCCGGAGATGCCACCACCGTGAGTGTTTCGAAGATCCTCGCCAACGGCCGCCGGGCCGACGGCACGGTACTCGCCACCGCGCCCGTGGCCGCCGACTACGCGGGGCGTGAGGACCCGGTGCTGCGCCTGGACCTGGAATTGCGGGCCTGGGACGAACCGAAACCGTGGCATGTGCGCCTGATCCAGCCGGTGCCGCTGACCGCGATCGGCCTGGTCGATCTGGGCCAGCATTTGGAAGTCGCGTTCTTCACGGTCGATCACGGGGAAACCGTGGCCGTGGACTGGGCGGCGTCGCTGGGCGAGGAATAGGGCGCACGCCTTACCGAACTTTTAGAGAAACGCCGACCCGGACATTAATTCGTACCCTTACGGTTTTCGGTGTGATCGAACAACGCTCCCGCCTGGCCATTTTCACTGTTGCGCTGTTGCTGGCCGGAGCGGTCGGCGGGACGGTCACCGCGTGCGCGATATTCGCCGATGACGCGCCGACCGGAATCGCCTTGATCAATGCCGATACCGGACCCACCGGTGACCGCGTGATCAAAGCGCTGGAACAGGACGGCCGGGGGTACGAATGGACCATGGCGCGGCCGGGGGAGGCGAGCACCGACGACTACGCGGCCGTGATCAGTTTGCCCGCCGACCTGACCACGTCCATCGGCTCGCTCGCGGGCCCGCAACCCAAACGTGCCGAGGTCACCGTGGCCACCCACGACGACGCGGACGCCAACCTGGTCAACGGGGCGACGAACGAGGTGACGCACCTGATCGGCGCGACCGGGGTGGACGCCGCGCTGGCGGCGGTCGCCCAGGCCCGCACACAACTGTCGAGCGTGCAGTTCACCGCCCAGCTGCTCGCCGCCGGTGTGAACTCCGCGGCCGCGAGCGCCGACCAGTTCGGCTCGGGTGCGGAGGAAATGCTCGGCTTCCTGGAATTCGCCAAATCCGGCTCCGCGCAGTTGACCTCGGCGATCGCGATCCTCAACGACACCGTCGACGGTGCGGCCCTCCAGGCGAATCAGCTTGCCGCCGCCCTGGATTCGACCGGCGTCACGATCGGCCAGGTGCAGCAATCGGCGGCCGCGGTGAGTACCGGTCTGGAGCAGATCCTGCCGATGCTGCGCGCCCTGCCCTTCGCCGGTGATCCGGCGGTCGCCGACATCATCGCCAAACTCGAAGGGCTGCGGACTGTTTCGGGTCAGGCGGGCAGCCAGCTGGCGGGCTTGGACCTCCTGGTCGGCGGCGCGGTCGACCCGAACACCGACCTGGGCACCCTGCTGCGCACCGTGGTCGGCCGATTGCAGAGCGCCAGTGCGCAATTGAACGAGGGCGCGAAACTCGCCGAGGGCCTGCCGCAGCTGGCCGAACAGGGCGGCGAGATGGTCACCAGCGCCATCTCGCAGCTGACCGCCGGGGTCGGTCAGTTGCAGACCATCGTGAACAACCTGAATACCCAGACGGGTAAGGCTATGGAAACGCTACCGATGCGCAGCACCGCCCAGCAGTCCGCGCTCGCGCTGGCGCTCACCGACCCGGTCGAGATCGTCCGGAAGTGACAAAACGGCCCGTGTTCCGGTGGGAACACGGGCCGCAATGCGGTTTCGACTTACTGCGCGTCGAGCAGATCGATCACGAAGACCAGGGTCTTGCCCGAGAGCTTGTGGCCGGAACCGGCATCGCCGTAGGCCAGCTTCGGCGGGATGGTCAGCTGGCGGCGGCCGCCGACCTTCATGCCGGGAATGCCGTCCTGCCAGCCCTGGATCAGGCCGCGCAGCGGGAAGGAGAGGGATTCGCCGCGGTTCCACGACGAGTCGAACTCTTCACCGGACTCGAATTCGACGCCCACGTAGTGCACCTCGACGGTGCCGCCGGGCACGGCTTCCTTGCCCTCGCCCTCGATGAGGTCCTTGATCACGAGCTCGGTGGGCGCGGGGCCCGCCTGGAATTCGATCTCCGGCTTCGACATTCGGTCTATCCCCTTCGATAGGTGATGGATTACTCAGCGGTTGTTGATGGCTTGATAGTCGCGCTCACCGTAGCCGGTGTAGACCTGGCGCGGACGGCCGATCTTCAGCGGCTCGGAGTGCATTTCGCGCCAGTGCGCGATCCAGCCGGGCAGTCGGCCCATCGCGAACAGCACAGTGAACATCCGGGTCGGGAAGCCCATGGCCCGGTAGATGACGCCGGTGTAGAAATCGACGTTCGGGTACAGCTGACGCGAGATGAAGTACTCGTCGGTCAGCGCGGCCTCTTCCAGCGCCTTCGCGATGTCGAAGAGCTGATCGTCGCCGCCCAGCTTTTGCAGAATGTTGTCGGCGTGCTTCTTGGCGATCGCGGCGCGCGGGTCGTAATTGCGGTAGACGCGGTGCCCGAAGCCCATGAGCTTCACGCCGTCTTCCTTGTTCTTGACCTTGCGGATGAATTCCTTGACGTCACCGCCGGAGGCCTTGATGTCGTCCAGCATTTCCAGCACGGCCTGGTTGGCGCCGCCGTGCAGCGGACCCCACAGCGCGTTGATGCCGCCGGATACCGAGGTGAACAGGTTGGCGTCGGAGGAGCCGACCAGGCGCACGGTGGAGGTGGAGCAGTTCTGCTCGTGATCGGCGTGCAGGATCAGCAGCATGTCGAGCGCGGCGGCGACCTCGGGGTCGACCTCGTACGGCTCGGCCGGGAAGCCGAAGGTCATGCGCAGGAAGTTCTCCACCAGCGACAGCGAGTTGTCCGGGTAGAGGAAGGGCTGGCCGACCGACTTCTTGTAGGAGTAAGCCGCGATGGTCGGCAGCTTCGCGAGTAGTCGGATCGTGGATAGCTCGACCTGCTCGGGATCGCGCGGGTCCAGCGAATCCTGGTAGTACGCCGAGAGGGCGTTGACCGCGGAGGAGAGCACCGGCATCGGGTGCGCGTTGCGCGGGAAGCCGTCGAAGAACCGCTTCAGATCCTCGTGCAGCAGGGTGTGCCGGCGGATCCGGTCGGTGAAATCTTCCAGCTGGGTCTGCGTCGGCAGCTCGCCGTAGATGAGCAGGTAGCTGACCTCGATGAAGGTGGAGGAGTCGGCCAGCTGCTCGATCGGGTAGCCGCGGTAGCGCAGAATGCCCTGCTCACCGTCGATGTAGGTGATCGCCGACTTGGTCGACGCGGTGTTCATGAAGCCGGGGTCGTAGGTCACGTACCCGGTACTGGCCAGCATTTTGCCCAGATCGATGCCGTCGTTGCCTACTTCGGCTTCGGCGATCGTCATGGGGTACTCGCCACCGGGGTAGCTCAGCACCGGCTTGGCGTCGTTGATGTGGTCTTTCTCGGGCACGGAAGGATCCCTCTCAGGCTAGGACCGTCGGCATCGAAGTGCGGTCGGCACGGCGGTGCGATTACCTAGACGCTAGTCGCTGTCCACGCGGCCCGAGAACGAGGGTGCCCACCGCGGAACCTCACAAACCTCGCGTGAAGGCGTGAGGTTTGCCCGCTACGCCGACAGCGGCATCGGGTGTGTTGGATTGATCACTAGTGATTACGTGGAGTGGATGCCTCCACTTGACGAAATCTGCACCGGCCCATGATCGAGCCCCATATGCTCGAACGTGTGAGCGAAGCCCCGGAGGTCGGGAGCATGCGGTACACATACCGGCTCCGCCTCAGCGCGACAGCCCGCCGGGCACTCGGCCAGGAGTGGGGCCGATGCCGGTGGGTGTGGAACCAGTGCGTTGCCGAATCTCGCACTGCCCACCAGGCCGGGGAGGCAATAGGTCCCGCCGCACTTGATCGAAAACTCACCGGCTGGCGCGCGGAGCGGGACTGGCTCTCCGCGGGAGCGTCGGTCCCGCAGCAGCAGATCATCCGGGACTTCGGGCGCTCTCGCGCGAAGGCGCTCAAAGACATAAAAGACCGTGTGTCGCAGCAGCGCCGGGCAGGTATGCCCCGGTTCAAGAAGAAGGATCTCGCCGCCCCCACACTGAACTACACGCTTCGCGGGTTCCGGATCAAAGGTGGCCTCCTGCACCTCGCGGGTGGTGTGGTGGTGCGTCCGGTGTGGTCACGGGAACTACCCGCCACCCCCTCGAGTGTCCGGGTGTTTCGAGACGGTCTCGGTCATTGGTACGCCAGCTTCGTGATCCCCGCCCAGGCCGAGTCGCTGCCCCCGACGGGACGCTCGATCGGAATCGACTGGGGCGTCACCACAATCGCGACCACGACCAGCGACGCTCACGATCTGCCCCACCCGCAGCATGGTAGGAGAGCCGCCGCCAAACTCGCCCACTACCAGAAGCTGATGGCCCGGCGGAGACCGCAGAAGGGTCAGCCCGGCTCGCGCGGCTACAAGAAAGCCAAACGGCAGACGGCGAAGCTGCACAAAAAGATCGCACGGCAACGCCAGGACACCGCACGTAAATGGGCGAAAAGCGTTGCGCGGGAGTTCGATCAGATCGCGGTGGAGAACTTCCGGCCGAAATTCCTGGCGAAGTCGACGATGGCGCGAAAGGCGGCGGATGCGGCGATCGGAGCGACGAAGACCGCGCTGCTCGAGATGGGACGCAAGCACGGCCGGGATATGCGACTGGTGAATCCAGCGCATACGACTATGGATTGCCGGATGTGCGGGGCGAGAGCCAAGCACCGCCTCCCGCTGTCCGAACGCACCTACGGATGCGAGCACTGCGGGTTCACCTCCCCCAGGGACAAGAACTCCGCGCATGTGATACTGAATAGGGCTGGTTTCCGCCCTGCTGGTGCTGATTGCGCAAGACCTGGACGCTCGCCGAGCGTTCAGGCAGCATGAGCCAGGAATCCCCCGCTATTAGGCGGGGGAGGAATCAAGGTTGTAGTCGTTGCACCTGCATGCCTTCGGCGTCGATGCGCGCCACGATCCGGTTGTGCAGCCGCCCCCGGCGGCCCTGCCAGAACTCGACCTCGTCGGGTCGCAGCAGGTAGCCGCCCCAGTGCGGCGGCACCGGGATGTCGTCGACATCGGCGAAGCGCTCGGTGGTCTCGGCCAGGATCCGGTCCAGCTCGGCGCGGGTGCCGACAGGCTGGGATTGGTGTGAGGCCCAGGCCCCGAGCTGGGAATCGCGAGGGCGCGAGCGCCAGTAGACAGTGGTCGTCTCGATGGGCGTCTTCGCCACCGCGCCGCGCACATGGACCTGACGGCCGAGCGCGGGCCAGAGGAAGGTGGCCGCCGCGAACGGTACCCCGGCCAGCTGGGTGCCCTTGGCCGAGTCGTAGTTGGTGTAAAAAGTCACACCCGCGGGCGAGAGACCCTTGCACAGCACGGTTCTGGCTACCGGGCGCGGGGTACCCCCGGACAGTGCGACAGTGGCCAGAACCATGGCGTTGGGTTCGGCGATGCCGACTGCGGTGGCCTGCTCGATCCAGTGCCGTAACAAGGGTTCCCAGCCCCCGGCCAGCCACGTTTCGTCGAGATCGGTGTCCTCGCCACTGCCGAAGTGCAGTACCCCGTAGTCCACGCGCATGCCCGCGAGGTCGGTGGTCGAGACGTTGTCGGCCGGGTTGCGGCCGACCGGGAAATTGTCCTCCGCCTGCATGGGCCAGACGTTACTCCGGGGTAGCAAAGAGTTATCGTTTTCCTGATCGGCATGTGCTCGGCGAGCCATCTCATCGACGAGAAACCATGCTGACCATTTCGAGCGACCTGCAAGCAGTCGCTACGGATCCGTAGTGCAAGGAGAGTCCCAACATGACTACCGCCGTCCCCAGTGATTTCGTCAGCGGCCTCGAGGGCGTGGTGGCGTTCACCACCGACATCGCCGAGCCCGACAAAGACGGCGGTGCGTTGCGCTACCGCGGCGTCGACATCGAGGACCTGGTCGGTGGCCGGGTGACCTTCGGCGACGTGTGGGCCCTGCTGGTCGACGGTGAGTTCGGTCGCGGCCTGCCGCCCGCCGAGCCGTTCCCGCTCCCCGTGCACACCGGTGACGTGCGCGTCGACGTGCAGGCCGGCCTGGCGATGCTCGCCCCGATCTGGGGTTACGAGCCGCTGCTCGACATCGACGACGAAACCGCCCGGGAGAACCTGGCGCGCGCCTCGGTCATGGCGCTGTCCTATGTGGCGCAGTCCGCGCGCGGCATCTACCAGCCCGCCGTGCCGCAGAAGAAGATCGACGAGTGTTCCACCGTCACCGAGCGCTTCATGACCCGCTGGAAGGGTGACCCGGATCCGGCTCACACCGAGGCCATCGACGCCTACTGGGTCTCCGCCGCCGAGCACGGCATGAACGCCTCCACCTTCACCGCCCGCGTCATCGCCTCCACCGGCGCCGACGTGGCGGCCTCGCTGTCCGGCGCGATCGGCGCCATGTCCGGCCCGCTGCACGGCGGCGCCCCGGCCCGTGTGCTCCCGATGATCGAAGCGGTCGAGAAGTCCGGTGACGCACGGGCTCTGGTCAAGGGCATCCTGGACCGCAAGGAGAAGCTGATGGGCTTCGGGCACCGGGTCTACCGGGCCGAGGACCCGCGCGCCCGCGTGCTGCGCGCCACCGCCAAGCGCCTCAACGCCCCTCGCTACGAGGTGGCCGCGGCGCTGGAGCAGGCTGCGCTGGCCGAGCTGCGTGAGCGTCGCCCGGATCGCGCCATCGAGACCAATGTGGAGTTCTGGGCCGCGGTGATCCTGGACTTCGCCGAGGTCCCGGCGCACATGATGCCCGCGATGTTCACCTGCGGCCGTACCGCCGGCTGGTGCGCGCACGTCCTCGAGCAGAAGCAGCTCGGCAAGCTGGTGCGTCCGGCGGCCATCTACACCGGCCCGGCCCCCCGCAAGCCGGAAGAGGTTGCGGGCTGGGCGAATATCGCGCACGCCTGATTCATATCTGAACCGGCGAGCCGGGCACTCGGGACAGGATTCCCGAGTGCCCGGCTCGTCTCGTATCGGCTCGAGTAGACGAACGGGTCAGGGCTTGGGCGCTGGGGTGAAGACGCCGAACCGGTTGCCGGAGGTGTCGTCCAGGTAGGCGAAGACCAGGCCGTCGGGGGAGGTGGTGGGTGGCTGGATCACCTTGCCGCCCAGGCGTTCCGAGTGCGCGACGGTGGCGGCCACATCCTGGACCAGGACCAGGAAGATCGCGTGGTTGGCCGAGGCGTCGGGGGAGTGGGCGATGCCGCCGCTCGGGATATCGCTGCCGGGGTAGTTGATGAGGTCGTAGCCCTCGAGGTTCGGGTCGGCGGTGAAGTTCCAGCCGAACAGCTCGCCGTAGAACTGCTGGGCCTGCTCCGGTCGGTCGCTGCCGATCTGGAACCACGAAACGGTATTGATGGCGGGAGTTGTCATAGGACAACGTTCACCCGGGCCGGCGACAACCCCCTGTCGGTGTTTCCAGAATTCTTTTTCCGGGCCGGCTCAGAGTGCGACCGCGCGGACCTCGTGGTCCGCCGGACTGGCAGGGTAGCCGTCGCGCGGCCGGATCGGCGCGGGCGTATCGGTGAGCGTCAGCGTGCGCATGCGGTCCAGCCGGAAGACCCGGAACCCGTCGCGCAATCGGCACCAGGCGATGAGATACCAGCCGTGGGTGCCGTTCAAGAGTTCCACCGGCTCGACCGTGCGCTCGCTGGCTTGCCCGTGCTGGTCCAGATATCCGATGCGCAGCACCAGCCGGCGCTCGATGGCGTGCCCGATCACCGGCGGAATCTCCGGCACCGCCGGTGCGCCGGGTGGATCGACCAACCGCACCCGGGCGGCGAGATCACGGGCCGCGGCGGCGTTGCGTTCCGGCATGGCGGCCAGCACCTTGCCCAGGGCGCTGCGGCCGGCATGGTCGAACGGCCCACCTCGGTTGCGCGCCAAAGCCAAGGCCAGCGCCACGGTTTCGGCCGCGGTGAAGTTCAAGGGCGGCAGCGACATGCTCTTCTCGAGCGCGTAGCCGCCGCGCCGCCCGACATCGGCGTAGACGGGGATGCCCGCCTGTTGCAGCGCGGCGATATCGCGTTCGATGGTGCGCGGACTCACCCCATGGCGCTCGGCGAGCTGCCGAGCCGTGCGCAGGCGGGGCGAAATCGCCCGGAGCTCTTCGACGATCGCGTACAACCGATCCGTCCGGTTCACGCAGTCACCGTAGACCTGCCCACCGACATCTTTTGCCCAGCGCCGGTCAGCGTTCCCGTTCGGGTAGATCCAGCACCAGGCGCGCCCCGCCCAGCGGACTGTCGTCGAAATAGGCTCGGCCGCCATGGAGCTGGGCCTGCTGCGCGACCAGCGCGAGGCCGAGTCCGGAGCCGCCCTTGCTGGCCTGGCTGCCGCGGTAGAACCGATCGAACACGGCCTCGCGTTCCGTGGCCGGGATGCCTTGGCCGTCGTCGTCGACGGTGATCATGATGTGCCCGTTGGGTGTTCGGTGCGCGGAGACCAGCGCGTGCGTGGCGCGGCCGTGCTTGACCGAGTTGGCCAGGGCGTTGTCGATCGCCAGTCGCAGCCCGGCGGGCAGGCCGCGGGTGATGAGCTCGGCATCGGAGTCGATGCTGACCTTCAAGCCGGGGAAATGCCGCATCGCGTCGTGGGCCGCCTGGTCGCACAGGTCGCCCACGTCGGTGTCCACATGATCGCGTTCATTGGTGAGATCGCCGGTGGCCAAACGCTCCAGCGCCGCGAGGGTGGTCTCCACCCGGCCCTGACTGCGCTGCAGGTCGACGAGGATCTCGATGCGCTGGGCCTCGTCCAGGTCCAGGGTGCGCAGCACCTCCAGGTCGGTGCGCATGGCAGTGAGCGGGGTGCGCAGTTCGTGCGCGGAGACGGCGGCGAAATCGCGAGCCGTCTCCAGTGCGGCGGCGGTCTCCGCCTGGGCTTCGTCGACGCGGGCCAGCATCGTGTTCACCGCATCGGCCAGTTGCTCGGCCTCCCGGACGCCCGAACCGTCAACGGGCGCAGGCGGATCGGCGGGATCGGCGAAACCACTGCGCCCGGCAACCTGCCGGGTGAGGCGGACGATGGGGCGGACCGCGCGTCCGGCCAGCAGCCAGCCCAGTGCGGCGGCCGCGGCGATGGCGATCAGCGCACCGGCCAGCACCCACTGCCGTTGTTCAGCGGTGGCCCGCGCGGCCTCCTCGGCCGGAATGCCGAGTGTCACCACCCGTCCGGAGGGCTGGTTCTCGGTGGTGGCGAGCAACCGGTACGAGCTGCCGCCGACCATCGCGGTGCGGAAACCCATTGGGCCCTGCGGCAATTGGACCTGGCTGCTGGCCACGACCGTGCCCTTGTCCCGGACGGTGACGGCGATGTCGTTGTTCAAACCCGTCAATCCGATCAGCCGGACGGCCACCACCGGGTCGATGAGCACCAGGCGCGAAGCCAGCCGCAGTTGCTGATCGCTCTGCTGCAGATTATTGCGCTCGATCGCGCGAATACTGATGAGGCTCAACAGGGTAACGATGATGATCGCGCCCATCGCCGCCGCGCCCGCGACGCGGGTGCGCAGCGAAAATGCCTTCATTTCGGCGGCCGCAGCACGAATCCGACGCCGCGTATCGTGTGCAGAAGCCTTGGGGTGTCCTCGGTTTCGAGTTTGCGCCGCAGATAACCGACGAAGACATCGACCACATTGGTGTCGGCGGCGAAGTCGTAACCCCACACCAATTCCAGCAGCCGCTCCCGGCTCAGCACCACGCCGGCATTGCGGGCCAGCGTGGACAGGAGTTCGAATTCCCTTTTGGTGAGCTCGATTTCGTGGCCGTTCAGCAGTGCCCGATAGCCCGCCTCGTCGATCTCGAGCGGTCCGACGGTGATCGCACCAGGAGTTTCAGGGGCCGGAGTGTCCGAGCGCCGCCGCAGCAGCGCCCGGATCCGCGCCACCAATTCGGCCAGCACGAACGGTTTCACCAGATAGTCGTCGGCGCCGGATTCCAGTCCGGCGATCCGATCGTCGACCGAGGCGCGGGCGCTGAGCACGCAGATCGGCACCTCGTTGCCCATGGCCCGCAACGCCGTCACCACCCCGGCCCCGTCGAGCACCGGCATATTCATATCGAGAACGATCGCGTCGGGCGCGTGCTCGTTCACGCTGCGCAGGGCGGCTGCCCCGTCCCGGGCGACCAGCACCCGGAAACCGGACAGCCGCAGTCCACGCTCGACCGAAGCGAGCACATCCTCGTCGTCGTCGACAACAAGCACCGTTGGGTTAGCCGTCACAGGGTCATTGTGCCGCGCCCATTCGGCAGGATCGGTCAAGGTGAGGCTCAGTAGGTGTGGCAGACGGCCGCTACTTCGGCGATCGTGTTGGCGATGCCCGCCGCCCGCGGATCGTTCTGGGCCTGCGCGGCCTGGTCCGGGTTCTCCTCGATGATCCGCTGGAACTCGGCGCGCCGCTGCTCCACCGGCAGATCGAACTTGGCCTTCAGCTCGGCCTTCTGGGACGGGTTGTTGTCGAGGATGTTGGCCAGGGCGGGCGCCTTGGCGTGCAGCGCGGCGTCGACCTGCTCGAAGGTGCACGTCGAATTCAGCAGCGGGGCCGCCAGTTCCATCGGGCCCGCGTTGGCCACGCCCGGCGCGAGCAGCACGGCGACCGCACCCGCACCGCCGGCGAGCAGGGCGATAGCAGGGCGAGCAGAAAAACGCTTCATGAAGGTCACTCCCGTGAATCGAGGGGGTTGCTGATCACCTCGACGCTATTCCCTCGCTCTGGCCCGTGTCTTAACCCCGAATGAGAAACCTCTGAGGAGAGCGGGATTCGCTCAGGGTGTGATGCGCGGGAATTCCCCGGTGTCGGCCTTGGTGGTGATGATCTGATCGGCCAGCGCCACCAGCACGGACGGGTCCTCGATGGTCGAGGGCACGTCGTAGTGGTCGCCCGCGCTGATCTGACGGATCGTCTTGCGCAGAATCTTGCCCGAGCGGGTCTTGGGCAGACCCGCGACGATCACCGCGTCGGCCAGCTGCGCGATCGCGCCGACCTGGTCGCGCACCCGGCGGGTCAGGTCCGTTCGCAACTGTCCGGGATCGACCGAGATGTTCTCCTTGAGCACCACGTAGGCGATCGGTATCTGGCCTTTGAGTTCGTCCGGCAGCCCGATCACCGCGCATTCGGCGACCGCGGGATGCCCGGCGATGGCCGCTTCGATACTGCCCGCCGACAGGCGGTGGCCGGCCATGTTGATCACATCGTCGCTGCGGCCGAGGACGAACAGGTATCCGTCCTCGTCGAAATAGCCGGAGTCGCCGGAGAGGTAGTGCCCGGGGAAGGCCTCCAGGTAGGAGCGGGTGAAGCGCTCGTCGTCGTGCCACAGCCCGGTCAGCGTGCCGGGCGGCATCGGCAGGCCGATCACGATATTGCCCTCGACACCCGGCGGCACCGGGTTGCCCTCGGCGTCGAGCACCCGCAGGCGGTAACCGGGCACCGGCACCGAGGCCGAGCCCGCCTTGATCGGAAGTTGTTGCAGGCCGAGCGGGTTGGCGCAGATCGGCCAGCCGGTCTCGGTCTGCCACCAGTGGTCGACCACGGGGCAGTCGGGGCGGGTGTCGAGCAGGGTGTGGGTGGCCCACTCGAAGGTCGCCGGGTCCAGCCGCTCGCCCGCGCAGAACAGGGCGCGCAGCGAGGACAGGTCGTAGCGGTGCGCCAGGGTCGCCTCGGCGTCGGCCTTGCGGATGGCGCGCAGTGCGGTCGGCGCGGTGAACAGCACCCGCACCTGATGCTGTTCGACGACGCGCCAGAACGCGCCCGCGTCCGGGGTGCCGACCGGCTTGCCCTCGTAGAGCAGCGTGGTCGCCCCGACCAGCAGCGGTGCGTAAACGATGTAGGAGTGCCCGACGACCCAGCCGACATCGGAAGCGGCCCACATGACTTCGCCCGGGCCGACGTCATAGATATTGCGCATGGACCAGGCCAGCGCCACCGCGTGCCCGCCGTTGTCGCGCACCACGCCCTTGGGTTTTCCGGTGGTTCCGGAGGTGTAGAGGATGTAGAGCGGGTCGGTCGCGGCCACCGACACCGGGTCGGCGAACGGTGCGTCGCGCACCGCGTCGGCCCAGTCCAGCCAGCGCACGGCCACGGTCGCCGCGGAACTCGGCAGCGACTCGGTCGCCTCCTGCATCTCCGCGAACTTCATGGTCGGGAACTGCGGCCGCTGTTTGACGATCACGTGCCGCGGCGCGGTGGTCTCGGCAAGGTCCAACGCCTGCAACACGATCGGCGGGTAATCGATCTTGCGGCCGGGCTCCAGGCCGCCGGAAGCTGTGACGATGAGCACTGGCTCGGCGTCGTCGATGCGGGCCGCGAGCTCGGGTGCGGCGAAGCCGCCGAACACCACCGAGTGCACCGCGCCGATGCGCGCGCAGGCCAGCATGGCGATCACGGCTTCGGGGATCATCGGCAGGTAGATGACCACGCGGTCGCCGACCTTGACGCCGAGCCGGGCCATCGCGCCGGCGAATTGGGCTACCGCGTCCAGCAATTCGGCGTAGGTGAATTGACCCCTGGTGTCGGTCATAGCCGAGTCGTATATTAGTGCGGGCTGGTTCGCTCGGCTGTCGCTGCCGCCGAGCACGTGCCGGTCCAGGGCGTTGTAGGAGGTGTTGAGGCGAGCATCCGGGAACCAACGAGGCACCGGTCGCGCTGCGGTGTCGACAATTTGAGTCGGCGGCACATCCCAGTCGATCGCCTCGGCAGCGCTGGTCCAGAACTCGGCGGGATCCACCAAGCTGGTCTGATAGACCGGTCGGTAGTCGTGCTGCGCACCCACTGCTGTGACTCCCTAGCCCTCGCCTCGATACCCGCCTCGATAGATCTGGATGATTGTGGCAGACTTCACGCGACACCCGGGTGGGTGTCGTGACCTTTGCTTTTGCCTGGAATGGGCTGGTCAAGGCCCGTAGTCCACCTCGGGGTCAACCAAGAAGTTATTGATCCGTTAGAATCTGATGTCACTTATTTCGGCCGTCATAGACGCAATTTCTCGGCCAGCCGCAGTTCTCGGCCAGCTTCGCCTGTCGAGCCAGCATGTGATGGCGCATGGTTGGGGCCAGTTTGGAAAGTGAGTGGGAGATGCGTGACGCCGCTAGGTCCGGCAAGAAGCGCTGGGCGCTTGGCAATTGGGACCTGCGCTGGAAGGTTACGGCGGTCCTTGCCGTGCCGCTGGCGGTCGCGGTTGGGCTCGGCGTGTCGAGGATTACCTCAGAGTTTTCCGAAGCCGGTCGGCTCGAGGCGATTTCGGAGAACATCGAGGTCATCCCGGCCGTAACCGGGTTGCGTTCGACCTACAACACCGTTGTGGGTTCGCAGTTGATTTCGCTTGCGCCGGGCACGTCCATCGTGACCGACCAGAACTTGACCGATCTGGACAAAGCCCTGGTCGAGGCCGAGGCCTCGATCAGCGCCCTGGACAATCTGCCGAAGGCGCGCGCCGCCTTCGAGAGCATGATCACCCAGGCGAAAACCACTCGGGCCCAGGGCAAGGCGCCGACGCCGAACGCGGCGGAAGCACTAGCCCAGATCGACAAGGCGACCAACGAGTCGGTCACCATCCTGGAGACCGCTACCTCGCAGGTCAGCGACCCGGGGTTGGACGCCGCGAAGCTGCGCCTTGTCGATTCGATCAACACCCGAGGCACCCTGGTTCCCGAGCTGGCGGCGTTCAGCGAGTTCCTGCGCGGTTCGCATGTGACGGGCCTGTCGAACTTCTTCACCACCGCCAATACCGAGCGGCAGCTGCTCAACATGCTCGCGCACCGGTTCCCCGACGGGGATCCGGCGATCGCCGACCTCCGGGCCGGTGTGGATACCCGGATCTCGCTGGTCAGCAGCCCGGACATCACCGCGGGCAAGATCCCGATCGGCGAGCTGAAGAACTCGATGACGACCAGCCTGGACGTCTACGATCGGATTATCGCCAAGGCCACCAAGGACATCGAAGCCGCGATGTCGCGGCTGTCGGGTAAGGCCAATACCGACGCCTGGACCTACACCGCGGTCGTGCTCGCGACCATCCTCGCGGCGCTGTTGCTCGCGGTGTTCGTCGCCCGCTCGATGATCGTGCCGCTGCACCGCCTGCGCCTCGCGGCCCTGCGCGTCGCCGAAAGCGACCTGCCGCACGAGGTCGCCCAGCTCCGTAACGGCGCCGCCCCGGAAGACGTGCCGCTGGAACCGATGCCGGTGCGCAGCTCCGAGGAGATCGGCCAGCTGGCTCGCGCCGTCGACGATATCCACGGCCAGGCGCTGCGTTTGGCCAGTGATCAGGCGCAGATGCGTTCGCAGGTCAACGACATGTTCGAGACCTTGGCGCGGCGCTCCAAGTCGCTCGTCGACCATCAGCTCAGCCTGATCGAGGCGATGGAGTACGACGAGAAGGACCCGCGCCTGCTCGAAAACCTCTTCCGCCTGGACCATCTCGCCGCGCGTATGCGCCGTAACGGTGACAACCTGCTGATTCTGGCCGGCACCAAGCAGCGCCGCGCCAAGTCCGCCCCGGTCGAGATCGCCGACGTGCTGCGTGCCGCGATCTCCGAGGTCGAGGACTACGAGCGCGTGAAACTGGGCGCGACGCCGCGCGGTTCGCTGATCGAGCCCGCCGCCTCCGACCTGGCGCACCTGTTCGCCGAGCTCCTGGACAACGCGCTGCGTGCCTCGCCGCCGGAAACGGACGTGAAGTTCACCTTCGCGCAGGCGCACGACCAGGGCCTGCTGATCGAGGTCGCCGACCGCGGCATCGGTATGCCGCCGGCCGAAATGGTCGAGATCAACCGGCGTTTGGAGCAGACCGCGGAGCCGGGCCCCGATACCGCCCGCCACATGGGTCTTTTCGTGGTCGGCCGGTTGGCCGAGCGGCACGGTTTGACCGTGCGGCTGCGCCCGACCTTCGACACCGCGCGCGATCCGGGTGTAACGGTGACCGTCCATGTCCCGGTAGGCCTGATCGTGCACGGCAAAGCAAGCGTCCAGCAAACCACTCCGGCGGCTCCGGTCGCCGCGGAGCGCCCGCGTCCGTCGGCCGCTTCGTCGATGCAGATGCGGGCGATCCAGCGCACGCCGCAGGGCAACGTCATGGTGACGGTGGATCCGGGCGTCAGCGGCCCGGTCGACGCGCCGAGCGCGCAACCGCCGGGCACTCCGGCCGGCGGTGGCGGTCTGCCGCAGCGCCAGCCGGGTTCGGCCGCGGCCGCCGCGGGCATGCGCCAAGAAGGCGCGCAGTCCGGTCCGACCTTGCGTCCGGCGCCGGGTCAGGCGCAGAACGGTCCGCAGCGCGGCAAGCTCGCCGCGGCCAGCCTGCCCAAGCGCAACCTCGCCGGTGGTCCGCCGCCGCGTCAGCCGGGTACGCCCGATCCAGCCGTGTCCAGCGCGTCCGGCGGGTTGCCCCCGCGCGACGCGAACGGCGGTCTGCCGCAGCGTCAGCCGGGTGGCAATGGTGCGCCGCAGCCGACGGGTGGTGGGCTGCCGCAGCGGCAGCCCGGCGCCAACGGCGCGCCCGGGCGGCAGCCGGATGCCGGTCTGCCGCAGCGGGATCTGTCCGCCGGTGGTCTGCCCTCGCGTCAGGCTCCGAGCATGCCGCAGCGGGACGCCAACCCGATCGCACCGGCCGCCAGCGGTCTGCCGCAGCGCGAGCCGGGTGTGAACGGTCCCACGGTCAAGGGCGCGACAGTGCCGCCGCCTCGGGTCAACCCGCCGGTGTCGCGGGAAACCGCGCTGCCGCAGCGGGAACCGGGCGCGGGTTCGGTGCCGCAGCGTCCGGCCGCCTCGACCGGTTTGCCGCAGCGTCAGCCGTCAGGCTTGCCGCAGCGGGATCCGTCCGCGGGTGGTTTGCCGCAGCGTGATTCGGCCTCGTCCGGTTTGCCGCAGCGTGATTCGGCCTCGACCGGTTTGCCGCAGCGTGATTCGGCCTCGACCGGTTTGCCGCAGCGTGATTCGGCCTCGACCGGTTTGCCGCAGCGTGATCCGGCCTCGACCGGTTTGCCGCAGCGTGATCCGGCCTCGACCGGTCTGCCACAGCGTCAGCCCGCCGCGTCCACTCCGCCGCAGCGTGAGCCCGGCGGACTGCCGCAGCGTGAGCCTGGTGGCCTGCCGCAGCGTCAGCCGGGTGCCTCGCCGCTGGGTCTGCCGCAGCGTGAGCCCGGTGCTTCGCCGCTCGGCGGTGGCCTCCCGCGACGGGAGCCTGCCCCGACCGACCTGCCGCAGCGTGCTGCCGGTCTCTCACAGCGGGAGCGGGGCGCGGCCGACGTGGCCGACAGCGCATTGTCTTCCGGCACACCGGATTCGCTGGCGCCTGCCCGCGACCCCGGCAAGCACAGCATGCGCTCGGATCCGGCCAAGGCGGCCTCGTTCTTCCAGACTCGACTGCAGCCCGCGGTCGAAACCGGATCGGCGATGGACAGCCCGATCTTCGCCGAGATGATGTCGGCGTGGCTGTCGGATCCGAATCCGGACCGGTCCCAGGTGGCCGCCGCCTTCGAATCACCGGGTGACGAAGGTTGGCAGGCCGCGCGCCGGGCTTCCGAGGCGCAAGCCGAGAAAAAGACCGCCGCCGGGTTGCCGCAACGCGATCCGGGCGGAAGGCTGGTCCCCGGCGGTGTCACCGGTGCCGCCAGGGAACGGGCACCCCGCCGCGATCCGGAAATGATCAGGTCCAGCTTGAGTCGTCACCAGCAGGGCGTCCGGGATGGCCGCTCAATGA
Organism: Nocardia sp. XZ_19_385; assembly: GCF_015355755.1. Taxonomy (NCBI): domain Bacteria; kingdom Bacillati; phylum Actinomycetota; class Actinomycetes; order Mycobacteriales; family Nocardiaceae; genus Nocardia; species Nocardia sp. XZ_19_385. The sequence goes on from NZ_JACVEE010000002.1 coordinate 1,780,511, forward strand.
AAGCACCCCTAACCGGAGAAGGAGACCGATGAACCCCGATCTAGGTGGTACGAATCGTCAACTGGATTGGCTGGTTTCGAACTTCGCCAACGAGGTTCCTGGCGTAGCCCATGCCGTCCTGGTTTCGGCTGACGGCCTACTCATGGCCGCGAGCGCACAGCTGCCCGTCGACCGTGCCGAGCAGCTCTCGGCTGTCACCGCGGGGCTCGCGAGCCTCTCGGTGGGCGTCTCGAACCTGTTCGAGGGCGGCACCGTGCTGCAGTCGGTCGTCGAGATGGAGCACGGTTACCTGCTGCTCATGGCGGTCGGCGACGGGTCCTACCTCGCGGTGCTGACCAACACGTCCTGCGACATCGGACAGGTCGGCTACGAAATGGCTTTGTTGGTCGAGCGTGTGGGCCAGACAGTGCAGGCCACACCACGCGTCACGATGGGTTCCTGATGGTGGGATGGACATAGAAGATCACCGCGTGGGGAGCGCCGAGCCGAGCCTCGTTCGCCCATATTCGCTGACGGCCGGTCGCACCCGGCCGACAGTGGAGTTGGCGTTGGAGGCTCTCGTCGCATCGCATCCGGTCGCCCTGGAGCGGCAGTTCGAACTGACCAACATCGAGACGTCAATCGTGGAGTTGTGCAGAGAATCGCCGTCCGTTGCCGAACTCGCGGCGCGCCTGAGTATTCCGATCGGAGTGGCCCGGGTTCTCGTGGCCGACCTGATCGAAGCCGGGCATGTCCGAGTTTCGGCGACTTTGAAAGACGATTCCAGCGACGATGAACGTCGCGAGCTGATCGAAAGGGTTCTCAGTGGACTCCGGCGTATATGATTCGACGGCGCATGTCGATACCCGCACCAGCAAGCCGACCTCGGCGAAGATCGTGGTCGCGGGTGGTTTCGGTGTCGGCAAGACCACAATGGTCGGTGCTGTTTCGGAGATCGTTCCGCTGCGCACCGAGGCCTTGGTGACCAACGCCAGTACCGGAATCGACAATCTGACCGGCATCCCGATGAAGTCGACCACCACGGTGGCGATGGACTTCGGCCGGATCAGCCTCGCCGACGACCTGGTGCTGTACCTGTTCGGTACACCTGGCCAGTACCGATTCTGGTTCATGTGGGACGACCTGATCCGCGGCGCCATCGGCGCGGTGGTGCTGGTCGACACCCGTAGGCTCGAGGACAGCTTCGCGGCCGTCGACTACTTCGAGGCGCGCAACCTACCGTTCCTGGTGGCGCTCAACGAATTCGACGACGCACCGCGTTACCCGATCGAGGACATCCGGCAGGCCCTCGCGGTCTCCGCGGATGTGCCGATCCTCTCGATGGACGCCCGCCGGCGCGAGCCCGCCAAGCAGGCGCTGGTCTCGCTCACCGAGTACGCCCTGCGCAAGGTGATGCAGGGGTACTGAGTACGCTCCCTCGGTGCGCATTTCGGCCGGGGAATTACTCGAGCAGCTGCTCGATTCGGGATCATTCGTCAGCTGGGACCGGCCACCGCTACCGGTGGCCGGTACTTCGCGGTATCGCGACGCGTTGAGCCGGGCCGCGCAATCCGCGGGCACCGACGAGTCGGTGCTGACCGGAGAAGGTCTGTTGCGCGGTCGCCGGGTCGCCGTAATCGCTTGCGAGTTCGGATTTCTGGCGGGTTCTATCGGTGTGGCGGCGGCGGAACGCATCGTCACCGCTGTCGAACGCGCCACCGAACTGGGCCTGCCGCTGATCGCTTCGCCGACCTCCGGCGGCACCCGAATGCAAGAGGGCACAGTCGCTTTCGTGCAGATGGTGAAGATCGCGGCCGCAGTCGCGGTACACAAGTCGGCGGGCCATCCCTACCTGGTCTACCTGCGGGACCCGACCATGGGTGGAGTGTTCGCCTCCTGGGGCTCGCTGGGCCACATCACCTTCGCCCAGCCCGGCGCGCTGATCGGCTTCCTCGGCCCGCGCGTCTATAAAGCCTTGTACGACAAGCCTTTCCCCGAGGGCGTGCAAACCGCCGAGAACCTCTACCGCAACGGTGTCATCGACGGCGTCGTCCCGATCTCGGTCTTCCGCCGCATCGCCCACCGCGCCCTGAGCGTCCTCAGCGGCGATATCCTCCCGAGTCCTCCAGCGGCCCAGGAGATTCCGCGCCCCGCACCCGCCGACATCCCGGCCTGGCAATCGGTCCTGTCCTCCCGCCGCCCCGACCGCCCCGGCATCCGCGACCTCTTACGCCACGTCACCCAACGGGTCCCACTCAGCGGCACCGGCCAAGGCGAATCCGACCGCACCGTAGTCCACGCCCTGGCCCGCTTCCGCGGCCAGCCCTGCGTCGTCTTCGGCCACGACCGCTCCGGCCAGCACGGCGAAACCACCATGGGCCCCGCGGCTTTACGCGAAGCCCGCCGCAGCATGGCCCTCGCCCAAGAACTCCGCGTCCCCCTCGTGCTGGTCATCGACACGGTCGGCGCCGCGTTGTCCAAGGAGGCCGAAGAACGCGGCCTGGCCCCCGAAATCGCCCGCTGCCTGGCCGATCTCACCACGCTGAACACTCCGACGGTCTCAGTCCTACTCGGCCAAGGCACCGGCGGCGGCGCCCTGGCCCTACTCCCCGCCGACCGCGTCCTCGCCGCGTCCCACGCCTGGCTCGCACCCTTACCTCCCGAAGGCGCCAGCGCCATCGTCTACCGAGACACCGACCACGCCGCGGACTTAGCTGTAGCCCAACGCATTCGCTCGACCGACTTACTCGCAGACGGCATCGTCGACCGCATCGTCCCCGAAAACCCCGACGCCGCCGACGAACCCGTCGACTTCGCCCGCCGCATGGTCCTCGCCATCGCCGACGAACTGACCCACCTCCGCACCCAGCCGGAAGAACACCTCCACCGCCTCCGCCACCACCGCTACCGCCGACTCGGCCTGCAATGAGCGATCAGCCACCGCCTAAGGCACTCGACGGTGCCATCGTCGAGCTGTTCGCATTCACGAAGAGTGCGCAGGCAACAGGCGTCACCCGGCATTCCTTGATCAGCGGCTCCGTAACCCAGATCCTCGATCCCGGAACACAGTTCCTCGCCCTCGCGATCGCAAAGTACAACGAGGACGCCTCCGCCGGTTGCTATCTCTTCTATTGCGACGCCAACTGGTCAGTGCTCACCGACACTTGGCATGAGACCGTCGAAGACGCGATAGACCAGGCCAACGCCGAGTTCACGGGCCTGCAATTCGAACCACCCTGAACTCTCACGCAGCGCCCGCATGGTCGGCACATCGACGTGTAGTCAGTCCTCGCCGAGCCAGGCGGGGTGCCAGAGGCGGCCGGTTTCGGTCCAGTTCATGAAGCGGACGATGCCGACGATTTTGGGGGTTACCCAGACGGCCTCTTTGCGTTCGTCGGCGGTGAGGTCGTTGTCGAAGGGGCTGGTTTTGCGCTCGAGCTTGTTCAGGCGTTTGGCGAGGTCACGCATGCCCTCGTCGCCGAAGCCGGTACCGACGCGGCCGACGTAGATCAGCCTGCCCTCGTGCGGGATGCCGATCAGCAGGGATTTGAAGCTGCGGGCTTCGCTGCGCCGGTAGCCGCCGACCACCACAGCGAGGGTGCGCCAGTTGCGTTGCTTGACCCAGGAGTGGCCGCGTTTGCCGGGGAGGTAGACCGAGTCTTTGCGTTTGGCGACCACGCCTTCCAGGCCCTGGTCCTGGCTGTATTGGAGGGCGGCTGCGCCGGGGCCGTCGAGACGGGGCGGGACCTGCATCGAGGGAACGGTGGCTGCGAGGGCTTCGAGGACGCGGCGGCGGTCGGCATAGCGTTTGCGGATGAGGGACGTGCCGTCGAGGTAGAGGACGTCGAAGGCGACGAAGACGGCGCGGGCCGCATCCGCTTGCAGGAGACCGAGATTGGCGAGGCCGTGGTCGTCGAAGACCACCGCCTCGCCGTCGAGCACGACGTCGTGGGCCGACAGTTCGTCAGCGAGCGGACCGATCCCCGGGTATCTATCGGTGACTACGATTCCGCGGCGACTGCGCAGCGTGAGTCTGCCGCCGGACACTTCGGCGATCACGCGGAAGCCATCCCACTTGGTCTCGAACGACCACTCGTCGTCGGCGAGTTCGGTGACGTCGCCTTCGGTGGCCAGCATCGGTTCGAGTCCGCGTGGGAAGGGAGCCGCGCCCTGTCGAGAGACCTTCTCCGGCCGAATCCCATTCGGCTCTGCCGCAGCACCTTTCGGCTTCTTCTCCGCGCCGTCGGACGCGTCCGGGTTCTGGTCGCGCATCAGATGCATGAGCCACTGGTTGCCGTTGGTCTGGATCAGCGCGAAGCGCCCGTTGAGCCGTTCGCCGTGGAATCGGACGATGACCTCGTCGTCGCGCCACTTCTCGGTCTCGTAGGTACCGGTATCCCAGATCGTCATCTCACCCGCGCCGTACTGCCCCTTGGGGATGGCGCCGTGGAAGTGCAGGTATTCCAGTGGATGGTCCTCGGTGTGCACCGCGAGCCGGTTCTGGTCGGAGGTGGTGGGCGGGCCTTTCGGCACCGCCCACGAGGCGAGCACTCCGTCGCGTTCGAGCCGCACGTCCCAGTGCAGCCGCCGGGCATGATGTTCCTGGACGACGAACCGATTGCCGTCCGTGGCCTGCGGTGGCGTCGCGGGCACCGGCTCCGGCGTGCGCTCGGGATCGCGCATGGACCGATACTTGGTCAGCGCATCGCTTTTCGAGCCGTGCAGCGGCGGATCGAGATCGGCGAGCAGATCACCGTCGTCGCGCCAGCGCGCGAGCACCTCGTCGAAACGCAAGTGCCGCAGCTTCTTCCGATTCTCGATCTCGTCCCAGCTGCGTGGCGCGGCGGCATTCGGCTCGGCCCGCCCGCGCAACGAGTACGGCGCGATGGTGGTCTTCGACGGATTGTTCTGACTCCAGTCGACGAAAACCTTTCCGGCCCGGACGTTCTTGGCCATCGTCGCCGTCACCAGATCCGGATGCAGCTTCTCCAGATTCGTGGCCACCTGCTTGGCCACCGTCGACGCCCCACCGGGGCTCAACGTCTTGTCCAGCGGCACATAGAGGTGAATTCCCTTGCTGCCACTGGTAACCGGGAACGTGCGCAGCCCGATACCCTCCACCATGTCCCGCACCAGCAGCGCCACCCGCGCGCACTCGGGCAACCCGGCCCCCGGGCCCGGATCCAGATCGAAGACGATCCGCGTGGCATAACCGATCTGATCGCCGTCGAAACGCCACTGCGGCACGTGGATTTCCAGCGCCGCCTGCTGCGCCAGCCAGGCCAGCCCGCCCTCGGAATCGATAACGGGATATTCGGCGCGCCGGGAGGAATGCTCGACGACATGCCGTTCCATCCAGTCCGGCGCGTGCGACGGGAGGTTCTTCTCGAAGAACGAGGATTCCTCGACCCCGTTGGGCCAGCGTTTGCGCGTCACCGGGCGGCACGCGATATGCGGCAGCATGGCCGGCGCGATGGCCGTGTAATAGGCGATGACCTCGCCCTTTGTCGTCCCAGTGGCCGGATACAGCACCTTGTCGAGGTTGGTCAGATCAACCTCGACGGGGGTTTGGCCCGGGCTGCCACCGAACTCGCGGCGGGGAGACATACCTGAATTCTAGTGGCGGGGACCGACAATCGGTCCCCGCCGCGCGTCAGGCCTGCGAGCCGGGCTGGGAACCGGGCTGCTCCGGCGGCACCGCCTTCTTGGCGGCCTCCTGCACCTTGTCGATCTTGTCGGTGTACTTGCCCTGGGTCTTCTTATCGACGAAATCGCCGGCCTTGTCGACCGCGCCGTGGATCTTGTCGGCGTTCTTGGTCGCCATATCCTTACCCTTGCCGACCAGGCCTTTGAGACTGTCCGCGAAACTCATTCCCGGGTCCTTCCTGTCGATCGAGCTCTGTGGTCGAAACCGACTGGTTTCAACCAATATCCTCCCACCAGGCCTTTTCCTCTGCCATACCGGGAAGCGCCTGCGGATCGATGCGCTGGCCGGGCATGGGCACGGCGACCTTGGTGCCGGCCTGTCCGGCCGCCCGCACCATCCGCCGCACCGGCTCCGACCAGCCGTGGAAGGCGAGGTTGAAGGTCGCCCAGTGGATCGGGACCAGCAGGCCGTGCTGCGCGTCGCCGCCACACAGGTCGGCGTGCGCGCGCACCGCTTCCTCGGGGTTCATGTGCACGTCCGGCCAGCGGGTGTCGTAGGCGCCGATCGGCAGCAGCGTCAGATCGAACGGGCCCAGGGCCGCGCCCGCGTCGGCGAACACCTTGGTGAACCCGGTGTCGCCGCCGAAGTACACCCGCTTGGTCGGGCCGGCGATGGACCAGGACGCCCACAGCGTGGTGTTGCGCACCAGGCCGCGGCCGGAGAAATGCCGGGCCTCGGTGCAGGTGAGCACCAGATCGGTGCCGTCCCGTTCCCGGCCCAGCGCGGCCAGGGAAACCGAACCGCCCCAATCCAATTCGATGATCCGATGCTCGGGCACACCCCAGTGCCGCAGGTGCGCGCCGATCCCGATCGGCACCAGGAACGGCACCGACTGACCGGTCACCAGCTCCCGGATGGTCGCCTTGTCCAGGTGGTCGTAGTGATCGTGGGAGATGACCACCGCGTCCAGCGGCGGCAGCTCCGACAGCGGCATCGGCACCGGGTGCAACCGGGCCGGGCCGACCAGCGCGGACGGCGAAACCCGTTCGCTCCATACGGGATCGGTGAGAATGCGGTAGCCGTCCACCTCGATCAGCGCCGAGGCGTGGCCGTACCAGGTGACCGCCAGATCGGCCGCCTCCGCCGGGGCGGGCGGAGTCTGCAGCGGCACCACGCCGCGCGGGCGGCCCGCATTACGGCGGGTCAGTGCCGAATACAGCAGGGACGGAGCCGAACCCGGCGCGATCTGGCTGCTCGGCTCGCTGTTGTGGAACTGCCGGTTGCGGTAGCTCGCGGCGCCCGAAGCGGTCGGCGCGATCGCCGACATCGAGGCGCCGATCGCCGACGGGATATCCCATATCGCGCGGGCCAGCCAGCCGATACCGACGGCGCCGGCTGCGGCGCCCAGTACCTTCTTCACTTTCATCGCCGTATCCCCTTATCGCCCAACGAATTTCGCCGCACGTTTTTCTTCCCGGGCCAACCGGCCCTCCTGGGCGTCGGCGCTGGTCCACGCCGCCTCCAGCGCCGCGCGCTGCTGCGCCGTCTCCGGCTCCCGGGTGCCGTCGTCGTTGAGCACCAGTTTGAGGTGGCGCAGCGACAGCGGGGCGAGTTCGGCGATCGACTTCGCCCACTCCTGGGCGTCGGCGAGGGTGCCGAGGCGGTTGGCGAAGCCGAAGTTGTAGGCGTCCTGCGCCGGCACGCTCTGCGCGCCCATCAGGATGCCGCGGGCGGGCCCGCCGCCGATCAGCGACACCAGGCGGCGGATCGTCCACCGATCCACCGAAATGCCAAGCTTCGCAGCGGGAATCGCGATGTAGGACTCCGGCGACATGACCCGCAGATCCGCGGCGATCGACATTTGCACGCCCGCGCCGATGGCGCCGCCGTTGATCGCCGCGATCACCGGGATCGGCGCGGATTCGAGGGTGTGCAGCATGTCCATGTGGTCGGACAGGAAGTCCTCGGAGTAGACCCCGGTCAGGTCGGCTCCCGCGCTGAACAGCGGCCCGCGGCCGGTGAGGACGATGACCCGCGCGCCATCCTCGACGGCGGCGAGCACCGCCTCGCGCAGCAGGTTCACCAGTTCCTTGTTGAGCGCGTTGCGACGGTCTTCACGCTGCAATTCGATGGTGACCACATCACCATCGCGGCTAACTCCGAGCATGCCCACTCCCCGGCTCAACGTGTTGATTGATTACCTTTACTGTGCCACAGGCCAAGGCGGTGTTCGCTCATGAGGGAGCGACGCGACCGAATCATGTGCCATGCGCGTTACGATCACCACTCGTGCCGAGAGATTTCGAGATCCTGGTGATCGGTGCTGGTCAGGCTGGACTGTCGGCGGGTTATCACTTGCGGCGGCTCGGTTTGGAGCCGGAGCGCGACTTCCTGATTGTGGACCACGCGCCGGGCCCGGGCGGCGCCTGGCAGTTCCGGTGGCCTTCCCTGACGCTGACCACGGTCAACAGGGTGCACGACCTACCGGGGATGTCATTCGCCGAAACATTGCCTCCCGGCTCGGAATCGGCGCCCGCGGCGACGGCGGTACCGCACTATTACGCGCTGTACGAGAAGGAATTCGATCTGCGGGTGCGGCGGCAGGTCAGCGTGCAGGTGGTGTGTGACCGGACCGCCGACGGCAAGCGGTGCGATGGCCGCGGCGAGATCCTGAGCGCCGAGACCGACTCGGCCGGAACGTTGGGGGTGCACGGGCTGATCAACGGGACCGGAACCTGGGAGCACCCGTTCATCCCGGTCTATCCCGGCGCTTCGACCTTCACCGGGCGGCAGCTGCACACCCGCGACTATCACAGCGCCGAGGAATTCCGCGGCAAGCACGTCGTGATCGTCGGCGGCGGAATCTCGGCGCTGCAGCTACTCGATGAGATCTCCCAGATCACCACGACCACCTGGGTGACCCGCCGCGAACCGACCTTCCGGGACGAGGAATTCGGTCCGGAGGCCGGGCGCGCCTCGGTGGCCGAAGTGGAAGACCGGGTGCGGCGCGGGCTGCCGCCCGGATCGGTGGTGTCGGTGACCGGTCTGCGCTGGGACGCGCGGTTACGGGCCGCCCAGGAACGTGGCGCGCTCGAGCGGCTGCCGATGTTCGCCGGCATCGAACCCGGCGGGGTGCGCTGGGCGGACGGGTCGTTCCAGCCCGCCGATGTGATTCTGTGGGCCACCGGATTCCGCAGCGCCCTGGACCATCTCGCCCCGCTGCGCCTGCGCGGACCGGGTGGCGGCATCACCATGACCGGACGGCTGGCCACGCAGGTCGCCGCCGACCCGCGCATCCATCTGATCGGTTACGGCCCGTCGGCCAGCACCATCGGCGCCAACCGCGCGGGCCGGGCCGCGGCGCGTGAACTCGCCGACTATCTGCGGCTCACTGGTAGCCCGCGGTAAAGGTGTCCGGGTCCGGGCCGATGCGCTCGCCGGCGTCCATCGAGTCGATCGCCGACATCTGGCCCTCGTTGAGTTCGAACCCGAAGACGTCGAAATTCGACGCGATACGCGCCGGCGTCACCGACTTCGGAATCACGATGGTGCCGCGCTGCAGATGCCAGCGAATGATCACCTGCGCCGGCGTCCGGTCCAGCTCCCCGGCAATGGCGGTGATGGTCGGGTGGTCGAGCAAAGTGCCCTGGCCCAGCGGACTCCAGGCTTCGGTGGCGATCGCGTTGGCGGTATGGAATTCGCGTAGTTCGCGCTGTCCGAGCCGCGGATGTAGCTCGATCTGGTTGACCGCCGGAACCTCGCCGGTCTCACTGATCAACCGCTCCAGCTGCGGCACCGTGAAATTCGATACCCCGATCGACCGAACCCGGCCCTGCGTCTTCAAGGCCTGAAACGCGCGGAAGGTATCGACGAACTTCCCGGCCGCCTGCACCGGCCAATGGATCAGATAGAGGTCCAGATAATCCAGACCCAGCTTTTCCATGCTGGCGTCGAACGCCCGCAATGTGGAGTCGTAGCCCTGCTCCGAATTCCACAGCTTGGTCGTGACATACACCTCGTCCCGAGCCAGCTCCGACTCGCGGATCGCCCGCCCGGTGCCCTCCTCGTTGGCGTAGATGGCGGCGGTATCGATACTGCGATACCCCGCCTGCAGCGCGGCCGTCACCACCTCGGTCACCTCATCCGACGGCACCTGGAACACACCGAACCCGAGCTGCGGGATGACGTTCCCGTCATTGAGGATGATCGAGGGAATAGCGCAGGTCTCGCTTTTGAAAGTCACTGTTCCGACCGTAGAAGTGCGACGCCCGCCCGTCAACGAACCCCCGGGCGTGTTGCCCTGCCAAAACCGTCCGACCAGCACTTTCCGCACCGACGTGCCGCCGCCCACACGCCGCCGAGCAGTCGGCGCGCACGTGCTTGCGGCCGGGCTCTAGCCCTTCAGGGCGGGGATGAAGGTGGCGCTGTCGGTGACGATGGCGTGGCCCTGGAATTCGAAATCCTCGTAGGCGCGGGTCATTGCGGCCTGGTCGCGGCCGCCGACGGCGTCACTGACGACGATCGGGACGAAGCCGAGGTCGGTGGAGTGGGTGACGGTGGGTGCGATACCGATTTCGAGGGCGACGCCGACGATGGCGTAGGCGTGGATGCCGAGATCGCGCAGGGTGGCCGCGAGGGGAGTGCCTTCGAAGGCGGACATGGTGGTCTTGTCGAAGACGACTTCGTCGGGGCGGGGCTGGAGTTCGGGGACCAGCTCGAAGGCCGGAGTGTCGCGCTGCAGAATGGGTTTCAGGTCGTCGACGGAGTCGGCGCCCTGCCAGGTCATCGCCATGCGCAGGGCGAAGCGGCCACTGAGGCGGTGCGGGAGGAAGAAGTGCCGCAGGAAGATGATGGGGTAGCCGCCGGCGCGGGCGGCTTCGACGACGCGGACGACGCGTTCGATGATGTCCGGGCCGTCGGGGAGCTGGGAGAGGACGCCGACCTGCATGTCGTAGACGACCAAGGCGAGCTTTTCCGGGGCGCACAGGTCGGCGTGTCCCTCGGGGATGTCAAGGCCGTTGCCGAACCGCATCGTCGGTAGCTCCTCACTTGATTCCACCGCGCTGCCGCGTCGAATCCGTTGCACGCGGCGCACTTTCGATCACTGTAGCCCGGTCGTGAGACCGATGGATCCCGCAGCCGGTTCGCCTGCCGCGAATCAGCCGTTGTCGCAGGTCATGCCGGGAGCTACGGTCGAGTGACCTCGAGGTGCAGGTCGTCCGTGTCCCCGACGGCCGGCCTCGATCGATGCTGGAGCCGAGGATGGGCACGTCACCTCGCCGACGCGCGCTGAAGCACGCGGTGTTCACACCCGCGGCGCTGATTCAGGCGGCGACACTTCGTTTACGTTCAGCCGTGCGGGCGAGGTTGGCGCGTACCCTCGAACCAGTGAACGGCAACCGTATAGCTACTTGTCGACTATTCGGGAAAAAGACTGTTCGTGAATTATCTGAAACACCCTCTACCAGCAAGGTTCTCCGTCGAAGTCTGTGGTCGAGGGCCTCGGCAATGCTTGCCGCAGTGCTGGTTTCGAGTGCATCGCTAATGCTGGGTGGAGCACCGGCGCATGCGGATGCGCTGCTGCATCCCGACGCCGACCCGTTCTACGCGGCGACGGCCGGTCTGGGTTCCGTCCAGAACGGCGCGGTCCTGAAATCCCGGCAGATCGCGCTGTTCGGCCTGCCACTGCCCGTCGAGACGTGGCAATTGCTGTATCGCACCAGCGATTCGGCGGGCCGGCCGACGGCGAACATGACCACGGTGCTGATACCGAATACGCCGTGGCTGGGCCCGGGGTCGCGTCCGCTGCTGTCGTACCAGATCGCCGAGGACAGTCTGGGCACCCGGTGCGCGCCGTCCTACGCGCTGCGCGGTGGCTGGCCGGTCGGGCTGAACACCCTGCTCGACGCGCCGTTCATGGCCGACGCGCTGCGTCGCGGCTGGGCGGTGGTGACGAGCGATTACGAGGGTCCGGAGTCGCGTTTCTTCGACGGCGTGACCTCGGGGCGCGGCGTGCTCGACGGCATCCGCGCGGCCCGCAACTTCGCGCCGGATGGGGTCGATGCGGCGAGTCCACTTGGGGCGTACGGCTATTCGGGCGGCGCGTTCGCGACGCTGTGGGCTGCTCAGTTGCAGCCGACTTATGCGCCGGAAGTGCGGTTCGCCGGCGTCACCGCCGGTGGTGTCCCCGCGGATCTGCCCGCCATCGCGCGCGGCGTCGAAGGTGGCGTGCAGGCGGGGCTGGCGCTGCTCATCGTGCACACCACGGTCCGCAATACGCCGGAAGCCGGTGTGGCGGAGCTACTCAACGATCGCGGCCGCGCCATGCTGATCGAGGACGCCGACGCCTGTGGTGAGGAGCTGGTCTTCAAATACAACGGCGCCCGCGTGGCCGATTTCGCGTCGGTCCCGGATCTGCTGTCGCATCCGGCATTTCTGGCTGCTACCGCCCGGCAAGAGCTCGGCCGCACCGCTCCTTCCGCGCCGATGTACCTGTACCACAGCACAACCGACGGCGTGATTCCCGTCGCGGGCTTCACCGCGCTGACCGATCGCTACTGCGCGCAGGGCGCCGACATCACAGTGATCCACTCCGCGCTGCCCGGGCACAACCCGGCCGCCATCGGCGAGGCCTTCGGCGCGATGAACTATCTCGGGGATCGCTTTGCGGGAGTCCCGGTTTCGGCGGGCTGCCACGCCCGCTGAAATAGACACGGCGCGTACCGGGTAACCGGTACGCGCCGCATCCGAGGGGTGGGGCAGTTGGTCTACTTGTTCTCGGCCCACTTGGAGGTGCCGTCCGGCGCGTTGAGCGTCTGGATGAGCTCGATGCCGGCGACGATCAGGGTGGGCCCGCCCGCGAGGATGGTGCCGACCAGTCCGCCGATGGCCGCACCGGTCACGATGGTGGCGATGCCGAAGGCGCCACCGAGGAACCCGATCAGGCCGATGCCCGCGCCGATCACGGTGCCGATGAAACCACCGATGGTGGAGGCGACCGCGAACTGCGAGCTGAACTGGTCCATCGCGCGCCGATTCTCCATCGGGGAGGCGATCGGAGTGACCGGGGTGGCCTTGGTGAAGTCCTTGACCGCGGTCAGCTCGAGCGTCTTGCCCCCATCCTGAATCGCGTGCGGCAGCGGGAATTCCAGGCCGTCGTGCCGGAACGACAGCGGCAGTGTGACCACCGCGTTGCCGTTGGCGTCGTTGATATCCACCGAGTTGCCGGCGATCTCGAACGAGCCCCCGGTAAGGGTGGTGATGACCTTCTCGCCGACCAGTTTCGTTTCATACCCGATCGGGGGTGCGGTCGCCGGCTCCGCGGAGGCGGTGCCGGAGCCAACGGCGACCGCGAGTACGAGGGGTACCGCGGCCGCGGTGATCTTACGGAGGAACATTTCCCGGTTTCCAATCTTCATCAGATTCTTGCAAGCCCTACCAACGCCCTGCGAGCCGAAAATCTTTCCCCCCGAAGCCATGCAGGTCGGATCTGATCCAGGCAACAGTGGCGCCGAAGGTCAATTTACCGTGCCATAGCCCGAATGAACCCCGGAATCGGGGGCATACCAGCAGGTTTGGAGTACTTGCGAATCAAATTGGCAAAACGAGGATTTCACATCTGATATTTCGGCATTGCCAATTCAGATCACCCAGTCGAGCGCGACCGAACCCAGGCACACCGCGACGACTACGGCGAGTGCGACGGCATCGCGGCGGGTGGGGGAGCTCGGGTGCGCGGTGAGTTGCCCGGTGCCGCCCCGCGCGGTGATGGCCTCGCCGAGTTCGCTGGCCCGGCGGGTGGCAACGGCCATGGCAGCGGTGAGGATATCGATCAGGGCGGCATCGGCGGCCCGTTCGAGCAGGCGGTCCTTGGGGCGAAGTTTGCGTGCCGCGCGCAGGATTCGGATCTCCTCCAGGAGCAGCGGAAGGCTACGCAGCATTAGCGCGACGACGACGGCCCATTCGTCCACGGGCAGCCGGAGTTTACGGAGCGGAGCGCCCAATTTCGCGAGGGCGGGCGCGATTTCACCCATCGGTGTGGTCCACGCGATCAGGAACGACGCGGTGACCAGGACCAAGCCGAAGACCAGAATCCGGCAGTAGTTGAGTACCGACTGACTTCCCACCGGCGCGTTCAACAATGCGCCGATGGCGATCAGGACCCAGAACACCAATGGCAGCCGCGGCAGCGTATTCAGCGGCAGCCGGGCCACCACGCCGATCACCAGCAGGAAGACGATGACGGCCCCGAGCACCAGCCAGGTCGGCCAGAACATCAGCACCAGGCTGAGCAGAAAGGCCGCGATCATCTTCGTACCCGCCCACAGGCTGTGTATCGGGCTGGCAACCGGCACCTGACGGAACAACACCATGGTCATGCCTGGCCTCCCTGCTCGAGCCGCCACACCGCGTCGGAGCCGCGTGGCCGGGGTGAATCGGAGTGCCGCGCGGCACTGTGCACCGGATCGGCCTCCAGGATGCGTCCCGCCTCCAGATGCACCGTACGGTCGCAGACGGCCGCCATATCCGCGACGTCGTGCGAGATCACGATCTGCGTCAAGCCGGAATCCCGGAGCCGCGCAAGAAGTTCCACGATATCGGCGCGGCCTTCGGGATCGAGTCCGGCCAACGGCTCGTCGAGGACGACAACCTCCGGCCGGCAGGTCACGATCGCCGCGAGCACGACCCGTTTGGCCTGGCCGCCGCTGAGTCGCTCGATGGAGTGCGTGGTCATGTACCGATCCAGGCTCACCGCATCCAGGGCCCGGCCGACCGCGCCGGTGCCTTTGGCGCGCCCGCCCCAGTCCGCGATCTCCTCGCCGACGGTCTGCTTCTGCAATTGCAGCCGGGAATGCTGGAACGCCAGCTGAACTCGCCTGATCTGCCGGCTCACCGGCTTGCCCTCGAGTTCGCAAGTGCCCGAGGTGGGCTCGATGAGGCCGGCCAGGATCCAGGCCAGCGTGGATTTTCCGGATCCGTTGCCGCCCACCACGAGTAGCGTTTCGCCGCGCCGGACCGAGAGGTCGACGCCGTGCAAAGCCGCTGTCTCCCAGGGCGTTCGGCGGTTGTAGCTGTAGTGCACGTCGCGCAGTTCCAGCAGCGGCGGGCCCATCGGCCGGCGCCTGGTGTCCCACACCGGACGGGGCCAGTCGGGCAGCCGCTCGACCGCGCGTCCCTCGGCCAGGTGCACCACCCGGTCGGCCGCGGCGGCATCGGCTTCGTGGTGGGTCACCAGCAGCACCGCCATCGGATGCCGCCTGGGCAAACCGGCGAGCAGCGCGACCAATTCCTGGCGGCCGTCGGGGTCGATCATCGAGGTCGCCTCGTCGGCGATGAGCAGCGCGGGCCGGCGAGCCAGCGCGGCCGCCACCGCGAGCCGTTGCTGCTGCCCACCCGACAGCGCGGCGGTTTCCTTACCGCCCATGCCCGCCAGCCCCACTTCGGCGAGCAAGGCCTCGACATCCACCTGCCCGGACAGTTCTTCCGGCAAGCCCCACACCACGTCATCGGCGACGAGCACGCCCAGCGTCTGGCTCTCCGGCCGCTGCAGGACCAGCGCGGTGCCGCCCAGATGCCCGAGCCCCGCGGAGCCGGGCCGGTCGACGACGCCGGAAGTGGGCGGCAGCCCGGCCAGCAGCCGGGTCAACGTCGACTTGCCGGACCCGTTGTGCCCCACCACCGCGACGAACTCGCCGACCTCAACCGACAGATCGATGTCGCGCAGCGCGTCCGTGTCGGCCCCCGGATACCGGAATCCGGCCCGGCGCAACGTCACCGGCAACGGTGCGATCGGCCGCTCGTCGACCGGTGCGTCGAGGCGATCCGTGCTGGGCAGCCACGCCAGCCGATCCAGCACCGAACCGAGAATGAACCAGGACACCAGCGCGCTCACCGCCACACCGAAGGCGACGCCACCGCCGACGTAGAGCCACCACCAGCGCAAAATCGCGTCGGTGAGATCGGCCACGGCCTGGCCGGCCGGTGCCAGCTCCGAGAAGCGCCCGATGATCTTCTGGGTGCCCTGCGCGGTGTCGCGAATGGAGTTGAAGACCAGCATCCGGGTCTGCGCGAAAACCAGGAGCAGGACGACGGACTGCAACCCCCACGCCAGCCCCGCCAGCAGCGCCAGGCCGAAGACGGAGAAGAAGCCGCCGTTACGGCGCTTCACGCCGCCGATGATGCCGCCGATGGTGGCGGTCATGAGGATGCCGAGGGCGGGCATCAGGCCCGCGGCGACAAAGGTGACCAGGGTGGCCGCGACGGCGGTGCCGGTGACCGCCCGCAAGCGGTGCCGGTGCGCGAGCATGCCCATTGGGACGGCGGCCACCAGTTGCAGGGCGGCTGCGAATGGAACTACCGAGCCGACGGTGACCAGGCCGACAGTGACCCCGCCCAGCACCGCCCCGGTCGCCAGCTCGATCGGCCGCAGCGGGCCGTGTTCTGGGGAACCGGGCGGAGGCACGGTCGTCAGTTCATGCACGAGTCCAAGTCTGCCGTAATCACCAGGACGACACCTCGCTGCCGCTCGGCGTTCGTCCTGCCGATTTGGTTCGGATGGGCACCGGGGGCGCTTCGCTTCCCCGGTGCCGCACTGCTTCGGGCTTGCCTCGCTGCGCTCGGCGTTCGCCCTGAGGTGATGCATTGACCGTGGGAGGCGGGTGAGTGAAGGCGTGGATCGGTCGCTCGACGTCGCCAGCGCGCCTTCGCCATTCGCGTTGCGGACCTCGGTTGGTCAGGTGGGTGGATGAGGCTGTGGGTTGAGTCAGAGGGTGGGGTGGGTTGGAGCGTGGGGATTCGGGGGCGGCGTCAATGTGTAGTCGGCGGGGTCTAGTTTGCGGATCTTGCGGCGGTAGCTGGTTTGGGAGCCGGGCCAGTTGTTGGTTATGCGGCCGGAGGGGTTGCGGTACCAGCTGGTGCAGAAGTTCCAGGGGGTGCGGGATAGGCGTTTTTGCAGGGTTGTGTTGTATTGGTCTTCTCGGTCGGGGCGGACGTCGAGGGTGTGGTGGGGGTGGTCGGCTAGGAGTTCGATGGCTTGGCGGATGTAGCGGGATTGGGATTCCATCATGTAGATGATCGAGCCGACGCCGAGGTTGGTGTTCGGGCCGTAGATCATGAACATGTTTGGGAAGTTGGGGACGGTGATGCCGTAGTAGGCGTGGGCGCCGTCGGACCAGGTGTCGGCTAGTTTGTGGCCGTTGCGGCCGAAGATCTGCATGGGCCAGAGGAATTCGGTGCCCTTGAAGCCGGTGCCGTAGATGATGATGTCGGCTTCGTGCACGGTGCCGTCGGCGGTGCGTACGCCGGCGGGGGTGATTTCGGTGATGGTCGCGGTTTCGACGTGGACGTTGGGCTGGGTCAGGGCCGGGTAGTAGTCGTTGGAGAACAGGCCGCGTTTGCATCCGATCGGGTAGTCGGGGGTGAGTTTGGCGCGCAGTTCGGGGTCCTCTACCTGTTTGTTCAGGTGGCGGGTGGCGAGTGCTGCCACCAAGCGCGCGATCGCCGGAAACTCCACCAGGCCCAGGGAAACGAACTCGGCGATGGCCCACCAGCCGAAGCGTTCGGCGAGCAGGGCGCCGGGCAGGCGGGCAAAGAGTTTGTGCTGGATGGGGGAGTAGTCGGTGTCGAATTTGGGGATCACCCAGGCGGGGGTGCGCTGGAACAGCGTGAGCTGCTCGACCTTCGGCTGGATCTCCGGAATGTATTGGATGGCGCTGGCTCCGGTGCCGATGCAGGCCACACGCCTGCCGGTCAGTTCGACGTTGTCGTCCCATTCGGCGGAGTGAAATGCCTGGCCCGCGAAGGTATCCAGGCCCGGGATGGCGGGCAGCGCGGGGCGGGACAGCTGGCCGACCGCGGGGATGAGGATGTCGCAGGTCCGGGCGGCGCCGTCGGTGGTGTGCACGGTCCAGCGGGCGGTGGCCTCGTCGAATTCGGCGTGGGTGACTTCCGCACCGAACACGATGGCGTCGAGCAGACGGTGGCGCTCGGTGACTCCGCGCAGGTAGTCGTGGATGGCGGCCCGGCCTGAATAGCGCTGCGGCCAATCCGGTTTCGGCTCGAAGGAATAGGAGTAGAGCGGTGAGGGCACGTCGCAGGCCGCGCCGGGGTAGGTGTTCTCCCGCCACACCCCGCCGATGTCGGCGGCTCGCTCCAGGATGGCGATATCGCCGAAGCCGTTGCGCCGCAATTCGATCGCCATGCCGATGCCGCCGAACCCGGCGCCGATGATGAGGATCGAGGGATCCGTGTCCTTGGTCATGTGCCGCTGCCTGCTGTTCGATGCTGCCTACCGGTCTGTGATCCACCCCACAGACTCCATCCTCCACTCTAGGGGCGGGCGTCAGGCCGATCGACAAATTCGGCCATAATGGGTCACATGCAGCGTCTTCTTGATCCGGGGATACGCGACTGGAACTTCCCGCGCGGTATCGCCAGCGTGGCGCTGATGGTCGGCTACGCGGGCGAACACGGGGTGCCGGTCGCGCGCATGCTGGCCGGGACCGGGCTGAGCGAGCCGACGCTGCACAATCCCGACGCCCAGATCGACGCGCACATCGAGCTCGCGGTCATCCGCAACCTGGTCCGCGAACTCGCCGAGGTGCCCGCCCTCGGCGTGGAGGTCGGCCGCCGGTACCGCATCACCACCTTCGGGATCTTCGGTTTCGCCTGCGTCAGCAGTCCGACGCTGGGCGAGGCGATCGCGTTCGCGCTGCGCTACCTGGATCTGAGCTTCACCTTCTGCCTGCCGGTCGCGGAATGGAACGCGGGTGAGTTCGTGGCGTGGGTGCACGACGAAGGGGTGCCCGCCGACGTGCGGCAGTTCCTCGTCGAGCGCGATGTGACCGCGATGAACCAGGTGATGAGTGACCTGATGGGCGCTCCGCTGCGCCTGGTCCGGGCCGAATTCCGTTTCCCCGCACCGGCTTACGCAGACCGAATCCAGGACGTCACGGGCGTCCAGCCGCGGTTCGGGCAGCCCTACAATCTGTTCGCGCTCGACCCCGCGGTGCTGGAACAGCCACTGCCGCAAGCCAATGAGCACACCTGGGCGATGTGCCTGGCGCAGTGCCGCGAGCTGGTCGATCGCCGCCGGGCCCGCACCGGCATCGCGGCCCAGGTGCGCGAACTGCTGGTGCCCGGCGGCGCCGACGGGTTCTGCGCACCGCCCGGAATCGACACTGTCGCAGGCCATCTCAATATGAGCACGCGCACGCTGCGCCGCCATCTCGACGCCGCGGGGACCAGCTACCGGGCACTGCTGGACGAGGTCCGGCGCGCGCTGGCGGAGGAAATGCTCACCGCCACACCGCTGTCGGTCAGCGATGTGGCGATTCGCCTGGGTTACGCCGAATCGTCCACGTTCATCTACGCGTTCAAGCGCTGGACCGGAAGCACTCCCGCCGTCTACCGCAGGGAACGCGCGCCGGCCCGGTGAGGCTCACACGTGCAGGGTGGGTTCCGGGCTCGGTTCGGTGGGCAGCACGCCGATCCGGCCGCCCATCGGGACGGTGCGGAAATGGGTTGTGATCCGATTGTTTTCGATGATGTGCAGCGCGACCGACGGGTCCGGGGCGTAATCCATGACGTGGTCCGGGAGTTCGAGTTCCCACTCCCCACCCAAAACAGACGCGGTGCTCGGCGCGATCAGCAGTGGCTTGCCCGCGAAAGTCGTTGTCGCCGCGGAGTGCGCGTGGCCGGTGAGGACGCCGAGGATCCGGTCGTCGTCCATGACGAGCTTGGCGAAGCGGTCCGGATCCTCCAGCGCGATCGCATCGACGACCGGGCTGAACAGCGGCGCGGGCGGATGGTGCAGCGCCAGCAGGATCGGCTTGCCGGCGGGCGCGCCCTGCAGGACCTCGGCCAG